>CAZCTW010000005.1:0-108990 GCA_964501905.1 uncultured Thermofilaceae archaeon | reverse complement strand
GCTAAAAATACTATCACCGTGCCGCCAAACCTAAACAAGAATACGGAAGAGTAATACCTCCACTTCTCCATAAATCCTGAAAGCCTCAACGTATTTTTATCCGTTTCGCGGCTTTTCATATGCCGAAGTTTAAAGTAACAAGCTACGAAACTTGAATGATACTCTTGGCAACGTTTATGCCCAAAATTGGGCACTCTCCGACTAAAGAGAGAGATTTAAAATCCCCCTCCTTACTTAGTATAGGGGAGATCTTTGGTTAGCAAGTGGCTATCCCTACTTGCTTTCGCCGGGGGTTTAGCCGTCGGCAGAGAGGTTAAGGCTAAGAAGGTAAAGGTTCCTCCTTCTGTGATTTTTCTCCCGCCGAGTCATTATCTCGAAAAAGAGGAAGAGAAAATAGATGTGAGAGCTATAATAGAGGAAAAAGCCAAGGAAAGAGGATTGAAGCTCGGCGAGAAAGAGTTAGAAAAATACGTGGAATACTATACTAGGCTAGCTGAGCTTTTAAGGCTTAGAGAGAAGTACCTCTCTATACTTGAAGCTATTTCTAAGAGATTTTGCGAGGGGAAAATTGGCAGAAAAGTCTACTTGATGTTAATGTCTAGGTACGAGGAGAAACTCGCAGAGGTGGAGATAGAGCTTAGGAGGCTCGGGAAGGTATGAGCTTCTTAGAGAAGTTTTTGAAGAATGCCAATGAAATCAGGAAGATGCTATATGATGATGAAGGCTTGCTTCTCGATAATATAAGTTTAGAGGATTTAGCTAAGTACAGCGAGAAGGAGCTTAAACGCTTTAAGGAGAGACAAGAATACCTTAAAAGGGAAGTTTTGAAGAAAAGGTTGCTTCGAGGAGATAGAGAAAAATTCATTAAAGTAGTCGAAGATAGGTTGCGGAAAATCGACAGGGCTATGGTATACAAGCGGGAGCCCATCAAGCTTATTGAAGCCCATGTATCCGTCAGCTCTAGAAATATACGTCAGAACAAAAACATAAACGTTGTATTAAAAATCGTAAACCACGCCGACACCCACGTGAAATTAACCGTTACAGGAGGATGGTCTGAACACTTCACCATTCTCTGGAACCAGATATCTGGCGTACACGAAATACCGCCTCACGGATGGATTGAATTGAAGGCGGAGCTTAAAGCCGTGAAACAGGGCTCAGGAATTATAGGTCCTTTCCAAATTGAAGGAGTAGGCGAAGTTAAAGGCAAGGCAAAGACGGATAGCGTGGTTGTTTCAATAGCCCCGCCTCTCACGCCTCGCCTAGTCATAGAGAAGAAAATTGACAAGAGTAAAGTCAAAGACGGAGAATGGGTCTACGTCGACCTCGTAGTGAGGAATGTCGGATCCGCTAAAGCAGTAGACGTGGCGTTAGAAGATAATGTCGAGAATCTAGAAATTAGAGGAGATGCTTTCTGGATGGGGGAGTTGGAACCGGGCGAAAAGAAGAGATTGAGGTACGCATTTAAAGCTAGAAAAGGAATGGTAATGCTGTTGCCCGCAAAGGCGTCTTATAGAGATGAGGAGGGAGCCAACTATGAAGTCTACAGTAACTCCGTTAAGATAGAGGTAGAGCCCGTGGAAATTGAAGCAAAGCCTGTCGCTGTAGCCGAGGAAAAGGTGGATATTGAAACTCTACTCGGTGAAGCCGCTAAGCTAAGCTTATCCGCAGCTCTTGGATACGCGTTGGCTTCTCTCGCCCCGGCTATAAAGAGGTTTAAGAAAGAGGTAGTCGTAGATAAAGGGGTTAGGTGGACCACTAGGGAGTACAAGGGGGAAAAGGTAACGGTTATACTCGAACACCCTATAGCCGTCGTAAAGGAGGATATGGGCGACTACCTGCTCCTTAGACAGGCTACGACAGATGAGCTATTGGCCGCTATAGATGGGAGGAGCGCTAGGCGCATGGAGGACGAGTTCATCGACTTGATGAAGGGGGTTGTAAATAAGTGGAAACCTAGAGAAGAGTATAGTTTAGATAGGGTTAGAGAGTATAGTTTAGTGGAGAACTATAGGAAAATCGTAGAGGATAAGTGTAAACTGTATGGAGTAGAATTTGACTATGAAAAATTCGGGAAGTTGCCTCAGAATAAATGTCTTGAAGCCGTATACGCTACGAAGGGCTTATTTAAACGACGTAGATTCAAAGTAATCGTAATAGTCTTCTCCAGAATCGATAAGCTCTACTTCGACGAACATTCCCTAGACCACTCTCCCCTAAGCTATAGCGAAGTTAAACCGTGGGTAGATTCCTTCTCGGGAAAGGAGAGAACGCTCGTGGTTCTGGCATCTCCCACCGGTTGGGATCCTGACAGCAGGGCATACGCCGAAAAACGCTCAGATCCTAGAGTCAGTTTAATGCTCGTAGATTTAAAAAAGATGAAAACATACTATAACAACCAAGACCCATTGCTCGTGGATATAGCAACCTATATAGCCAGCTACTCTCCCCAGCTACCTCCATTACCCCGTGAAATCGATAAGGAATTGGAAATTCTAGACGAGATGCTGTTAGAGGGGGCTATAAGCGAGGATATGTACTTGAAAAAACTGGGAGAAATCCTGAAGAAAGCTCTGGTTGTCGAAGCGAAGACCAAGTCCTAAAAACTACGCCTCTCTAAATCGTCAAGAAATTTCTCTAGTTCAGTTCTAAGCTTTAGGTATTCTTCTCTGCTTATCTTACCCATTGCATATTCGTCTCTAAGCTCTTGTAGGCGTTTTTCAATAGCCTCCCTAGCCAATTTCACACCCTCCTCTTTCGCTTCTCTCCTCGGCGAAGATAGCATGCCAAATATCAACGCGGCTAAAGCTCCCGCTCCTAAGCCTATCAGTAGAGAATTCGAAAGCCCTAACCCCTTTTCTATACTCGCTTGTTCCTCTTTTTTCTCTGGAAGCATTACAATATACCTTTCCTCTGGGATACTCTTCACTCCAAGTACGCCGTAAACCCCCTCCAAAGCTCTCCTAATATTCAGTAAGCCGTGACCCTGCTCGTTCGAATCATAGCCCAAGTCCACCGCCGAGCCCAGCAAGGCGGCTTTAACCATAGTCGCCACGCTCGCTTTATCAGAACATTCTTGTTCTCTAACTGCCTGAATCAGTATAGCCGCAGCGCCGGCAACATGAGGAGTAGCCATACTAGTCCCGGTCATACCTACATATTCACTATCTACAACTCTACTATCTAGTTCCGCTTTCCTCTCTTCAGCGAGAGTAGAGGATAAAGTTGAGATTACCGGATCGTCTAAATCTCCCCCCGGAGCTAGGATATCAGGTTTTGTTCTTCCATCTGGAGCTGGCCCTCGGCTACTGTAACTCGTTAAAACCCCTTTCTTATCTACAGCTCCTACAGCTATAGCCCCCCTAGCCATAGCGGGAGCCTTCACCGTGCCCGATAGCGGGCCTTCGTTTCCGGCAGCCGCCACCACCAAAATTCCCATTTCAGCTACTCTATCGACTATAGTGCATACCAAGTCATCTGGCGAGCCGGGGTAGCCCACGCTCATGCTTATGACGTCTACGTTTTTCCTAGCTGCTTGTTCTATAGCGTAAGCTAGGGTATCCGTAAAAGACAACAACAAGCGCCTACCTATCTCTTTTAAATCTCTCTCTGTAAGCAACTTTTTCCTCAGTAGCGTTTGAATGAGAATTAGTAATCTTAAAGTGGATACTGCGCTGCCGAGCTTAATGCTTAAAATCCCCGCGTCAGGAGCCACACCCCTATACTCGCCTTTGCTGGCTACTATCCCAGCTACGTGAGTTCCATGCCCGTCAACGTCTTTCGCTGTGCACGACGGCTCTTTCACGAATTCTAATATCTCCGCTATCTCTTTCTTCTGCAAGAGTTCTTCTATAGCCCTTTCTATCTCCTCATCTGGAACTCCGGAGTTTTTTAAAGTTAGAGCTAGGATGTATATGAAAATGTCTTCTATGTACTGGCAAGCCTCCTGCATGTAACTGTACTCCAACACGTTTCCGCGAAGAGCCGGGTGGGTCCAGTCAACACCCGTGTCTAATACGGCTACTCTAACACTCTTACCAGTAAATCCGTGGCTCCAAGCAGCGGGGGCTTCTACAAGAGGTACTGTTTCTTTTAAGAAGAGTTGTATCGGTTTTGCAATTTCAACTTTAATGATTCCACATTCTCTCATTATCTCTTCTCGCAGTTTTAGGAATTCGCGAGCATCGATAAAAGCGCTGAACGCTGCTACCCTGTTAAAAGCGTACCTAGGCGTAGCTGATAGAGCTCTAATAATTCTCGCTTTAAGAAAAGATTCAATAATGGATAAACCCTTTTCCTCCTTCATTCCCGGGTGATAGAGCTCTCCGATAGGCTCTGCCGTATAGAAGATTAGAGGTATCCGACTCCTCAATTTGGTCGATAAGGAGAGCCCGAAGTCTCTCCAAAACTCGGCCATATCGGTTCTATCGAGTAGGAGATTAATAAGATAAACTCTCCATTCTAAGGAGAAAGCAATTCCCATTCCGATATACTCGGCATAGTCTATGGCAAAAAGCATTATAAAATACTACTCTTAAAGTGAATCCTAGAAATCCACTTATGGCAGAGATTCTCGTCTTTTAAGTTTAATAGCTCTGCCGTCCAGGGAAGGTCTCGAATACTACCCTTTAGAAATAGGAGAAGCGCTAAAGTCTCAAGCAGTAGCGCCTCCGATCTGCGACTCCAGTTATCCTTTCTGCGTATGTAGTCGAAGTCATCTATAATTATTTTATATAATTCATTGTTTTTCCAGCCTCTAGTTTGGAAAGTGGGAATCGATAAAACCGCGATGTGTTTTAAAGATTTTAAAAAAGAATTTATTCCACATCTAGACGGTAACTCCCTAAGCCTAGCCGTCGCTAATTTCCTAAACTGGCAGTATGCTCCCCACCCATAGCTTCTAAGAAATCTAAAACCGGCTATATAATCCGTGTAGGCTTTATACATGTATGCGGCGTAGCGGTCTAGGGCTTCAACTCCTGTTTTCCTCATGTATAGATCGTATAACCCCTCTTCTACGTCTTTAGCGTGGCAGAGTTCATGCCTAACTATACTCTTTAAGTATCTCCTATATCTGACTGGCATGTTCTTTCTTAGAACTATAGTGAAGGTTCCATTTTCTTCAATGAGGAAGGCTAGGGCGTCATCTTCCATAGATTTAACTTTAACGTTTACATTTAGGTTGAAGATATTTTCCCTGAGTACAAGGTTTTCCAGTTTCATTTCGCTGTGATAACTAGTTGCTATCGAAAAATATATCCGTTTTTACTTAATTTTACTAAATAATGTATGTTAAGATAGCATCTTTGAAAGCTTTAGCCGACGAATTGGACGTGCCGTTTGGCAAAGTCTTAGAGCTGGCTCGGGAGCTTAAAAAATCCGGAGAGTTACCTCCAGGAGTATACCTCTGCGAGAGTAAGGGTTTGCTCGTAAAAACAGAACAGAATTTTTTAAAAAAGCTAGAGAAGACCCGGATATCTCTGTCTCGACTATCCGAGCTTACAGGAATACCGGTCGAAGATTTAAGGGAAATCCTAAAAGATGCAAGAAAGTCTTTGAGTTTCTACTTCTCTAGAGACGGGGGCGAAGTTATCGGGAAAGCACAATTACTAGAGGATATTGCCAAGGTTATCGCCGAGAATTTCTACTATGATTTTACAGGGCTTTTTTCTAGATTAGATATAAAAGAGAGGGAACTGCTAAACTTAATTGAGGAAGCAGCGAGGTCCTTGGATAGAAGGGCCAGAGTTTGCTCGAAGGGTTTAAAGGTTTTAGTTCTCGGAGAATTTAATAAAAGAACTGTAGAAGAATTTCTCGAGCCTCGGCTCAGAGAAGAGATAGACTACTCTAGCTTAGAGATATTCTCGGATTTTCCCGAAGCAATAGACTTTCTTTCAAATTTGCTAGCCAGACGCGGCTATTTAAGAGTCGGGTGGAGATTTATCCACGAGGGGGAAATCATCGAGATTATGAAAAAGAGGATTTCAGAAGATTACGTTCTCGATCTCCAGGACTTTTCGAAGAGTTACGGCGTAGATTTGGAAGTCTTAAAGAAGTTATCGTATAGAGTCGCCGAGGATTCCATCGTCTACTTCGAGGATCAAAATCTCTTATTAGATAAAGTTAGAATTGCCGAGGAAGTTAAGAAGGCTATAAATCCGTATACCCGCCTCCCCCTTAGCGATCTATCGAGGATGTTAAAGCTTGACGAGGAAGTTTTAGAGAAACTTATTTTAGATTTTGCCCAACACGGCGTCTTACCAGTTAAACTGGATCCCGTGGGTAGGTACGTCTTAAACTTGGAAGGAGCCACAATTCCAGTTGATTCTTCAGAAGTTGAACGGGTCAGAAAGAGGCTTTTAGATCTAATTGCCAAGGTGGAAGCTCTATGAGTACTACAGCTGGTGGGGAGGAAACCGTCTACACCAAGCCTAGGGGGGAAGTCATCGGGGATTACCGCATTCTTAAAGGGCTTGGAGAGGGGGCCTTCGCTAAGGTCTATTTAGCTGAAAACTTGCTAGGCGGAGGGAGAGTAGCTTTAAAAATTTTAAAACCCGACGTCTTGAGCAGACGTGCTAAGAAGTTTTTTAGAAGAGAAGCTCTAATCATGGCGCGCCTAAAACACCCCTATATCATAAGGGCTAGCAAACCCGAGAAAATCGGTAGAACGTATTATATAGCGATGGAGCTTGCTAAGTACACGCTCGAGGATGTCATGAAAAAAGCTGGTAAGAAAGGAGTTGCTACTAGACTACTCGAGTACGTCTTCTTTCAGATATGTAGAGCCCTCCAGTACGCACACTCTATGGGCGTGCTCCACAGAGATATAAAGCCTAGCAATATACTTTTCACCTCTAAGTATGTGGCAAAGCTGGGAGATTTCGGAGTAGCTAAGCTCATAGATGAAAGTAAATTTACTTCGGTTAGAACTACCACGACTTCAACCGGCGTGGAGATAGTGGGTACTTTCGGCTACATGGCGCCCGAGGTTGCTAGAGGCGAGTATAGCAGGAAGTCGGACGTCTACTCGCTCGGCGTAACCTTCTACGAAGCTTTTACAGGTGTGCATCCTCTCTCAAAACCTAAGAGTATAAGGAAGTTTAAGCCTAAGGTTTCCAAAGCACTAGATGAAGCCATAAGAAGTATGTTAAAAGAGGATCCAGAGGATAGACCGGAGATAGAGGAAGTTTTGGAGTTGCTAGGGCTTGATGAGGAGTTGCCGCTAGATGTCACTTTCGAAGAATTAAGATATCTGATAGCAAATCAGAAAGAAGAGTTCAAAAAATCTGTATTAGAGAAACTACGCGGACTCTTAGAGTTACTCGATAAAATCGGGGAGAGTAAAAGAGAGCTCAAGAGAGCGGAGAACCTCATTAGGAGAGCTAACTCCATCGTGGAGGATTTGTATAATACTCTAGAGATTTTAAGGCCTGGGGTTTTAGAAGCGTCTGCCTATGTTTTTATTCTCGACTACTTTATTTTTAAAAAACAAGATTTACTTAAAATTTTGAGGGCTTTTTATGAAGCTAGAGTCTGAAATCCTCGATTTATACGATAAATTACACTCTGCAGGCAGGTACGAGGGAGTATTTAACGTGCCCTCTAGCGATTTCGTGGAGGAGGTCTTAGCTAAAATAGGAGAATTGAGGAGAAAATGTTCTAGCAGGAGGGGGCTTTACTGGGAGCAAATTCTCGAACTTTTAGAGTACGCCGAGTTCATCCTCTACTACTTTAGAGCTATGCCAGGATCTCTACTGGCGACCACCTTGGAGAGCTACCTAGTTTCTAAAGTTTTCTTAGAGAGGAAAAAACTAGACTTAAACGCTTTGGTGAGAGCCGAAAGAATGCTTGATTTCATTAAAAGATTACTAGATAGGGGGGACGACGTGTGCATCGAAAACTTAGAAGCCGAGCTGAACATTATCTTAGATTTATTGGAAGCTATGAAAGACTCTGCTTTGAGAAAACTTAGGGAGAAAATTCTTTATTTAAAAAGGGAGTGTGAAGAGGCTAAGAGCAGGATATCTTTCAGGCTCGACTATGACTACCTGGTTGGAGAGCTATACGGAATAGATGTAAGAGAGCTAGAAGCCTACCTAGATAGGGAGATTTATGTTACGAAAAAACTTCTCGAAAAAATCTCGACCCAGAAAGTAGGAAAGCTGACTCTTAGCGTGGAGGAGATAGTAGGGGATTTAAGGAAAAAAGCTAGAGAACTTATAGGCCTACCTTCTGATGAGAAATTATACTTTAGAAGAATGCCGGAAAAATTGGAGAAATACTATGGCTTAGCGGTCTACCTGCCCAGCGGTAGAACTGCTAGAGGCTCCGTATCTGGCGTGCTCATGATAAGCAATAAGTTAGCAAGTTTAGACTCAGGAGATATAATCCTCACTTTGGCTCACGAAACATACTTCGGGCATCACCTACACTACGCTAGCGTCGCCAATTTGAAGACTTCAGCTATTTTTAAAATATCAACTTATGGTAGGGCGACCCCTCTGGTAGAGGGAGTAGGAGTTTACGGGGAAACGGTCGCGGGCCACGTTTATGGTTTTACATCGACACTCCTATCTAGAATGTACTTAAAATTTTTGAGAGCGAGAAGCGACATAGCACGCCATAAGTACGGCTTAGACGATAGAAATATAGAAGAGAAATTCTTCCCCGAGTGGAGGAATTATAAAATCTTCTCTAAGATCTACCCGGGCTACTGGCTCTGCCATGTCGCTGGCTTTAAAAAAATAACGAGTAAGAATTTCAAAAGTTTGCGAGAGTTCTATAGGAGTATCTTAAGTTTGGGATTAGTCTCTTTTCGAATTCTCGAAGAGGCGTGGGCGGGATGAGCTTTTTAGATTTAACCGGGAAGGTTAGGAAGAGAGCTAGGGAGCTGGAGAAAAAGGCTTTCGAATTGAGAAGTAAAATGGATTTTGAACAGGCGGGAGTTTACTTTTTCGAAACTCTCAAGGAGTGGCTCTATCTGAATGATAATAAGAGAGCCCTATACGTACTTTATGAATGTTATAGAAACTCCTATGCTAAAATCTGTAAATACCTCCTCAACGAGCGGTGGAAAGATATACAGAAGATGGTGGAGAAAAACGTGGAAGGCTTTAAGAATGCCTACCGTTTAATCGATGAAGCACGTAGATACGAGGTTTACTTCAATTTGATGGCTAAACATATCTTAAAAACTTATAGAGAAAGAAAACTTGTCCACTTGTCTAAGCTACTCTTTGACGATAGGTTTCTGGGGGATTTATTTAGGCCGATACTAGAGACCGTGAAAAAATACGAGAAAAAGGGCTATGTCGAAATAGCCGTTCTAGAAAGAAAAATTAACTTCGGCCGTGTAGGCCTCATAAACTACCTGGACTTAGCGATTCTAAACAGAAAATTAAAAGCTGTAATATCTAATAAGAAAGACAAGCTATTTTTCGACGAATATATTAAGAAAAGAATACTGCAATTAGCTATATCGATTTAAAGCGAACAGCATTTCTCTAAGTTCCACATTTATTTCAAACCTAGGTAATCCTATAACATAACGTTTTATTTGGTACCTTTCGTATCATCCGAGCCTAACCTTTCACTTCGATGCAACAGGCACTAGTAGTATGGGAGTTATTTATTTGGAATTGAGAATGCCCATATCGAAAAAGATTGTTTCTATTTTTCATGGTATAGGAGGCGGAGGAGGCGGTTCTTCGGGCGGAGAAGGGGGAGGAGGTGGTGGTGGAGGAGAAGGAGGTGGAGAAACTGGAGGAGATGGGCGAGATATTTTTTTAGCTACGATAAACGCTATAGCTGCAATAGCTGCTATCGCTACAATGAGCATAAATGGGGAGGATAGAAAGGATCCGGTTCCTTCTTCTTTTCTCTCTGTAGCTTCTTCAACAAGTACGTTTATTGTGCGTTCAACCGGGCTGTATTTTTCATTTCCCTTCCATTTAACAGCTATAGTCCATGTTCCAGGCTTGTCAACGGTGAAGATTTTTTTAAATTCTCCTTCGCTACTAGTGTATATTTTTTCTTCCCTTCTAGAGCCGTCCGGTTCGGTAATTTCAAGTTGTAAGACCGTGGATATCCTAGGATAGAGTCGCCCCTCTATAGCTACTTCTTTGCCTACTTTAACTCGATTATCGTAAAAAAGTTCAAGTTTACTATTTTCTTTTACAACATCAATTTCTATATATATCGTTTTGGCGGCTGAGAGCCCTCCTCCGCTAGCAACTACCTCTACCTCATAAGTCCCGCTTCCTAAAGCTTCAATATTTAAAGTTAAGCTAGCTTTGTAAGGAGGAATTCCCGAAGTTCGGCTTAAACTATAGGATATCCCAGGAGGCGTATGAACTTTCAGTTCTACTTCATCACTTCTCCAGTTATTGGCCGTGACCTCTATTAATACCTTTATTTCATCTCCGGGATTAGCGTTAACACGCGACGGAGAAACCTTTACATCGAGGTTTTTCTCAACCTCTATTACAGCTACAACTGTAGACGCTTGTGCTGATTCGTATATTTCGTCTCCCGGGAAGATGGCCACTATGGTGTAGTATCCTTCTCTGAGGGGTTTCCAGTACGCCTTAAAACGTCCCTGACTGTCTGTCTTTACTTCATCTATGCTACCAGATGATGAATCTCGGTAGCTCAGACTTATATACTTCCCATAGATGCCCCTTCCATCGGCGGTTCTTAAGCTACCGTAAATTTTTACAGTCTCGCCGGGTTCGTACACTTCCTTTTCTACGTATACACTTAGGACCGTGTTTATTTTCGTCGTGTAAACTATACAGGTATCCTGGTCTTCATAACCATTCGATACAGCTCGAGCAGTAATGACCCACTTTCCAGCTTCACCTTTCAAATTTACCCGTGTGCAGTAACTAACCCCCGGAATAGTGTTTAATACAGCTAGACATTTTTCCTCTTTACCGCTGGGATATACTTTAACTATCTCGAGAGATGCCTCGGCGTCTACGGAAGCGCAGACTTCTAACTCTTCTCCATATTCATGGGTAACATTGCATCCTCCTTCAACTTCTAAGTATACATTTAGGGGGCTTGTATCGGATAATGATACACAAAGCAACAAAATTAGTAATGTTGCTAGTAGCCCTAGCTTCCTCTTAGCCATTTAGCTAACTCACCTATAACATCTTTCTCCTCTAATAATTTATGTACTCCGCATTTTTCACTTCTTGGCATCTTCCTCCCCCTCACGCTAATCTGGCCTCCAAGATCAATTATTACCTCCCAGCTGTTATACTCTAATTGCTCTCCCGAGTAGAACCTAGCTAAAACTTCAGCTACAACACCTGCTGAAATTAAAGGAATAGATGCCGAAACCCTAGTGCATGGGGCTTTTTCAAGCCACAATTTCCTTATATCCTCTACTCCTCTAGTGCACCATCTACAGGCGTCTTCGCTATTCCGAGAGAGTAAGATTATAGAAACGTTCTCTCCTAGCGATACACTAACGTGGGCTTTACCGTAAAGCATCGACAATACGTATAGAACCAGTCTAGCATCTCCTTCATCGAAGGAAGATATTACAATGTCACACTCTTTAACGAGCTCAACCAGATTCTCAAGAGCTTCCTTAACGTCTCCACCTCTAGCTCGCGTCGGAACGTGAATATTTGAAATTTTCACTTTTAGACCTCCGTATTCTTCGATCCTCATAGCGGCCTCTACTTTATTTTTCCCCAAGTCTTTGGCGTAGTAAAGTGGTTGTCTGCAAACGTCATAGGAGTCTACAACTCCACTATCTAAAAGGATGAAACTCCTAAACCCTAGAGCAGTAAGGGGGAGCAAAACCCAAGAGCCGGCCGTGCCTAAACCTCCCATGAGTACGGTTTTTTCTCCAATAGCGTCGACATTGTATATACTGCTGAATCTAAAGGTTCTGTAATAATATAAATCTCCTGACTCCTCTTCATGCCACACAATCTTCGTGTCCTCTTCTAAATAATCCTCTATCTTATCAGCATCGCTTAACACTATGGAGAGAAAGCCTTTTCTAACAGCGGTAACGTGAATTGAGCCCGCTATTCCATAGAGTTTGCTGATAGCCTCCTTTAAATCTCTTACAGTAGCTCCTTCCTTAAGGGTTACGACTGTTTCCCCCTTTTTAATGTTAAATATGGGAATAAATATCATAAGCTACCTCCTTAAAGCCGAAAAGAACTTTTAAATCATTAAACAAAATTTCAAAAAGCCTTATTTTAGAGATTTCCCCTCTAGGACATAAGATTTCAAGGTAAAGCCAAGCTCTCTTAGAAAGGTCGATTTTTACCTCTTTGCTTCTCTTAACGACTTTGTTGAAAAAATTAGCTATATACAGGTTTCTGAGCTCTTGGCACACCTCAGGGTAAGGGTATATCTTGGCGAAACCTAGAGTATCTTCTATAGCTTCATACTCATACTCTATTAATTCATCAAATGTGCGAAAAATTAAACCGATATCTGAATCCAATTCTTTAATTTTTCCATTTTCCACCTTAATAAAAGATAGCTGCCCCCCTAAGTTTTGAATTTCATGAATTTCTACACTATATTTATTTAATAAGTCATATTTAAAGACTGCAAAATCGGATGCGTCGAAGTTAAAGATCACATGAAAGCGAGGGGCATCTACGAGCGGCTTCGCACTATAGATTGCGCATTTCTCTCTTACAACTAATTTATCTTCATCTTCAAAACTAGGTTGAGGTTTTCCATAGCCCGGATGGGTATGCCAAGTGCCCAGTTCCCGGTAGCCGCCCTCCCTAATACACTCTAAAGCCCAGCTCGGTAAGTCGGAGAAAGCTATATGTCCCGTGCTTCTGTCGGCAAAGAAATCTAGGTAGGCTAAGCATATATAGACATTTAAGCCGTCGAAAAAACCGTAAAGATAGCCTCCCAGCTCATCTTCTACTCCGTAGGCTTTCCTATAGCCTTTTATCAAGAGTTTAAGATGTGTCAGCATAGCCTTGCTTAAGATGACTCTAGATTCTTTTAAAGGAAGGCTTGGCAAACCTAAATCCCCAATAGACTTCAAAGTACTTTTTCAAACATAAAATGGGTTTTTCTCTATGTTTATACGAGTAATTCCAGTGTTCTAGCGGTAAGTGAAAGTATAGATATGATAATCCGTTATAGCTTCTTGTGGTAAATAGGCATAGGCTTTGCTCTACTTTGCGCTTTCTACCTATAGATTTTAATATACGCTGAAAATCATCCACGATTCTTTTCTCTACAATTCCTCCTATATCTCCAAAGGAGAATACTATAGCAGGAGGATGATTTGGATAACTATGCTTTGTAAAATTTACACCGCATTCGCCCAATATTTCTTTATAAATATTCAACCACCTGCTCCACCCCCAACACATCGTTGTGCTATCAATGGATTTAACTAAGAACCCGAGGTAAAGGAAGTTTATTTTAACAGGATAGTAGAAGTTAGCGTCCGGAGATGAGATAACGGAGAGTAAAGAGATAAAATATATTCTTTTTCTCCAATTCTCGAAAAAATCCAAAGCCTCATCTACTCTATCAGCCAGATGAAATTTCGCCTCTTTATCCCAATAAGCAAAAACGATAGAGGCTTCCTTATTTTTAAGGATAAAGGCTGTATCTTTAATAAAATTTTCTAATCCTCCTCCGCTCGGATTTACAATTACATGGACTCCTTTTATGCCTTCTCTAAATATTTTTTCGAGATCCCTGTCCAGGTATTTTACAGTATATTCACTCCATTTCTGATCAGGTATTTCATATGGATCTCCACGGCCTTCCATTTCAAGAGCTATTATTTCTATTCCTACTCTTTCGCCCCTCTTTAAGCCTTCTATAAAGGAGTATGGATTTATATTCATACTTCTTAATCTTAACTGAATAGAATCTTCCTTTTCGATAATTTTAGCTATAAGTTCTGAAAGAGTAACTGATTCGCTCTCTTCTATGCTAATTTTTTCCTCTGCAATGGGTTTACGCCTAGTATCCACAAAGGTAACTTTAAACTCTCTTCTCCGCGCATCCATCTGTATTTGATGGACCACAAGATTGATTCTCGACTTTACAACTTCAAGATCGTTTTTCACTTCACCGAGATAAGCCTGCCTACTTTTTAATAACTCTCTTAAACCATAAAAACGTCTAATAATTTCATCATAATGTCTTAAAAAGCTCGCTTCAACAGGTTTTTCAATACTATCTCTCACTGTTCCTAAATCATTTTTCCATTTATCAATGTAATTCATTAAAATTTGTATATCTTGATCGGTTAGAGGGGCGTATATATCGGCGTATTCTAGCCCCATTCTTTCAAGCAATAGGTCTATTTCCTTGCTTATTTCCTTCAATTTTCCTATTACAGCTAATGCATCCACAATTTTTTATCACCATACCGCAAACTTATGGTGTAAATTAGGATCCCACTTTATTAAATTATCGTCAAATGATATAATTATACTAATACTTTAGAAATTACAATAAAAAAGCACAATAATTTCACTTTTTTATGGATTTTCTTGCATTAATTCATCAATCTTGTAATTTAAAACTATCAATCTATTCTCTAATTCTCTTACCCTTTTTTCGTATTCTTCTTTACTTATTTTCCCTAAAGCGTATTTATCTCTGAGATTGTCGATTTCCTTTACTATAGCATCTCTCTCGCTTTCAAGTTGTTCTAGACTCGGTTGGCTTTCCATTGCTTTAGCAATTCTCTCCTCTATTATTTCTTCGATAACACTCCTGATAGTGCTTCTCTCCCCTAGCCTTGACTGGAACTCGTCAGCTCCCCCTCTTCTAGCTAAGATAGACATTAACTTGTCCCTGTTCTGCGCTAGGAAAACTAGAACAGCCCCGAGGGCGGCTGCTCCGCCGTATTTCGCTACATCAAAGCCTATTTCTCTAAAAACTTCTCGAACTACATCCTCTACTTCCCGCCTTAGCTCTTCACGGCTTATAGGCTTCCCGTCTACTATAATGCCCCCAGTAGACATAGGACTCTCGAGTTATATTCTTCTATAAACTTAAAAAATTTGCTAGTTTGAAACGCTACTCTAAGAGTTCTAGGAAGGAATCTATCTTCCATCTAAAACCCGTATTATCTATGTGTATTATTCAACAAATTAATATCTTTAACTAGAGAAGAAACATTCACCTTTCCGCTGAACCCCGCGTTTTCACCTTTTCGTCGTTTACCACCACTGCTCCGTTAAACTCTACGATAACGTGTCTTTCAAACCACGGGTCGTTGATAGGTTTAAAATTTCTATGAAATTTTCTGGAAGTTCTTCTTTAGGGTTGTAGTAAAGTTCTCCGTTTTTCACGTCTACCAGGCACAACGATAGTTTAGGGTGAGAATAGCTCTCGCTGAAGTCCACGCTTTCAGGAGTCCATCCAGTGGGGGAGGCAAGGCACAATATTATGCCGCGCTCCACCTTATCCGCTTTCTTCTTGAAATTTTTTAGTAAGCGGTTTATGTCTGATAAGCCGCATGGCTTAAAAGCTTGGCCGTAGCGGCACAGCGAATCAGCGTCTGTTAAAACAAACACGTGGATTTCTAGCAGCGTTTTTCCAAATATGAGTTTTTGCTCTTTTAGGACAGCCGACAAGTGCACGATCGACGGTACCTTCCGGTACTCGCCGCTGTACTCGTGCCTTACCTGGAAGCTCCACTCAGAGTTTGGATCTAGCCTCCAGTTTCGTATTCCATCCTGTAACCTGCTTAAGAAGTTGGAGGTTAAAACTTTAATCGTTTCAAGCCGTACTTTGTGTTTTATCTCTCTCGGCTTAGCTTTTCTGAGGTATAAAACTCCTTCCTCCTCTTCGAAAACTAGACAGTTCAAATCTTCGAGTATCACCGCCGTCCTCTTCAACCTCTTCCCCACTCTGAACCACTTAACTCCCTCCTCTATGCTAACTTTAGATGCTGAGACTTTAACAGCTTTTCTTAGGGGGACTCCTGACTCCTCTATAATGCTCCGCGCGGCAACTCTACCTAATATCTCCTCTAGATAGGGGGGCTCGCTTCTCCTTCGACACCCTCCCCCTCTCCTCGCTTCGGTTTCGCAAAAACCCTTTATCTCGTCCTCTCTAAGCACGTAGTTAGCTATTTTCTCTTCAAGTTCTTTCTCGCACTCTAGCAGAGATGAAATGTATTTTTTCGAATTAAGTCGTCCTCTTTTGTACGCGGTTTCCAGTCGTAGCATTTTTCTATGTATCTTTCTCCATTCTATAAGGCAGCTTTGCCACTCGTAAATTTCCTTAGCGAGCTTCTTTACTTCATCTATGGAAGCCGGAATATCCCTTTTTTCAACTATTCTCTCTATTATGCTCTCTATCTCGGCCCGGGTGAGCGCACGTCCCTTGATGCCTCCTACAGGGATTAGTACCGCTCCGCTTAGCTCGGTTTCTCCACTAATGTCGAAGAACTTGGATATGACTAAGCCAGCTATAAACGCGGCCAGCTCAAATGACATCTTAAACCCCTAAGCTAACCGACATTTCTGAAATCTAAGTTTAGAATTAAAAATGTTACGGATTCTTTAGCCTATAGATTTAAACTTGTTTTTTATTATGTTAGAGCATCTTTACTTTTTATTCATATTTAATTCTGAAATAATTATTTTATCCAAATCTCTTGAGACCTCGAGAACTAGCGCGCACCTCATCTATTTTTTAACAACTACCAACGCGAGTCAAGGGCAGACAGAACTTTAAACGCGAACGTGATGAATATTATAGGGGCTTATATTATGGCTTTATATTTATTCGGAGCCTACCCGTAGAAAAGCTTTGCTCATTGTTACGGCATTAATTATAGGCTTGCTCGTCGGCTTCTCGATAGACCATGTACTGCTCCTGGTTAGCCAGGCTAAGTTGACTAAACAAGTTAAAGAGTGGAAGACTAGGTTTGAGGAAGCTCAGAACCAGTTAGTTGAGCTTAGGGGAGAATATGAAGTTTTGAAAAGCAAATATGAGGGGCTTAAGGAAGCTTATGAAGAATCTTCCAGAGCTTTAGAAGAGCTGGAAAGCTACACTAAAGCCTTTAGGCAACAGGTAGAGGAATTGTTCTACTATCGCTGCTTCACTCTCTACAACTATAAGACCCGCGCCCATTACCATGCTTGGTACGAGATTAAAGCCGTAGACTACTATAAGTATAGGTTCGACGTCGAAACCCATACCCCGGCCCAATTGGAGAGCAGGTTAACCAAAGAAATACTGGTTAAAACTTTTGGGTCTTGGAGAGAGCAGGGCTATAAGAGAGATAGCCTACGATCTAGCTCAGATAAGTGAGGGAGACTTGGAGCTTATGGTTAACTTAGCGCTTCAGACAGTCCATCAAGTATACTATAATATAACCGACTACACTAAATACCCTATAGAGACTTTAGTAGAGGGTAGCGGGGATTGCGACAATGTAGCCGTTTTATTGGCTAGCATATTGAGGGCGGCGAAGATGGATATAGTGATGCTCTTAGTCAAAAACCGTGACGGGATACATGCAATGGTCAGGGTGGCGTTGCCTAAACCTCCGAAGACCTGCTGAACTATGGGAGAAGTAATTACTGGTACTACGAGTACAAAGATGGAGCCTCCTATTATTTACTTGAGGCTACTTGGCCTAGAATAGGAGAAACCTGGGTTAACCCAGCCTCTCCGGAAGCTCTCTAGCATGTGGGAAGCATGGTGGGGGATAATCCTTGGGGGAAGCTTTAAGAATTTTAGAAGCTATCGAAGTACCTTGACTACTTTACCAACCCCTTTTTCTCTAACAGATAAGCGGCTTTCCTAACTATACTCCTAACCACAGGTCTGGCGGTTAATCCTCCTAGCTTGGCGGCGGCTTTCCTTATGCTCCCGTATTTAGCCAGTAGTTTAAGCACGGCTTTTTCGCTTTCATCGAGTTCTTCACACTTTTCCAAAGCTAGTTTAGCAACTTCCGAAGGTTTTAACTCGTACTTCCACGCGAATTTCTCTGAGAACACGGGCTTAGTCCTGCTTATCCATTCAAATTCTATAATGGTAAGCGTGGTTCTGCCGCCTATATTAGGGTAATGCCTCTTCAAAGCCTTTACCAAATCCTCTTTGCTCATGAAGCCGTCTTTCTCAGCGTCCTCGTCGGTTAAATCCCTAAGCCTCTTCCTAGTCACCTTCTTGATCTTTACTCTGCCGAGCACGTAGCCGCCGCAATGAATAAAAGCCTCGTCTCCCGCTTTAAGCCCTAAGTCGCCTATCCTAATCGTCGCCTTCTTCCTACCCGATACCAGCAAATTCCAGTATTTCCTAGAGAACATTAAGTGTTTTAGCTTCAAGCTGGATCACTTAAGGATTTCAGGTTTTCCGGTTAAAAATCCCGTCTTCTTAATTATTCCCCGTAAAAGCTCTAGCAGAAGCCCAGCAAGAGCTTTAACCAGCTGAACCACTTCCCGCTTATACTGCACCACTAAGTGTATCACTAGAGCTGAAAATATGAAGCGAAGTATCCATATGGACGCTGTAAGGGCTTGGGCTATGGCTATGTCGGTGGGCGTTGCTAGCCCGTAGCCGGCTAACTCCATTATCACGTCGACTAGGGGCGGGGTGATTATGAGGGATAGCGCCCCCATTGCTATGGTGAAGAGCTCGACTAGGAGCAGGTCGTAGCTGAAGAACATTATTATTAATGTGGAGAATATCATGAAGACTACGCTGTTCACAGCTATCTCCTGTGAGACTGCCGAGAAGACTGCCATTATAACTCCCACGATAGAGGTTGTAAGGAAAATCCTGTAGTTTTTGAAGAGGGGGCCTGCTTTCTCCCCAAGCACTCTACGCTTTAGAGCGTATTCCGAGAAGGCTATGACTGCTAGCGAGATTAGAACTGCGAAATCTGTCAATCTTATTATGTACTCAGCGTTCGTCATTAGGAGTAAGCCCATGAAGAATATAACTATGTAAGGGTCAAGCCTTACTCGCAGCTCCTCCACTTTGACTAGGAAGACGTCTGAGAGGAGCTCTCCTAGGTGTTTTAGGGCGGCTACGAAAGCCGGGATGTAAGTTGTAACCACGCCTAGAGCTAATGCGGTCAATGTGACCAAGTAGGAGAAGAAGGATTTCCTAGCTATGTCGAGCGCCGGGATCGTAGTTTCAGGTATTTCAACTCCAGAATTGGCTAAAGCGATGTATACGCTAATGTAGAAGCAGAAAATAAAGGCGGAGAGGAGGGAGCCGCCTACCATAGCCCGCTTAAGCATAGAGTATATCTCAGCTAGCTTTTCCTCCTCGCTTTTCCCGACAGTTTTAACGTTCTCCGCTAAGCTTTGAACTTCTTGGAATCCAAAGACCATTAAGTAAACGTATGCCGCCGATACCAGAACTCCCATTAGGAAATCTGGAATTAAGCTTAAGCTTGGGTTGAAGCTGGGAAGTACGCTCTCTAGTTTAACATCGTAGTATTGGAATATGGAAAGAGTGTGTATTCCTAGTAGAGCTAAAAACATGGCTGTGAGGCAAGTTTGTAGAACTACCATTTTCTCCCAGTGTTTATGTCCTACGAGAACTGCTAGGGAGAGAAATATGAATAGGAGAATCTTGCACAACACAGCGTATGAAGGCGAGTAGCCCGGTATTAGAGGGAGTAAGTACTCTGTTACTAGCCCTATAGCTATGAGAAGGTTGAAAGCGGCGAGAGCAACGTTGCCCACCCACATGGTGAACCTAGATATTATGTAGAGGTAGTGTTTAGTGCCGAAGGCGTTGCCGACAAATGAGGGGCCTCCGACTATCTTACCCTTGAGCAATCTACTGTAGTAGAACATTTTGCTGTAACCATAGGCTAGGGCGACCGCTGATACCGATGCTAGGATCATCCCGGGAAGGGCGTACCACCCGTAGTATTTCACGCTGTAGGGGCTTAACACGAAAGTGGATGGGCCTACGGTA
Organism: uncultured Thermofilaceae archaeon; assembly: GCA_964501905.1. GTDB lineage: Archaea > Thermoproteota > Thermoprotei > Thermofilales > B69-G16 > B69-G16. The sequence goes on along the minus strand of CAZCTW010000005.1, from coordinate 89,064 downwards.
GCTCCTATACTGACCGCTAGTAGTGTGGAGAAGCCGTATTTCCTTTCAGGTCTTTTTATGAAAGGTATTTTACCTGTTATAGACTCTATAACTCGTATTTTCTTAAAGGAGAAGCGGGCCAAGAGTATCCTGAAGATTACGGCTACTATTAGCAGTAATGGTATGATGAAGAAGAAGAGCAGGATTACTGGGAGGTTCGGGGATATAAGCAATAAGTCCATAATGAATGGTAGGAATAGGATTACGGTTACGGCCTCTGTGAACTCGGGGGGTAGGCTAGCTACTTGAAGAAGAGATAGTAGGGTTATCATGAGAAGGAGAGCTAAAGCTCCTGCCATGAATAGGAGGTACTCCGCTAAGTTTGATATGAACTTCAGTAAGCGCTTTTTTTTAAAAGTTTCAACTACCGACCTTAGCATACCCTACTCCTCTCGCAGATACGTGCTTATAATATGGGCTTGGTATAGGCTGGCTATGGCGATCGCCATCATTACGAAACCTATTATCTTAAACAAGGGGTCTATAGCTGAGAGGACTTGGGGATTTTTGGAGACTAGCTCGAGGGTTTTCTGAATAGTGGCAGTGGCGTTTCCGTGTATCCTCCCAAAGAACACGTAGGGCGGGAAGAACAAGTATACGCCCATCATAAAGGATATAGCGGCCGTTATAACCCAGAGGATTTGCATTATTAACTGTACAGTTCTATTTCCACCCCACGGGTAGCGGGCTACTTCCATGAATCTGCCCATCTGCTTATCTTTTCTCATCCTGTCGACTATTTGAACTATCTCATCCCTACTTCTCTCCCTAGATATTTTCTTTACGCTAGCTACTACTACACGCTCTGGATTTTTCAAAAAGCTTTCTATCTCCTCTACTATCTTCTCCGCTTCTTCATCCCCCTTCACGATCTTCTTAAGTTTTTCAGCTTTTTCCAGAAACTCTCCTAGCTCGTCTCTAGGTTCTGTCGCCAACACTATCACCTAGCCTAGTTTAAGTTTAATAAGCCCGATAAAAAGTCTATTGTTAGATAATGCTCGCGCACGACGAAGTAGTAGAAGTATATACTGTAGGACACTCCAACAGGAGCCTAGACGATTTTCTAAAGTTATTAGAGAAGTATAAGATAGACGTTATAGTGGATGTTAGGAGGTTTCCCTCCTCTAAAAAATACCCCCATTTTAAAAAGGAAGAATTAAAGAAAACGCTGGAGGAACACGGTTTTTCGTATTCCTGGCTTGGCGATAAGCTTGGGGGTTTCAGGCCTGGAGGCTATGAAGCATACATGGAAACGGAGGATTTTAAAAAAGGCTTCCAGGAGCTCTTAAAAATAATTAGAGAAGAAAGCGCTAGGGGGAAGCGTGTAGCCATAATGTGCAGAGAAAGACTATGGTTTAAATGCCATAGAAGGTTTATCTCCGATGTTCTAGTATGGCTAGGATATAGAGTTATACATGTAATCGACGAGGAGAAAACTTATGTACATAAAAAATCTAGGAAAATCGAATTTTATTTAAAGATGGAAAAATAACAACATTATTACACATAAATTTAAGAAATTTTCGTATAAAATGCTGAAAAATATGTGTTTGTTAACCCTCCGAAGAGGTAAAGTTTATAATGAAGGTTACCTATTTTCCTAGTAATGCTGACTGTAAAGAAGTTGGCATATGTTATAGCCGTTTTAGCCGTAATCCTAGCGCTATTTCCGACCACAGTTCTGGCCCAGAGCTTCTATGAGGATTGGCATACCTTAACCGGATGGGAGGTTTATGAAGGGTGGTGGGGCAAGCCTGGGATATTAAAGCTTTCCGGTAAAACCTACATGAGCCCCCCGTACTCCCTCTACATAAAATCGAAGATATCGGAAGCCGCTTTCATTTTCAGGAAAATACCGGGTATAGACTTCGACAAACCGTATAGAGTTTCTCTGTGGATATACCTAGCGGATGACTGCGATGGAATAAAGATATACCAGGATAAGAACTTCCGCCTCGATATCAGGGACAACGCGCTTAAAATTCACGAAAAAATAGTGGCCGGCAAGTCGGGGTATAGGCACGTAGTAAATCTTGAGAAAAAGACTTGGTATAATATAGTAGCGGAGGCAGATCCCCGCGAGAAAGTGGTTACAGTAACGGTTGGCGGGGTGACAGTTACTGGTAAATTCGCCGAGCCTCCACTTAAGACATCTGTGACGGATAATAAGGGTAGGGTTAGAGAGTGGGATGTTATATTGGGCGATTTAAGCCATAATGACGGCAAAGGCGAAATTTACATAGACGATCTAATGATTGCGCAGATTGGAGCCTTCGACTTCGATATCTCTATTAAACCTTCAAGTGTAAAGATAGAGAAAGGCGAAGAAGCCGCCGTTACCATAGAGGTTTCTCTAACTAGCGGATCCTCTCAACCTGTATCCCTCTCTGTGGAATGCCCCAGCGGACTCAGCTGTTCCCTTAGCCGCACGGTGGTTAATCCTCCAGATGTTTCAGTACTTACTATACAAGCTGGCTCGACGGGGGTATTCAGCATCGTAGTTAAGGGGTCGGGGGGTGGAGTAGAGAAAATTGCGACCTTAACCCTAAGTGTTGAAGAAAAAGAGGAAACTAAAACGCCGTCTTTCTGTACTCAATTCGCTATAGCACTAATAATTCCAGCTGCTTTAATTGTTTACCGTAAACGTAAATAAACAAACTATTTCTTTTCATTTTTAGAGAATCGTGAGAGTTATGAATGATGATATAAAGCCTACGAAGGTGCCAGCTACTACTTGGGAAAAGGTATGAGCCTTAAGTTTTATTCTAGCCCACCCCAGCAGGGGGAGTAGCGGCGTGAAGAAGAGTATTTGGGAATAGCCTATCAAAGTGAAAAATGCTAGGGGTATGGCCATAGCCGCCATGTGCACGCTAATCTTCCACTTTAAAGATACTAGGAAGAGGATAAACGTGGATGTGAAGGAGACGGCTTCTAGAGCTGCAAGGTATTTAAAGCCCATATTTTCGAAGAGTATATACGCGATTAGGTACGAGGCTAGCCCTGGCACGAATAGGGGGGCTCTATCTTCTCGCTTCGAGACGAATATATCGCCCTTTTTCCTGAGGAAATACAGTAGGGGGCCTGCGAATGGAATGAAGGCGTGGAGTATAAAGCCCGTTAGAAAGGCTTGAATATTTGCTTTCTCAATCTCCGTTAAAACTACTACTTCTATTAAGCCTAAGATAGGGTAGGAGAGAGCCGCCGACAGAGCAGAGGCTATTTTTTCTTTCAAGCTCGCTCCCCGGCATTTAGTAGTATTTGAGTACTTTAATCTATTCCACCAAATACCTTAAATAAAAATTTGTTGAATTTGTTTATTAGGCCTCCTGTCTTCCCAACGCGTTTTTTAAGTATTCGTGCAGTTCGTCGAAGATGTTTGCTAGGTACGTTAAGTCCTCCACTTCAAGTTTTTTAAATATTTTCTTTACTCTCTTCTCGTCTCTCTTAGTGAAAGTGGGGGAGAATTTTAAGACAGATATTACTGCGCCTATCAGCTCGACTTTCTCCTCCTCGCTCATGTTATCCTCCGTAACTCTCCAACTCCATGCTTACCATCTTTTCTCCAGCAACTATCGTCTCCATTTTGACCATTCTCGTTATTGGTATCTCCGTGTTAATCCAAAATATCATTTTGCCCGTGGGAGTTTTCTTCTCATATTTGTCGCATTCGAAGGTACCAGCGGGCACAGTTATGGTTTCCTTACCCTTATAAGAGCCCCAATCTTTAACCAGCGGCAAATGCCGCTTGGTTGGTAATTTAGCGCCGGACCCTTCTTTTTCCTGGACTACTTCGCCCCCTACTATAATCTGGCTTTTCCACCAGACCACCTTCCCCGTTTCAGGGTCGTACCATATCGTCATTACCATTTTTCCTCCTGAAGGCATTCCCTGAGTATAAACCATTTTCACGCAGTTAACCCCCTCCTTTGTTTCAAAACCCTCGACCTTCATCTCCATTTCTAATTCCATACCTTGGCTAGAAATCCTATACTTAACCCACTGTCCCGCTTTATACTCTCCTAGTGATGGAGTTGTTCCTCCACCTGCCTGGGGTTGACCCCCTCCTTCTCCGCCCGTCGAGGTTTCTCCACCTATGGGCAACTCGATTTGAGGAAGTAGCCCTTTAAAGAAGAAGAAGGCAGCTATTCCTCCAACGATTATAACTATTAAAATTATGACACCTAAGACTAGTAGTATTGGAAATTTCTTCTTCGGCGGAGGAGGCGGTGGTGGAGGAGGCGGCGGAGCTGCTGCCTGGGAAATTTTAGGCCTACTCCACATACGGTATATAATCCGGGATTTTACATAATAAGCGTTTTGATAAATATTACCTAGCGAATATCCTATTTAAATCGTTTTCTATTTTCTCTTTAAGTATCAATTTTAGCTCCTTAGGAGAAACTCTAACCTTCCTGCCATCCCTGTATACATATAACACGGACCTGCCCACAGTCATTAACTTCACTAATCTAGTTCTAGCCTCATACCTGCTCACGTACTTCGAAAGCACCGACTCGACGAAAAATTCGAGTCCCGCTTTCACCAAGTTTCTCTCCCCATAGACTCTAACGAGCACGTACTCCGCCTCGGGCTTCTCCTGGGTGTAAGTGTAGGCGTCGGCTAGCACGAATTTCCCGTCTACGTAGAGGGGCATTCCCTTGGAGACTCTAGTATAGCCGGTGGCGACGAAGGGTACTTTTTTCACCATTGTGACCGCCCAATACACTATTAGGCCGGAGCCTTTAGTGAGTATTTTGGATATCTTGAAGCCTCTATTTTTAATCTCTCTCCTGAACGCGTCCGCCAATAGCTTCTCTAATTCCACTGTCTGCACTTTGATCAACTCACTAGTGCTCTATAATAGAATGATTTCCAAGGATATAAATGTGAAGAAGCTATATTAAGCTAGCAACCACTAGTATTTATATGAGCAAGATAGAGCTGCCCTCTTTTAAGCCTGAGCTAGAGCTTAAATTTAGCCAGGTTGTAGAAGAGCTTAAGTACTGTAGAAGAGTATCTCCGGAAGAGATACCACTTTACAAGCTCTCTAAAGTGTTGTATGCGATTCAAGGGGTTACGCGGGGAGTCTTCGGGACAAAGGTTAGAACAATTCCGTCGGCAGGCGCTACATATCCTCTCGTCGTCTACGTGGAGCCATATTCCAGAGAAGTTAAAGGAGGCTTCTACAGGTACTCTTCAACCCGTGAATACCTGGGCGAACTCCACCTTCAGGAAGAGCGCGAGACCTCGATCTCTAAGATATACATCCACGCGGTCTTCGCGAGGACTACTCGCTACTACGGCTTGAGGGGGGAGAATTACGTCTTAATGGAAGTAGGGCATGCTCTCCAAAACGCTCTCTTGGAATCCACTTCTCTAGGCTTAGGGCTATCCTATAGCTTAAACGTAGAGGAGATGAGCAGATCTGTGAAGGAGGGCGAGGAGCCTATAGCTACTTTAGAGCTGGGATCCTGTACTGAAAAGCCTAAGTTAAGCTACGATGTTTCGATCTTTAAGGCTAAGGCCGTATCTTTGAAAATCCCCGAACTACCCGAGATAGCTCTGGAGGAGGCTATCGTTAGGAGAAGGTCGATAAGGAGGTACTCATCCCCAACGATCTCCCTGGATGAGCTGGCTTACGTTCTCTACAATTCTTGCGGTAGAGTTTGGGGAGGAGATAGGCCCTATGCCCCTCCGGGAGGCGTTTACTGCCTTAACGTATTCCTAGTCATCGGAAATGTAAAAGGCTTGAATCCGGGCATCTACTTCTACAATGATAGAGAAAACTCCCTGGTATTGATTAGGGAGGGAGATTTACGGAGGGAGATTTGCAGAGCAGCTCTTAGCCAGGAATGGGTGTTAGAGGCGCCAGCGAGCATAGTGTTGGCTTCGAAAGCTAACGTGAAGAAGCAGTTTCTATACGTCGAAACCGGCATGGTAGGCCAAAATGTATATTTAGCGGCTACGAGCGTGGGGTTGGGAACAGTAGCTATAGGAGCTTTTTACGACGAGGAGGTCGCTGAGGTTTTAAAGACTGGCGAGCTCCCACTGTACATTATGCCGCTCGGCAGACTCTAGCTAAAGCGAGGCTAGATAAGCTATACTAATGAAGTCGTAGAGCCTATCTATAAGATCTTCACAGTCTGAGCTTTTCTCGAAGATTTGAGCTATATCTCTCCTTAAGAGCCTAGGCAAGTAGCTTGTTAGTGTAGAAATCCTCTCTTTAGCCTTTCCAACTCCTTTCTTCGCGTAAGGTAGGGCTATTATAGCTGGGTAGATAAAGCTTAAGAGAATAAGAGCTCCTATCTCGCTTCTCACGAGCATCGCCTTGCCGAAATCTCTGAAGTTTTCTAGCCTCCAGGCGATCATATCAGCTAATATGGGGTCGAAGTACTCGTAAAGTTGGGCTTCAGCTAGTACACTGTGCACCTCCAGTAGTCTTCTTGTTTTATAAAACAGCAAATCTAGCTTGCCGTCCAACCCGGCGGGGCTCTTCCCCCTAATTAGAGAATAGCAGAGACTTTCCGCGAACATGCCCCTCCAGAACTCCCTCCCCCTCTTTTCCCAATTCTCCTCCACCGCGAGAATCAACAGTTTACCCTCCTTTTTAAGGATCATCGTAGACTGTCCTCCCTCAAAAGCCTTCCTGTAGGAGAGAGGGAGATCGCTTATCTCGCCGAAAGCATATAATGTTATGTCTTTATCTGCCAGGTTTAATTTCGATTCTAGCTTTTCATACTCAGATTTAAAGAAATCTACAAAGCTTTCCGACGCGTTAAAGTTCTTAATCTTAAGCATAGTCTCTAAAACTCCAATTAGAATACAAGACCCATAAATAAAAAACATTTGCTAGAATTTTAATAGGGTGAGGAAATTCCTGCCAAACTTTTTCTCCACGCGTACATACCCTTTCTCCTCCAGCCTCCTTATATTCCTCCAGAGCGTAGTAGAGGGTTGATCTACAATCCTCGCAACTTCGCTCTGGAAGGCTTGTCCTCCAAGCGCTCTTAAAGCATTTAAAATTTCTATTTCCTCATATCGCAACTCTTCGCTTAACTCTTTCCTCCTAATTCTGAGCAGTAAAAACAGCACTATGGGGATAGCGACTAGAGGGAGGGCAATTATGTAGAATGTTGGAATTTCAAAGCTTTTTTCTGGCTGGCTTCCTCCTCCAGTTTGGCTCACTCCAGCTTCGGGCTTTGACGGACTTTCCTGAGTTGGTGCATTTTCCTGTCCTGCAGGGCTTTCTCCCGTTTGAATCGTTTCTGTCTGGTTTACTTGCAGTTGTTCCGTCTGGTTGGTTTTAGGTTGTTCCTGCTGAGTTTGATTAAATACGGGCGGCGTTATTGAGGGAGGTATTATATAGCCTATTCTCACATGACCTTTAGGCATAGCTAGGACCGGGGCTTCGCCTCTAGTATCTATAAGCAATGGGACCTCGCTTAACTCTACTATTAGAGACTTCTCGGGTAGCGTGATTTCTGAGTCTACGGGCAGGTTAGCCTCTAGGACCCACACGTCCTTTTCCTTGGAAGTTAGGGAAGCCGTGATGTAGGTTACGTTTACAGCGCGGGAATCTACCGTGAAGATCTCCATTATGTTGTTTCTAAGCTCGTAGGCTAGAAAATCCCCGTGCTCGTCTAAGACGAAAATTATATAGTCGGGGTTCGGCTCTCCGATGAGGCTTACGTTTATCGAGTAGGCCTCCTCCGGCAGCTTAATATACATAGAGACCAGAACATAGCCCTCCGGGTAGACTTTAAGATTGCACTTTTCGATAGTATACCCTGTTTGAGCCTTGACGCTATAGGCTAGAAATAGGACTGCTATCGCAACCACTAAGGCAAGTTTTAGATTTAGCTTCGACATATCTAACCCAAAAATGTAATGTGATTTGATATAAAAATGGTTATTTAGTGCCCGTGCCCGCCCTTATGCCCTCCTCCCTCTCCTCCTCCACCACCACCTGGCGGCGTTGGAGGCTCTATTGGAAGCTTAGGCTTTTTACCCTTGAATCCTTCCTTGAACTTTAGTATTTCGTGGAAAACCTTCTTCAGTTCTCCAAAGAGCCCTTTTAGACCGCCTCCTCTTAGCTTAGTCATGAACTCCTCCAATATGTAGTCTATTAGCGTCGCGTTTTCTCCTCCGAATTTCTTCGCTATGAATTTCCTCAACTTTTTGACAGCTATGAGCATGCTTAGCCTGTGTAGCTCGGCGTTTACGTAGACGATTCTCTTCCTAACTTCTCTAAGTATGTGGGCTGCTTCGGTAGTGTTTCCCGCCTCTGCTAGGCTCATGCCCTCTTCGATGAGGGCTTTAATCTCGGCGAGCTCCTCGAGGAGGACTTCGAAATCGTAGTCTATGCCCGTCTTATTCAGTTCTTCGATAATTTCTATCAATCTATCGACGTGCATTTCCGCTATCTTAAAAGCTACAATGAGGCTGTTGTTAACAATGCCCATTCTAGTTCTGTTTATTACTCCTTCTTCTTTGCAGAATTTCTCGTACTTTATCCCGAGCTCTACGCTTAGCTCGTGGATTAACTTGAGCGCCTTACAGTAGCTCTGCATGGCTTTAATAGCGTACGTCTTGGCGCCCGTGTAGTTGCCCTCTTCGTAGAGAGTCTTCGAAATGTTTAGGTAGGCGTCCCCCTCCGCTTTATACTCTAGGATCAAGCTTAAGGTATTGTTTATGTAGACCGTGACGTTGCCGGACGCCGTGAAGTTGAGCAGGACGTAATTTATAACTTGTAGCTTAACCTCGATTAACTGCTTAAGCCTCTCGGCGTTTTCAATTAATACCTCCGCTGATCTAGCGTCTTTATCCACGGTTTCTTCGGCTAATACTACGCTGGCCATGTTTATCGCTAACAGCGCTATCAGGATTAAACCCAAGATTTTCCTAACCATGTCCAACCCCGGGTTTTATCCTGCAAAGAACGAAAATAAGGAATACCGTGAAAAACGCCCGTGAAAATCTGAAAAATATTTTTCAGGAGGCTTTCTTAGCCCGCACCTTTTCCCTAACTCTACAGAAAAGACAGACCTCGGCTTTTGTAGGCTCTCCACACATCCTACATGTCTTTAAGATTCCGCTTTTAAAGTACGCCTCTCTAATTACCGGGTAAATCTTCTTAACGTACGTGTTGAACATAGAGAATCTTGTGCCAGGACGCCTATCCTCTATATAGAATAGAGCGTTTTTCAAATCTTGGCTCGAGGCGCGCCTAGAGTAGGGGCACTCCTCCCGTACGTACTCAATATTATTTAATATAATGTATATTAGTGAATCTCTTTCAGGAGTCGTAACTAGGGGCTTTATCCTCGCAACGAGCCCGGGCATTGCCGGGATTACCGGATAGTAGCGCGCTAAATCCTCCAAGTTGCCGTACAGGTATCCCTGCAACACTACTTGAAGGAAATCGTCGAGGTTGTGCCCCGTAGCTATCTTAGAAGCCCCCTCCTCTCTAGCCACTTTGTTTAAAACGTATCTTTTCACAGTTCCGCATATGCCGCACACCCTACCGCTTACCTTATACTTAACCACCTCATCTATTGTAAATCCGTAATCCTCGAGCTGGACAACTCTATAGTCTATTCCCAATCGCTTGTAGTTTTTCTCGGCTATTTCTACGCTAAGCTTAGAGTATCCATCTATGCCGAGGTCTATGGTAATCCCTAAGACGTCGAAGTCTAGGCTCTCAGAAAGCTTTTTTAGCACATATAGGAGAGCTAGGCTGTCCTTGCCCCCGGAGACAGCTACGGCTACCTTATCCCCCCTCTCTATCATCCCAAACCTCTCTATAGCCCTCTTCACCCTACGCTCAAAAAACTCTATAAAATGCTTTCTGCAGAACGCCGCGTTGGCATACCTCAGATAAGCTACGGCTTTAGCCCCACAAACTCTGCACTTCATCCCGGCATAGATTAAGCCTAGCCTCTATATTTCCTTTCCCAGCAAAGTTCTAGAGTACTCCCCATATTTTTATGAAAAATTAGTTTCACAAAGACTTTAATCTTCTGGCTTCCATTTAGCCATTTTCTTTCTTACGCTTTTAGGTATCGGGTTTTCAACTATTAGTCCATATTTTGGAGCTTTAGTAGCTATGTGCGAATCATTAGACACTATAATTGGTATGCGGTGCTCTAAAGCGGTCGCTATAAGAAATCCGTCGCTAAGAGGTATGTTTTCCTTAAGAGATATATTAAGACCAATAGTTGAAGTCTCTACCACTTTTAACTCGCTGACGGTGAGCTTGAGCTTCTCTACGAGCTTTTTTAACGGTCTTACTCTATAAAACCAGAAGAGCACGTTATACGATAGTTCAGCTCTCTTTAAGAAAGGCAACCATTCATACTGACATAGTGGGTGAGTCTATCTCATAGCATAGACTCACCCACTATGTTAGAAAAGCTTATGAGTTTTTGTCTATTTTTCATGGTTATGTATAGGTTCATAGAAGTAGAATCTAAGGGATATGGGGTATATGACTTGTATCCATACATTAAGGATTTCGTTTCAAGTGTTGGGGTCGAAAACGGGCTTATACTGGTTTTTGCGGTTGACGAATTATGCTCTATTATAACGATAGAATACGAGCCTCGACTACTCTCAGATTTAGAAATCCTGTTGGATAAGTTAAAGGTAAATGATTATGTTAAATCAACACTCTTCTCAAAGTCAACAACCATACCCGTAGTGAACCGCATTATAGAGTTAGGGGGCTTCCAACAAGTATGTATGCTTGACCTAAGCAGAAAAGAGGGCAAAAAGAAAGTTTTACTCCAGGTGATAACATGAAAATAAAAGAAGCAAAGATACTAGACTTAGCCACCTATGGGCCAAACAAGCTATTCGATATCACAGATCAATGCGTTGAAGTATCGGAAAAAGTTAGAGAAGGTTTTCTAACGATATTCTCGAAGGGATCTACGGGAGCAATAGTAGTTCTCCCCAGCGGTAGAGAAGTAAAGGAATCGTACGAGAGAAGTCTCTGGGATCTAGTCCCTGTATACGGATGGCAGCATCCTGGAAACGCCTATGCTCATCTCAGGTCAACGCTGATTGGAACTTCATATATAATTCCAATTATTGAAAATCAATTACCAATACCGGGGCAATCTATCTATTTTCTAGAAAACCAACCTGTCAGTAGAAGACATAGAAAAATAATAATCCAAGCAGTAGAACTCACGTAAAATTCAGAATTAATTTTAAGCCCACTTTGTAGGGTGGGCGATAATGGGCAGAGCGCCTAAATACTTCAATGCGCTCGACGTTAGAGACCTGGTACAAGATATTATAGACAAGCTTCAGCTATCATATCTTGATGCCCAGCATATTCTATGTATACGAAGCCTAGGGACAAAAACAAACGCAGTAGCGAGAATATACGGTTTACCTAGGATATGGCAGAAAGCATTGAACCTAAAACCGTACTATATTATTGAGGTTATCTCGGAGAGATTTGACAATTTGCCTCAGGAGGAAAAAATTAAAGTCCTAATTCACGAACTGCTACACATTCCGGAAACGTTTAGTGGAGGATTAAGACGGCATGGGAAGCTAGTTAATGATGAAAAAGTTGAAGAATTATATACTAAATATATATGTGCGTCGAAATGAAGAAATAGTACTGCGCTTGAGGTACCGTTAAGTTAGGCCCTAATGCTGGCGCTTTAAGTCACTTGGGAAAAGGCAAAACCGACACTTTCAAATTTCTAATTTTAAGGAAGTCTTCATCGGTGGTTACGACTACGGCATTATAGATGGTTGCCGCGGCGGCTAGAAGGACGTCCGCCAGCGAGATATCTCTTATCTTACACTTTATTTCTCCCGCTTTTCTAGAGATTTTCTCGTCTATCTCCTTTACTTCTATCACGCTATACCTTATACTCTTCTCCCGCATTTTAGCCACATCTAAGCCGAGTTTCTGGCAGGTTTTATAGTAGAGTTCGGCCATGTTCGTCTCCAGCGTAAATCCTCTTGAAGAACCTTTCCTCACTTCCTCGTATATCTTCTTGGCATTTTCATCTCCAGCGAAGTAGAGTACGAAAAACCCGGTATCTAGAGCATAGGTTTTCATTTTTCCTCTCCGAGAGCTTCCCGCCGCCTCTCCTCGCGGATTTCCGAGAGGATCTCCCTGGCGAGCTCTTTATCGTCGACTCCGAAGAGTTTTTCAAATGGAGTAATAGGAATAAGCAGTATCCCCTCCCCCGTGTCTACAACCTCTACTTTCGTGGATTTCTCAATTCCATATTTACGAGCTATATCCGCGGGGATAGTAATCATTCTCTTTGAAGTAACAGTTACTACTCTGCCCACCCCCCTTCACCATGAAATCTAAAAAATCCATGAATAAATAATTTTCCATGAATCTATTCAATATCATGGAAAAGATCGACAGCATCATAAGCCTTAGTCAGCAAATCCCTGAGCCTGGTAGCTTGCTAGAGGACGATCTATAATGTGATTTTTGCTGGAATACTGGTGCGAACTTCAATGGTATTCCTATTATCTCTAGGAGTATTGGAAGGTTAAATGCTATGAATAAATTACAAAGAGGTTTAGTTGACCTTCAATCCGTTTTCTGACATATTTTCTCCTAGCTTTCATCAAAAACTTCATGACACAGTCTGTAACTTTAGGATAGGCTATATAAAGTAGTATACAGACATTTTATCGAGCAGTAATGCCGCTCGTCGAAGCTAAAGGTTTGGTTAAGGTCTTCACCGTTAGGGAGGGCGGCTTATTCTCTAGGCGGAAGCGGGTTATTAGAGCTGTAGACGGCGTCAGCTTTGAGGTCGGCAAGGGAGAAATCTTCGGTCTTTTAGGGCCTAACGGAGCAGGTAAGACTACCACTATTAAAATGTTGGTTACTCTGCTCGTCCCCGATGGCGGAGATGCCTATGTAAACGGTTTTAGCGTGTTGAAGGAGCCGCATAAGGTTAGGGAGAGTATCGGAGTTACTTTGAGCGTTGAAAGGGGGTTTTACTGGAAGCTTACCGGTAGGGAGAATTTACTCTACTTCGCGGGGCTTTACCACATCCCTAGGAGGGAGGCTGAGGAGAGGATAGACTACCTCTTAGAGCTTGTGGATTTAAAGGAGGCCGCTGACAGGCTGGTCGAAACCTATAGCTTGGGGATGAAAGCTAGGCTTGCATTCGCTCGTGCATTGTTAAATGATGCACCCGTGATTTTCCTCGACGAGCCTACTCTAGGCTTAGATCCGCGGTCTGCACGCTCCATAAGGAGGGTGATTTTAGAGTTAAAGAAGGAGGGTAAAGCCGTGTTTTTAACTACCCATTACATGCACGAGGCAGAGATGCTATGCGATAAAATCGCACTTATAAGTAGGGGGAAGATTGTGGCTATGGGCAGTCCCGACGAACTCAAAAGCATGCTTAAGAAGGAGAGGGTTATAGAGGTTGAAGTTTCCAAGTTTATAAGTGATCTGCTCCGCGAGCTCGAATCCTACGATTTCATAGAGAAGATTGCCGTATCCAGTATAGAGGCGGAGAAGCAGAAATTCAGGATTACCCTCAGAGAGGGAGATAGCAAAGCAGTGCGGGAAATCTTAGAAGCTTTCTACGAGTACGGTGTAGGCGTGGATTACGTGCGGATAGTAGAGCCGAGCCTCGAGGATGTTTTCATAAGCCTGACCGGGAGGGCTTTTGAGGATGAAGTGGATAGAGCGTAGGTATCTGGAGTTTAGAGCTGTCCTTACAAAGGAGTATTTAATTATGAGCCGCTACCCTCTAGCATTCGCCTTTTTCGTATTTCTACCCTACCTCGTGGCAGGAGTCTTCTATGGTATGGGAGAGCTGTTGGCGGGACCTAAGGCTTTAGCGATATTCAAGAGCAGGACTGGTGTAGAAGATTTCCTTTCTTTCAACGTTATAGGAGGCAGTATAATGATGATTTCAGTTATAATTCTCCAAATGACCCACATGACAGTTAAAGCAGAATTGAGGAACGGCACTCTAGAGCTTAATCTAGTCAGTCCGGCGAGCAGGTTCGTAATATTCTTCGCCGTCGCCATTATATTATCCCTAGCCTCGTTCGGAGTTTTCGTAGTAGCTACTCTCCCTATGTTATTGACAGCCAAGGAGATAAACCTGCTCGACTACGCGGCGGCTCTAGCCGTTCTAGCATTAGGCGTGCTCCCAGTAACCGGTATATCTCTCCTTGTAATAGCGCTGACTTTGAAGTTTAAAGAGGTAACCTCGCTTGTTAATGCTTTAAACTCTGCCATCTCAACTCTATCTGGAGTCGCGTATCCCATAGCTGTGCTACCCGGATGGCTTAAATTCGCCTCTCAGCTACTGCCTACAAGCCATACCATTGAGTTGATGAGGAAAATCTTGCTAGTCCATCAGAGAACTCTGCTGGCTTTCCCCGAGCTATGGTATTTAGCGGCGATGTGTCTAGTCTACCCGATTCTCGGCTACTCAGCTTTTAAAATAGTTGAAAAGAGGGGGAGGGTTACAGGTGAAATATATCTTTACTAAACTGTCCCGCCTAGCGGGGGAGGTAAAGCTAGCTCTTTGGAAGGAGTTTAAAAGGTATTCTAGGTACCCCCTCTGGTTCATGTCTGATATGATATCCTTGCCTATGTGGTTGCTCTTCTTCATGCTCCCCGCCATGCTCTTCGTACCCGAGGAAGAATTGGTGAACGGCTTTTTCTACAAAAACTTCTACTGGGGTTGGGTTTTCCTCGTCTTAATATACACTAGCCTGAGAGTTGTAGGCTTATCTATAAGACAGGAACAACTGGAGGGCACTTTAGAACTACTTTTCTCCACGAACGCTAACAGGCTCGTACTCTTCATAGGAAGGGCGGGGCCGCTACTCCTAGACGTTTTATTAACAGCCGCCTACACGGCCGCTATCTTCCACACGGCGTTCAACGCTTCCCTAATGCCTGAAGAACCCCTTCTAACTCTCTATGCTCTGTCAATGCTGGTAGCTATAACGATCGGATTCTCCGCCCTCTATGGCGCCGCGATACTAAAATTCAAAGAGCCCGCTATATTGACGAACCTACTCCAAATATCTCTTATATTCCTTACCGGAGCTTTCTACCCAATAGAAAACCTAGGACCAGTACGCTATGTCTCTATGCTAATACCGCTAACCTACGCCGTAGACCTAGCCCGTCACGCCACGCTAGGAACCAGAACTATACTAAACGAGAAAATCGAGGCAGTACTCGTCTTCTTCCTAGCTCTCTTAACTCTAACCCTGAGCTACTCAATGCTGAAATACCTAGAAAATAAGAACAAAAAAGAAGGCACACTAGCGTTCTACTAGTAGGAGACAACATAAAACTTACTTTAACGTGCACAGTTTATATCACGGCGCTTTATAGTACCCGACTTTGTCAAGATCTAGAGGTCCTACGTACGGCGCGTAGCCGCGTTTCAATGCTTCGCTGAAGAATTTTTCGATTTTATCTAATTCTGTTACATAGTCTATTACTAGGACTAGCTTGTTATTCCGGGCTACGATGTCTAAGTATTTTAGGTCTCGCTCAACTAGTCCAACCGGTCTAGGCTCGTTTAGCAGGTACCATGTATCTTCTTTGCCTACTCCGTCTATGGCATCTAGATACTCGGGTATCGAAACTAGCTCGACGGCGTTTTGCGGTATTATTAGGAAAGTTGAGTCGATCCCTTTCGCTGTTTGAGAGATTAGGATTACAAGTTTTATCATTTCCTCTCTGGCTTTAGAATAGCCTTTTTCGGTCCAGTACTCGTAGGCGTCTACTACGTCTAGATATACTCCGTCGTAGCCCAGTTTTATAATTTGGTTTAGCCTTTCTAGCACTATTTCCCTCCATTCTGAGTGCCAGTATTTTACCTTGTAACAACCCTCCCAATCGGAGTTTTCCTCGCCTAGCCATTCAGGCGGGTTGATCCGCCACTCCTCCCTCCAGTAACTTCTATAGTCTTCGGCTTCTCCGATGCTGAGATATGCTATAATTAGCTTCCCGGTCTTCCTTATTTCCAGTATTTGACTTGCTGCGAAACCGGAATCATCGGGGTCTATTACGGCTAGGTCTACTGGGAAGTTTAGCAGAGTTTCGTAATCTATGTTTTGTAGCCAGAAAATCCAGGATCTAGCTACTCTAGCCTCTTTTTTAACCTTGTTTAAGGCTAAGCCTAGCCTAGTTATAGCCTCTTCCGCGTCTCCACTAGCGGTCCAAAAAGGATCTAGGTTTAAAGCCCCGCATATGATTTTCCCCCATTTGGCTAGGCTACGTCCCCTATTATAGTATAGATATTCTAGCAGCGAATTCGCCTCTTCTAACAATTTCGCGTAGGTTAACCATTCCTCCGGCGGCTCCCAGCTCAGGGTCATCTGCGGCGGGGGTTCCGCTTCTACGGCGTAGCTTTGAGCTAGTTTTAAGAATAGATTGAACGGTATAGCTATAGCAGACCTCCCCAGCATTTTTCCTTGAGCTAATTCTTCTAGTATTTCCCATTTTTCCGGCCGTCGAGTAGATAAGTCTATTAGAGCTAGATCTTCTAGAATTCCAGTTTCCGGCGTTGTTACGAGAATTACATTTCCGTATTTGTAAATTTTTAATTCGGTAGAGTAGGGGGCTATGACTGTTTCCACTCCGATTTCTTCTAGTATTTTAAGTATTGTAGTGTTATATTCCCCCCAAGGTAGGACTAGGGTTTTATTATCGAATTTCCCGTTTTGGAAGTATTCACTAGCCGCCGCTATCTCGGCCCTAATCACCCAAGAAGGCAGTTTAAGGAGTGAAGAGTGGGAGTACGTGTATCCGAGAACCGTATTCGAGCGGGCTAATAAAGCCTCTCCTACTGGTTGACTATAGAGAGGGGCGTAGGCTAGGGCGTAGAGTATATCGGCTAGCTTCTCTAAGAGCTCGGTTGAATAATCGCTGGGCTCGGCTTCAACTATTATTGCAACTTTTAAAACTTCAGGGTCTAAGATTCTAACTGCCGCGCTTACTCCGTGTTCCTCCGCGTACTCTACAGCTATCTTCAATCTAGAAGGGCGTTTTTTAAGGCTCGTGTAAACTAGCCGAGGGGCCATTCTGTAGAGGCTTTGTAGCGTTGAAATTTTAATGTTGTATTCTTTAGAGAACTCTTTTAACAGGTTTTCTACATTTTCCACCTCTATTCCCCATGGCTTTTCAACTCGAATTCCGTTCTCGTCTACGGCTACCGCCGTGAAGTTGGATAAAGCCTCGGTAACCAATACCGTGAACACATAGTAGCCGCCGACGGGTTCCCCCACAATCCTCGTCCCGTTGTTTAGTATTAGGTAGGCTTTTTTCATCTGTCTAGAATCTCCAAACTTGACTTTAATTTCCACAATTTCTCCTTCCAATGCCCGTTCCGGAGCTTCTACTACAAGCTTCGGCATGTAGCCGGGTTTTTCTTCTTTAAAGGATGCGACGTAGAAAAGAAGAGCTACGGCTATAATAACGGCTAAGATTAAAGTTTTCTTAGGCACGTTAAAGTAGACTTAGTTTGACATTATATATCGTTATCTTTAGGTTTTAAGCCAGGAAATGCCTAAATCTCCTCGACTTAGCTGAGTCTTTTCTTAAGCAAAAACAACAGCAGTAATATAAATAGGACTGCGGCTACCGCGGCGATTTCGAAAATCCAAAGGATTGAGTACTCCTTCTTTACGTGCTCTATGGTCGTGTCTTCGTGCAGGCTTATCGGGTAGTTAGCTATTTCTCCTTGACAGTTGACTTGGACTTCATATTTTTGCTTGGGAAGTTTAAATTCCACCTCGCCGGTCGCTCCAACTGTTTCGGTGAACAGGGGGGTGTTATTCCAGTAGACATCAACTGTGCAGCCGCTTGGGGCTTTGACTTTTAACTTGGCAAATTCGATGATGATATCTTCTTCAGCCCCGCTTTCTCTCACTTCAACAGTTTTCCTAGTGACACATATCCCCATCCAGTATACTTTAAGCATGTACTCTCCTGTAGCTAGTTTTAGCCTTTCACGGCCTTCTATCTCGAATTTTTTCCCATCTATGAAAACTGTGGCTTTGAGAGGAGTGCCTGTTTGATCCCCAACAGTTATGGTTAGGTATATGCTTCTCCTTGCCTCGAAATCTAAAACTGTGTCCTTTCCTAGGGATATGCTTTTACTCCACTTCTCTCGTCCAGATTCTATGACTATTTTATAATCCCCCTCGGGCAGGGGGAGTACAAGCGTTTTTTCATTAGTCTCTATAACTTCCGCGGTCGCTCCCCCGCGTAAAAACGTTACTTTCCACGGACCAGAGCCGGGGAGTAGAAGCTTTAGCTTGTATTCCTTAATTTCCACCTGTCTTTGTACGTGTGTTTCAGCTTCGAAGTATTCTTCATATATTTTGGCTCGGTTATAGTATACTTCGATTTTATGTGTTCCCTTCGGCACTTCGACTGGCTCGCCCGCTTTTACGGGCTTGCCATCTAAATATATAATGTATTTATAGAGGTTTTCGGGGAATACGGTTTTCAGGTTTATGATTATCTCGACTTTCTCTACGAAGCATTTCGCGAATATAGGGTCGTGTAGTACGCCGTTCCAATTCGCTAGCTCTAGCGCTTTATCGAATTCTTTTTCAGCATCTTCGTATTCTCTGTTGATAAATTTTTCAATTCCCTCGTTGAAATACTGCATAAACTCGCTCTGCTTGTCGGCTGGCACGTTGTTCAGGTAGCTTTTAGCCGTGTAGTATTTCAGGTAGGCTAGCCTCTGCTGGGATAGTTTCTGAGCAGGGTAGTTAAACACTTGAACAAAGAGGTCTGTTAAGTTTTGACAGGCGGCGAAAGAAAGGACTAGTATAACCTCGTAGTCCGATAGGGGGCATGGCTTATCCCAGTCTTTAGCCACTGCATCCTTCTCGACGAATTCATCTAGGTACTGCATGAAACGCCTGACGAAGCCCCACTCGTCTTCGCCGCTGTAGTCTACGACTATCTTAGAGAACATCTTACCCCATTTCGGGTAGTTTTCGCCTTTTATTTCTATGAAATCTTGGTAGTTTTGGGGATAGTCAACTCCAGGCTCAACCGCCTGTTCTTGGAAGGATTTCCCATCCTTGCCCATTTCGTGCATTATGGCTTTAGAAACTGCCACTGCCTGTCCCTCTATTATCCAACCGGCCGAAAGCCATAGGGGGACTCCCTTATTGTTCAATCTAGGTTGGAATAGGTGGATTAGCTCGTGAACGAGGAGTAGGTAGTAGTCTTCGTTTATAGGGTCTGTAATCCATGGATACCAGTTGACGATTACCTCGCACGGCCCCTGAACTGTGAAGTGGGCGCGTCCTGCGGCGTAGCTCTTTTCCCCCATATCGAATTTTATCAATATATTCTGAGTTTCCAGATCTACGCCTAGTCTATCTCTTAGAATGTTCAGGTAGAAGTCAGTATAGTATAGGAGTTTTTCAGCTGCTTCTTTCTGGTATTCGAAGTGATAGACCGCCTCAAGACTTCCCTTTTTAATAGATTTGAGGGAGAAGTCTTTGTACATGCGGAGGCTTAAGACTTTAACGTTTTTTTCGGGGCTCCAGTAGTGGTACTTAGGCTCGAAGAGGTTTACCGCTGAGTAACACCTCAAGTAACCCTCCTTATAGGCTATTAGGAGGAAGCCATTCGAGAGTATCTGGTCTAAGGTGTACTCGGTTTCGCTCCCTATCTGCTTCTCAACCTCGTTTAACTCTATCTCGAAATACCCATTAGCGTCTGTGATAGCGCTTTCTATAGGGTAGCCCCAGTGTTTATTCTGGCTGTGGAAGACTATGTAATACTCTACTAGAACTCCCTCAATAGGTTCCCCTGTTTCAGCGTCGTAAACCGTGCCTTTCACATAGGCGACTGTAAACTTCGGATATACTTTTGGAACATGTAAAATTGAAACTGCCAAAAAAAGAACTAAAAACAATAATTTAAACTCGTATCTCATGGAAAACCACACGTCGACCCAGTATTTAATATTATGCATTTTCGATAATTTATCAGTAGGGCTAAGGAGCAAACAAGGAGGTAATATTAATTTTGTCATATTATCTTAAAAAGCCCTTCTAAGTTTTCGATTACATAAGCTCTGTCTTTCAATATTTCCGAGATCCCCCCTTCCGAATACTTTTTATCTCTATCTACGAGTACGGCTTTAAAGCCGACCCCTAATGCTCCTAGGAAATCTTCTCTGAAACTATCACCCACGTGTACTACCTCGTCTGGCTCGATTCCATATTCCCTCAACGCACGTAGAGCCTGGTGGAATATGCAGGGTCTAGGTTTTAAGCATTTTACCTCGTCGGCGTATATCTGGACTGTAAAGTACTCGCTGTAACCCAATCTCTCAAGTATAATCCTGTTATAGGCTCCAGGCCAGAATACGACATTACCAACTGTTATTATAGCGTAGCCTCTCCTCTTAAACTCGGAGACTACTCTCCTGGAGTCGTCTAGAATTAGGTCTTCGAGGTTTTCGCGAGCGGCGACATAGGCTAGGGCTTTTTTAACCTGTTCCCTCTTTAAGCCTTTCAATTCCTCAAGTAATACGTCCGTGCAGTGTTCTACTATCCTATTCTCGTCTATAAGCTCCTCTAAGCGCATAGATTTTATCCTGCTGTATACCTTGAGCACTTTCTCGAATATCTCCTCAGAGCTCCACCCAGTTATCCTGAATAAGCTCGCAGAGAATTTCCTGTAGAAAACCCTAGTGCTTAGGAGAGTATTCCAGACATCAAAGCTTAACACTATCATAGAAATCTCTTTCCTACTTCCTGTTTAAAAAATTTCGCTCGCTAAATCTCGAGAAAATTCAAGTTCTGCTTGAAATAAGTCAAAGCGTTGTTAAACATTATCGACGATGATGACGCAGTGTAGCATGAAATACTTTATAACCGGTTGCGCACTTAGCAAGCCCAATTATAAATACGTTAAGCTTTAATGTTTCTTATATGTCTGAAGAGGAAAAACTAAAGAGAGTACTGGGGTTAGGCTATACCACCCTCTTCGGCGTGGGACTCATTCTGGGAGCAGGCATCTATGTTTTAATCGGAAGAGCGGCAGGATTTTCCGGCGATGCCGTTTGGCTTAGCGTACTTTTCTCAACTTTTATCGCGCTCACAACGGGCTTCTCCTACGCTGAGCTTTCGTCGATGTACCCGACCGCCGCAAGCACACACACGTATATAGAGAAAGCTTTCCCGCGGAGAAGCCTCCTAGCTTTTATCGCCGGTTGGTTGATATTCTTCGAGGGGGTAGCGGGGGCCGCGACGGCATCTGTTGGCTTTGCAAGGTATTTTACCCAGCTATTCTCTATGAGCGAGTACTGGATACCGTTCATAGCTATAGCGTTAGTTGTTATTTTATCGTTTGTGAACTGGTGGGGGATTGAAGAATCGGCTTTAATGACCGTTATATTTACCTTCGTCGAAGCCGGAGGTCTAGCGCTGGTCGTGTTTCTAGGTTTTATGTTTCCGCAGCGCTCCCCCAACTACCTCGGTTTTAACCCGACTTTAGACCCAATAATCGGCATTTTAATTGGTGCAGCCGTGTTTTACTTCGCTTTCACGGGTTTTGAGCTACAACCTACTCTCAGCGAGGAAACTAGAGAGCCTAGGAAGACTATTCCACGGGCTATAATCCTAGCTCTCCTAGTTACGTCTCTGTTATATCTCCTCGTCGCGCTTGCCGTAGTAAGACTACTCCCCTGGGATATGCTGGCCGAGTCTAGGGCTCCACTTGCAGATGCCGCCGCGACGGCGTGGAAGCCTGCCTATATGGTGTTAATGTTTATAGCGCTGTTTTCCACTACAAACACGGTGTTAGGTTTTCTCGTATCTGCCTCGAGGCTCGCATATGGCTTAGCGTCGGAAGGAATTCTATCAGAGCGCCTCGCTAGAGTCGATAAGTGGAAAAGGACACCGTACGTATCAGTCCTCGTCTCCGGGCTAATCGCCGTTTTAACAATTTTAGTCACGGTATATCTGCCGGAGATAACAGGGTTAGAGGTCAAGTTCGGGGAGGTAGAGTACAAGCTTATCGATATGGTGGGTAAGACTTCCTCGCTAGCGGCTATACTAGCTTTTATCATGGTTAACATCGCGGTAATAATACTCAGATTCACTAAACCCGACTACAAGAGGTATTTCACAATACCAGTAAACATCGGCAGATTCCCGCTACTCCCCGCGATTTCGGTAGCGCTTATAGTGTTCTTCCTAGCCGTCAGCTTTACGGACTGGATTATATGGGTTAGCACAGCTATCGTAGTCTTAATCGGGTTAATCTTTTACAGGAAATCTTAAATTACAAAATTCTAATTATTTCTATTTAAGCAGTAAGGAATCATTACTAAGTATTTCTTCTCAGAAACTTTCGAAGCATTTGCTGAAAGCTTTCAAATAGGCTAAGTCATTTTAGTTAAACATATATATTTAACCTTATAGTTTAACTTTGTGAGTATCGTTAAAGTACACAAGAAAGGTATTGTGGTCCTTCCTAAGAAGATACGGGAGGCGGCGGGCATAAAGGAGGGTATGAAGTTAATCGCAGAGGTTGAGGGGGGCAAGATTATATTACGGCCTGTAGATTTGTGGTGGAGAGTCTGGGAATGTGCGAAGGGCTTAGGTAGTGCTGAAGAAGTAGAAGAAGAGTTAGATGAGGAGGAGAAAAGTTGGGAAGAAAGGTTCAGGAGGTAGTTGTAGATACCTATACTCTTATGGCTATGGTTTTTGGAGAGCTAACTCCTTTAGCGAAGAAGACTATGCTTGCGATTTATAAAGGTGAGATTCAAGGCTTAATCCCCTCTCCCGTCGCTTACGAATTCTCCCTCCAGTGGCTTAAGGGTAGAATACCGGGTTTAGCTAGCTTAGGCGATGTTAAGGCGTTTCTTAAAGCATATTTCAGCATTATAGAACTTAGTTTCGAAGATTTTCTAAAAGCAGCGGAGGTGAAAAATAGTGGAGATAGGCTCCTCGCCGAGTCTAAGAAAAAGGATCTTTCAGGACGACGGCTTAGCCTAGTGGATTCTTGCATTATCGTTGTAGCTTCTAAGAGAGAAATCCCTATAGTTACTGGGGACAAAGATTTATCCTATGTAGCTTCAAAGCTCGGTTTAGAGGTTATATGGTAAGTAGAAAAGTAGCGAGAGCTAGAATGGTTAGGTTAGGTATTTTTGCTGGAGGTATTCTAGGAAGTATTTCGGGTTTAGGTTTTCGCCAGTAGCTCTCTTTATTAGCTCTTTTGGGGGTAGGGTTGCACCCCATCTGTGTATTTTTTCTTTAAGCCATTCCCTGATTTTCTTAAACTCGCCCCTAATTATTAAATCATCGAGTTTTCCTAATTCGGCTTCGAGAGCGTTTTTTATTTGAGCTGCTAGTATGGAACCGATGGCGTAGGTGGGGAAGTAGCCTATGTAGCCTTCGGACCAGTGGACGTCTTGGAGGCATCCGAGCTTGTCGTTTGGCGGAGTTATGCCTACGTATTTCTCCATTTTCTCGTTCCAGACCTGGGGGATTTCCGATACGCTCAGCGATTCTTCTATTAGGGCTTTTTCTATTTCGTAGCGTAGGATTATGTGAAGTGGGTAGTGGACCTCATCGGCTTCCACTCTTATGTACTCCGGCCTCACCATGCAGAAGTAGCGGTAGACTTCTTCAGGTCCATACTCTTTTAGGAATGAGAGGAGGGCGCGCATAGAGGGGTAGAAGAAGTCTACGAATGCTTTAGACCTCCACACTATGTTCTCCCAGAATCTAGATTGGGATTCGTGAACTCCGAGAGAAACTCCAGTCCCTACTGGAGTCTCCGCAAGCCTTTTATCGATTTGGAGCTCGTATAGAGCATGGCCGAATTCATGAACGACCGAGCCTAAACTTCTCCGGAAGTCGCTGGCGTGGTACCAAGTTGTTATCCTGACGTCGTCTATGCTCATGTCTATAGTGAAGGGGTGGGCGGATACGTCTAGTCTTCCTCTCGAGAAGTCGTAGCCTAGGTATTCCAGCACTAGGAAGTTTAAGTATTTCATCGCCTCTCTATCGTACCTTTCCTCTTCCAATCGGTGGCGTCTAGGGAATAGTCCAGAGTCCAGTATTTTCCTGAAGAGTTTTGTTAGGGGTTCTCTTAGCTGAGAAAACGTCCTATCTACGTCGTCGGAGGTAAGCCCCTCCTCGAACAAGTCTAGTAGCGCGTCGTAGAGCTTATCGAATTCTCTATACTCGGCTTTTTTCCGCTCTATCTCCACGATCTTCTCCAAGTGGGGTTCGAAGCTCTTAAAATCGCTCTTCTCCTTAGCCTTCTCCCAGACGACTCTAGCCTTAGTCGTGACTTTAGCCTCCTCCTCTAAAAGCTCTGGAGGTACTTTTTCGTAGAACTCTAGCTTCCTCTTTAAAACTCTAATTACCCCTCTCTCGTACTCGTTTAAATCCTCTTCTTTTTCCGCCTCTTTGAACAAGTTTTTAAACTCCTCCGAAAGGATAATCTTCTGTTTCAAGACGCTAAGCCTGGCGATCGCGATTCCTCTCCTTTCGGCGGCGCCTCGCGGCATGTAAGTGTTTGTGTCCCAGCTCATGAGAGCTGTAGCGTGGTTTAAAGCCCAGATATCAGCGTATTTTTCTATCAATTTTTTAACCTTGGGGTTTTGGAAGACCATGCTTTATCCATAACGTTGAAGGCTCTAATATTTTTCTTCGGCGAAAATTGTCGCACGAAAGCCTTAATCCTAGTTACGGTATTAGCCGACAATAACTGTAGCGCGCCGAGGCTTCACGTACTTTGAAAAACTTTATTAAAGTGTGGCCTATTGACAAAAATAAAACAGAGTATCTTCTACGAAACTAGGACATTCTAACGCGGAAAATGGCGGGCGCATCTACAGGGTGTAAAGGGCCTTTACGAATAGCCCTGAGAACGCGTCCATCTAAACTGTAAAGCTCTATTTTCCTATCAGAGTAGAGCATCACACTTCCTTCTTCCTCAAGAAATACTAGATACCCGTTTTCGGCTTTTTGTATCCGTTTTAAAAAGCGTGGCGATAGGATCTTCTTGGTATTTCCTATGAATGCAAGCCCCTCTTCTACCGGTGCGAGAAAAAAGTTGAAATCTAATCCCTCTAGGACTCCCTCAACTTTCTCATCTAGATTTAAGACTCGAGCTTCTCCGCTCCTCCACTCATAGGCTAAGTAGCGCTCTTTATTCAAGCTTGGCACATCTCTAGGAGACAACGTGTACTTTATCTCTCTCCCACCTGTTTATATTTACCACGCCGATGCCGCTGACAGCTCTCAAAACCACGCGGTTTAGCGCTAGGGGGTCATCGCTCATGAACATGTCGTAGTCGGGCCAGAGGAGCGGAGAGAGCCAGAGAGAGTTGTAGGCGTATATGAAAGCGTGCCTTTGAAATCCTCACACCAGTGAGGGACGTAGTCCATACCCGCTCTGGCTATGCTCGATCTGTGCCAGCTAAAGTAGTCCTTTGGTATTAAACCCATACAGTTCAAGATTTTAAGCCCTTGTAGGGCTGCAGCATCTTCTAACCTTTTTATATACTCCCTCGCCGCCTTTTTAGGGGGTATTTACCGAGGAAGTAGCCGTAGAGATCGAATTGATTATCTACCTTTACGAAATCTACTCCCCGCTTCCTCAACTCCTTATAGAATTTATCGAAGAAGCGGCGAGCTCCCGCCTTCGGCTCTGGAATTAGCCTATCCCCATACACGCTCCCTCTAATCAGTGAATCTTCGAGTTCTCTAGCAAGTGGAGAATCGGGTTTTACTCCACGCCAGTATCCTTGCAACGTGTGCCATACGCCGAAGTACTTAATGCCCAAGTTCCTTACTTTACGGATTAAAGCCTCTAGCCCGCTCGGGAATTTCTCCCTACCAGCGGAGAAAGAAGCGAGTACATCCTCGCTCACATTCTACCATCCGTCATCCAGCAATACAAAACCAATCTTTACGCCTGAAGCTAAAAGGCTCTCAACTGCTTCTATTATAGACTCCTCTGATACCTCTTTTTGAAAAGCGTTCTAGCTACACCAACCTAAGTACTCGAAAATCTCCGGGTATTCTCTATCCTTCCTTAGAGCTGGGGGAGAATTTAGCAGTTCGTGCGCCGCTCTAAAGGCCAGCGGGCATAGCTCGTGAGGGCTTTCTGAAAGGGAAATTGCGAAGAGAGGAATCCGCCCGCCTTTATTAACTTCGAGATAGCTCCTAGGCTCTACTCGAATGCAACCCTCTTCCGCGAAGAGATACGTCGAGTAATCGCCCTCCGATATCGGCAATATGAGAAATGAGAACTCTCCGAAATTCGAGGCTATACTCGTTAAAGGCAGGTTAGGGTGAAAAATCAGGCTCTCAGTTATCATAGGATAGGCCCAGGGAACTCTAGCTAACTTATCCTCGGGCTCAATCTCTTCCGGAGGATAGCCAGAGTATTCCTCGGGCGGCTCTACGTAAGGCTCTTTACCGACGATTTTAGGAGCGTAGTGTAGTAGGGCTTGCAGGTATACCGGATCTTCAACCCCACTTGGTAGGCTAGGTATCTGCGCGCGTTAGAGATTTCTGCCTTGCAGACGAGAGGAGGATCTGAGTACTTGCCTTCGGGTAGCAGGGACCAGAATAGAACAGCCTCGCCCTCTTTAAAACTCTTTGAAGCTATCTTAACCTCTACTCCATTACTGCTTTTAACCATGCAGAAATTATAGCCGCCTATCCATCCCTCCTCTCCACTTTCTCTAAACTCTAGTTTCTCCCTCTCCAAGTACAGGGTTTAGGCTGCAATTCTAGAACCTGAATATCTAAGCTCTATCCTATCCTCTAATACTAAAACTTTCAAGTTTTCCATAATCTATAAGTCGCTTATCACGTCAATATTCTTCACGACGCAGAAACCTTACAACTTTGGTAAGAGATTATCATTAAAGGCTTATTGTTAACTGTAAAAGCATTTATTTATCCGAGATAATGTAGCTAATAAGAGAAATATTTTTATAATTTCTTATAATAAGTATTCATGAGGATAAAATGCGCCCATATATCATAGAAAAAATTCTAGTTCTAAAAAAGAAGAAAGAAGAATTGCTGAAGTACATGGGAAAAGAAGGAGAAACTTTTATTTTAAATCAAGAGTTAATTTGCCAAATAGGAGAAATTCTGAATAATATAGTTGAAGTTTTAACATCTATATACTACATATTGACTATGAACTGGCTTGGCAGATTACCTAAACATAGCTTTGAAAATTTAGAAATGCTCATTAAGAAAGGTTACATAAGCGCTAACTACGGTGACTGCTACTTTAGAATGATTAGGCTTCTAAACTTCTACTACGATTTCACCCCCCTTGATGGAGAAGATGTTTACAGAATAGCTAGGGACGCACTGCCTGCAATAGATAATCTCATTAAAGAAGTAGAGGAGAGAATTTAAGAAAATACCGGGTAGAAACGCGCCTTATTAATTTAAATTAAGCGCTGCTACCCGTTGTAGGCTAAAGTATAGCTCTCTCGCTGCCCTTATCGAAGAAGTGCATTTTCGCCATGTTTAAAGCTACTTTAACTTTAGATCCTATCTCCGCCCTATAGGCGCCGGGTATTTTAACTAGCAGAGTTGTATCTCCGAGCTTTAAGTGGAGAATGGTATCGCTGCCTAACGGCTCTATAAAGTCAACCACTCCTTCAAGCTCGGCTGGTATAACTCCAGGGGGCAAACCCCGGTCTAGAACGTGTATATCCTCCGGCCTAATCCCTGCTATAACCTCTCCGAGATCCATCGAGTAGAAGGGGGCATTCTTGGGGATTTTTATTTTAAAGCCGGGGGCCTCTAGGATACCCGCTTCTACTCTTGCTTCGAAAAAGTTCATTCGCGGACTGCCTATAAAGCCAGCTACGAACACATTGGCGGGTTTCTCGTAAACCTCCTCGGGAGTCCCTACCTGCATGAGCTTGCCCTCGTTCATGACGGCTATCCTATCAGCCATGACCATGGCCTCAACCTGGTCGTGGGTTACGTAGATAGTCGTTACCTTGAGCTTTCGCTGTAGCTTTTTGAGCTCACTCCTCATCAATACCCTAAGGAGAGCATCTAGGTTGCTCAGAGGCTCGTCCATCAATAAGACATCAGGCTCGACTACTATAGCCCTAGCCACTGCTACTCTCTGCTTCTGCCCCCCTGATAGCTGGTGGGGGTACCTGTCCAATAAGTTTTCTATACGTAACAGCTCTGCCGCCCATTTAACCTTCTCCTTTATATCCTGCTCGGGCATCTTTTTTATCTTCATGGGGAAAGCTATGTTATCGTATACTGTCATGTGAGGCCAGACAGCGTAGCTCTGAAATACCATGCTTATATTCCTCTCTCTTGGCGGGAGGTGAGTCACGTCTCTATCGCCGAAGAAAACCTTGCCCTCATCCGGCTTCTCCAAGCCGGAGATCAGCCTTAGGGTAGTGGTTTTACCGCAGCCGCTGGGACCTAGAAGGACTATGAATTCCCCGTCTTTAATCGTTAAGTTTATGTGGTCGACTGCCGTAACTCTACCGAATCTCTTAACCAGGTTCTCTAACCTGACTTCGACCATCTCAATCACCTTATAGTTATACCCCAAACTTGGACTAAGTATTTCCTAGCCATAAGCACAAATAACATAGCGGGCAACACCATTATAAAGCCCGCTGCAAACTTTAGGGGATCTGGAGCCGCCAAGGCAGAGACTAAGATATCAGCCGGCAGAGTTCTGTTCACTAAGGTTAAAACGCTCGCTATAAAGACTTCGTTCCAGCTCATTATAAAGACGAAGATAGAGGCTGCGCTCAACCCGGGCAAGGCTAGGGGCATCGTTATTCTGAAGAAAGCCTCGGCTTTGCTTAAGCCGAAGACCTGTCCAGCTTCTTCAAAGTCGACGGGAATTCCCGCGAAGATGCTAGAGGTTATTAAGACCACGAAGGGCAACGCCATAGCTGTGTGCGCCAAGGCGACACCGAGCAGGGTATCTGCTAGCCCCAACCTCAAGTATATGACTACTAACGGTATCGCTAAGACCAGCATTGGGAACATTCTCAACCCTATTATGAATAGTTTAAATGAATCCTTGCCCTTAAACACGTAGCGGGCTAAACTGTAGCCGGTCGGCAGCCCGAGAAGGAAGCTTAGGAATATCGTCATTGTGGCTACTAGTATGCTGTTCAGTATAGACCTCCAGGCCCCGAGGACGAAAAGGAGCGTATTGACGTTTTCGAGCGTAAACTGAGTTGGGAAAGGTTTTTCCAAATTATAGTAGTCTTGAGGAAGGGCGAAGGCGGAGACTACTATTAAAAGTAGGGGTACTAGTATCCAGGCCGAGACTAGGGTAGCGATAAAGTATACGATTATCATTTTTAAAGCTTCCTTCTGATACATAGCTTAACCCTCCAGGTATTTAGGCTTGAAGAGTTTTAGGTAAACAGCTCCCAAGAGTAGGGATACGAACGCTATTATAAGCGAGTAAGCCGCCGCTACGTTCGGGTTTTTAAGCTCTACCTGCCAGTAATACGCTTCCCCCGCTAAAACCGGTATATCCCTACCCGCCAAGATCCACACTACGGCGAATACCTGCATAGCAAATAAAGTCCTGATTATCAGCGCGGTCTGAATGCTGGGCTTTAACATCGGTATGATTATGTATCTGAGTTTTTCCCAAGTTCCGGCTCCGAAGACCTCTGCCGCCTCTAGGTAGTCTCTCCCTATTATCTGCAATCCAGCGAATATTATTACGAAGACTATGGCAGTGGCTCTCCAAACTTCCGTCGCTACTATTGCTAGGAGTTCCATGTTCCTGTATTGATATCCGAAGAAATGTAGCGGTTTCTGTATTAGCCCTAAGCTTAGCAGTACCCTGTTTAAGTAGCCGCTCCCCGTGAGCATGTTATACCAGATGAGAGCGGCAGCTACGTCGCTGATAGTGAGGGGTATCAAGAATATGTAAAGCACCGCTCCACTGCCTTTAAACCTAGACATTAGAAGCAGGCTTACAATCAGGGCGAAGGTTACTTGTATGGGTATTATTATCCCGGCTAGGAGGAAAGTATACCTTAACGCGTCCCAGAAGTAGGCTTCTTTCGCTAATGTTAAGAAGTTGTATAAGCCTAAGGCTCCGGTCTCAGGATTGGTAAAAGCTAGTCTAAAAGTCTCGAGTATAGGATACCCAATGAAGATAAGCATGAAAACGGCGGAGGGCAATAGCAAGAGATAAGGAGTTAAAGAAGAATTAAAAAATGGGGTTTTTCCTTCCCCCAAGGCTCGACACCGGGGCTTAGGCGTCTGGCGGAGGTAGTGGAGCTCCAACTTCCTCAAACAACTTCAGTAGCTGAGGCCCTAGCTCGTTAATTACAGTTTCTATATCCTCGCCCTGGAGCACTATCCTCTCAAAGGCCTTCCTGTAGGTTCCGGTGAATTCTCCGCCCTTAGGACCTAGGCTCGGTATCATAGCCAATAGAGCGTCGTCAGCGCTTACCTGGGCGTTAACTCCCTGAGCCATAACCTTCAGGGGGCCGCTGGGTATTTTGCCTACAGCCTCGTTAACGCTTGGGAAGAAGCCTACGTTCTCCAATACCTTAACTTGTACCTCCGGCCTAGTTAAGTATTCTATAAGCGCCCAGGCTTCCTGAGAGGCGGGCGAATTCTTCGGTATAGCTAAGCCAGCGACTACCAGGATGAATCCTCTGCCCTTAGGTCCTGCTGGCACAGGCACTACTACGAAGTCTTCAGGCTTCTGAACTATTGCGTCTTTAATTCTAGCGGTGTGATCCCAGGCAAGCCAGACTTCTTCTTTTAGCAGGGGCTCGGCCATAGCGTCCCAAGTAGTGCTAGCTGGATTCACGTACTGCCATAGTTCTCTCAGGTACTCCCACATCTTCACCGCATCGGGACTATTGAAGTTCTTAACCTGGGCTCCGGTAAAGCTCGGGTAGAGGTACCCGTGTAGGAACCTGTGCCAGAGCCCTTTAGGTCCTACTGGGAAGCCGAGCTTTTTCTCGCCGGTTTTCTCGGCTATATTCTTGGCCCAGGCTAGCAGAGCATCGTAGGTCCACTTACTGCTGCCGGTCTTTACGTCCTCCTCAGTCAAGCCAGGGGGCAGGTAGTCAAATGCTTTCTTGTTTACTACGAACACGTAGGTAGCGGTCATCCAAGGTATGTAGGCTTTGATTCCATGCATTCTACTATACTTCTCTAGTACTGGCGGGAAGGTTCTGCCGGGTAGCGCGCCGAACTTATCTAGGTCTTCTAGCCATCCTTTGCTGGCGAACATGTCTAGTCCGCCGTGTAGTTCTCCTATTAGGCCGATGGTAACTTTTCCGGCCGTCATTTCGGCTTCTAATCTAGAAGCTAGGTCAGCGTAGCTGATGGGTACGAACTGAACTTTTATTCCTTTCTCGCTGGCGAAGTCGGGGAGTAGAGTACCCTCGACGAATGCTCTTTCGGCGCTTGGGTTTAGCTGAGTTGAGACCCATATGACTTCTTTGGGGGCGGGGGGCTTGAGCAGGAAGAAGTAGGCGGCTACTGCTACAACGAGGATTACTATCGCGGCTACTATGAAGATTATTTTAGAAATTCCCCGTAGATTCATGGGTATACACCGTTATATACTCTGAAAAAAGTATTAATAAATATTACTACGATATTTTAAATAGATAACAGAGGTGGCTCTTTTGGAGTCATTGCATAGATTGTTTAGAGCTTTAGACCTTACGGGTTTCGACGCCAAGGTTTACGCGACTCTGCTAGCTTACGGCCCCCTCTCCCCCACCCAGCTAGCTGAAAAATTGGAAACTCATAGGCCCCAAGTACACGCTACTCTCCGTAGGCTATTAGCTAAGGGACTTGTCGAAGCTAGCCATGGCAAGCCGAGTCTCTACAGGGCAGTACCCCCCGATATTCTACTATCCATATTTAGGAAAGAAATGGATGCTATCAGCAAATCTGTAGAAAAATATTTTAAAACTCTTAAAGTCCGCGCTCAACCAACTAGACATGGAGTATGGTTTTTTAAGAGTAGTAAAGGACTTATGGAGAGGTTTAAGTGGGCTGTTGAAAACGCTGAGGTAGACTTAGCTGTCTGCGGCGACGCCAATTTTATCTCTAAGCTTAAGGATATGTTGTTGAAAGCTCAAGAGAGGGGAGTAATTGTGTACGTTATAGTCTACGAGGTTCCAGGTATCAGCTTTAACGAAGAAGAGGTAAAGGGATTCCGAAAGGTTAAGAGAGCTATCTCGGGAGACCTTATGGTAGTAGCTGATTCAAAGATTGCTGTGCTAGCTCAGAGAAGAACTGGAGCGAAGGCCTTGCCTAAATATGGGCTCGTAGTGGAAGAGCCCGTTCTAATCGACTACCTACTACACGACTACTATAATAGGTGGCTCCGCAGCAAGACTATAGCCGACGAACCCCCCAAGCTACCGGCTCGCTTTACGATTTTCCGCTTAGCTCTCGTCGAGGCTAAGAGATTAATTGACTCGGGGGTTAAGCTTAAAGGAGTTTTTGTCGGTAGAGAAGTAAACGGTAAAAGAGCAGTTATAGAGGGAGAAATAGTGAAGGCTTTCTCGGATCCTGAGACTGGCGTTGCCCGTTTTGTAGTAAATGCGAATGGAAAAGTAGTGACTATGGGTGGTCCCGACGCTATAGTCGAGGACTACGGAGTTGAAGAGATATTGCTTAAAGGTGGATGAAATGTTCAAGTACACTAGAGTACTCCAATTCAACTTCGAGGATGAAGGCGGATTCGGCGTAGATAAAATTACCGGGAAAGACGTCGTCGAGCTGGCGGTGGCTATAGGAGCTAATACGATTTCGGTATTCGCTAGAGATGCTTGGGGTAGAGCTTTCTACAATAGTCGCAAGATGAGGAAAATAGAGAAGCTTGGACAGAGGGATTTCCTCAAAGAGCTAGTCGAGGAGGCAGCTCGGAAGGGTATAGCTGTTATACCCATGATAGGGCACACTACGAATCCCGAGCTCTTCTCTAAACACCCTGAGTGGAGTCAAAGGAAGTTGGACGGCAGTTTGATAACTATGGATACGGATCCCGCGAAGGCTCCTAGAAACAAGCCTACGTGGCCTCTGCTCTGCCTAAATACTCCATTCCTAGATTTCGTAGAGAACGAGGTTGAAGAAGTTTTGAACTACGGCGTCCATGGAGTTTTCCTCGATAGCTTCAGGTATATGCCGGATGGCGACAGGGCGTGTTTCTGCCCCTATTGTAGAGAGGCTTTCTCTAAGGAGAAGGGGTATGAGTTGCCGGAGAACGTGAATTGGAACAGTAGGAGGTATAGAGAGAGTTTTAGGTGGAGACTTAAGGTCAACGTTAGGGCTATAGCTAGAGTCTCAAAGCGTGTTAGGGGGAGGGGGAAAGTACTCGTCTATAACAATCACCCGTTAGGGTGGAGAGGTAGAGCTAACAGCGTAGCCGAGATGGCTAGAGACTACGTAGACGTATTCTTCGCCGAGTGCAGCGAAGCAGACTACCAACCGCCCGGCTTTATAGCGGAGATGGTTAAGCTGACTAGAGCTTTAACTGGTAAGCCGGTCTGGGCTAGCAGGAATAGCTTCCACATGGCTTTAACTTCAACCCAGACGACGGACGTCGCGATTAGACAGGGGTTGAGGGAAGCTTTCGCTGGAGGAGGATGGCCTCTATACTTAGTCTTCGCCAGCACCTTCCTATCCGGCTTAAAGCTAGAACCCGTAAAACAAGTGTTTAAAGAGGTTGAGGCGCTGGAGGAGTATATGCAGGACGCCCGCCCGCTCCCTTACGTGGCCGTGGCGTTCTCTAACAGGAGCAGAGACTGGGCAGGCCCCCTCAGCCACCACGTAACCGACTCCTATAGGGGCTTCTACTACGCCTTAATGGAGGAGGGGTATCCGGTGAACTATGTCTCCGACTCCAGCCTGGACCAGGGCGGCTTTGAAGATTATAAAGCAGTAGTGCTGGCCAATACTCAGTCAATCTCGAGGAAAGCCGCTGGTAGATTGAAAAAGTACGTTGGGAAAGGAGGGGGCGTAGTGGCGACTTATGCTTCCGGCATTATGGATGAATGGGGGGAGAGGTTAGAAGATACTTTGTTAAAGGATGTATTAGGCGTAAGCTTTAAGGGGCTGCTGAAGAGCGAGTGGAGCTATCTAAAGCTCGGCTCCGGACACCCCGTTTTGAAAGGGGTGGAGGACAGGCTCATCCTGTGGGGGGATTTCGATAGAGAATTTATAAATAAACGAACCCCGCCTCAACTCGGATGGCACGTAATAGCAGAATCCAAAGCCGCATGTCTGGCTTCGATTCTCACGCCGGTTAAGGATTTTGGAAACGAGTACGAGAATGGAAGAAGCCCGCCGCCGCCCGCTCTCGAGACAAAAGCTCCGGGAATTCTAGCCGGAGAGAAATGGGTTTACTTCTCAGGACAACCCGGACGGCTGTACTGGAGGAACGGAATGCCCTTAGTGAAGAAGCTAATGTTGAACGCTGTCGAATGGGCGGCAGGCCCGCCACCGGTTAGAGTTATTTCAGATGGAGTTATCGAGCTAGAGGCATACCTACGCAATGGACAGATTTTGGTACACCTCATCAATCACACATACGCCGGGAGGATTATTGTCAGGGGGAATACTGCCCTCCACGACGCGTGGGCCTCTACGGCGGAAAGTGTGCATCCCCCGACTAGGGTAGTGCCATTAAGGAACGTTAAGGTACTCTTGAGAGGCTACGAGATCTCAGCGGCACATCTCCCCCTTGAAGGTAAAAGCATACCTCTTGAGAGGAAAGGCGAAGTTACGGAGATTGTACTCCCCAAGCTTGAGGAGTACGCCTTCTTGGTTATAGATTTGAGGTGACCGTGATGGCGAATCTACTGGTCGTAGTACCGTCTTACAATTCAGCGGCTACAGTAGCCTACGTTGTGTCTACAGCCGCGCGAGGTTTGAAAACCTTCTTCCCTGAAGGCGAACACCTAGTGTTAGTATCGGATGGCGGTAGCACTGATGGGACGCTAGAAGTTGTTAAATCGCTTAAGATAGACGGGGTGGAGGTGAGGGCTGAGCGTTATCCAGGTCCTTCAGGTAAGGGTAGCGCTATCTTCTACGGCTTAGAGACGGCCGTCGAGCGGGGGTTTAACGGCGTAATCATGTTAGACAGCGATTTGAGGAGCGTAGAGCCATGGTGGGTAAGCCTCCTGGGGCGGGCTGCGCTCGACTACGACTTGGTGACTCCCCTCTACGCCCGCCATAAGCACGACGGGACTATAACGAATTGCCTAGCGTACCCGATGGTCAGGGCGGTTTACAAGGCTAAGGTTAGGCAACCGATAGGCGGAGATTTTGGAATTAGCGGGAGGCTTGCCCGGGTGCTCTTAGACAAGCGGGGGGACTTCGAGCCTAGCGTCCACGGCTTCGGCATAGACTTCTACATAACGAGTACGGCTCTCGCCGAGAATATGAAAGTTGCCAAAGCTGATCTGGGAACTAAGCTCCACAAGGCTAAAGACCCGTCGATTCACCTTCACCGCATGTTCCTAGAAGTGGCCGAGACCGTGATTAAGACAACTCTAAACTATAAAGATTTCTGGCTCAGGCGAACCGAAAAGAGAAAAATCGATCTTTTGCGCTGGAAGTACTCTTGGAAATGTCCCCAACCCGTAGCCGCCGATCCGGATAGGGCTCGCGAGAAATTCATCGCAGAACTCGAGAAGAACTCCGTTATATTAGAGAAGGTGTTCGGAGACTTGTACCAGAAATTGGAAGATGTAAAGAGAAAACTTGAAAATAGGGAGAAAAGAGCATTCCCGGATTACCTATGGGCTCAGGCCGTGTACCTGCACGTAGCAGCTTACAGAGACTTAGGACCCGAAGTCCTGAATGGGTTATATGCTCTCTGGCTAGGCAAGGTGGCATCCCATATATTGGATACTTTAGACATTGGAGATAAAGAAGCGGAGGAGAGAGTAGAGGAATATGCTCGGGCCTTTGAAGAGGAAAGAGGTTTATTAGAGGAGGTGCTTAGCTAGGGTATCACCGTGTTGGCGTAGAGGATCGGTTGGTAGACTAGATTGGCTACTGTAGCTTTCAGTAAGAAATCCAGCGCTATAGCTACAGCAGCTATTAAGAGTATGTTTTTTACGCTCGCTACGTTTATTAGCTTCCTTCTCCTCCTGAAAAACTTCTCCGTTATAGAGTAGAGTGGCCCTAGCTTAGCCTTCATAAACTTCCTCAGGAGCGTGTCTGATAGAAATGTATAGGAAAACCAGGTTAAAGCTACTCCTAGACAGACGTAGCCCACTACTCTGATTATAGCGTAGATAGGCCAGGAGAAAATGGCGACTGTGGCGAAGCTAGCTACTCCCGGCTTAGCGTGGAGCAGTAGAATGCCTACGTAGTAGTTCATGTAGTTTAACAAGTATGCTCCCAGGAGAAGCGCCGCGAAGCCTACAGTGATGAATGCTAGAAGGGAGAAGAGTACGATTTCTTTGATTTTAGGCGCTATGAAGAGCTTGGGGTCTCCCTCGGGTCCCTGCCCGGTTTTTATCCACTCGAACATTTCTTTTTTGTAGTTTTCCCCGTTCAGTATGATCTTAGAAGCGGTTTTGGGCATGTAAAAGCTAAACAGGATGATTATGAAGGTTAAGAGGAGAGCCCAGGCCAAGATTAGAGTCACGGCTTTTTTAAAGCGTTTAGTAGTAATGTAGAATAGGTATTGGGGGTAGACTGCTATAGTGCTGAGCAGGGGGAGGAGTATGGGGTGTACGTGGGCTAGAGCTAATCCGGCAAGCGTGAGCGCGGCGGAGAGGAGGAGCACGGCGGTTAAACCTTTAGGCCATATATTCCAAATTTTCATTGCGGTACGGATTAAGCTTATCATAGATATATTAACTTGGAACATCTTTAAGAGTTTACCGTTCTATATCAAATGACGCCTAATTAAGCGGTATAATTCATCTACTTTACTATTATTATTTCATTAAATTATAGAGAAATAAGGTTAATATACTCTAGCGTGTTTTAATTTTGTGAGGTGTTTTCATTGTCTGAAAAAATTAAAGTAGGAAGAAACTTCGAAATAGAAATTCCCAAAATATACGACGATTTGAGGAAGAAAGCAGAAAGCGAAATTGAGGAAATTCTAAAGGATTACCCTAAAGCATTAAAAATGTGGAATATTTTAAAAAATGATCCTGAGGTTAATGCTTGTTGGGATATGGCGAACTACTTGGCCGTTGCTAAGCTCAACTATAATGATCATGGAGAAGTCCACGCTAAAATAGTAGCCGCCAATGCTCTTAAAATGCTGAAAATCCTATTAGAACACAATATACTGCCAGATATTATAAAGGAGAGAGCCGGAGATGAAGACGATGCCTTTTTAGTGGTTCTTGCCGGCGCCCTGCTACATGATATAGGGAACCAAGTACATAGGGAACATCATAATGTTCACGGAGTATACTTAGCAATTCCTCTGCTAAATAGACTGCTACCTCTAATCTACGGAAATACCGAGAAAATGTACGAAATACGCGGACACATACTCCACACAATATACTCCCACGAAGCCGAAGTAAAGGATTTAACCATAGAGGCCGCGCTGGTCGGTATAGCTGACGGCACCGATATGACTAAGGGTAGGGGTAGGCTAGCTTTTGACTCTGGAAACGTCAATATTCACACCGTTTCAGCTTTATCTATAGAAAATGTAAAAATAGTAAAAGGAGCCGAGAAGCCAGTAAGGATATTAATTGAAATGAATAATAGCGCTGGAGTATTCCAGGTACAGGAAACTTTAGCGAAGAAGATATCGGGTAGCCCTCTCGAACCCTACGTGGAAGTAATCGCCTATACTAAGCCTGAAGAATCTACTGTTGATTCCCGTATAATACATAGGATAATAATAAAGCAGAGGCGTTTCGAGGCGTTATAGGTTAAATAGGCGAGAAGTTCCGAAGTCGCCATCAGAAATCTTAACAACATAACATTTTTACATTTATTTGAGAGAAATGTCATATGTCCTAAATACTACTTTGTCACGGCTTATACTTTAAAATTGAATTACTGTTGTTAAATGGGAGGTATTGAATGGGCGAAAATACGAAGTTCGTGATTAACTGGATTTTAGAAATAGGGGATCCTTGGGCTCGGTATAATATTTTAACATGTTTTCTAGGTCTTCCTGAATCCTCCCGCGAAGTCGAAGAAGAGAAATACGCTATGTTTAAAGATTATAGAATAAGGGCGCTACTCCGCCTAGTGGGGGCTATCGACTGGAGCGATCCCCCCTGGACCTACTTAAGGGATGCTTCTATGCCCGTCCACGTTCTAGGGGTATTGGCGGATTTCGGATTTAAAGCGTACGAAGATCGTAGGCTTTGGAAAACCTGCCTTAAAATTCTAGAGCAGAAGAGCGAGAGTGGAGAGTTAAAGTTTAAGCCCTATATCGTTCAACCATTAACCTGCTTATCTTCAACAATACTTTATCCAGTCGTGAAAATGGGATTTAAGAGAGATGAGAGAGTTTTAGACGCTGTAAACTCGTACCTCCACTCTACGCTATTCGATAAAGGTTGGAAGTGTACACTAGAGCCTTTTAAAGGATATCTTTTCGATCCAGAGGTCACCGGGAAAAACCCTAAGTTGAAGAAGAGGGAATCCTTTCTAAAATCCGTAGCTAGGCGGG
The DNA here is from genome assembly GCA_964501905.1 of uncultured Thermofilaceae archaeon. GTDB lineage: Archaea > Thermoproteota > Thermoprotei > Thermofilales > B69-G16 > B69-G16. The sequence goes on along the minus strand of CAZCTW010000005.1, from coordinate 50,348 downwards.
GCTTAACCTGCCCCCTAGCTACTCTGAACGTACTAAGGGTGCTGGTCGAGTATCCGGAGCTCCTCGAGCATCCACGCGTAGTGGAAGCCGCTGAAGGCTTATTGGAGCACTGGAGGACTAGGAGTAGGCCTTACGGCTTTGGGATAGGATCTAAGTTTATGAAGCTAAAATATCCTTTCGTATGGTATGATATTCTCAAGTATGCCTATGTTTTATCGAGAATACCCTACGCTAGGGAGAGGAGAGAATTTCGGGAGGTTTTAGGCGTTATATGGTCTAAGAGATTAGACGATTATACCTATAGGCCTGAGTCAATATACCGTTTCTGGCGAGGATTCGATTTTGGGGTTAGGAAGCCCTCTCCCTGGATTACGTTATTAGTTTATAAAATTTTTAAGAACGCTGGGTTTCTACATGAGAAACCTTAGTTTTATCCAGGTATAACACGTTTGAAAACTTTCTCTGTTATAAGTTTATCAGAACATTTCCTTCGCTATATTTCTAGAATTATTTTAGTATATTTATCGGACCTATAACTTTCATTTTACGCGATAAAATCGTGTACACGCTCGCCGGTATTCTCACTGACCCAACAGCTTGTATTCCCTCTATCACCTCGTCGGCCAAGTTGGGGTCTACATCCTCGGCGAACTCTAACAAGCCCAGACTTCTAATCATTACTTTCTTCCCTCTTTTACGCCACTCCCTTAAGAGTTCGTTCGTAATCCTCATAGAGGAGACAAAAGCCATATCTATCCTCTCTCCCTCCTCCTCTATACTCACATAGGACGGCGGCTTCTCGATGAGCTTAGCCACTCTAACGATAGTCTTTAATGTATCCCTTATCTTCGGCATTAAACCCAACTCTATAGATTTAGCCAAGCTATCGTACTCTAGCCTATATTCGCGCCCTATATAATCTACCAAACCTAGGGTGTGAAGATCGTCCAAGTACTTCCTAGCAGTATTAGGGCTTATATTGAAGTGTTTCGCAATTTCCGTGGAAGTCGCGCTCCCCCTCTTCTCTATATAGAGGTATATATCTTGAGCTAGCTTATCCAAGCCGAGAGAGTAGAGAACCCACCTTTTAACAACCTCTTCTCCACCCTCTAGCGGGGGCTCGGGTGCTCTAAGCCTTCTAATAACCCACTCAGCTAAAACTTCAAACTCTTCACCCAACACCCTCACCCTCCTAGACTATTACCGTAAAAGCTTCAATACCTATAGTAGAGGCAAAATCGCCTACTTCAAACTCCTTGCCTGTGCTTGATACAACGGCTATGCCATAACCCTCTAAATCTATCTCATTTACTAAGCTTTTAAATTTAAACATGTAACTTCAACTCATTTTTTTATAATTTTAACTTAATAATTGTTGAGTTAAAGAATTATATAAAAGTGGTGGGGGATAGGGAGAAGGTGGTGCTTTTTGTTTAATAATGGAAATTCCTGAATCGTAACGACGAGATTGAACGAATGTAAGCTCAAATTTTAATTAATTTAGTTCTCGATCTATACAATGCCAAGTTTTTAGGATGGCAGACGTGTATTTCGAAGGGATCTTTTATATCTTTCTTCCATAATTCGCTAATGACCACGGTTGGGTCGAGACTAGTCACTATGAGGACGTCTATATCGCTTGAATATAGATGTTTTCCCTCGGCAACAGACCCGAATAAGTAAACTTCGGCATTTTCCTCCAATTTTTTTACAATAGATTTTATAACCTCTAGGTACTCGCCTAAATTTTTGAAGATTTTCTGTCTTCTGAGCGCTTCTTTAACCAGTAATTTGTGAGACAACGTGCACCACCTCCTCAACAACCCTTTTCAGTCTTAGAACCTCCTCTCTACGGAACTCCCTGGGAATATACCTCGACGTGATATAGGCATCCTCTATGGAAGCAAGCTCTAGCGAATACCTATTCACGAGCTCTTTCAAAATATTAGAATATTCTTCTTCAACTACCTCAGATAAGATCTCCAAAAAGTCTGCGAACGCTATGAGTTCTAGGGTAGTCGACCCCCCTCTCGAGCATTTTCGCTTTAAGAAAAAGCCGAAGCGATTGTTCTAAGCTGAAGGCCGCTAAGCCGTAAAAGCCTTTCTCTAACTGGAGAATAGCCGTCTCATAGAATTCTCTCGATCTCCTCAACAAATGTTCATACTCTTCTCTTTTAGTCAATTAACTCCCTCACCGCTAATAATTATACATCGAATATATAAATGAAAGCTAAAAATCTCTGCAACAGATAATAGGAGAATATAGTTACCCATTCTTAAGCAGAATAATGGTATATATACTTGGGTTAACATTGAGACTTTTGAGTCGTTACTAAAATCTTTCAGAACTTATTAAAGAGATATGATCCGCGTTAGCGACCCTTATCAATCAGTTGAACATCCATATAAGGGGGGCAAATACCTTGTGGTAGAGAGAATAATATTTGATGGCGGTAGTCATGGTCAAGCGTAGCTACAAGATACTACTATTATTAATTACAGCAGGGATACTATTGTTTACGTTGTTAAGGTTCAACTTTGGTTCAAATTCAAAAGGTACTGAAAATTCCGGTCTAAATCAGATAGTCATTATTGAAGTAGATGCTATACATGACCTTGGGGAAATGCCTAATATTTTTACTGCAAGTGTATGGATTCAAAAAACTCATTTTACTAAAATAAAAGACGCGTATGCGGGATTATCTCCATACATTCTGGACAAGTTTCTCAACGAAACTAAACTTAAGTGGATTCAAACGGGAAATGCTTACGCGATAGCATCCTCTAAGAATTTCTCAGACTTTAAAGAAAGACTTAGAAATACGATTCTAGACAATCCGTACTGGATTAAAATCAGAGATTATGCAAACGAAAATAACATTACAGTAATATTCACGTTTCATCAAGCACTAATGCCTAATTGGCTATCTTCCCGCGCTGGGGAAGAATGGCCAATCTATCAATTTGCTCCACCCAAGTGCTATAAAGATAGGTGTACCAGTTGGGATGAGATTACCTGTTACACAGATGAATGCAGAAGAATTACAGAAAAACAATTTAGAGAAAAAGGCTATGTGGAAGGTTGGGAAAGCGTTGCCAAGGAATATGCAAGAGTTTTGAAGAAAGAACTAGGAATTAGAAATCTGGGAATTTCGGTAGGACATGAGCCAGATGCCGACTGGTTAGGAAAGGAGGAGGATTTTTACAGATTATATGAGTATACCGTGAGAGGAGTTAAAAGCATAGATGAAGATATACTAGTTGGCGGCGTTGGCTCTTCCAGTTGGTGCTCAAAGAAAGTAAGCTGTAACGTTTACTGTAGTGCGACTGGTAGGGTCTGGAATATACCATACGCTCAGGTAAGTCGCGCCTGCGAATTATGCGTAGAAGAAAGTGGATGGGCAATACCTAGTAACGAATCGTTAACTGAGAATTTTATTGAATACTGTGCCAGCCATAACATTCCACTAGATTTTATTAACTACCATGTGTTCCATACCAGACCAGAAGCATTCTTTAAACAGGTTGAGATCATAAGAGAGTGGTTGAGGAAAAACGGTTTTACTGATACTAGGATTTATCCTGCTGATTGGACTATCTGGGGTGGATCATATCCCTTGGCTGATTATATAGATAATGAGCGGAACCCGGCATACGTTATTAGAGCCTTATATTTCATGGAAAAGGCAGGAATTGACTGGCATGGACACGATTTTGATGTAAATGATGGTGGAAATAAAGAGAGGAAGGGGTTAAAGGAAAGAGGTGATGACGCTCAGTTCATCGGGGATTGGGCCATCTTTACGAGAGATGGAGTTATAAAGCCAGTCTGGAATGCTTTTAAAGCCTTATCGAAGCTCCCAGATCGAAGAATTCAAGCTATTTCATCAGATGAGGATCATATAATTGCTATAGCGGGGAGAGATGACCAAAAAATATCCGTTTTAATTTCAAACTATATTTGGGAAATAGATAAAGTAACCGTAGGCATTTTCTTCAAAGAATGCATGCTTACTAAATATACGGAAGAAGAATGGAAACTCATCATAAATTCTTTAAAAGAAACAATCGAAGAATATCCACCAGAGAAAGATCCCGACAAAGACGGGTCCAAGGAAATAAATGAAAATTACCTAAAATGGATAATTGTCTATACCGATTTTCCTGAACTATTAAATAATAGAAAAGTTAGGGGCGATTTAACTAGTTGTGCTTTGCAAGTAAAAGAAAAAATAAATCAAGAAAAATACCTAATGAAACATCCGAGAAACGTTACTTTGATAGTTAAGAATATTCCCTCAGGCGCTTACGTTCTTAGAATCTATATAATCGATAAAGACCACTCAAATTCATGCAGATACAACAAAAGAACTGAACCTAAACCGACAGGTACAGAATGTGGTATTAATGGAACAATAGATGAAAGAGTAAAAAGGATAAAAGAAAAAGCAAAGCTACAGGCCACGGCAATTGTTAGAGAATATCTTTCCTCTAAATGCTACTCTGATAGAGATATTGAAATGTTGTTTAGAGCTTGGAAAGAGTACAGAGAAAAAAGCATCAGTTTTAAAGACTTAGTTAAGAAACGCTACACTGAGTTAGATAGATGCAACGCCTCGCATAGAGGTTCCTGCCATCCTTGCAATTTTGAAACTATTTGGAAGGAGATAACGGAAGCATATAGTATTTACGAAAATGCATACTTTAACCTGTTATACTACGGAAAATATACAACCGATAATGGAAGAACAATTGAACTTGACGATTGGATAGATAAAATCAATAAGGATTCCCATGTCTCATTAGAAGGATCCGCGAAAGAGAAAACTGTAGTTGTACGAGAATCTAGAGAACTTACTTTAAATCTAACGATACAACCCTACTCTGTGATTTTAATCGAGTTGGAAAAGAGAGATAATGCCTATCATATCACTTTACCGCGAAGAAGCGATCATACATTATCTATCCCAAGTGGGGCTTTCGAGGCAATGTTCTTGGCCTCAAGCAATGTCCTGTATACTCTCCCTTATACAATTGTATTTAGTAGGGAACTGGCTAAGTGTTGGAAGAGACGTAAATAGGAAACTTAGCAGATTACGCGAAACGGACATGTTAGCTAGCCTAAAGTTAAACCTTAGATATTATCTTCTATAATATAATCTATCTATAGTCTTTTAAGAAGGTGATTTTGTAGTTTTTCTTTAATTGGTTGATGTTTTTGAGCATTTCTTTTTCTGGTTTTTTAAAGAGTGCGGTGCAGTTGTAGATTTTGGATGTTGCGAGGACATAGCAGTCTGTTATGGCGAGTTTGTAGCGTAATTTTATTTTGCCGACTTCTAGGGCTAGGTTTAGGCTTGTATCTGCTATGGTTACTGTTGGAAGTCTGTAGAGCCATTCTATAAGTTTTGTAGCTGTAGCTTTTGGATTTCTTACTCCGAGTTTTTGGTATATTCTTGCGGTTACGTAGTATGTTTCTACTAGGATTGAGTGGGGTATTATTGCTTCTATTTTCCCAGCTAGAATTGCAGAGAATACCGCTTCCGCCTGTTCGTGACATTCTCCTTCTTCATCGATATACTCTATTATTACGCTCGTGTCTATGCTGGCCCTAGCCAATTGGAACACCTAGATCTTCGAGAAGTTTTTGTATTTTATCGCCCGAACTCTTGGCTTCCCTCAGGATTTCTTCTGTAATTTTTGAACCTGCTCTGACGAATATCTGCTTAGGCGGTTCGTGTACAGGCTCTAGGATTACCTTCTTTCCTTCAACCCGAACCTTAAGGATTGTGCCCGGGGTTAATCCGAGTTTTTCTCTAATCTGCTTCGGAATTACAACTTGACCCTTGCTGGAGACTACAGTCTTCAATAAGCGCCACCTCGCCTATTATCAAGTAAGACTATTTTCTTACTTAAGTCTTACGAAAGGCAACGAGATCACCAATCATCGAGGATTATTAGCAGGGCTGATCTAGTTAAAGCCTTGGAGAAAACGTATGACGCCTACGAGATAAAAGTTGGACAGACCAAGTGGCTCTAGTTTAAGGAATACGTTCAGTTTAAACTCTTATGCTCCAGTATGGAGGTTTAGAACTACAAATTTAAAGCTCGGGGATAGAGAGGTCATCGGGGGAGTGATGAACAAGGTGACAGGGCCTATCCACCCCCTGGGTGGGGATGGCCTAACCTGGCTGCGCTGACCCCCTCATTTTATATTATGGCTAAACCTTTTAAAAACATTGCTCATTTCGGAGCCGGCAGTATGGCGGCAACGCAGCCCACCTACCGCCACGCACGCCAAAGACCATAAAAGCTAGCAACAGTAAAATAAGCTAACCGGACAGTCTCCGTGATCACGAAAAAACATGTATAGTCTATTAAGCATTACATATTTTGGATGGGGGAGAGGTCGATGATAAGCCTCCGATGAACCCAAGAGGAGGACTAAGACTAATGAACCCCAAGGGTTTGGCAGACTGAAAACTATCAACGTCTAAAGGCCTACTAAGCCTGAACGCCCCCTTTATTTTGCCCTTAGGAGGTTAAAAGGCAGGGCTTTTTTAGAGGAAAGTTTTTTATTATCGAAGTTCTATATATATCGAGGTTCGATAATGAAGGGGGAGGTAAGGGAGTTTAAAAAGGATATGCTAAGTGTGGCTTATACTTTGTTAACGTTGCTGATAATTAGGAATTATCCGAGGCCGATATACGGGTATAAGATCATACAATTGGTGAACGCTTTAAGTAATGGGAAGATAGTGTTCAAAGAAGGTACCTTATACCCTATTTTGAAAAAATTGCGGAAATTAAAATTGTTGGATTCTTTCTGGGGATTGGCTGAGAATGGTCCCCCGAGGAGGTATTATACTATTACGGAGCTGGGGGAGAGGTGCTTGAAGGAGTTGTTATCGATGTGGGATGATATGGTCTATACTATTAATATGGTGAGGGAGAAAGCAGAGAGAGGTGAGTTTACATGATAGTTTGGGTTTTCTTCCTATCGGCTTTTATCGCATTGATGGGAGTAGTGGCTTATATTGTAACGCCTAGAATAAAGCCTAACCCATGGTTTGGTTTTAGAGTAGGCTATACTTTGATAGATAGAGAGGTTTGGGTAAAAGGTAACAAGCTTACCAGTAAGCTGTTTATCGCTGATGGCTTAATATTTGCTATTTTATCGCTTCTACTGCCGGAGGACTACCTGTTATTGCTTCTGATTCTATTTGAAGTATCGGCTATGGCTTGTATAATAGCCGCCATAATATACGTGGATGATTTAGCTGAAAAAGTTACTGGTAGAAAACCTGGTGGAGATTCTTCGAAGGTTATTCCTATAATGCTCGATCCCAAGACCGTTAAATATCCCATTACACTATCTATATTCTACTTGATCCTAGCGTCTATAATACTGTATACAGCCAACTTTCTCCCGGATACTATAGCCGTACACTTTGACCCTTGGGGGGTTCCGAACAGGTACGATAGTAGACAGGCATTTACAACGCTTTTTATAGCGGCGCTTAGCCTGGACTACGCTTTTTACATGGTATTCTATTACCTTGCAAAGTATAAACCGTTAGTATTCTATAGTCCTAGACTGGGCTTTTCAACAACGGAATTCGTAAAGTTGCTATCGCTATTTTTCGGTCTAATTTTCATAATAGTCGGGATAGGCTATACTATAGTGTTTACGTACAACTTCTATGGATACCACATAATCCCCGTATATTGCATATTTCTCCTCGCTATTGGAACATTTTTGGCTATTCCTGTTTTCATTACAAAAATAAAAGGGGGACGTGAATATGGTTAATCCTTGGCTTTCTCTAGCCGGTTTGGGAATGATAGTAGTTGGGCTAGCTACCCTGATTTACTGGAGTAGATCTAGGAGGATAAAGCCGCTATTTTATGGAGTAGGCTTGCTGGCGTGGTTTTTAGCTATACTCGTTAAAGTAGTTTTAGATTTAACTGTGACTTCTCCGATGCTAGGTTTAGTGCCGCGCGAATACCGGGTTTTTACCGCCTGTCTCTACTATGGTTTAAGAACTGGTTTGCTCGAAGCGGGAATTCTCTACATTCTCGCGCTAAAGCTAAAAATCGGGAAAATAGGAATTGAAGAAGCTGCAGGGATTGGAATAGCTTATGGAGCTATAGAAGCGATCCTAACTGGTTTTTCAAATATGGTTAACGTGCTAGTATTTTATTTTATGCCGGGGCTTATCGAGAAAATACCAGAGGCTCAGAGGGAATTCATAGTATCGAGTTTAAGCTTGGAAACTATAGTAGTGTTTGCCCCTATAATAGAGAGAATTTCGGCATTAATAATTCATGTAACAGCGGCGGTTCTTGTCATTTTAGCTTTAAGAAGCGGTTTAAAGTATTTGTTCGCCGCAATAGCATATAAGAGTCTTGTAGACGGGATAATACCCTTACTCCAACCCCTGCTAGCCCAACCCTCAGTTTACAACTACTACATCGTAGAAATCCCATTTATAATCATAGCAGCGCTAAGCGTTATCGCGTTAAAGAAGTTAGAGGCGAAATTAAGACTCAGAGAAACCTAACCATTTAAGTTGTAGATTAAGGCTACATCAGTAAAGCTTCTTAATTTTTTCTATAAAGAATCCGAACCTAATTCTAAACTCTCCGCTCAAAGCATCGTGAATTTCCTCGTCCAAAATCTCTTAACAAGTTCTCCTTTTATTTGAATTCGGAATAGGGCTTAGGAGACCGGCTTTCGGAGCGTGGATAAACGCCTATATACCCAGCGAGGAGAGAGCTACAGTTATAAGCCTTAGGAGAACATTGATGCTGCCGTTCAGCGCCGCTGGCATAGCTACCATGGGCATGCTCAGCGATATTGGATCGCCTAGATTAGCGTACCTCTTCGGGTTATCGGCGATACTGGCTACGATGCCGATCTACGCTAAGGTACCCGAGAAAGAATAGTTCTCCGGCTATTAAATCGTAGAAGAAAAAGAAAAGTAAAAGTTGCGAGAGTCACAGCGGGTATTTAGCTAAGGCTATTCCCGTGTCCAAGTCTATTATGGCTCCGCTAAAACCCCAGATTACAGCGTTTATCCCGAATATTTCGGCGAACTCGCTCTTAAATACTAAAATGTTGTGAGTACAGAGCCAAAGCGTATCACCCAGATTGAATTCATCTACTACATCTTTCCAGAGAACTTCTCCTTGCCCCGCTCTATACCACCTTCCCTCCGGGTTTATGAAAACGAGAGCTTTGAACCCTTTCTTTTCTATTATAAACGAGTACCCTCTCTTCTCAACCAGCTTACACGTAAATTCAAATGTTCCATGTCTCCGCTCATGTGTAAAGTACTTGACGAGTGTCGGCCTGACGATAAAAGTGTCTCCCTGTCTTAAACCCAGTAGCGCATTTAAAGTCTCATTATCCCTGCTCACCGAAGCCATCACTATCAACGCGTCACCTTCCCTTACGTACTCCATAGTTTCCATCCAATGATAGGTTCCGACATCGCTCTGAGTTACTAGGAGCCATTTCCCGCTAGCTATTAATTCTCCACTGAACTCTCCACTTTTAACAACGATAGTAGTATTTGCGATCGACGTTATGGTTCCATTTAAAACTCTAATTTTACTCGAATCTAAGGTTTTTAATTTTTCAATAAGGAGTTTATCTTCTTGAGTTTGAGCTTGGAGGGTGTAGACGTATACTGGCGTTATCGCTAAGACTACAAGTATTAAAATTATCGCTAGACGTTTCATCCTACCACTGATAAATTAGTTGAAGAGCCCGTCCTTAAGGGATTTCGCGGAAAAATTGTTTCATTAAATTTCAGATATTTCTGATATTAAATTTCAGAACCACGAATTAAAAAGTCTGCTATTTGAGGTTTTATCCCTCTCAGTTCACCTCAGAGATTTCTATCTTAACTCGGGGATTTTAAGTTCGAGCTGTAACCTTATCCTTTATCTACACATAGGATTTGAGGGCTGGTGATTGTCGTTGATTCTCTTTTAAGTCGAGTACGCACGACAATATAGCATACTAGGAGAACTCCTATAACTATTAAAGGCGTAGCGAGTGGGTAGTAGGTAGTATTCCCGAGATTACCTTTCCCCGCCTCCTCCCCGCTCGCCACGTTCATTTCTTTCCGTTCGGAAATCGTCGTCTTCTTTAACGTTCTAACTCTAGCTAACTGGCATGCGAGCTTTGAATAGTACGAAGACAGCTTGTATAGCTTGAGCTTTGTCTCGTAATTCTCCTCGTAATCCGCGAGCTCCATATAGCTAGAGGCTAGGATTGGTACGGTAAAGTTCTGGGCTATCGAGAGAACATATAAAGCTCTTTCACGGGCTTTCTCAACTAGTATATCGGTTATATCTCTTTGAACGCTTTTTAGGTGTATTTTATTTAACGCCAGCTCCGACTCTACCAGCGCCTCTATCGCAAAGGCGCAGGAAAGGAGGTAATCCCCCTTTTCAAAAGCGCTTCTAGCTTTCCCAAAGGCTTCCTCCGCCCTATTTACCTCCTCTAGGAGGATATTGGATTCCGACATTAAAGTATAAGCGTAACTCCAGGAATTTCTCGCCGCCAAGAGATAATCGCTGGCTATTTTCCTCACATAGCTAAGCTGGAGCTCTCTCCCCTCCGAAAACCTCTCCGTGATGTTAAGCCAGGCGATACTAGCGTAAGCTTTCTGCTCAGAGTAAGCCAGTAGATAAAGCTTCCCATGTATACTGGCCGTCTTGTTAGCTTTTACGAAATTCTCTTTAGCCTCTTCTAAGCGGTATTTAGCAGCCATTATGAGCTCTGCGTCTTTTTCAGAGTCTATAGCAGTTTCCTCCACTAGCTCGCTAGCCTTCTCCAATACGTCTAGAACCCTGTCGGTAATCTCATCAATTCCCTGCTCTTCATAAGACAATATATTGTCTACGTATTGGAGCGCAACTAACGCTCTAAACGCCAGGCTCGCGGCAACATAGGGCATTACATCCGAGAGCCGAATTGCTTCATCCAAGTTTTTACTAGCTTTTTCTTCGATAAACGAGAGTATTTGTTTTTTAGCCTCGCTGCCCATATCGCTTTTCTCTACTCTATCTCTTACCATTTCCTCCATGAATTTCGCTTTATCGATTAGCGCATGCGCGACCTCGGAGAATACTTCTCGAGTTAACTCCCTATATTTCGGCTCTTCCACAACGTGAACTTCGAAAGACTTGTTGAAGAATATTGAAGCAGCCTCAGCGATATCGGCGACCTCAACGACTTTAATACCCCACTTTTCCCTAGCGTACTCCGTCAGGTTTATTCTAACGGGTTTTACTTCTGTAAAAACGAAAGGCCCTACCCGCTTATGAACTATCTCATATTTAACAACTATAGTCTGGCCTAGAGGCACTAAAAAGAGCTTTACATTCCGTTGAGCCGCAGCCTCTATTTTCTCCGGTATCCCTCCGACGGGTCCTATAGACCCATCCGGATTTATAGTTCCAGTCATTAAGACGTCTTCCCTAATTTTCCAACCCGTCAACGCCGATATCATGCCTATAGTCATTATTGCGCCGGCGCTGGGACCTCCGACTATTATAGAGTCCGATTCAACCTTTATCAGGAAGTTATAGTTGGACAAGTTTAAACCCAGTAATTCGCACGCTGTCTGTGCCGCTACTCGAGCTGTAGCCTGCATATCCAACTCCGTAAGCGACGAGGTAGCCACGTATACGTCTCCCGTGCCCTCCGTAACCATTATTTTAATCTTTGTTAAAACCCCCTTAACGGCGCCCTCCACCTTGGAAACCGCCGGAGCTAGAACTTCAGCTTCCCCAACTATCCCTATTTCCTCGAGGGGCGCGGCGTGTAAAGTTCTTAGAAGTAAAAGTATCAAAAACGCCGATAATATCATTCTCCTTAAAATCATACCTTAAATTTCTCTAGCTTTGGGGTTAAAACGTTTTACTACTAGCTCGAATCCTAAACTCCGACTAGTCTCCAAACGCGAAATATATTATTTATGGACCGCTTGAAGAGTTGGCTTAGCCTTTCTAGGGCGGGCAATTGCCTTATAATATCCCTGGCGTCTTATACGGGCTATTTACTGGGAAGGGGAGAAAGCTGGCTAGTCGCCTTAATTCTGTCTTTATCAGTTGCTCTGGTAGCCGCTTTCTTCTTCACGCTCTACACTCTACACGAAATAGCGCTTAGGCTAAACCTTAGAGTTAACGTCCCGCCTCTCACACTTTTAGAATCATGGCGCGTAGGGAAGAACTTGAGAAGAAGTATTTCACGGGGACCATATATTTCTGGGGCTGTACGCTGGCTATAGTAGCCCTAATGGAGCCTGTTAAAGCAGCTGCAGCGGTAATGATTTCGAGTTTTGGAGACGCCGCGGCGGCGATAGTAGGTAAGGGTTTTAACTCGCCGAAACTCCCTTGCAATCCCAGGAAAACTCTGGCGGGTACTCTAGCCATGTTCTTAGCCTCGCTAGCTTCGTGTATTCTAGCGGGGATCCCCTGCCGGCGAGTTTAGCCGCGTCAACAGCGTCAGCTCTAGTTGAAAGCCTGACGAAGAAGTCTATTCTAGACAAACTCACCGTACCCGTAGCCGCCGCCCTCCTCCTATGGCTCCTCCAATAGCCGAGAAATCATAGATAAGCATAGCATCGTCCATCAACATATCTTGCCCTTATCTCAGAAACTTGAAATAGGGAATCATAAACGAGCAGAGGTGTAGAATGGCGGCTGTTCCCAGCTACCTGAGTTATTCTGATTCTGCTATGAGTACGCGTTTTGACGATACGATCTTAGGATATATTTCTTTCGGAAGCCTTAAACACTATTTGTCGCTGAGTAAAAACTTAGATAAGAGGGTAGACTGATAGTATTCTGTAAAATGGAGGTAAGGCTGATAGATTGCAAGACCGTCTTGAGTAGGAGTAGGATATACGGCGTAGACTATGCGGTAAATCCATATTTAGGATGTGGACACGGCTGTCTCTACTGCTACGCCCGTTTTATGCTTAAGCACTTGCCTCCCGGCTTGGAGTGGGGGGAGTTCGTCTACGTTAAGATAAACGCGCCGTACGTGTTAATGAAAGAAGTCAGGCGTGCTCGGAGAGGTTTAGTTCTCTTTAGCAGTGTTACGGACCCTTACCAACCCATTGAAGAGCGGTACGAGCTTACTAGAAAACTGCTTGAGATCCTCGCCCACAGGGATTTCTTCCTGATCATCTTGACTAAATCCGGCTTAGTAGTAAGGGATTTGGATATTTTAAGGAAGTTTTCTAGGGTCGAGGTTGGGTTGACTATAGTGACTCTAGATGAGTGTGTTAGGAAAGTCTTCGAGCCTAAAGCTCCGCCTATCAGGGAGCGTTTAAAGGCGCTCAGCGAGGTTAAGCAGGTCGGTTTACGGACTTACGCCTTCCTAGGACCGCTACTACCTATTTTTAGCGAGGAGAGCCTAAAGGATTTATTTGAGGAATTTAAGGAGGTAGGCGTGGATAGAGTGATTGTAGATAAGCTTAATATTAAATCTGGGAATTGGCGCTATATCAGAAAAGCTTTAGAAGCTAATTACCCGAATTTGTTTAAAGAATTTAAAGAGAAAGCTTTTGACGAAAACTACTATTTGAGGTTAAAGGCTAGGATACGTGAGATTGCGGAAAACTATTCAGTCGACGTGGATTTCTGTTTTTAGAAGCCTTGATATGAGATATGGATATGATTTTGAAGAGGGGTTCGGCCTTCTAACACCGCATCGAATCCCGGAAACCTGCTTTTTATTAATTATTTTGATTATTCAAAGAGAGTTGGAGACAAGGCAGATATTCATCTCATAGTTTAGGTATTTTCCTAGAAAGTTCGCAATATTTATAAGATTAAAACAGTTAAGTTCACCTGATAGCGAATGACGTACACGTATCGTGCTTCCGGGCTAGCACGGTACTACAACAGGTACGTGGAGGCTCTATTAAACAAATTTACAGAATCGGGTCTTCAAATCGTTAACCGCTCTATAAATCCTGCAAAATGCGAGATTAAGGTTAGGTACGGGGATGAGGTTGGATCTGTTAAAGTCGAGCCTTACGGAGACGATATAATCGTATCTTTTGACGTTAGGAAAACTCTTGAGCGTAGAGGTTTAGAGATAGCCCATACGGGTTTCAGATTTTTCGAGACTCTCGTGACCGGAGGCAGCCCGGTAGACGCTACTCTCTACACCATAGAAGATAGCTTCAACGCCGCTCTTTCAGGAAATAGGGGATATTTAGCCTCAGTTATAGCGAACGCCGTTAGAGATACCGCCGAGGATTTAAAGTATAAAATTGAGGAGGAGTTTAGAACTAGAGAAGAAAAAGAGAAGAAAATTGAAGAATTAATGGCCTCCGTTAAGTCTCGGCTACTCACCCTGGGCGAGGAGATAATACTGGCTAAAGATGAAGGTAAAGACGTTTCTAAGATAGAGAGACGGTATCGAAGGGCTAGACAATTATACGAGGAGGCAGTTATGGACGCTAACGCTGGATACTACGTCGACGCCTCAGCTAAACTTGAAGCCGCTTCCAAGTTGCTGGATAGAGCGGAGGAGCTACTCGAAAATATTTACGAATAAATTCCACTATACCTCGAATAACAACTTCAAACTCCCGGTATTTTCTCCAAAATAAACTAGTAATAACGCTGAATAATAAGTACTTTCGATAGATTAAGTATTTTAGGGAAAACGCGTATTAGTGGGTATAAAGTTCGGAGCTAAAAACATGGATAATAGAATACTCGCCATAGCGATAGCTCTTATTCTTACTGCCATTTTTCTAGGATACACCTATAGGAGAAGCATATACGCCGTGAGGAATAGAATACCCTCAATAATAGCTGATGAAGCTATTCAAGCGACTACGGCCATGGCCGTCAACGCGCCTCTCGTCTTAACGCTTTACCGCAAGAGCGGTTTATCGATAAAAACCTTCCTCCCGGCGATCGCCAGCCTGTGCATAGACCTAGACCACATACTTCAAGCAGGTTCGTTAGATCCACGCCTAATACTGAGAGAGATACACCGATTCCCTACGCACAGCTTGACCTTCGCCGCTCTGCTTGGACTCCTAACCTACGCTTTATTTAGAAATCTAGAAGCTTCATGGATGATCTCTTCAGGAATATCGGCTCACCTACTCTTCGACGCCGCCTCCGGAGGCGAGATCAAAATCCTCTATCCGTTTTTAACCATAAATGCCAACGATCCTTCTCAAAGAATCCCCCTGCACGTCCTACTATTAATATACTCGCTCATGTTCGCCATTTCACTTGCAATAGCAGTAAGGAAGAAGTTGGCGCGGGGTTTAGGGACTACTGCAACGCTTAAAAGCCATGAATTAATGACAAAGAGGAGGAAGCTGGCGCTCCAAGCTAAAATAAATTCGATCAAGCTTGGAAAGTATGTTTCAAAAGAAGGATTAGCTTCAATTTTAATTCCGCTTCTAGTCAGGCTTTTCATGGAGTTATCAACTCCTTACCCCATCGGCTACGAAACAACCATATACGCGGCTATGATAAAAGCTAGAGCTCTGCTAGAAGAACAGGTAACCGGCCTCCCCGTCGGGCAGTTGGGTATAATTGACCTAGCGTTTAGAGCAGTCCTCCCCTGTCTAATATTTAACTTGATAAGCGCAGCGCTCGGCTTAAACCCTATTGTCGCAGTAAAATTGATAGCGGTCGCCCTGGCGGGGTTTTTAGGCTACGCCTCCTACAGGTTCGCCAGGAGGTACCTACAGCTTTCGAGGACTTCGAGCCTATTAGCCGCTGTCATCGCGACTCTGCACCCTATGGGGTTTAGGGTGCTCTGGGATTTCCACAGGAACGCCATGGCTCTGGGATTTATACTATTGGCTTTTTCGTATCTTAGAGAGCCTAAATTCCGGACTTTCATGCTCTCGCTAGTATTAGCGCTGCTGGCTTCTCTATCCCATCAATTCGTAGCATTACTCGCCGTCGCCACCTATACCACCTACCTGGTCTACGTCGTTTTAAAAACCCGTAAGTGGGACCGCGCCGCCGCTCTCGCCCTAGGACTGATCCCGATAGCAATAGTAGTCTACATCTACCTATTATTATACTCTGGAGGATACCTTAAATTGTGGAAT
The DNA here is from genome assembly GCA_964501905.1 of uncultured Thermofilaceae archaeon. Classification (GTDB taxonomy): domain Archaea; phylum Thermoproteota; class Thermoprotei; order Thermofilales; family B69-G16; genus B69-G16. The sequence continues at coordinate 34,227 of CAZCTW010000005.1, read as the reverse complement.
TCCGTGGTACACTTCAAGTCTTTCTTCTACAGCTACTCCTTCACAGATGTAGACGTTAGACTTGCTACGCTCACGCTGTACCTGCTCTACCTGCCGCTGTTCCTGTTGATGGGCAAGAAGGGTTATAAAAACGACCCCATACTGACCACGTGGTTGGTTTTTGTAACGACTGTGTGGTTTTCCGGGGTTATATCTACGGAGGCGCTCCCCTATCCGAGCAGGTGGTCCTATATGGCGATATACCCGCTGGCTATGTACGTCGCCAATAGATTTTCCATGTTTAAACTGGAGAAACAGAAAAAGGTCTTGAAGACTGTCGTAGTCATGGCTTTAGTATTTCACTCTATCTGGTTTATCTCGGGAATGCTGGCCGTGCCCACCGTGAAGCCTGTCGAAGATACACCGCTGGTAGCTTTCGGCGTTGTACTCCCGGGAAGCACCTACTACAGCTCTATCCCCATACAGTACTGCCCCGACCTAGTAGAGCTGCTCGGCGAACTCGACCGCATGGGCTTCGATAGGGTTGGGGCCCACAGAAGTATATTCTTCCTAGCCTACACGTACTACGATGGAAACGTCGAGCTGGTGTACAACGGCTTGGGAATCGGAATACCTTACGAGCATATGCTGCGAGATGCCGCTATATGGTTTTCACCTAAAGCCCATAAAGAGCTATATCCTTGGTATGAAAAACCGGAGAACCTCGAAGTATATGTAGAGCGAGGGGGCATGGCGGTCTACAGACATAAAGACTAGTAGGCTTTAGCCACGTACACTATGTATCTGGCGGGTTGCCCGCACCAAACACACTTACCGTAGTCCCCCTCTTTAAAGTTTAGAGAGGTGCCTCTAACCTTAGCTCCGTTAGTGGCTTCCCTCATATACTCAGCGCACTCCTCTCTGCCGCAGAAGGATATCTTAACTATCTTGCCCTCTTTTATGGCCTTTATGAGTTCCTCTTTGGTGCTAGCGGAGACTATATTTTCTTCGAAGAATTTCTTAGCCTTAACCTTTAAGTTCTCCAGTATCTCCTCGGCGAGCTCATATATCCTATCCACTACTTTATCATCAGGAACCTTCTCCCTCTTCATGAGATCCCTCCTGAACACCGTTACGAACCCCTGCTCGACTTCCCTACGCCCTATCTCCAACCTTATAGGCACTCCCTTAAGCTCCCAATCGTTAAACTTCCAACCCGGAGTTTTATCCCTAGTATCTATCAGAGTTCTGATATCCCTCCTCTTGAGTTTAAGGTTGAAGCGTCTGCACTTCTTCATGACTAGCTTCCTATCCTCGTCGCTGTAGTATATCGGTATTATGACTACCTGGATAGGGGCTACCTCGAAGGGCAATACTAAGCCTTTATCGTCTCCGTGGATAGCTACTAGAGCCGCTACTATACGCCATATGCCAGGTCCATAGCACGTCTGCCAGACGTATTTCTCCTTGCCGTTTTTATCCATGTACGTTATACCAAAGGCCTTCGCGAATCTCTGCCCTAGGTCGTGGGTTGAAGATATCTGGAGGACTCTCCCATCGGGCATTAGGGTGTCGGCGGCGTAGGTGTCCTCAGCTCCCTTAAATTTATCCCACGGAGGCCTCCTCAAGAATAGAAAGGGTATGCCTAGCCGCTCCCATATAACCCTGCGGGAGTTCTCCATATCCTCTCTGACCTGCCTCAAAGCCTGCCTGTGAGTCGCGAATGCGTCGTGAGCTTCAATCCACAAGAATTCTCTACCTCTTATGAAAGGCCTAGTGGTTTTCTCGTACCTGTAGACGCTGACGCTCTGGTACAACTTTAGAGGCAAGTCTCTCCAGCTGGTAATCCACAACGCGTACATTTGGTAGAAGGCGGTCTCTGAGGTTGGCCTGAGGGCTAGCCTCCGCTCGAGCTTATCGTCTCCCGCCTCTGTAACCCAGAAAACCTCAGGCCTAAAGCCCTCGACATGCTCTTTCTCCTTCTCGAAGTTCTCCTCCGGTATAACAAGCGGGAAGAGCACTGGCTCGTGTCCGGTGCGCTCGAGTTCCTTCTCGAAAAGCCTGTATATTTCCCTTATAATCCTCATAGCCCAGGGCATGTGCACGATAAAGCCTTGAACGTTGTATCTCTGATCCGCTAAGCCTGCTTTCGCCACTACTTGAGTGAACCACTCTGAGAAATTCTCGCTCTTTTTTACAGTAATACCTATAATCTTCTCAGACATAAAATCCCACCTACAGCTGAGAATGAGAGAATTAGAGCGAATACTGCCAGCTTATTCAGGAAGGTAGCCACCCAAGGGTAGCACCTTATGAATATGAAATACCAGAATATATAAGACTTATGTTCGCGAAGAACGCGTCCATAGCTCTGATTTCCTTCCAAGATTAGCTTAAAGCTGTGAAGTTGTTGATCTTAGCAGTTTAGGACAAGTCTATCAGTGAGGACTGAGGCGTCAGACTTGCTGTTTGCAACCAAGGTATGTGTAGGAACTATCTTGAAAAGTGCCATTGTATATTAGGCATGCTTAACTTCGGGCTAGGTTTTCCTAATCGAAAACTTCTAAAATGTTTGTAGGGGCTCTCAAGAGTAGTTCATCATCTAAATATGGGTTAATTTTCATAATGTGGGAAAATTATATTATTGAGGGCTATTATATTGTTTTGGGGTTTGTGATGGCAGTAGTAGCTGTTGACGAGAGAGGACGGTTAACCCTTCCTAAAGAGATTGGAGTTCGCAAGACTAGAGCAGTTGTGATACCAGCTGGAAGTTTCATTGTTATTGTCCCCCTCCCCCCTAAGCCGAGCGAGTATGCTGGTAGTTGGCTCGACACTCGAAAAAGAAGGAGTACTCTGAAAAAGACTGCGGAGAAAGCCGCTAGAAAAGACGCCGTTAAGAGAGCTAGGAGGAGAAAACAGTTATGATGATTGAAACCGACATACTCTATGCCTATGTTAAACGTGAGGATTGGTTAAAACCTGTAGCTGTGAAACTTATCGAGAAGATAGAGAGGGGTGAGTTAGGCACGGTTTATACTTCAAGAGAAGCTTTACACGAGTTATATTATGTATCTGTTGAAGAGGGGGTTAGTTTAGACGAGTTTATTGCGAGAGCGGCTACTATAACCGCTATAAAGAATCTTTCCTTTCTGGATACAGATTATTTTACTGATCTTTTAGCTTTTACCTTAATGAAACAGTACAATTTAACATCTATATTCAATGCTTACTATGCAGCTACGGCGTTAAGGTTAGTCGACGATCATACCATAATATCGACCGATACAATATACGATAGAATACCAGGAATAAAGCGAATTGATCCAAGAGAAATTATCTAAGCCTTGTGAAACTCGCTAGTATAACAGCGATGCGCACGATGAATTATTAAATTTGGGTTCCAGTTAAGAATTTTGTTCGTTTATGGAAAGTACTTTCTGAAGTTGTTAGCCTGAGGTTCTTCTGCCTTATTATTATGCTAAGTTTTATTTCGATATCTTGAACTTAGGCAAGCGATAAGGTTATGAACGAGTTGTAAAGCTCGCTGTCTCTAGATACTATTTTAACTCCTTTTGTTAAAGCCTCGTAGACCAGTTTAGGCGGCGCCAAGTCTAGCTGAACTAAATCCACCGGAGCGCCTATTTCCCTCTCCAATCGGGCTTCAAGCTTCAATAATTCCTTTAGAGTAAAACTCGACGCGTAAACGGCAATATCAACATCTCTAACTTTCCTCCTCCTAGTAATCGATCCAAAAAGTACAGCTATATGGTTACAAAGCGCAACCAGAGCTTCCACGAGTTATAATATTAGAGTATTTCTCATCTATGTTTAACTCCTCAAAGCGTTTAGAAGTCAACTTTTTAAGTTCTCGAATAGACGCTCTAATATCGGAAATTCTACTCCTTATAATATCGTCGGTTTACAGGCATTCTAAACTTAACCTCGTCCATAACATTCGATTCTATTAAACCTTTCCAAGTCTTTCAACGCTACAAAGAACGAGATCTAACGCGAAGACGCTGATACGAGTAGATAAGAGCATTATATCTAATTAGCGTTAGGTATTTTACAAGAAATGTTGTGAATTTCTCAGTGTCTAAGTTTAGCTATAAGCTTGGGCGGTTATCTAAGTGCGTGATAAAGGGTAGGGTTAACAGGTTTGTCGTGTCAGTAGAGGTAGGGGGCATCGCTAGAAAAGCCCGCATAACTAATACCGGTAGGCTACTGGATCTACTGGTAGAGGGTAAGATCGGCTACTGTCTAGAGAAGAAGGGTCCTAAAACTGATTGTATCCTCGTAGGCGTGGACGTGGGGCTCGCCGATAAAGTAGCCCTTATAGATACTCGAATTCAAGAAGAAGTCTTCCGTTTAGCCGCCGAGTATGGACTTTTCAAGTGGCTTAAAAACTGTAGAATCACGAAAAGGTATCCGCTGTTCGAAAACTTTAGGTTTGACTTCATGGTAGAGTGTGGTCCTGCTCTAGGCTTTATAGAAATGAAAAGCGCCGTCCTCCTCTTCGACGATGTTTACGCCGGATACCCTGACTGTGTAAGTCTTAGAGGCAGGAGACATATAGAAGAGTTAATTAGGCTTAAGGCGGGAGGTTTTAGATGCATTATAGTTTTTGCAGCCGCCCACCCCCTGGCGAAAGCCTTTAAACCGTACTCGAAAGGAGATCCTGAAATTCCCAGACTATTGAAGGAGGCTAAAGACGCTGGCGTGGAGATATACGCCTTTAAACCAGTATTAATACCTTCGAGAGGTGTTGTAGAGATAGAGAATACAAACCTTAAGGTAGTTCTGAATTAATAGCCGGCCTATAAGAGAGCAGTCTTTGAGTTTACAAATTGAGAAATAATATTATTTATTAGTAGTAAACTTAGAAGAACCCTATTGCTCTAACTCCGTTCTTCTTTATCCAAGTCTCCGAATTCTTAATCATGTAGGCGGCTATCGCAAGCATAAGCAGGGCTTCCAATAGGGATATAGCGGTCGCCTCCGAGAGCATATAGGATTGACTCGCCGAAGCTCCTATCTTGGCTAGGTGGGCGGGAGCTACATAGGGTATACAGAGGAAGGGTATAGTAAGGAGGCTTGGGATTCTATCCAGCGGTATCATCAGCAAGCCTATTACGGCGAAGTTCACTATCTCTAGCATGTTGTGAGGTACACTCGTTTTTACCGATATAGCGGCTACCGTTATGCCGTAAGCTAATCCTTGCGCCGCTAGAGTTGAGAAAGCCAATACTAGGAGGTAGGGGTCGGCTACCTCCAGCACGTTCGTGTGAAACACTCCGTTCAGTATAGCCGCTATGAAGAATAGAGAGGCTATAACTACCGAGAAGCTAGGCACCACTCTGCCCAGTATAACCTTGAAGGGGGAAGTACCCCTCAATAAGTGCTCCTCGACCATTCCTATGGCTATGAAGAAGTTCATCCACCCCCCTATAAGGGAGGAGCACTGCGACATTACATTCCAAGCTACGATCATCCAGAAAGCCGATTTAACGGCGGGACCTAGGTATTCTTTAGGCACAAAGAGCAGAGCGCCCAATACGAAGAGGAATATCCAAGCCGCCTCGGCAAGTATTAGGTTTAGAAAAGACCACTTATACCTCCAGAGTCTTAAAGTGTGGAGCCAGACTATAGCCTTAACCTTGGTTAAGACCATTTATATCGCCCCCTTCCCCATAGCTTTCCTCTCTCCATACCCTATAAACAGGTATGCCAGGAAGTTGTAGACTACGGCTATGCCCAGCAACACTCCAATAAAGAAGGTAACTAACGCCAAGTCGGGAGCACCCAGCACCGCGGCTAGCCTCGCAAGCTCTACCGTGTAAGTTGAGGGGAGCGCTTGAGATATGAGCCTAGCCCAGTGGGGGAGCAGGTATGCTGGGTAGAAGGCGCCGGAGAAGAGGAGTATGAGCGGGTTTAGCCACCCTAGTACGTTAGTCTCCTCCTCGACAGCTATTAGGAAGGAAGCGAAGAGAGCCGAGAAGCCTAGCAACGGTATCATTCCAATAGTTAATGCTAGAGCTAGAATCCCTAATTTCACCACGCCGTTGGGGAATCCCTCTATCAGGATTATTAGAGGGGCGAACTCGGCCAGTTGGAGGAAGGCGGAGAGCAAGTATCTGGGGATGTAGGAGAGTATTAGTGTGGCGGAGGTCCTATTTGGCGATAATAGGATGTAGGGGAGAGTGCCCGACCACCTGTGCCAGAGCACGCTGCCGCCTACACCCCACATAACGTCTAGAGACGACATGGCGACTATGGTGGAGGCTATGTAGTACATTACGGGATTTACATTCATCTTAATGTTCTGTTTGAAGGCTTCTGGGCTTCCGAACAAGAAGCCCATCCCTAGTATAAGCGAGAGCATCAAGTAGGGCCACAGGAACATACCGAAGAAGGAGGCTCTATTATTCTTAAAGAAGTATATGTCTAGTATGAAACCCGATTTTATCAGAGTCTTCAAGCTCATACTCTCGCCTAAAAGCCCGTTTTCCCGGTGAGTTTGATAAAAACATCTTCTAGAGTCGGCTCTTTAATCTCGACTCTTCTAACGCTACACTTGTGCTCGTGCAGTATTTTGAGAGCTTTAGCCGTGACTTCGTCTATCTCGCCCGGTGGGACGACCACTTTAACCCTGTAACCTCCGTTCTCGGCGAAGATGCTAGAGGGGCAGCCGGTAGTTTCCTTGATTTTCAATATGAGCGATTCCTGGGGGATGCCAGCCGGGAGGAAGGTGAAAATTTCCAAGGAGACTCTATCTGCAACCCGCTGTTTAAGCTTTTCCACGATGTCGAGGGCTATTATTTCGCCCTTGTTTATTATAGCGACTCTATCGCACACGATCTCCGCCTCGAACATATTATGGGTTGTAACCAACACCGTTTTTCCGTCTTTATGGGCTATTTTGACTAGCATCTCCCTGAGCATTCTAGCCGATGGAGGGTCTAAGCCTAGCGTAGGCTCATCCAAAATCACCACCGAGGGATCTACGAGAAGAGCTCTCGCCAGGCTTAGGCGGGCTTTCATCCCCAAGGAGTACTCCTCGTAGAGCTTATCCGCCACCTCTAACTGCTTTAATCCTACAAGCTCCAACAATTCCTCGACTCTATTTTTTAGACGCTCCCCGTCCAGTCCGTATAGCATACCGAAATAGGTTAAATTCTCCCTCCCGGTAAGCTTCCAGAAAAACCCTTTCTCCACCGATAGAGATACTCCAATAACCTTTCTTACTTCGGGAGCTTCCTTAACTACGTCGTAGCCCAGTATCTTGGCTTCTCCTCCATCTGGCAGAAGTAAAGTACTCAATATTTTAACGGTGGTGGTCTTGCCGGCGCCGTTCGGCCCTAGTAAGCCGAAAACTTCCCCCTTCTCTACGTCGAAGGATATACCCTTCAAAGCGTGGACTATCTTCTTCTCTCTCTTAAACAACCCCTTCCTCAAGTAGGTTACGTAGTTTTTAACTAGCTTTCTCGCGACTATAGCTTTTCCCGCTTCCATTTCTTCACCTTAAACTCAATTTTTTATGAGTTTAAGTCATAAATTTATGACTTAAACTCGATATAAATACGCCATATATAAACCTTAACGCTGTTCTTCAATTTTAACGATCTCCCCTACTTTAGCTTTCTCGTCTACCTCTAGAGATTCGCTATAGTAGACTTTTTCAATTTTGCAGTTTTCGCCTATAACCGCTATCCGGGCTCTGAGCTCGTTGCACTCAATGTTTTCCAAGACAGCCTTCAAGGCTTCAATCCTCTTAGCTTTTAAAACTCCCTTGCTCTTCTTACCTATAATAATCTTTACCGGTCCGAACTCGAGGTGAAACCAAGCGAGGCCGGCCGGAGACTCTTTCCTCACTTCGATAAAATCGGTTTTTATCGAATCTACTTCAGAATCTCCAAATGTCCTGATTTCGATCTTTGAAGCTTTTATTTCGTAGGCTCTTACCAGACCACTTATTTTTAGAGTCTCGAATTTCCCACATTCGAAGATAATCGACCCAGAAACTTTGGCGTCTTCAACTTTAACTTCCTTTCCAGCTCTCAGCAAACCGGAGACTCTGAGAACTTCAGCTTCCAACCTTCCAGCTATATTCGCGGCCCCCGATATTTTCACAGTCTCCGCCTTTACGTTTCCAGAAGCCTTAAAGCTCCCCGCGACCGATACGAGCTTTACGTTTAGATTTCCGTCGACTTTAGCCGAGCCAGAGACTTTTAACATTTCATTTTCAACGTATCTCCCGCTACCAGATATCTTGACTACAGCCTTGCCCGCTACAATCTCCCCAGCCCCCGATACCCTAATCCCCTCAGTGTGCTCTAGGTATTTTTCGAACTTCTCCACGCCGCTCACTCTAAACCACCCGCCTCCTTCAAAATATCCCTAATTTCCCGGAGCAGCTCGTTCATCTCCTTAAGCCTTTTCATAATCAACAATTCTACTTCTTCATAGCTTAAATCCGCGTATTTCAGCTCGCTACTCACCAGGAGACACCCCCTTCAAAACATCTCTAATCTCCCTGAGCAAGTCGACGGTCTCGTCTAGCATCTCCAGCATGGCCTTCTGCCTAGCCATGTAGATTCTGAGGATTTCGTCGCTCGGAGTCCTCGCCGTCTCAACCAGTTCTTTCTCCTTCTCTTCGAAAAGCGCGGTGCTCATGCCCCACCCAGCTATCACCAATACGATAACTCCTATAAAGGCTATCCCGGCAATCACGGCAGAGGCCAAATCTCCTTTGGAATAGATGTGAGCGGCGAAGTAACTTACAGCAACGCCTACTATGCTAGACCCTATCCCGGGCAGTAAGCTTAAAGCTTTAGCCATTTAATTCCCCCTCCACTAGTTTCTTAATTAAATCCGACGATATTACGAGTTTGAAAGGGCGTAGCTTATAGTACTTCCTAACGTGGGGTCTCTCCCCCATCACTGTCTCGTAGCTACTCTCCACCAACCCCATTTTTTCTAGAGAAGACATGTAAAGGTGAGTTAGAGCATAGGATACCTTAAGCTTCCTCTGTATCTCGCTTATGTACATGGGCTTTTCGGCGAGCATAGCTATAATCTTTAACCTATGCTCATTAGCTAGCAAACTCAACACCTCTATAAGCTTCTTAAGGTTTTCAATTTCGATTTCGTGCAAGCTCCTAACCTCCTGTACAAGCCCAGACGCCTCCACTATCAATTTTAATTGATACCAATCAAATCTAATAAATACCTATTATATAAGATTTACCCTGAGTGCCCCTTATCAATTTTCGAAAAATAAAAATAATGAATAGGTTAGGTAAAAAAAGATTAGGATTTTATAAAGATGGCGTATCTATGTGAGCCTCGTTTCATAATTTTTACTTTGAAGTTTCTGAGTAAGGCGCTTTCGAGCTCTCGGTAGAAGTGCTGATTTACTATTTCCCTGGGCGGGTAGAGTCTTGACATCAGCCCTTTTAACATGTTAATATCTGTTGTATTCCTGATGTAAGATATGTAACCATAACGTATGAGGGTTTTGAGCTTTATCGAGAAGGTTTTGGAGCGGGCGGAGTTTAACAAAACCCTCGATACGGCTAGCGTTCTTTTTAATACTTCTTTTTTAAGCTCTCTCATGTAGGGATTTTTCTTTCTTTCTATTGCTAAGAGGGTTTGAACCGCCATGTATATCTAGTAAAGTAAAAGGAATAGGTATTAATAAAGTGAATCTTTTTCTTTATTTTTCACATGAGATATTAAGCAGATGATAAAACATTTTTATAATTGTTTAAAGGAAAATTTCTTATATTCATATTTATAATATCCAAGTGTTGACGATGTTGACGGGTAAGAGATATTCGAGTTTAATAGGATATTCGCTGTTTTTCGCCAGTTTACTAATTCTACTCTCCGGTATAGGCATACTTTTAGTCTATGCAGGTATAACGGGTTTACCAGCTCTTATAGCTCTCATACTAGTAGCGGTGGGCATCACAGCGTTATTGCTTTCTATCATTTTCTTCACTCCTCAACCCATTGTTTTAATGGACAGGGACGACGTCTACCACTTTTTAAACGAGAGTGAGAGGAAAATACTAGAGTTGGTCGCCGAGAAGGGAGAACTATCCCATTCCCAACTCGTCGAACTCACAGGTTTTTCCCACGCTAAGGTTTCTAGGATTACGCGTAAACTGGAGAAGCTCGGATTAATATACCAGTACAGAGAAAATAGGAGAAAAGTTGTAAAGTTGAAGAACAAGGCTAGAAGACTTCTAGGAATATAGTAGCCGCACTCCACTAAGATCCCGTCAGGTTTATCAAATTTAAACCGTTATTTTAATGATGAACAAGGTATTAAAGCCGCTAGAACGGCTGAGGCCGAGCTCGTATACGTAGAGGATTACGAAAATTTAAAGAATGAAATTATGGCTAGAGTTAAGGCTTATGCCCTTATAGTCGTCGAAGCCTAGGCGGAAGTTTCGGATTTTAAAACTTATCCTACAGGAACTTCGGATTATAAGGAAAATTTTAGAAGAAAAACTGAAATCTGGGAAAAACTGAAATTCGCGAATTTCTTTAAAATTTCATTATATCGCTACATGTCTTGCTAGTATAGTATTGATTCGAAAGATTCCTTCACGGTATTCAACACTACATGCGTGTTGGTTCTGTCTACGTACTCCATAGATAGTATCGTCTTTACTAGTTTGTTCAATTCCCGCCTATTTTTAACTCTAGCTATAACCATGGCGTCTGTTAAGCCGGTTACGTCGTAGACGGCGCAGACTCCGGGTAGGCGGGCTATATCCTTCTCGACTTTCATAAGCTTCCCCTTCAAGATAGAGACTTCTATTATGGCGGTTAAATCGAAGCCCAGCTTTTCGTAATCCACAACTATCGTGTACTTCTTTATAACCCCCCTCTTCTCAAGCTCTTTAATTCTAGCAGATACGGTGTTTACCGAAACTCCGATTTTCTTAGCTAGCTTTCTTAAGGATTGTCTAGAATTGTGAGCTAGCTCTCTAAGTATTTGCCAATCCAACTCGTCTAATTCGGTTACTTCGCCCATAACCATTTTAGACGTTAGCAGAGTTATTTAATTAACGGAATTTTTAGACTCTAACTTCGCTTACTCGCTTTTTATGAACGAACTTAGCATTTCCTCGTATTCCCCAATTCCATATATCCTCTCTACGCGCCCATCCGTTAGCTTTATCACTCTATCGCAGTACCATACCAAGCCTAAGTTGTGAGTAACCAAGATTACCGTTATGCCGTGCTTTCTATTCAACTCTTTGAAAACCTCCATTACGGATTTGGCGCTTTCCGAATCCAAGTTGCCTGTAGGCTCGTCCGCCAGCAAGAGCTTAGGCTTTCCAACTATAGCCCTGGCTATGGCTACTCTCTGCTGTTCTCCCCCGCTCAATTGATTAGGCTTATGGAACGCTCTGTCTTCCAGTCCGACCATTTCGAGAGCTTCTAAAGCCCTCTTCCTCCTCTCCTCCTTCGGCACACCCCGCGCTATGAGAGGCAACTCCACGTTTTGTAAGGCCGTAAACCTGGGAATTAGGTAGAACATTTGGAATACGAAGCCCACTATTCTGTTCCTATATTCGCTGAGCTCGTCGTCCGATAATCCGCTAATTTTAATTCCGTCGACTTCGACTTCGCCCCTACTCGGCCTATCGAGCCCACCGACTATGTGCAGCAGGGTGCTCTTGCCGCTGCCCGAAGGACCTACTATCCCCAAGAACTCTCCCTTTTCAACTTCGAAGGTCGCGCCTCTAAGAGCCTCTACTCTAACCCCGTCCATCTCGTATATCTTCCACACGTCCCTAACCGTTACGAAGCTACTCATACCTAAGCGCCCTCACAGGGTCTAGCTTCGCCGCTCTCCTAGCCGGGATGAGGGAAGCCGCCAAATTTGCTAGGATAGGCAGAGCTATCGAAGTGGAGATTATAGAGGGGGTTATAGTGGCTTTAAGAGAATATCCGAATACGGGTATTTTAATCAGCGAGGAGAGGAGCAAGGCCGCCACTACCCCGGAAATAGAGCCTATAACCGATATAACCACAGCCTCGGTTAAAAACAGCAACAGTATATCCCTAGACTTAAAGCCTATGGCTTTCAATATCCCTATCTCCCTAGTCCTCTGGACGACGCTTATAGTCATGCTGTCGAAAACCCAGAGCGCCGTAACGCCTATGCCGACAGAGGATATTATAGCTAGTATAGTCTGTAGAGAAGTCACGAAAATTCCTACTTGGTTGATCATCGTGGCGGGGGAGAACACCCTAGCGTGCGGGGGCGATAAAGCTCTAACCTCCTCCTCTATAGCCCCGACGAGTTCGAAATCCTCCGCCACTATCATGGCTAAATTGTACACCCTCCTTTTAGCTATAAAGGTGAAAAAGGCGTCGGGCTCAATGTATATGGCGTTGTCGGGGTTTGTATGAGGCCCTCTAAACCCTCCCGTTTCCTTAGCCAAGCCTATAATGAATAAGGTTACCTGCTTGTTCTTCCCTCCCATAACCTGAATCGAGACCGTCTCGCCTACATCCCTCAACTTCTGACCAGTCTGAGGGTCTTTCCACACGTCGCTACCCACTATAACCCCCAGCCCGTTTAAATCGTAGGAGCCTTCCTCTATCAAATCCTCTAAGCTGGTCACTCCGAGAAAATCCGGCAACCACTCAGGCTCGATAGCTATTAAAGTTACTGTTTTAACGCCCGATGGATCTATGAGTTTAGCCGTTCTAACGGCTATGCCGAAGACCTCCTTGACGCCGTATATGCTCCTGTAGTAGGCTAGATCCGCGTCCGTTATCCCCACGGTGCTGAAGACGTATACGGAGTTCGCAGCTAACGTTTTCTCCATCTGCTCTTTAAAAGCTATTCGGAAAGACTCGCCAACGCCTAAAGCCAGAGATAAAGCTATAACGGCTATCATAACTCCCAGTATAGCTCCTAGAGTCCTCCCCCTCCTCTCTTTTAAACTGGCGAGCGCTAGGAAGGAGTAATCGGATAACTTCAAAAATGTCACCTACCCCTCTTCCTTCTACTGAAAATATAGAACGCCAGCGCGGCGACGGCTAGCGCCGCGACGACTGGGATTAGATAATCGCCGAGCATAGGCCTCTCCTTCTCTTCTCCACTGTTTAGAGGGGCTTTTTCTAGAATTTCAATTTCTAAAGTTTTAGTAATAGTCCACTCAACCCCGTATATATCCTCGCACACCGCCTTAAACTCGACGACGTGCCTCCCACTATTCAACGCTTTAAACGAGAAAGGAACGCTCATAGGCGATTGAGGTTGAACCTGCCCTAGGAAATAGTAGGTTTTCCTCAGCGGTTTCAGAGCCTGTGAAGGCTCAGCCGTTACGTTTACCCTGTTTAGAGCTTGAGAACCTAGGTTTATTAGAGTTAGCGATACTATAACCGTGTCGCCGACCTTAGGCTTTGACGGAACTACCTCTACGGATGTTATCGCCAGCTGGGCCTGCTCTACGACGAACACGTTAAAGGAATCTTTAATAGATATCTTCGTCCCCTGCTCGTTCCTATAAGTTAGGGTATAGGCTATGTTTTGAGCCCCCATGGCTATATTAGGCACGCTAACGACAACGTCGAACTTCTTCGACTCCCCCGGCTCTAAATCCCCCAATTCTATAAATTGAGGCTCTATCACCATCTGTGAGTTCTGAACCGCGTGTATCTGTAGGATAGCATTTTTCAGGGGGGTATCGCCTATATTCCTAACCTCTAAAGTAACTGTATTAGAAGAGCCCGCCTTTAACCTATTAGGCTGGGCTAGGATCACCACGGCTGCCCCTGAAGCAGTTGGAATCATCACTGTGAATTGATCTATCCTATTGTTGCCGTAAGCGTCTACGTAGTCGGCTTTCACGTTCATAGAGACTTGCTGGGAAAACGGTATTAGGGAAACCTTCGCTTCTACGCTCTCGCCCGGCGATAGCTTATCTGCTTTCACCTTAAGGGGCTGTTCTACGTCTAGAACGGCGGCTCCCGTGAATGTAATCGTGGCTGAGAAATCTAGAGCGTCCCCCGTGCCGGCATTTCTTAAAGTAATTGTTAAAACGTTTAGTGTATCGCCTACAACAGTGCTAGGAGATATGGAGACCGAAACAGAGGGGTTCCCGTAGAATGATAGCTTAAAGTCTATTGACCCGTCCCCGTGTACCGCTACGGTTTCATAGCCGAAAGCTCTGCGGCGTGCAACTCCTTCATAGTTTATATAGAGAGTCGCCGGGCACTCGCCGAATACGCCGCTCGTATTAACGAGGAAAGTTAATATTTTCACGGTGCCCGGATCCCAGGACCCCACTATTACGGTGTCAGGGGGTATTACCTTAGCGCCGCACTTAAGCGATAGCTTAGCTTTAACGTCTAGCAGAGATTCATCTCCATAGTACGCCACTTCGAGATTTAAAATAGCTACTCCCCCCTCTCCAACCGGTAGTCTAGACCACTTAGCCGAGTTCAACACGAATTTCTTCCCAGGCTCTGCCGGAGCTCTCGACAGCGCCAGAGTAGCCAGTAGTATTGCGATAATTATTAACGCCGACCTTTTCATGAACCCACCTCCACGATTTTTTCTAAATCTTTGATAACGGCCATCAGCCTACGCCTTACACTTTCCGGCAAAGCGCCGAACTCCGCTACGTAATCCTGTAGGTAGTTCGTCAAGGACTCAAAGCGGTCGACTACGTCCTCCAGGGTTCTAGCCGGGAGTAGAGTCGAAGCTTCTTTAGCTATCTCCTCGCCTTTCTCCGTGAGCCTGTACACCTTCCTGCTGTCCTCCTCCTCGTGGTACACAAGCCCTTCGTTCTCTAACGACTTAAGCAGAGGGTATATCGTGCCCGGGGAAGGGCGCCAAAAGCCGAGAGTCAATCTTTCCAACTCCCTTATAATGTCCATGCCCGCCATAGGCTTTTCTCTAAGCATGCAAAGCACTATATACCTTAACGGACTTCTCTTAACCCAAGCGAGAGGGTAAACCATATTTATCGAATTTCGATATCGAATTTCGATATATATGTTTATCCCCGACTCGTAGGCGATAGGATTACTAGAAGTGATTATATACTAGTATATCATGAAAGTTAGTAGGTGTTTTCGTAAGCAAAGTGGTTAAAGTTACTCGTAACTACCAAATAACTATTCCCGCCGCTGTTAGAGAGAAACTCGGCATCAAAGAAGGTGACCTTTTAGAGTAGTATACGACGAGTTTGAGGGCGTAGCTAAGATCGTGCCTATTAGGAAGAAGAGAATTACCGTTCGGCTTGGCAGGAAAATCAGCGTAGAGGAAATGGAGAAGTTTATCGAGGAGGCTTTAGATGAAGCTACTTCCTGATACAAACGTTCTCATCTATGAGGATTCTGAACGACATGAAGAAGCTTGTAGATTGCTCGACAGGCTAAAGAGGTCTTCATGCCGTCGATAGTTATACACGAGTACTTCTGGGCAGCGTCTAAGTTGGGCATAGATATGGAGATTATTCTAGCAAAGATAGATGAGTACCTAGAGGACCGCGGATTTACTACTTTGCCGAACCTCTAGGCATCTATCGAAGTGCCGTTAAAATGCTTCTAGAGGATGACAGGAGATATAGAGAATTTAACGACTACATACGTTAGCCATTTACATTGCACGAAAACTTCAAAGAAAGAAATCAAGCCGAAAAATTACAAAATTAAGCATGAAGATAGAGTTTATTAACCTTGAAGCTTTGTAGTAATAGGTAATGCAAGGTATCACTTATGTTTTGCTCCACCATGGACCGCTCCATTTTTTGGATACGCGCGGGGTAAAATCTAGTAGTCGTTTAATTTTCGATTTAATAGCGTCTATAGTCATCTCGTCTACTCCCAACTCGTACAAGACTTCTACACGGTTTAATAGATTTTCCATGTTGGCTCTAACCGTGGTCGCGAATTTTGGATCTTTACGTAGTATTGCTCCGTAATTTCCGAAATTTATGCAATCCTTGCCGAGGCTTATATAGCTGTCTTTTATGAGCGCGTAGCAGTAGATCATATCTCTAAAACTCATGCCGACTATGATCTTGTTGTAGTCGTAGGGGGCGACGCCGAGAATCGATAATCTATCCTTCTCGCTCATCGAACGCAAGGTTTTCTCGTCGACCTCCCTTATCTTCATAAGCTTTGAAAGCAAGGCTATCTCCCTCGGCAACGCGTAGAGGTAATCTCCGGGATTTAACGTCGCTTCTCTACACTTCGCTAGGTGCTGGTATAGTACGTGCTCCCCATGTATTTCAACAGCTTCTACTTCGACGCCAGCTCCTTCGGTTTTTAAAGTGGAGACTCTTAAAACATGTAGCGGCGAGAGAATTCTCAGCATTTTATTAAAAGTCCTATCCTCCTCCGTCAAGAAGTATAAGTGGAAATCTCCGAGAAGCCTTCCCTGGAGTAAAAGCAGGTTTAAAAACTGTTTCATATGCCTCCTATGGGCGACGAAGAAAACCTCCTCTACTGGTTGGTAGAAGGGGGAATTGGAGTCGTTTAGGCTAGGGGACAGTATTTTAAAAGCTACGTCTCCTCCCGCTAAAACCTTAAGTCTTTCTTTAAACTGTTTAAGCAAAGCCTCGGGGAAAAGCTTGTCGAGTTCTGGAGCTTTAAAAGCAAGCCAGAGAGAAGCTACAGCCTTCCTCAATGGAGGCTCGTTTAAATTTAAGTATTCGGGTAGTCCGAGTTCAAGCCTATACCTATCTACGTCGGCCCTATCCTCCAGCGGAACTTTAACTTCAACCTTGTACCCAGAGGGGTCTTCGTAAACCACCACCTTCTCCTTAGCTTTTTCCAAAACCCCCTCCGCTATTAAAGTTTGAACTTCCGCGCGAATCTCGGCGGAGCCCCTTCTAGCCGAAATCGACTCTGCCCTTTCCTCTAAAAATCCAGCTAAAACCTTTGCTCCCTCCCCTCTCACCATCCTCCTCAATTGGTATATAACCCAGCCTTCAGGCGCTTCGTACTTAAAAGCCAAAACCAGGGGCTTCGCGTTGTAGATGAGTATGCGCGAGTTTTTATCTACGAAAAACTCGTCCTCGGGTTTAAGCTTAGACACGAATTCCTTAAATAAACCCAGGGTATTGGCGTCGGCTCTGGAGTCTATTAGAGCCCCATCTTTAAACGCTGCATATTCTAAAATTCCTTCAACCTTGGATAGCAACTCCCTTAAGGGAGTTGTAACCATATGAATGTTTAGTAAAACTTCAATAAGTTTTTTACGATAACGGGCTTAATAAAAGAGAATTTGAAAAACCCCAACGAGACAAGGTAAAACAATAGTCAAATAATTCAGAGAAATCCGAAATCCCCCTCACAAGAAACCATTAAATACTGATAAAATATACAAAATCCACTATAGTATCTTCACCATGGAAACCTCTCAAAGCCCTGTCAAGAGTAGCTATATTCTCGATACCGTGGCTTCTGCAAGTAGCCGCTATAAAAATATCATTAGATTAACAATTAGTCAAAGATTCTCCCTCATATAGTCGTATTTTCTTCTCTAAAGCTTCAAAACCCCATCAATTAGCCGAAGAGTTATGGCCTTTATCGCATCTGCTTCCAAACTCGGAGTCTTTATTATAAATTCAGCTACTAACTCTCTTAGAAATCTTTATCAGTGAAGTCTTTAAAGTGATAAAGGAATAACATTTGAAATTTTAATTTTATAAAAAATTATTTATTTTGTAATCTCTTTTTATAGATAATAGTTGCTAAAACTATGAGGGAAGGCAATGTTAATAGGATAATCCATGGAGCCACTATATCGAATTTGCTAATTGGAGAGACGACCCCTCCTACAGGTTTCGTTGGCTTTGCGATTTTACATATCTTACTTGCTAAGTCTTGGAAGGCCGTGGGTAGATCGTTTGGATCTGTTACATTAATGAAATAGGGATATTTTGGTTGCTGTGCAATGTGGTCTCTAAGGAATTCATCTCCATCTCCACTAGCATCTCCTATAAAGACTCCTACAACCACTATCCCTTGAGCTTTTGCATTATTTGCGGCATTTGCTGCCGCAGCATCATCATCCGGATAACCATCAGATACCACTATCATAACCTTATTGGCATCGGCTCTACCCGAGCCGGGGATTAACATGTTAGTTCCTTCTTCTATGCCTAAATCCATGGCAGTGCTTCCACTAGCAGTTAAACCATCTACCGCCGTCTTTAGGCTTGTTTTATCTGATGGATCGTCGACTTTAATCAAGCTATGAACTACACTGGCAGAACTCGCAAAGCTGACTATGCCAACATATCTCGTGCCATCTTCTGGTTGAGAATCTATAAAGCTTTTGACAGAATCCTTTAACACGTCGATTTTTGTAGATCCATCCCAGGAGTCGTTCATGCTTCCCGAAACGTCTAGAACTAAAGCTATATCTAGTAGACAAGTATCTTGAGCTGCAACACTACAAAGTGAAAAGATTGCTAACAGTACCAGCGAGGTAGCCAATAATTTTTTCATGAGACTCCCTCGGCAAATTTATACTGGTTTTGATTTCTACGCTTGATTATTTAAAAGTATTCACGCTCTATTTTTCAAAGAAACATTCTAAATTTTAGAACAAATTTCAGGGGGCGAACAGTATCTAAAAAATCATCTTGAGTTTTTCTTTAAAAGGTGTTATGATATTAAAACTTATAAAGAGAATTTAAAAATTTCTTAATAAGACAAACGAAACAAATAGTTAAAACAATTCACGGGAAGTGAAAGCCTATCCGCAAAAACTAGCGCATGCTAATGAATTATCAAAACGGAATCCACTAAGGGTTAAACTTTCGCGTACACTTCTACGTTAAGTTCTTTAGCCGCTTAAGAGCTTTCTCCCCGGCCATAAGGCGTTATTATCATAAGCCTACCGACTTTCCTCCCCGTCACCTTCTCGTAAACCAAAGCCTTAACGTGAGAAGTTATCTCTATAAAGTATTTTCCCGTCATGAACCACCACGTCGACCCCCACTTGGCTCGGATAGCCTTAGGAAGACTCGTCGTAGTAGCTCCGCCTTTCCACTTTAAACTAGCCAGTAAAGGAGTTGAGGAATCTGCTAGGCTAAGGAGGGAGGAGAGATGTTACGTTCACCCATATTTGACACCATCTTTTATGGTATTCTACTCTGCCGCTCGTATAGTTGTAGATCCACAGCTCTACTATAATCCTATAGTTTAAACCGGTTTCGTTGATGGATATTTCCAGCGGGAATATCCAGGTGGCGTTGTGCGGCAACACCTTCTCGAACGTTTTAACGGGTTTTAAAGGCGCAGGGTCTACATGCGTAGTGGAGTTCCCTATTTTGACTTGGACTATGTAGTACACTGGGTAGCCCATGTGGTTTCCGACGTAGACGTAGAGTCTTGCCTTCTCGCCTACCACAAGCTCCCTAGGGTAGTCTCCAATTTTCATCTTACTCCCCAATAACCCCAGCTCGGAGAACGGCTCTACCACTCGTCCGGCCAGGAACGCCTGTGAGATAGCGAAAACCAAAACCACCACTATAATCGCTAGAGCTACTGCTTTTACTTCATCGCTTAAAAACATGGATTTCCTCTCGGCGGGCACCCTCCTAACTATAATTTTATGCCTACCTCTAAGCTTAAGCCACAGCCTCCAGTAGGCTTTGCCGCCGTAGAGGTAAGCCGTCAATGCCGCGCTCGCGGCTACGATTACCAAGAATACGGTGTAGTATAGCTCTAACCTCCTCCTCTCCTCCCCCTCACTCTTCGCCTTTTGAGCTTCTTCTATAAGTCTGCTTGATACCTCGTAGACCTCCGATTCGTTTACTCGAGACGAGTTTATTAAACGGTTAAGCTCTTCGATAAGCCCGTCTACCTCCCCTCCAGCATTATAAGCCTCGACTATAGCAGTATAGGCTTCATAGATTTTATCCTTCACGGGCTCCGTCGGGCACTTCGGAATTGAAGCTAGGAGAGACAGCAGGAGTATGAACAGCAGAGTCTTCGGTAGGCTCCTCATACTCCTCGAAAAACTAAATAAATTAGCCGTAATATAGTTTGCGAGATAATGCCCGCCGAGCTCGAAGCCGAGGAGAAAAAAGCGCTATCCTATATCAAGAGGAGGAAGCCTGAAAACGTAGAGGAAGCCGCCTACGAGATAGCGGAGAAGTACGGTTTAGATTTGGAAAAATCCGCTAGAATCCTCTACCGTCTATGGAAGAAGGGATTTATAGACATTCTGCCAGAAGAAAAGTACTCCAACTTCCCGCGGTACGTTTTCTCTCTCGACTCTCTCTGGTTCTGGATTTTAGCCTTAACTATAGCCGCCACGGTACTCCTCGTCTTCTACGTCAAAGAACCCCCACTATTATACGCGAGGTACGTGCTGGGCAGCCTATACGTTCTCTACCTGCCAGGGGCAACTTTAATAGAGGCCCTATACCCGAGAGGAGAAGAGCTCGAGCCTTTAGAAAGGTTGGCGCTTTCCATAGGGCTTAGCCTAGCCGTGGTGCCGCTCGTCGGCCTAGTCCTAAACTATACGCCTTGGGGTATAAGGCTTGAACCAGTTACCCTCAGCCTAGCACTCCTGTCTATGGCGTTAGCCTTCTTCGCCTTAAAGAGGAAATACGACTACGTTAAGATAAGCGATTAATTTCCCCTTAAAATAGGGGAGCAGGAGTTTATACTTTGTATTCAAACTAAACACTAAAATTTCGAGCAACAATGCAATAATGAAAGCCAACCCTACAAGCTCATTATACCATTTTTAATAGCGTTAGCCGTTAGGCCCACGCCCTACCTCGCGACTTCGCTACCTTTTTCAGTCGACTCGTGGCCTCTAGTTAATGACGGAGATATCGAAGAAACTCCCCACCGATAAAGACTACCTATTAAAAAACGGCAGGCTAATAGCACTAGGCTAGCTACGGTATAAGCCTAGCGTGTAGACCAGATTTTTTCCTTCAACTTCAGCTTAGCAGCCAAGCCACATATTAGGTTTGAGCATTTAGGCGGGAAAAGGTTAAACACGACCTCTTTAACATCCTCCCTCGTTAAAACACCCACCTTCAGGTAAAACAATATCGAAAACGCGTAGATTAAAACACCCCCCACTAAAAAGTGCAAGTTAAAGAAATAGGAAAACACGCCGAAAAGGGCGGGAGCGGGAACTATCAAAGATAAATCCCGAAAGTTAATCCTAAACCCTATCCTTCCGGCAACCACCAGCGCAGCCAGAAAACCCGTAAAAGCTCCAAAGCTAAAACTCGCAGCCGCCCCCAAACCGCCGTAGACAGGCACTAGGAGATAGTAGAGGACAACTCTCGGAATGTTAGCCGCCAAGCCGATTGCTAAGACATACCTGTACAAATCATAGGCATACGACAAGTTTATTACGCTACTGGATAAAACGATGAAAATCAAGCTCAGAATCAAAACGTCCAATACCATGGAAGCCCCAGTAAAGCTACGGCCGAGAACGCTTAAGGGGAGCCAAGGATAGACAGCTACGAAGACAGCGAGCGGCCACGCGAAAGCCAATCCAACCCGGGCGACACGCCAAGCCGCTCTCTTCCTACCATCGCTCATACCGCTTAAAACCGGCAAAAGAATCATAGATAGGCTAGTAGCGACCATGAGAACGACGTTCGCTATAGAAAAAGCTACGTAGTACAGCCCGGTTTCGAAAGCCCCAGAACTGCCGAAAACGGCTAGAACGCCTAGCCACTGACCGGCTAGAGTGATTATGCCGGGAATCCAGTTTACCAAACCAGCTTTCAAAAGGTTGCGGAGGCGGAATAAGCTAAAACTAGGCTTCAACCCGACTATTTTAAAAACGGAAAAACCCAGTATAACCGCGTTAACAATTGAAATAGCGGCATAACCCAGTACGGCGCCTATCCAACCCCATCCGGCGGCTACCAAGCCTAAGCCTACAACTAGCTTCGCGATGTTAGCTAACAGGTTTGATTTAAATATTAAATCCGTCCTCACCAGAGCAGTTAAAAATGTATTAAACAAGCTACTAAAAGCTAAACATACGATTACACCAGCCAGAACGAGCATTTTGTCCGTTAACCCGCTAAAGTTAAAACCAAGAAAACCAGCGACGAGCAGAAAAAAGCCGGAGACCGTAACAGTAGATAAGAGAAAAATAAGAGAAGTCCAGAAATAACCGGAAATCTCTTCTAAACCTCCCTCGCCGAAATACCTCCCCACAAATTTTAAAACTCCCACGCCCACGCCGAAATTCGCCAATCCGCTAACTAAGCCGGCAAAACCGATAATAGCGCTGGTAACTCCCAAGATCTCAGGACCCCCAATAGCGGAGATTATAAACCAGTAAAATGCCCCAAACAAATTATTAACTAAGTTCGTCCCATAAAGCCATGCTCCTCCTTTAACGACTTTGCCCAGCGCCACGCAACCGCCTCCACACAATTGACTAAAATATTTGAAAAATATTATTATAAGGTTTTTGTTACTGCCACTATATGAAAACTCCAGAGAGATAGCAAAATATCGCCATCAAAATTTAAGGCAAACTCTGAATGTTATTTTTATACAAAACATTAATAGACGTGAAAGTTAAATATTAGGATAAAAAATAAGCACCGGTGTCTTCATGAACAAAGACCAGCTAATAGGAGCCGGATTAATGCTCGGTTCAATAGCGGGAATACTGATCTACGCGTATCTACTAATAATCCCAGAGTACACAATACTCGTACTCCAGATAACAGCCTTCATCGCCATAGCTGGAGTTCTAGGAATACTAGCCTGGATAGGGTATACTTTAGCCACGACACCCCCGCCCAAGCCCATAGAGGAAATAGAGAAGGAGCTAGAAGAAGAGCTCAAAAAACTCGAGGAAGAAGAGAAGAAGAGTGAACAATATCAGATAAAGTCAAAGCAATAAAATGAAATAGAAGTTTATTTTACATTCTAACTTTAAGTGCTAAACTCTCCTGTTTCCAAGGCTATATATTATGCTAGCATAAGAGATTATTAGTAAAGCTAGGCGTTTTAGGTATTGATGTTATTCAAGAATATTTTATGCGCGCAGGATTCCTCTCCTCTCGAAAGAAGAAGGTTATAGGATAACCCAACAAAGCTATATTTTATATTCGATAACTTCATAATCCATTTTCGTTAGAGCATTTTTTACGAAACTATATACGCCGGGTTTTCTACTCGCAGGTCTTATTATAATAAACGTAGCTGGAGGTTTCACTTTCCCTACTAGCTGAGTTAAAATATTAAATATGATAGAGTTTTCGGATGCCTGTTTTATAAAACTGTACTCGATCAGCATAGCAGGTGTTGAAAAATCTAGAATAGGCTCTTCCAGGCTATAAGGCTTGTACTTAGACTTCGAAACTTTAGAAAATACCTCAATCAGATCCTCCAGTAAAGTTTTAGCTTTCAAATCTACCGCCCTGTAGATAACTTTATCGCCTTGTATCAACATAACGGCTCTAGGCGTTAAGTTAGCCTCTATTAAATCCATTATAAGAGAGAGAGTTTTATATGCTAGATCGTCTAGCTCTTCTAGAGAATTACTCGATAAATCAGCCAGAACGATAATCGTAGCGTAACCCTCCACCCGCGTTATTACCCTAACTCCTTTCCTGACGACTACTCCCGAAGTTAGGTATTCGTTAACTACGAGCTCTCCCCTACTCAGGCTTTTCTTAAAATTAATAGATCTGAGGTCGTCCCCAGGCATGTAAGGCCTTAAACTATATAGAAAACCTTTCCCGCCATACCCAGTCTTAGCCCCGGCTTCATACAGCTCTCCCGGCTCTCCATGTCTAGGCAGTATTTGGAGAGCTAGCCTATGCGCCTCTACCAGAGCTTTTTCCAGCTTAGGTCTAGCTTCTACCCGTATTTTTACCTTCTTTCTAAAAACTAGGAATTTCCTAGATCCAGAAGTTAGCAGAGGAATTTCTATAGTCTTCCTACCTATATT
Organism: uncultured Thermofilaceae archaeon; assembly: GCA_964501905.1. GTDB lineage: Archaea > Thermoproteota > Thermoprotei > Thermofilales > B69-G16 > B69-G16. The sequence goes on along the minus strand of CAZCTW010000005.1, from coordinate 10,289 downwards.
GCTTATGTACTCTCTAACCCATACCCTAACTTCTCCGTCTCTTCTACGGATCCTGTATTTCTCGCGTAGTATTTTGATGAATAATCCTTTTGCTTTGCCTATTTTTATCTCCAGGTTTATTAAATCTCCCATGCTACAGTAGATTATTTCCGGTTTGTCTATATCAACTCTTAATATTCTAATAAATTCGTAAAGGAATACTAGTAAAGCATAAGCCAGCGTAGAGTAAATAACGTAAATTCCGCTCGGCACTACTTGATAGACAGCCAACTGTAAAGCTAGAGAAGAGAATATTACTATGGAGCCAGGTCCTAACGGGCGAGGGTAGATTTTCTCTATCTTCCTCAAATCTATATCTAGGGAGATTAAAAGCAGAAAGATTAGAGGAATAGCATACGTCGTTTCAGCTACGAGGTATGGAGTTAAAGCGGATAGAGTAGCCGCGGTGAAGATTAGTCTCCTAATGCGGCTACGCGAGATTAGAGAGAGAAACGGGAGGAATACGAGCAGAAGGGAGGTTTGCGATTTCGATAAACCTATATAAACTGTTAAGGTTAGAGCTATGAGAGAAGCCAAGATTTGGAGTATTCTATTTAGGAACTTCAACACTTCGAAGCGCCTCTTCCATCAACCCCGTCGGAGTTACCCCTTCAATTTCCAGTTGAGGCTTAACTTTAATTCTATGTTCTAGCACGTAAGGGGCTAAGATTTTAACGTCGTCTGGTACTACGTAATCCCGCCCTCTAATAGCCGCATATACTCGAGAGAGTTTATAGAGATGGACAGTACTTCTAGTGCTAGGTCCAGTCTCTATAGAGGGATGGTTTCTAAGGTAGTTTACCAAATTTACGATATAAGCCATAATATCCTCATCTACGAAAACCTCCTTAACGAGAGAAGCTAACTCGAGTAATTCCTTAGGATTAGAAACTGGGTATACGGGAAATTCCTCTATAATATCAACTTTTGCAATTACCTCTTTTTCCCTCTCCGGCTCTAAGTAGTAGGTATCTATTTTCACGGCAAACCTATCCAATATCACCTCGGGTAGAGCATAAGTCCCGACGGCACCATGGGGCATTTGAGTCGCGAGGACGAGAAAGGGGCGCGGCAGCCTATAGGTGTCGCCCTCGATAGTTACCTGCCTCTCCTGCATAGCCTCCAAGAGGGCAGATTGAGTTCTGGGAGGAGCTCTGTTCAACTCGTCTATGAGAAGAATATTGGAGAATACTGGTCCTTTTCTAAAAAACCTTTGTCCGGTTAGGGTATAAACGTAGAAACCTGTTATATCCGAGGGCATTGTTTCGACGGTCATTTGAACTCTTTTAAACGTTAACCCCGTTGCTTTGGCAAATGCTTTAGCCGTGAGAGTTTTAGCCGAGCCCGGGGGACCTTCTAGTAGTACATGTTCCTCAGCCAAGAGAGTAGCCAGAAGGAGCTCCGCTGTAAACTCGGCATCCACGACTACTTTCGAAATCTCGTTTTTAACTCTTCTCGCTACTTCTGAAATTCTGAATATCAAGCTCACATATTCCACCTCTTAGATGCATAGAGTAATACGATGAGAAAAATAAAGGAAACTAGCACAATATAATATTCCGCGTGTAAGCTTAAAAAGTAGATAAAATTTAAAAATGAACGCCTTAACTCCGAGTAAATACCAAACGAATACAGGCTTTCTTCCAGAACCAACTCTCTCCCACCTAGAATATACTCTAAGAATAAAATAGCCTCAGAGTTATCTACAGAAAAATTGGAGAAAACATCGGGATCGCTTATAAGTACCACTTTTCCAGATCCAACGCTACACTCAACTACTACGGCCAGAGGCCCCTCAGCTTCTCCAAACTCCCACGACCCGTCTAGGTTTTTATCGAAAAAAGCAAAGCGAGAAGTCGACGCTATAACTCTACACCCGTCTGGCTGTATCGTTGAGGCATAATTTAGCTGTAGAGAGAAATCCCTGTCTCCTAGACGAAACGATATCTTCGCTAATTCGGGTCTCTTATAGAAAAAGACCGGGTCGTAGACTACTCCTTCGTGTATGAATGAGGCTTTTAAATTTAGGGAATAAAGGATGTCATTGCCGTAGCCGTGGTCGTCGAGGATAAGAACTAGCCCTCCCCTCTCCAGGAAATCTTCTAGAAAACTTAAATACGCCTCGTCGGGCTTTCTCATAGGCACTAAAAGCAGAGCATATTTTCCCGGATTCTCCAAAATTTCTTTCCGGCTAATATCTACCCCAGCTCTTCGAGCCTTAAAATACTCGTATATCTTAGAATACCCGTTCCAGCTGGGATTTGCGTAATGGAAATCGTCGCTAGGCGGGTAGACGGCGAGCGTGAATAACAGCGATAACGTCATCGAGACCAGCGCTATGCATACCTTATTGTTCAAATTCATCGAATATCTCCTCCGCCAGCTCCTCAACCGCTCTGGCGTCCACCTTTTTCCCTCCATATCTTTCAGCCTCGGCTAAAATAGTTAACTGCGCGAGAGCCCCTTTGGTATTCTCTCCTAATCTGTTCGCTATCCTTCTTATGTACTCTCTAAAAGTCTCGCTCTTTTTTATCGGAGTAAGAATCATGGAGAAATGAACTAAAATATTGAGGTATATCCAGTAGCCTAGCCCCATCTTACCCCTATATTTGGCTTTAGCTATTACCCTTCTTTTCTTAAAAAGGTGCATTCTTTGGGAAATAGCTTCCTTAACCCCGCTAGCCCTCTCTCTTATGACATCTGAAATCCCCCCAAAACTTACCGGGATCTCCGTTGAGAAGATAAGTAAGCGTCTAAATCTCCTCATAATTGAAGACGATAAATTCGATTTTAAAAATAAAAAGAGCGCCAATACTATTACGATAAATGGTATCAAGTTTACTTCCTCAACCACGGCTTCAAAACTATAACTGGAGAGCTTAGAACTGGAAGGTTTAACAACTATCTTATAAGTCGTCTCTACGATGGGTAGCCAACTCGAATAATTTGAAACTAAAAGAAACGAACCGTCGTCGCCCGTTAAAGTAGAAGCAACTTTTACCCCATCTCTATAAAGAGTGACATTTGCTTCCTGTACAGGCGTATTGTTACAAATCACTTTACCGTGCACCCTAAGCGCGGACAAGGGGTATATAATCGTCTTAGGCATTTCCACCGATACGTCCAGAGGTAATAAAGTAACAGTAACTGTAGTCTTTGAATACGCCGGCGCGTATACGCCTTTAGGCTTTAAGTAGGCTTCTATCACGTGCACTCCAAGCGCGGTGTTCTCGGGTATTCTATACTCTACGGACGTTGACGGCTTTTCTACTTTAATAGATATAATGTTCACGTCGTCAAACATTATATTTAAGTCTCTCCCATCCCCCACCGGAGAAACATATAGATTTAATCTTATAACAGAGCCGGGCGTAGCTATAGGCTTAGTAGTCACCGACACCCTACTGGAGGTAAAAGTTACATTTAGCTTAGTCGTATTTATGCAAGGCGCCAATCCTTCTTCTATTTTAGGCGAATAAGTAACGGCAATTTCAATTTCCCTTTTATAAACCCAAATCCTCTCCCTTAAAATATAAAAGCCGGAACTATCGGTAACCACCTTCCTCTCCCCTTTCTTATCTATGCTAATATGGACTTCTCTACCGCCTAGAAATGTCCCGTTTTCCGTTCTAAGAAAACCATAAATTTTAACTTCATCTCCTACCGATACGGGATTTGGTTCAACGTACACGGATAGCAGCGTGCCTAACTTCCCGCCCTTAGCTAGAAAAACTAAATCCACGTAGCGCATTTCTAACTCCTTATATTTCTCTTTAAGAGCATTTAGCCTCGGAGCCCACAAGCTAATGGAGACTCCTAGAGAACGAGTTAGGCCGTTTAATCCCCTTTCTAATTCTTCAATCGCTTCCTTAACTTCATTTAACTTTCCCCTAGCATCTAAAAGATACTTATCCGCTAGCAATAAATCCTTCTCCAAAATAGCTTTTTCAGCCTTATCGAAATCCTCCTCTACATCATTTATCAATCGGAGAGTATGCCTAGCTATGGAATTCGTCCTGTTTAACAATACTGTAATTTGATTTGGTCCCCCTACATTACGCAGAATTTCCAAAATTCGGGAAGCGTTAAAATGCCGCCCCTCCACCAGGTGGCGGAGATATTCGTCATAGTAGAAGAGAAAAGCGGGGCTTGGTTGATATATGTCTACTATAGAGTAGGGGTCTACGTGTATAGGCTTTAAAAACGGTGGTTGAGAAAAAGCGGGAGAGAGGAGAAGTAGTAGAACTGCTATTATTAATAATGGAAACTTTTTGTTCACGGCAGTATCACCGTTGATAGGATTAGGCTTATTCTATACGCTACAATAGCCGAGAAGAGCGCTAGGAGCACTACGCTGAGAATTACGCTAATTCTAACCCCGTAAATCGCCGAGAAGAGAAAGTATTCCAGTATGTATAGGGAAAGGTAAAGGTCTATCCTAGTTTCTCCTAGAAGAATACCGACTATTACAGTCACGGCAACCGCGATAGCGTAGGAGATTGCGAATCTAGAATAGTGTGTCAGCTTCATGTTATCCTCTCAAAATAGAGTCTATATGTTCTCCTCTCGGTTTTCTCCATTTTAGATAGTGAAAATGTAGAACCTAATCCTTCAGCCACTAAGCTACCCACTAAGTTAACTGTTAGGTCGTAGGGCTCCTCCTCCATTTCAACATCTCTCCTAGGCGTAACATCTACGATAACCGCGCCGTCCGGGCGTTCAACTACTCTGACATCATTTGCTAACCCTAAATCTCTTAAAGCGGTGAAGAGCGTGGATTCGAGCTCTGCTATGTTAGAAACTCTTGACGCGGGGATTTCGAGAACTAGAGTCATAGATGGTAAGCGAGCGAAAAGCCCACCGTCATGTTCAAAAAACATGCGTTTAAGCACTTTCTTAGGCGGCTTAATTTTTTTATGAGATATGAGGAGGGAGGGGAACTCCCCGTTTAATCCTGGGACAAAATAAATAGCCCTATCCTCGTATAGCTCAAGTTCCTCCAGCAAAATTCTAAATAACTCCCTATAGAACTTAGCTTCCATCTCACTCCTCGTCTTCCTTAACTCCTCCTCAGAACAAATAGTTGCATATGCAACTACCCCCACCATTAAAATCCCAGAGCCCGCTGAGATAAGAGGCGAGCTCCAAGCCAGTAAACCAGTGACCAATAGGCTGAGCCCTACTCCGGCAATTATCGCTATCAGCACTTTTGCCGCCATGAATCAACCTCAGTTTAAGAATGACTTATAAGTTTTAAAATATTACTATAGCGAGCCGCATCTCCCGCTTTTGAGCGTGTAGGGCCTCGTTCTATCCTAGCCTGGTAGCCGGGTTTGGAAACTGAGTAGTAAATTCAGCACATGTCACTTTGCGACTTCCCTATCGGACATCAGGAGGTTTGGTGGGATTATTATTTACCGATTTTCCTTCTGGTAGCCATGTATTTTATTAGAGCCGCCCCTACAGCCACTCCTATAGCTACTCCGACGGCTAAGCTTAGAGCTAAGTGTTCAATTCTATAACCGGTCTGCACGGTTAACTCTATACTCTGCCTCCGTTCAGCCGCTAATTCCTTCTCCACGCCGCCGGATATCACTTTTAGCCTGCCCTTGGGAACTATAAGGAAAGCTCTACCCTCCGGATCGGTTATAGCTGCATACCTAACACCATACTCGTCTACGGCTGAAACGGGCACTCCAGCTAGAGGATTGCCTAAGGCATCTTTCACCGTAAATTCTAAAGCTACGAGCGGTAGAACAACCTCCTCCTCCAAGTCAGATTTAACCTCATACTCCGCCTCTCCAACCTCCCTCCCCACGTAGACGAACACCAGCCTGTAGACCCCGCCCTTCAAAACGAAGCTTACACGTCCCTCAGCGTCAGACTGGCCGTAGGCTACCATCTCGCCGTCCGAGTATACCCTAACGAAAACCCCCTCTACCCCCATCCCCTCCTCGGTTTTTAGAGTCAGCGTAAACGTGAAGAATGGAACTCTAACATTAACCATTGAAAACGCTACTAAGGGAGAGCCGTACTCTGGAATTACCTTAACCACTATAACGTAGACTCCCTCCCTCTCCGGAGTCCACGTATAATCAAAGCTTTGAGCCTCGACTAGCTCCAGCTCGGCTATAGGTATCTCCTCAGCCCCGTAATAAGCCGATATAATAGCCCTGCCGGTAACGGATACGTTTAAAGACGCTTTAATCAAGACCTCTTCTCCCGGCATTAATTCCTGAGGCTCAACCTCTACTCCAATACTAGCCTTTAGCTCTCTCACAACCCTAACCTCTACTATACTGCTAACCGACTCTAAGATAGTGTCGGTCTCCGGAACTACAGCTCTAAACTTTAAAACTCCGGTCACGGCCACCGTGTAGGTGAAGCCGAAGGAGCCATCTGCTCCTGTGGTAGTCTCGCCTATATCCTGCCAGAACGAGCCATCTAGGCTATACTGGAGCACTACCCTAACGTTTGCTAGCTGAGGCTTCACGCTACCAGTTAGAACTATCTCCGAGTTTAAGGGAGCTTCGCTCGGGTAAACGGTTAGAGTTACCTCTAGCCTCTGCTTAACCCAGAACTCTTTCTTGCTAGAAGAGCCTTTATACTCGGAGTTGCCAAGCCATTTAGCTTCAACAGTCCACTTACCCAATTCCTCAGGTTTAAAAACATCTTCGAAAACTCCATTATCCATGGTATTTACATTTCTATAAGTCCTACTCCCGGTGGGCGACGTATATATTAAAATTATCTTAGCCCCCTTAATTTTAGGCGTTAACTGCCCGCTAACCCGTAAAAACTGCCCCGGCTCGAGCACGGTAGCGTTAATATTCAACTTTATGCTGCTCGATTTTTTCGAAGGCGGTGAAGGAGGCGGAGCTTCCTTCGCAACTTTAAAGGTTTTAGATGCGGACTCTCCTCCTCCAGAAACGTATACCTTATAGGTGCCTTCACGCGCCGAAGAACTCAACTTAAACTGAGTGGTTCCAACTCCATTGCTTCCGGTAGTAACTTGCTTCAAAAATACTATTTTGTTTTGGGGATCTCTAACTTCTACTCCATAAGCCGTATTCGCCTTGCCGTTTATCGTTATCTTCACGGTTTCGCCCGGTCTATACTGGGATTTATTAGTCGATACTGAAAGCGGAGAAGCCAAGACAGACGCGAGAATTAGCAATAGTGCCACGGCGTAGGTAATACTGATTTTTCCTTCCCATTTCCTAGACATAACAAAAAACTAGGATATCAGATTAATAAAATTTATCACTATTTTCAGCAATTGTAGCCAGTAAGAGATTTAATAAAAAAGATACTCAAAGAAGCATTGTTGAAGAAAAAAATCTAAAAATCTCGGCGTTTTCAATAAAAATTTTAAAAATCTTCTTCAACAGATTGAGTAGATTTTCTAGAAAAAACTCTTTTAACAACAACATATGCAACAATAGCAACTACAACCACGACGACGTACCAAACCCAGACAGGAATACTCTTAGATACCTTAAGCTCTAATTCAACGTCGCCCTCCACCTCTAAAATCTTAGACACGCCGTCGTAGACTAGCTCGTAGCTCCCCAAAGGCACGTTTTTAAACTCTACCCAACCTTCATCGCCCGTAACCCCACTAAAACTGCCACAGCCACCCGAAAGCTTAACGCTTAATCCTTTAACGGGATTTCCTAAAGTATCACGAAAGATTAACCTAACTTTGTAAAGAGGAAGAATAACCTTATATTCTCCATTTTCTCTAACGTCTAAATTACCTATTGATATTATACATTTTCCACAAATTAACTTTAAAGGATAAACGCCCTCCCTAAGTTTTAGATTCAAAAACCCCTCCTCCACACTATAACGCAAACCCCCGATATCGATTAAAACCTTCCTCACGGGCTCGCTAGCCGCATTCTCGAAAACCAGCATTACATTAACCTCCCTAGCCTCTAAAGTTTGATTACTCACAACCCAGAAAACCACCTTAGTAAAAGCCCCCGGAGTAGCCAAATATATCGTGTAATTACCCGGCACCGCAGTTTTACTCAAACAAAACTCAAAACTCCCACGCCCCTTCTCATCTAATTTAAGCTCTTTAATAAACAAAAGCCTATGCTCAGGATCTCTAATTTCAACACCCACCCTAGCATTTGGAGGCCCGCTAATGTCCACTCTTACCATTTCACCGGGTTTATACTCCTTCCTATCGGTAGAAGCCTCGAGACCCACTCCTGCAAAGATAGAGGGGATCAAGACGAACAATAGCAAAAGACACCAGGGCACACGCATAAGTTATACAACCTCAGCGAAAATTTAAGATTTCCGTTACCTAACCTAGCGCTATAAGACGTAAAAACGTGTATTGTTAGCTAGGATTTTTAAGGTTAAAGAAGAGGGAAGGGGTTAAAAGAGTTTAAGGAAGTCTTCCAGCGCGCTTCATTAAAACTACTATGGTCGATAACGCTATTGAGAACGCTACGAAGAGTAAGGGGATTGGATTGAGCACTGACGCTACCTCGCCTCCAACAGGCTTAACTGACTTAAGCGTGAAAGTCTTCATTCCCAAGTCGCCGGACGTGTCACAGCTTACGTAGACCTTATATGTGCCAGTAACGGTTCCCGGTGGGATATACCACGCCGCCGTTCCCTCACCACTGCTATCCAAGGTTACTTCTTTAGCATACGCTACGTCATCATTGGGGTTTCTAATTTCTACAGCGCACTCGTCACCGGCGACTCCTCCCGTGATAGTTATAACCAACGTGTCGCCCCAGTAGAGAGTTGTAGCCGATAGGAGGAAAGTCGCCGAGGCAAGTACCACGGCGCTTGCCAGTACGACTAATATTGTGAATGTCAACGCCCGCGTCTTCATGTTTATCACCATTACGGGTTTACCTTAAATGTCTTAGTTTTAGGAGCTGCGAGAGGCTCCCAATCAGCCCCCATCTCGGATGGGAATCCATTCCATACATATGTTTCTACAGTGTAAGTTCCGGTTGGGTCGTAGTCTCTTATACGGTAGCCTCCTCCAAACGTTTTAGTTTCTCCGGAACTTATACTATCCCTCGTTAACAGCAAGTTCATTACTTGAGCCCCATAGAACACTTCTACAATTTCTAGGTAGTCTACCGGGGCTGCGAAGTAGTAGGAAGGGTTGGCTTTCAGCGTAGTTTCTATAACTACTACCTCTCCCCTACTAAACGTAGTCTTGGTATTCCCCTCCAAGTCCTTCGTCGCTATACTATCTATTATTATCGGATAAGAGTTAGCCAAAACAGTAGCTACAGCTATGATCGTCAGCGTCAATGCTAACGCTACTATTTTCTTCATAGAGACACCCCTCTGACAATTTTATCTTTGTTCGATTATAAAAGCATTTCGTTTTAATGAAAATATTCTGTCAATCCTTTAATAAAATCGACATATTCACCAAAACCCTTAATTACTGAAAATTAAATAATAAAGGCAACTACTGAGGAAATTAAATAATAAAGGTGTCCAAATGAGCCGCGACCAAATAATAGGAGCCGGGCTCCTTCTAGGATCAATAGCCGGAGTAGCAACCTACAGCTACCTACTCTTCTTCACCGAATACGTAATACTAATGCTACAACTCACAGCCTTTATAGCTATAGCAGGCGTACTAGGCATACTAGCGTGGATAGGCTACACCCTCGCAACAACCCCACCCCCCAAACCCATAGAAGAAATTGAAAAAGAACTAGAAGAAGAACTCAAAAAACTCGAGGAAGAAGAAAAACAAACCTAGTTACAATCCAATCCCCAATTTTATTTACAATAGCAGAAAATTCTACACACAATCATTAACTCCACAAAAGATATGTAATTTTTTACATTAAAGCGAAGAGCGCAGAAGGAGCAAGATAAAATTTTGAAAATAAATCCAAGAGCCACAACTATCGCTAGAGGCACTAAAGCCAAAATCTTTATAAATTCACAAGAAAATACTATAAAGAATCACAATTATCGCCTATATAAGGGGTCGGGCTTGAACCATAGGAAGTCCGTGAGGAAGGACGAGCTTAGGGCAGCGATTAAACGCGCCATGAGGCTCGGTATCTGGTTCAAGCTCGACCCCCTAAAAAGAACGGTTCTCGAATTGGTGGCTAGAACACTCGACCTTATAAAATCCTCCATATTAATCCAATTATTTGAAGAACTTCTGGATTTAATTCATCCAAATCGCAGGCTTTTACGGGAAGCTTGGGAGATTGGTTTTAAAATTGTGAGGAAGAGAG
>CAZCTW010000004.1:136856-171790 GCA_964501905.1 uncultured Thermofilaceae archaeon | reverse complement strand
TTCATTAGTTGAAAAATAAAGTAGGTCTTTCCAGCTCTTCTAGGCCCTATGATGGAAATCGCTCTCTTAATTTTCAACTCTAAGGGAACTATTAAATCTCTTTTAATTAAATCGGGCAATTCCCTCTCTTGAGCATCTCTAATTACTTCAATAATGGTACTCCTATTAAGCATAGTATTATGTAGAGGGAAATTTTATTAAAAAATTTCCCTCTATAGAAGGACATCCCTATCTTCACCATAGAGTTTATAATAATGGTTGCCCGTGCATTATCTTTTGGGAATTTTAGAAACTATGGAGCTTTCCCCTTCATTGGGTTCGAGTTTAATGAGTAATCTGTTTGAAGCATCGGTTAATAATAGAGTGATCGAAGAATGCTTTTTGAATCATTTCTTCGTCGTCAATAGATTTTCTACTATTTTAATTACTAAATCCTTGTTTTAATTAGAACTAGTACGGTTGTTACGACTTCGTCGAATATGTGTGCGCGCGCTTTCATAGAAATTATTGCTGAATTACGGAATGGTATGTTGAGTTGTGGAGGTGGTGTATGAGGAGGATTATATGTTAAAGTTGGAGGATAAATGGTGTAGGGTAGTCCTTAGCGAAATAAGCTCCTTTGGGTATTCTAACGGTGATAGTGTTAACATGGTATTGTGTTACTAATATTGTAGCACATTAATGTGCATTACTTATTAGGTAAAGCTCTGTGACGCTTATCGAAGATGAGAGCCTTGGGGTACGATGTAATGTTTATAGAGCCGGAGGTAAAGGGATTAACATATAATGTGTAATTCGGCTAGACGTATTATAACTGTTGAGAGTCCTAATGCAGGCGAGCTTCTTGTGTTTAGTGGAGTGGATGATTTGGTAGGACTGGGATTTTAGGGGAGTTAGGCTTAGGATTGGGACATTATCGGGAATTTTTCGAGTTTGTCAGGAATATCCTTATGAGGTTGTCTTTGTAGTACTTTTGTTTTTCAGTACTTTTATATAGTAGTACTTGTTATTGGTTGTTGGTGGTATTGTGAGTATTGTGAAGGTTACCCGTAAGAGGCAGGTTACGTTGCCTAAGGAGGTAAGTGAAAAAGCGGGGATTAAGGTTGGCGATTATGTGAAAATATATGTTGACGAGAGTGGGAGAATAGTGGTTGAGAAGGTTTTGGGGCTTGATGATATAGCTGGTGTATTGAATCCTGGATATCCAGTGAGAGGGTTAGCTGAAGATCTTGATAGGTCTAGGAAGGTTGGTGAGCGTGGTTGAGGCTTTTTATGATTCAAATGTCTTGATAGCTTATCTATTTGGGGAAGAGGAAAGGTTTGAAGTTGCTCGGAAAATTCTTGAAAAGCATAAATCAAGGGCTACGTCGATAATGGCTATTCATGAAATACACGTGTACTCGCTAAAGTACGGCGCTGAGAAGAAGTTTTTGGAAATAAAAGAAGCGCTTAACAGAATTTTTAAAGTAATGCCTTTAACTCAAGAAGTATGTATCAGAGCATCCTATTTAAGAATGGAGTATGGACTTCCGGAGGTAGACTCTCTAATACTTGCTACTGCCGTCGAGGCGAAATGCAAAGACTTTTACACGTTCGATAAAGATTTCGAGAGACTAGACGAGAGGACGATAGAAGAAACAATAGTTCATTATATAAAACTTTAAGGGTAATGTTGTATAGTAGTGATTCTTACTAGCATTGTGGTGGCTCGATTATTGGGCGCTTGGCAGCGATATCTCTTACTGATATCATTCTACTCTTGGAGGCGCTTCTTCTTGTTATTTACTAATTCTTTACGCTTTTATAGGTGGATAGGATGAGGATATTGGTTGTACTGGATGCTGTAAATAGCTTGTTTGTTAGGTTGCAGAGGCGTTTTCAAGGTATTCCGGCGGGTTGAGACGCTTGGATTTATGAGCTTTCATATGATGCTCCGAGATCGGAGTTAGCTAGGTCGGCGGAAGAGTTGAGGAGGTGGAGTTTTTCTTCTTCGAGCTGGTGCGGCTATGCATGGGCTTCACCGGTTGGATAAGCCTTTCCAATCATAAGGGGATTTCGGTCTATCAAACCCTCCTAGGTTCATGGGAAGTTCAGCGCTGATCCTCCGTGGCGACCCCGCCTTTTCTCCTCATTTATGTCTTCCACAGGGAATCATCCTTTGATCGTTGCTCTGTAGAAGACTATGATTGAATAGCAGGCTTTTCGCTATTATTTTATATTTGTGGCTTGGTTATAGATTTAGGCTATAGCCTATGGATGAGATAGAGGTTTTTAAAGAATATGTTGAAAATAGGCTTAAAGGTAGAGTTTTGATAGTGACTGTTTTTGGCTCTGTTATTGAGGGTAAAGCTTCTCTCCTCAGCGATGTAGACGTTGCAGTTTTTCCACGCGTTATGAGCGTAGATGATAGGTTAAACCTAGTGGTAGATGTAATGGATTTAGCTTCTCAGGCTTTTAGAGTTTCCGAAAATAAAGTAGATGTATTGTTTTTGGATGAAGACCTGCCCATAGAACTGGCTTATAATGCTTTGGTTAAAGGAGTGCTCGTATTCTGCGAGGATGTGGATTTTTACAGAGAATTTAGATTGAAGGTTATCTCGGAGTATCTAGATTTTCAAGTATTTAAACAGAAACTAAAATTATTCGACAAATACTTGGCCGCAGTGAAGAGAGGGATTTCAAGTGGGTAAAATAGAGGGATTGCTAAAACTTATAAACGAAAATCTTAGCCTGTTAGATAAGAAGTTAAACGAAGTTTCTCCTAGAGAATTAGTAAATGACCGTTCTGGTTCTCCGCTACTTTTGTAATTTTTGTTGTGTTTGTAGCGGAGAACCTTCCCTCCTTTTTTCATGGGAGGGCTTTAGGGGGTTGAACGGGTGAAGCCCCCACATCTCTCTGTATTTTTTCAAGAGGTTTAAAACTGCTATCACGTCTCTATCTTCTTCAAAATTACATTTTTTACACTTTAGCCTCCTGTACTGCCCATTCGGGCTTAGCCTACCCCCACATATCGGGCAGTAGGAGGATGAACCTCTAGGATCAACATACACCACGTTCAATCCGTTTAGCTTAGCCTTGTACTCGATGATTACTTGGACCCTCCTAAAACTCCACCTGTGAAGTCTCCCGTTTAACTCCTTCGTCTTCTTAATCTTCTTACGAATGTTCTTTAAATTCTCAAGTACGATAACTGTAACTCCCTCTTCTTTCGCTTTCTCGACAATTCGGTTCGCCACTCTATGGTATATTTCTCTTATCCGCCTCCACTCTCTTCCCCGATACTTCTTCAATATACTCTCTTCGTTAAGCCGAGGCTTAGATTGCAACCTCCTCTTGAGGAAATACCCTGTTCTTATAGCTCTCTCTTTGGTTACCACCTTCTCCGCACCCTTTTCCGTCCCGAACGCGATGACGTTCTCGTTCACATCTACGGCTAAAGCCTTCCCGTCGGGTTCTGGAAGCTCAACGTTAGTTGAAAACACCACTTTAAGGTATAGCGTATTCCCTCTTTTTACGAGCCACCCCTGCCCCACACGCATAGACTTGAACTTCTCGTGGTAGGTTCCGTGGAGAAGTTCTACCTCAACTCTCCCGTTCGGGGTGGATATAAAGGCTCTCCACTTTTTCAAGTCGAGGGAGAACAGGTGGTCGTCGAGCATTATCACATCCTTTTTGAACACGGGCTTTTCCTTTTTTACTCTCCCCCTTCTCTTTAGCTTCCGGAAGGACTTGTATATAGAGCACGCCATCTGACAAGCAGTATAAATGTAGTGAGAGGGCAGGTTGGGGTATTTATCTCTAAGCTCGCGATACTTCTCCGCTTTAAGCCTCTTAAACGAGGTAATCCCCCTAGAGTGCGCGTGTTCGAGAAGCTCGTTGACTATCTCCCTGTACAACTCAAAAGGAGCGGGATATGGAGGAGTGTTTGCCGGGAGGGGGTTTGATTCTATCTGGTTCGACTTCTCGGAGATCGTAAGGCCGACAAGAGATGGAATTCACGGCAGAGAGTACATATCGACTTCTGTCGACCTAGGCAGGAAATTCCCGTATCTCGAGTTCGGTGAAAACGGAGCCTTAGTTTCCGAAGTTCCGAAAAACATAGAGGTGCCCATACCGATGCTCCTAGACGCCCCAACCCCCTGCGCGGCAAGTAGAAAACTCCAGTTATCAATTGTTAAAGCCGCGGCTAAACTCAACACATTTGCTATCGTGAAAGCCGAAGACTTCTACGAGAAGCTACTCTCGTACACGCGGTGGATAATACCTAGAATCAGAGCCGACCGAGTCGAGGAGTATGCGGACCTTATCGACTTATCGGAGATAGTTGAGATCGACTGCTGCGGCGACGAAGACCTAAAAGAGCCCTTTGAAAAAGTAAAGAAGATAAACTCCTCGACGCTAGTATCCCTCCGCTTCCCATACAGCGATAAATCAGCGGCCATAGCGGAAACCCTAGTAGATATGGGAGTCGATATGGTCCACTTCTACGCAAACGATAAAATAGTCGAGTAAAACCCCGACTACATCGTAAAGGCTATTCGAGCCGTACATTTACGCCTCGTAGATAAAGGCGTTAGAGACCAGATAACGTTCATCTCCAGCGGCGGAATAGCAGAAGCATCCCACGTCCCCAAGAGCGATACTCTACCAATTGCACTATCCTTAATCCTAGTACCTCTACTCTATTCGCTCTACGTAAGGTTGAATAATCGTCTCCCGTCTTAAAAGGGCGATTTTCAATAGTAATCGCCCCTCTCGCAGTCTATAAGTTCTACTTTATTAACCACTAAGGTATATGAGTGATGTAGTAAAAATAGGAAAATAATGGTAGGTTACTTGACGGAGGAAATCGTGGTTAAGGAATGTGTTAAACTATTCTTTGACTATTCTTTCGAAGAAGTTATCTCTCACTCTCTTATACGCCTCTTCGTAGAATTTCCGCTGGCTCAGGAGGACTTCTTTGGGGAATTTTTTCAAGTATTCGATTGCCTTTTCCCATGCTAGGTTGTAGGGGACTACTGCGTTAATCTTCTTGGCTATTTCCCGGTCGTAGTCGCTGGGTAGCTGTTCTTTATCGCCGATTTTAAACCATCCACGCTCCGAGACAAAGGCTCCTTCATCGCCTACGTAGACCAGTTTTTTCCCCTTCTCCACCGTGGCGGTTTCTACTTCTCTGACTACACGCCTCCTCTTGAATACTCTCTCCCTGCCGTGGTATTTAGCCCAAGCATAGAATATCGCTCTATTAAGCCCGAAGGATTTCGCTTTTTCTAAATCTCCGGTAAGTAGGTAGTATCTAGCCGCTTGGAGCAACGCCATAACTTGGAATCTACCCACTTTTACGGTGGTTTTCCTACTAGTCTTTCTCGTTATAGCAGGTTTTACGGCGGCTATAACCGTTCTAATCCCTCCGACTTTTTTAAAGTATCCTCCGATCTCCGCCATGGCTTTAACCGCTAATTCGTCAGCTTCTCCTTCGACGTATTTCCTCCAGTCAGGGTTATGTTTTAAAACCTCGGGTTTAGCCCATTCGGGAGTAAAGTCTTCTAGTTCTTCGGGTTTAAAACACACGACAGCGTAGTCTAGAGTTTTATGGAGCGATAGGGGTGCTGTGAAAACTCTTTTAAGATCTATTTCGTTCTCTACTTTTAAAGGTCTTTCAGTACTTTCAGATTCTCTAGCTATTTCGAGTATTCTATTCATACTTTTCTTTATTATGTACTCGACTATGGAGTACGCTATGTCTAGCGGGTGGTATTTAGATAGTATATCTTTTGAAAATGCTCTTTCGTGAAGCTGGACGTGTACTCCTCTCCCAGACCATTTTAGATAAACTGATTTTACGATGCCTTCTTTCTCCAGTTCATCTACGATCACCCTAGCTACGTCGATTATTTTACGCCATTCCTCTAGCGAGCCATCTATATCCCATATAGGAGTTGTGTAAGCTATGTTTTCGGGTTTTTCTACATCTTCTCTATCTACAATTCTATAGTATACATTTACGGAGGCATAGAAAGTTCTCGGCTTTAAGCCTTTAAACCTCTGTATTAGTCTATCAACATATTCTTCTTTGGAAAGACGTAGCGGTGGCCCCGTTTTACTCCAGTAGCGGAGAAAATGACCAGATAACGTGTGTATGGCAACCCATCTGCCTCGGGAATATTCTGTAATTTCCCCTTTGACAATAGGATTTGAGTAATACTTAGTTATTTCTTCAAAATCCAATTCTCTCCCTCAAATATAGTGTCTACTGGTCGTATTAGTGCGCATCTATCAAAATAAAGTAAAAATTAGATTTTAACTTCTCGGCCTATAGATTCGGGATAATAGTAGAGATGGAATATAAGCTCCAATAGTTACGAATGCTAGAACATAGATTGACGCCGATAACGCTAATAGAATGTTTAACGCCAAGAACTCGGCGATTATCGAATAAAAGATGATAGTCGCGAGAGAAGCTAACACTACTATTAACTCCTTCTTCCCTATCCTCCTCTTTATAATCAGAGTTGGAATTCCTAGATACGCTAAGCCGATCAGCGTAGAGGCTATCGCGCCAGCTAAGAATACGGCTAGCTCTGAATTATAGGGCATCAACGGCATGGCGGCTATTGCGGATATCTTTAATGATGCTAGTAATGGGTATAGCATCACTCTCATATAGGGTTTCAATTGTGGATTCTCGTTCAAATAGTGGGCTACGTAGGGGCTCCAAGAGTAGTAGAAGGGGTCAAAGACCGAGTAGAACATCCTCCCAGCGTAGGTGTTTAACACCATGCTATCTCTAAAACTCCTAAGGAATTCTACCTCCGGCTCAACTTCAGAACCAAATGTGGATGTCGCTATTATACACTGTTTTTCTTTAATAGTAACCGTGAATACCGTCGATTTTTCTACTCCTCCTCCGCTACCTTTAACTAAGACTGTGAAAGTACCCTTCGCCGAGCCAGCGTTTATCGTTAGTATAGAACTTCCAGTAGGTGTAACTACTGGCGGATTAAATACGTAAGTTGCTTCAGCTGGCAATCCCATAAGCGTTAAACTTACATCTTCTGGCTCTCCGCTGGTTAACGTTACTTTGACAACGAGAGTCGTGGTTTCTCCCTGTTCTAGCTCGATGCTTGTCGGCTGGACGGATAATTTAAAATCGAATTTTTCGACAGTAACTTTTAGCTGTAGGTTAGCTGTTTTTTCAACGCCATCCCCTACTCCGCGAATAGTTATTGAATACGAGCCTT
This sequence comes from uncultured Thermofilaceae archaeon, assembly GCA_964501905.1. Taxonomy (GTDB): domain Archaea; phylum Thermoproteota; class Thermoprotei; order Thermofilales; family B69-G16; genus B69-G16. The sequence continues at coordinate 164,548 of CAZCTW010000004.1, read as the reverse complement.
CCAGATTCGATGTTTGAATTGTTAGAGTAGATGATCCCTTAGGCGTAACCGTATCCGGGCTAAACGAATATGATGCGGTTGAAGGCAGACCTATAAGCGAGAGAGATACTGGTTTCGCAGAGCCAGATACTAGCTCTAAGTTTACTGTCACAGAGACTTCTTCTCCTTGTTTCACTTCGACTGTTTGCGGGCTTAGACTTATAGTAAAGTCAAATGGCACTTCTACAACGTTTATCGTTAAGCTCTTTGTGTGTTCTATCCCGTCAGAAACTCCTTTAACTACTATGCTGTAAGTGTCTGGAGCTATTGTATCGGATAGTTGAATTGATAGAGTTGTGGAATCTCCGGGAGCTAGGGTATTAGTACCCAGTATAGCTGTTATGCCGGATGGTACTGTGGGGAGAGATAGAGTTACTGTCTTATCGTAGCCTTCGATGGGGACTATTTGAATATTAACGTCGGCGCTTTCACCCTGTTTTAGCGATAGAGAGGATGGGTTTAGGAGAATGTCGAAGTCTCCTTTCTCTGTAACTATGAGCTTCACTTTTTTAGTATCTTGGACTCCTGTTCCCTGGGCTTTTATTGTGAGCGTATAGGTTCCAGGTGGAGTTGACGCAGAAGTAGTCACAGTTAATATAGAGCTAAATGGCGGAGTTCCGCTATTTGGACTGAAGGAGTAGGCTGCTCCTGAAGGCAGGCCTGATAAACTTAATTGCACGTTTCCGCTATAATCCGAGGCGGTGACTTTAACTTGATAGGTTGAGCTTTCGCCCTGCTTCACGGTGATGGATGAAGGCGTTGCGTCGACGTCTATTGCGGGTACTTTATACGTTATCACGAGTTTCGGCCTATTATCTGCCACTGACGCTTCTCGTGCCCAGAGAACAACTGCTCCTGTTTGTGTATCGCCTATTAGCTTAAAGCCGTAGTTTGGATATGTGCCTTCAAACCAGTTTTTAACAAAATCGGTTACGTATACTTCGTATTTTTTACCAGCAGAATCCGTGTGTGAAACTTCAAAATAGGGAGGACCGGAGGCGATTTGATGGGACGGTTGATTATTCCATGTTGCCGTATTTTCGCTCCAGCTACTCGTTAATCTGCGGACGTAGATTTTTTTAAGGGTGGTTCCGCCGACGTCGAAGAAGTGTAAGCTTCTTAACGTAACTATTAATTTTGCCGATACAATCTGAGCGTTGGAAGGTATACCGCTTAGACTGAATTTTATAAGTATTCTATACCTGTTGCCGTTTTCGTGAATTCCGACGATCATATCTTGGTAATTTCCGTAGTTATTGTTTGGATACATCTCAAAGACAAATGTATCGGCTACTGGGTATAGTGTTATTGTTTTGGTTACTGCTTTGACTGTTGGGAGAGAGTTGAAGAAGGCTGTCGCTATAACGAGAATTAGTATTATCAAGATTTTATTTCTCAAGATTTTTTACCTCTACCTTGTTCTGCATAAATGCATGCTTTCTGGTATTTAAAATTATCTGATAATTTGAAATGGGTAATGATTAGAATTGCTGAGAATATAGCTAATTTTTTATAAAAAACTGGAAAATTTAATAGAGAAGTATGAATTCATGCAAAAATCTATTCACATCATTATTCTAATACTTCGGATTTCATTAGGCTCTATTTTTCCAATCTTTAGATGTAACTTATCTAAATTTAATATATGAAACAACTTACGTAGTCGATTTGTATATATCCTGGTTGGAATAAGAAGATGCATGAAAATTATTTTAATATTACCAAATTTTTGCCGCCTATCTTCTCCACTCTTACTAAGTTCTTTTCCTCTAATCTTTTTATATATCTCCATGTGCTAGTCTTAGGTAATCCTAAAGCTCTCATTATGTCGCTTTGATAAACCCTCCCTCCCATCTTTCTTAGAAATTTAATTATATCCGCCTCTTCCTCGCTCAACTCAACGAGTTTACTTGCTTTTTTCATTTTATAGATAAACGCTATAGATACGGCTACGATTACAGCGAAACCCAAGAATAAGAGCCAGAAAAACGTCGTATTGTCTTCTTGTGAAATTTGGGTAATCGCTCCTTCGGGGGATGTACCGTTATAGTCCGATCCACTGCTGCTTTCTGAGGATTCCTCGCCGATTTTAGTTTTTCCTCTTCAGAATGTTCCTTTATCTCTTCTATTGACGTGCCTCCTTCGCTCTCTTTCTCGATTAAAAGAGGTTTAAGGTAGTAGCGTAGCGTTACATTTCCTGCTGAAAATTTGAAAGTTAACGAATTGTCTTGCTGAGTAACTAGTTCTTGTACGGCTGAGAGACCAGCTATTATAGCGCCTCGGCGTCATCAATTAAATCATCTGCTATATCTACCAGTTCTTTGGCTTTATCGAAATCTTCGTATATTGCTTTCTCAGCTTCGTCTAGGAGCTCGAGAGATTTATTCAACATTTTTGTAGCTGTGTCTAACCCGAGTTCGATTGATGCGTTTAGCAGGATTAGTGCCTTATCTCTTAAAAGCTCTATCTTCGCTAGTAGCTTATCGTATTTGACCTTTTTTCCTCGGTCTTTTCTTCAGCTGACTCGTAATAAGATTGGATGACGGATTCTAGGTATATCACCAAGTTGCCAGCTTTATTTATAGCTTCCACTACTAGTGTTAGAGCTACTGTGTAATTGCCTTCTTGAAGCATAGTATCTGCTTTCGCTATAAGAGTATCAGTTTCATTCAGCGTAGCTAAAGCGTGTGCCTGGAGTTCTTCGTATAGAGTTTCATTATAAACTTCACTTTTCCCTCAGCTTCTTCTAGCAGATCAAATACTTTATCCTTTAAATTTTCATAGGAGTCCATCAACAATTTTATACTTTCAATTGTGTTCTCTTGAGCCCGTAATATACTGCTAAGCAGTACAGCTATTACTATAAGCGGAGCCACGCGTTTTAGGGCTCTTCTCATCACACTCACGTCAATCACCTCCTGTTTTAGGTAATCCATGGCTACATTAAATGGAACACGGCTAAAACACTTTGAAACAGCAAAACCAAGTTAGTGCTTAGGCTAAAGTTTTTATTATTACGTTGATACTACTAAATTACGATGATGTAACTTGCCCCCATTTACGACCTATTGGGATGAAGATATTGCCGCGGACTGATAAATAGGTTTAAAGAAATAAAAAGTTAGAGAAAAAGATTAGGCTTCTTCTACCGTAATTACGGTTACTGGACAGGAGTTAGCGGCTTCTTCGGCGCAAGACTTAAGGTCTTCCGGTATTTTACCTTCGCCTGGATTTCCTCCGACTCTAAATTTTTCTACTATTTGGCTTTTTCCATCTTCGTCGTTCATTTCGAAGACATCTGGGCATAGGGCGACGCAGGACATACAGGAGATGCATTGGTCTCTATCTATTGTGACTTTGTACTCGGGCATTGGAATCACCTGCGATATTTTCTTTGAAAAAGAGGTTATTAAACTTCACGGGAGTTTTGCCGGACTTTTAGCTTAGAATCAACAGTGTTTAATGGCTTCGCTACGAGATTCTGCTCACCAAACCTAGAATTTTATGAAATCGGTGAGAAGAACTGAGGTAGACCTTTATAGTAGTAATTTGCTTAAATTAGTCGCCGAGATAATCCGGGAGATGGGAGTATTGGGGTCATAAAGACTTTGTAGTGGTTCGGGGGGGCTGTCTTGTCTAAACTGCTGCTAACAACGATCTCTGGACTATTAAACGCTTCCAAGGTTGAAGCTGAGGAGAAAGGGTTCAAGATCCTATACTCTTTACCACCTTCTCACTTAGTAGTGGAGGGCGATGCCGACTCGGCAATAAGTATGAAAACCATCGAATCCGTGTCGGGATTGGTGGCGGAAAACACTCTCAACCGTGTAGATGCTAAATGTGTCAGGTTGGGTTTAAGGAGTGCCTTTAAACGTTTAGAAGCAGGGAGGATCTACACCGTTAAGGCTAGGGTTTACGGTGGCTGTTTCAGCGAGAAGTTTTTGAAACTAATGGCTGCGAGGGAAATTATCAGAGTACTTGGGAAAAACGCGGTCGGCAAAAAGGGCTCCTATATACGCGTTATCCTAGATTGTAAGAGAAAACTTTTGCTCGTAGCTAGGCAGGTAAACGAGGAACCTCTCCACCTTCGGGGGTACTATGTGGCTAAACATCCTTCTCCGCTAAACCCGGTTATAGCGGCTTCTATTCCATTCCTAGCAGAGAAGGATTATGGGGTGGTATACGACCCCTTCTGCGGCTCAGGGACTATACCTATAGAGTACGCGTCCATCAGAAAAATAGAGGCTCTATGCTCGGATATAAATCCCGCATTTGTTGAAGCAGCTAGGGCAAACGCTGAGAAGGCAGGGGTCCTTATTGAAGGGTTTGTCGCGGACGTTCGCAGAGCCCCCATTAGCCGAGGCTTGGATTTTATCGCTACAGATCCGCCTAGAGGGGACAGGCTAAGGATTACGGAGGTACGGAAGTACATAAAGTCTGTTTTTAAATTAGCGAGGGATTTAGAGGCTGATATATGTCTGGTAACTCCCTACTCGAGGATTTCCGGTTTTATAGCTCGCGAGAACGAGTTTAAACTTTCTAAGAAGATTTCGACTTTCCAGGGAGGTAGTAAGGTTTACCTCTTGTTTTACACTAGAGGAGGTATTAGCTAGCTATCCGGCTTATAATATGCTGAATGGGTTTTTCTTCGAGAGCATGTTTTCGGCTTTTTCTAATTCTTTTAAAGTATTTACTGGTAGCCACGTGCCTCTCGGTATTACTAAGGCGTAGATTCTCTTCTGTTTTGCTAGAGCGGGGAGTATCACCTGCTCGAACTCTAGGGCTTTATCCGCCTTCATATCGATTAAATCTACGATCATGTCGTATACTTTCGGCTCGAACATGTATAACCCAGTAGAGGTGTATAGCTTTATAACGGGTTTCTCGGTGAAGCTTACAACGAGATTGTTCTCATCCACCTCGGCTACTCCATAGGGGTAGTCTACGGCTGCCGCCAGCACGGTCGTAGCCAGCGTGTTCCTCGTCCTCACCCCTTCTAGGTGGTGTATGAGGAGTTTTAGGGGGAGCGCGGGCTCTAGAAATATATCGTCTGGGAAAGCTATGAGCGCCCGCCTACGCCTATCTATGACCCCGGTTTCTATAGCGTGTTTTAGAGCTTTACCCTTGCCTACCTTCCTGACTGGCGGGTCTATCGAATACTTAATCTTTACTCCGTGTCGCCCGCCTTCGCCTAAATACTCTATTATCTGGTCGTGTTTATGCCCTACCAGGACTACGTATTCTTTAAACCCATTGTTCTTATAGTATTCTATACATAGGTCTATGAGGGTTTTTCCGCAGACTTCTAGCAGCGGCTTGGGTTTTTCTATATAGCCCATTCTCTTGGCTTTCCCGCCGGCGAAAATTAGAACTTGGGTATTTTCAATTTCTCTTTCCAATTGTGCGAGTACACTCATTCAAGTCTACCATTTTATTCTATACAATTCAAGTATTTATTTGCACTTTTGAAATTCTACGAAGATGGCTTTCCGGTACGAGATGGTTTCTAGAATGCCTGGATTTATCTTAACGAAAGTCCAGTGGATGAATTTGCTGAAATAGTAGGTGTTGGTGGGTTAGCTAGAAGAGCTCAACTTCCTTACAAGTTTTTTAATAAGTTCTGTGTACTCGCTTACGAGCTCTTCTAGTCTTTTCTCGTTTCTAGCCTCTACTACGAGGTTTACTTCGGGCATCGTCTGGCTTTCTCTAACTATTACCCATTCGTCTTCTAGGTATATCTTGACGCCGTCTTCGAGCTTTTCCGCGGAGGGACACAGCTTCTCTACCTCTCTTATTACTTTCTTCTTCACTTCGTCGTTTACCGCATTTATATATAGCTTCTCCATAGGCCTGGCCTTTACTTCTTTGAGAACTTCAGATATCTTAACTCCTCGAGACGCTATACCAGCCATTAAGAGAGCTGAAAGTATTCCGTCGGAGAAGGGATATAGGAAGCCGAAGTAGAAGTGGGAGCTCTGTTCTATGCCGAGGACAGCTTTGTGGTCTCTGACCTTCTCTTCTATAAATCCGTGCCCTACTCTAGACCAGACTATTTTTAAACCCATATTTTCGGCTATCTCCTTTAAAGCCGTAGAAGTGTCGTAGGTTAAAACTATGGTATCGCCCTTTTTAGCTAAGTATTTAGTGAAGACTATTCCGGCTAAACTCCCCGATAACTCCCTGCCTTTATCGTCTACGAAAACGGCCCTATCGGCGTCTCCGTCGAAAGCCACTCCGAAAGCCGCTCCTTCTTCGACTACTCTCCTCCTAAGCTCGAGCAAGTTCTCGCCTTTAGGCTCGGGCCTTAAACCGTAGAAATCCCCCCGTATCTCAGGGTGCAGTATTTTAAACTCTACGTTTAAGGCTTTTAGGATTTTAGGGAGGACTAGGTTTACCGCGCCGCCGAAAGTCTCGGCCACTATTTTTACCGCGCCTTCTATTTCTACGTGGCTGCTCACGGTCTTCAAGTAGGATTCTAGGACTTCCTCTTCGATTACTGTTCCCTGCTTCTCGATTTTCTCAAATTTTCCCGATAATACTATCTCTTTAATTTTCTTATATTCCTCTATGAAGCTGGTTCCATCGCCCCTGATGAATTTAAAGCCGTTATACTCCGGGGGGTTGTGGCTAGCCGTAACGTATACTCCTGGCCTCCGCTTGCTCCAACAGGCGTAATAAACTAGGGGGTTAGGGTTTGCGCCTACGAAAACCGTGTTTTTCCCGGCGCTGTTTACCCCTCTTATGAAAGCTTTCGCTAGAGAGGGTGAGGAGCTACGTGTATCTCTGCCTACTATGATTTCCTCGCTTTCCACTACTAGGGCGGCTGCGCGGCCTATTTTCTCCGCTATTTCCTCGTTTAAGTCTTCTCCATAAACTCCTCTAATGTCGTATGCTCGGAAAATCCTATTGATCATAGATGTACCTTTGATAGAAAATTTAAAAACTTAACTCATATCAGCGTAACGTCATTAAGCGTTTAGAAATCGAGTAAGGCGAGTAAGCGACTCAAAAGACTCTAATCTGGGGAAATGCCTACGTAAAAGTTGTAAAAGCGAAATATATCGGCTTTTTCTCTAATATCTCGGTGAGCCTCTTGTTAAAAGCATTGGGGATATGTGGAAGCCCTAGACGCGGCGGAAATACAGATTTACTGCTTGACGTAGCGCTACGCAGGCTTAAGGAACTCGGGGTTGTCACTGAGAAGCTAGCATTAAGGGATTTCGATATAAGGCCCTGTACGAGTTGCCGCTACTGCGTTGACGCGGGGTGTTGCTGTATCGACGATGATATGACTGGCATCGTAATACCGAAGTTGTTGGCCGCGGATATAATCGTCGTAGCCAGTCCCGTCTACTTCAACAACGTGAGCGCTTATGTGAAGACTTTTATGGATAGAACTTGGTGCATAAGGGGGAGGCTTAAGGATAAAGTTGGCGGAGGCATAGTAGTCGGCAGGGGCTACGGCCTAGAGTCGGCGCTAACAGCTATTCACGCTTTTATGCTCAAGCACGAAATGGTTTTAGGACATCGTGGTGTGTCGGGTATAGCGTATGAACTCGGCGAAGTCTTGAAGGATTCGCGAGCCGTTAGAGATGCTGAAAAGCTTGCAGTTAGGCTTTACGAACTTACTCGAGCGTTAAAACTATCGTCTGGGAAAACTTGAAATAAAAATATTGGCGGTTAATCGCTAAACACGGCTATATTTTCCGGTTTTGAAAAACCACTCTATAGTTTTCTTTAATCCCTCTCTGAGGCTTACCTTGGGCTTCCACTCGAGCTTTTCTTTGGCTTTTAACGGCGAGGCGTAGCTGTGCCTTATATCTCCCGGTCTTGGCTTTTCGAATACTGGTTTTAAATGTTCAGCTTTTAAAAGCTCTATTATGAGATTGGCTAAGTCTATTATCTTTACAGGCTTTCCAGTAGCTATGTTCAAAATCTCCCCGCTTAGGGGCTTCTCGACTGCTTTTACCACTGCTTCAGCTACATCCTCCACGTAAACGAAATCTCTAGTCTGTAGACCATCTCCATATATTACCGGGGGGAGATTTCTGGATATTCTCTCTACGAACTTGTTTATCACGCCTGCGTATGCCGGATTTTGCCCCGGGCCATAGATGTTGAAGGGTCTGAGTATTACGTATTTAAGCCCGTAGGTTTCGTGAAATGCTTTGACTAGAATTTCTCCCGCTAGCTTGGTGGCGCCATAGGGTGATATAGGCTCTAGGGGGTGCTCCTCGTCTACTGGCAGGTATTTGGGGTTTCCGTAGACGGCGGCGGAGCTTATGTAGACTACCTTCTCCACGCCTGTGTCTACTGCTGATTTCAGAACAGAAACCGTACCTAATACGTTGTTATCTACGTATTCTAAAGGTTTGCGAACGGATTCTTCAACGCTTACGAGAGCCGCGCAGTGTACTACGGCTTCGACATCCCCCTTCTTGAAGATATCGACGAGCTTCTCGTAGTTCCGCACGTCTACTTCATATACTTTATCTATCTCCACTACTTCATGCCCCAACTTCTTTAACATTCCAGTTACGTGAAAGCCTAGGAAACCCGCCGAACCAGTGACAGCTACCTTCATTTCGACACAAGAAAACGTTTAAAAGTATTAAGTTTTCCGGGGACAATCAAATCCCAAGCCTATGGCCATGTACTTTACGCCCGCTTCTTTAAAGTCTCTGGGATCATATATCCTCCTTCCATCTACTACTGCGGGCATCCTCATATACTCCTTGAATACGCTTGGAGCTAAGTTTTTAAACTCGCTCCACTCGGTGACTATTAGAGCGCAGTCGGCGCCCGCTATGCATTCAAGGGCGTTTGCGGCGTAGACCAACTCCTCCCCGTATATTCTCCTTACCTTCTCTATAGCGCAGGGATCATAGACTACTACATTAGCCCCTCTTCTCAATAATTCATTTATAATTTTGAGAGAAGGAGCCTCTCTGATATCGTCCGTTCCCGGCTTAAAAGACAGGCCTAGAATCGCTATCCTTCGGCCTTTAACGTCGCCTATTAACTGCTCACAGAACTCTACGGCTTTTAGTGGTTGCCGCTCGTTTACTTTCTCTACCGATTCGAGTAATAGTGGGTTCGCGTCGGACTCTTTAGCAAATTCTATTAACGCTTTTATATCCTTGGGGAAGCAGGATCCTCCATAGCCTAGACCGGCGCGTAAAAATAGCGGGCTTATCCTAGAGTCAAGCCCTAAAGCCTTAGCTACTTCCACTATGTCGCAGTCTTTTATTTTCTCGCAGATATTGGCTATCGAGTTTATAAAGCTTATTTTCGTCGCTAGAAAGGCGTTATTGGCGTATTTTATCATTTCAGCTGTCGATAGAGAAGTCCTCACTATAGGGATTTCGGCGTCAGCGTATATTTGGCGGTAGAATTTCTCTAGAATATCCCCTGATCTTTTATCGTATTCCCCTATAATTATCCTATCGGGTTTAGAGAGATCCTTTAGAGCACAACCCTCTTTTAAAAATTCAGGGTTCATACACAACCCCCACTCCTCTCCGGCTTTCTTCCCGGAGTACTCCTCTATGATATTTCTAACCGAGTACATGCAGGTTCCGGGCGTTACCGTGCTGCGAACTACAACCAAGTGATAACCCTCTTTCGCTTTCAGGGCTCGACCTATGCTAGCTGAAGAATCCTCCACGTACGCCAAGTCTATACTCCCATCTTCCCTAGCGGGGGTTCCCACAGTTATAAAAGACACCGAGGTATTTAATATCGCGTAGCTGTAGCTGTTGGTGAATTCAAGCAAATTTCTCCTAATACCCTCGTTTAGCAGATACTCCAAGTTTTCTTCGTAGAATGTAGGAATGCCTTTAGACAGTTTCTCGAGTTTATCATCGTCCACGTCTACTCCAATCACGCTTATCCTCTTACTCGCTAGGAAGACCGCCATTGACAAACCTACATAGCCTAGCCCTATCACCGATACCTTACCGATCTTCATCTTATCCACTCGACGAAATATAGGAATGCTTGATGGCGCGCCAGTAAGATTGAGGAGTTCCTATATCGAGTCTAAATACGTTTTCCTTCATTTTTAAAGCGTATACCTTGTAGCTCCAATCAATTAGTTTTTGAATAGCGTCGGTCAGTTGGTATTCGCTGGCGTGGCCGGGCTCTATACTTTTTAAAGCCTTGAATATAACTGGGTGAAATACGTGTAGGGAGATTAAAGCTAGATTTGAAATTGGAGTTTTAGGTTTCTCCACGGTTTTCTCAACGCGGATAATATCTGGATTTAAATTCTTGCCCATAACTACTCCAAAGTTGCTAGGGTTTTCTACTTTAAAAACTGAAAGAGTTGCGTGATTCCCCATGTTCAGATGAGTATTGACTAGTTTCCTCAAATAGCCGTTATCGGGTGACACTATGTAGTTATCTCCTGCCGCTAGGAGGAAGTCGTTATTTCCGACGAAGGGCTCGGATAGCCTAACCGCGTCTCCAAACCCTCTTGGCTCCGGTTGGTTTATCCAAACAATAGTGGAGTTTTCTATCTGCGAGTAGAATTCTTCTAGCTCCTCGGCTACAGAGTGTTTGTTCACTTTTTTCAAATATCTTATAAATGAGTTATCCGGTGTGAAGTAGTCCTCTATCACTCTCTTGCCTCTGCCTATTATAAAACAGAACTCCCTCACGCCTATGCTGTATAGTTGTTCGAATATTATCTGCAAAGCTGGCTTCAAAAACACGCCTCTAGGTGTTTTACAGAATATGGGTAACATCTCTTTAGGGATTTCCTTGGTATAAGGCAGTAGCCTTGTTCCTAAACCCGCAGATGTTATTACGGCTTTTTTTAACATGATATCTAACTCATAACTAATTATGTATGTAGATAAATATAATTTGTGCTATATATTTTAGTTAAAATTTCAAGCTTTTAGATTCTTATACAACGATATGTATTTTTTAAATACTTGGCACCATTCATATTTTTCCGCCGTTATTCTAGCATTTTTGCCTATATTTTCAGCTATTTCTCTGTGTTCGTTTAAAAACAATATGGCATTCACTATTTCGCTAAAACTACTACATATCACTATATTTTTCCAGTTTATGGCCTCTATTCCATGGACAGCTCTGGGAGTGCACACGACGGGCTTTCCGGCGGCCATAGCTTCTAGAGTTTTGGTTTTAAACCCCGTACCGAGAAAAGTCGGAATCACCACTAAGTCGGCTATGGCGTAGTACTGGTTTAGGTCTTTCACGTAGCCCAGGGGGATTATAGGGAGTTTACTAGGATAACCGCACTCTTCGACGTATTTAGATACAGAGCCTGCTATCAGCATCTTTACATTCTTTTTCTCTTTGAGTATTTTAGGCAAAATATAGCGTGCTATATCGTCAACTGCTTTTCTATTCTGGTACATCATGCTCCCAACGAAAAACAGCACTAGACCCCCCTCCTTGAGGCCGTATCTCCCCCTTAGAGAAGGGTTCGGTTTTTGAGGCTTTATCTCCTTAAGGTCTACCCCATTGGGTATAACTTCTAGCTTATCTCTGTCAACTCCCATCTTAGAATACTCTGCTTTATCTTCCTCGGTGAGACATACGGCCGCTTTGACTTTGTTTAAATATTTTAACTCTATCTTTTTTACCGTTTGTACAATCTTCTCCGAAATTGCTTTAGGACATCTACTATCATATTCTATCAACTCTGCATATCTATTGCTGTACACGTCGTGCAGCGTTACCGCTACTGGAGGATATCCATTTATGCTATCCACTACTGGCGGCAACGGCCACAGATTTTCAACTTGTACTATATCGATAGATTCTCTTTCTATTATTTTCTTCAATTTCCTATTGAAGAATCTGACAGGCCCTAAAATTGCGCACGCTAGGTCGAAGGTGGGCAGATTGAATAATATACGGGATAGCCCCGCTACTAGAACTATTTCGGGCTTTACTCTATAATAGTAGCCGTTCCCGTCCCCAATCCAAGGAAGATCATACATTAAAAGCTTTACGTTTACATCGCTCTTCTTTAAGAATTTGATCATGTTTTTTATTCTAACCGCGTTTCCGTGTGAATACTTGTATAGATGGTATGGCACTACTATGAGAACGTTAAGCTCTTCCGTCTACGCCACCTCTAGCATTACCTTATCTTTTTCCCGGCCGGAGTATGGACCCTGTTTTATTTCTAGGAGTAAGGATTCCTCGAGGAATTCGACTTCATGCCCCTGATAGATTATAGCCAGGTCTCCCTCTTCTAAAATTACCGAAGAAATTTTCTCCCCATCTAGCGTGTATAGGGTTAGGCGCACGCTACCCTTAAGCACGTATATTACTTCTTGCCTCACGGGTTTTACCTTAGTATCCGGGAAGTTAGGGTGATAGTGAGGTTTCGCTTTATATCCTTTACTTCGCTTTAAGTAGCCTGCCTGTATTGGATCAGAAGGATTCGAATATATCGTCATCCCATTTTCTAATTTTTCTCTTGCGATTTTTTTAACTATTATAGCCAAAATATCTTCATCACATTTTTTTATTTCTATCTTTTCTTTCATTTAATAATCATCTTCTAATTTCTTTATGTACTATTATGCTAAACAATATATTAATTCAAGTACTCACGTATTTATAACTATGCATAAAAAAGATGGAGTAAGAATGCTGATATACTCCGAGGCTACCCTCCCTTACTTTAAAGGGGGCGGCGAAGTTTTCTTAGATAAATTCGCAAAGTTCTTCCATGGCCGTGGATGCGAAATAGTTATAGTTTCTAATAAAATTAATAAAAAGGAGAAAGTAGTCGACGAAGTAGATGGAGTCAAGATTTATCGTATACCTCCTACTATTCCTCCTCCCTCGTACTACGGTTGGCCTAAGACTATTTTCGGCAAAATCTTTTTCGTAGTGAAGAAGTCGATAAGGGAGATTATCAAAGCACTCGCTTTTACATATATCCTGGCTAAATTTAAACCCGATATCCTCGTGTTAAACGGGGTTACAGTTACTTCCCTCCCTTCCTTCGTCCCGGGAGCTACTGTTTTAAAGACTTGGCGATTAGCAAAGAAGTTGTCGAACATAAAGGTGTTGCTTATAGTTCACGCTATAAACCCGCCAAAGGGCAAGACTTTAAAGAACGCTCTAGCCGATGCATCTGGAGCCGACGCCGTCGTATGCGTCGAGAAGTGGATGCGAGATCTATTAAATAATAAAATTCATGGTAAGAAAATAGAGTGGATCCATAATGGCGTTGACGTAAAGCATTTCAATTTTAAACCTGTGTCGAGAACTGGGAATATCCTTTTCGTGGGCAGGTTGAGCGAAGACCATGGACTGGATATTCTGCTTGAAGCCCTCTACAGGATTCGGTCTAAATATCCCTGGATTATGGCTAGGGTTGTAGGCGAGGGTCCTGAGAAGGAGAGGTATATCAAGTTGGCGGAAAAACTGGATTTGACGTATATGGTGGATTTTAGAGGCGGGGTTGACCACGAAGATATGCCAGAGGAATACTACTGGGCGTTTATAGTAGTAAACCCGGTGAGGGTCCCCGCTATTGGAATTTCGACCCTCGAGGCTATGAGCTGTGGGAGGATAATATTGAAATCCAGCGTGGGCGGGAAAGACGACGTGGTAGTAAACGACGTTAACGGTTTTCTGTTTGAATTGGGAGACCCCGAGTCTCTCGCCGAAAAACTCAAGATGTGCCTTGAATTAGGAGAGGAGAAGATAGAGGCTATAACTAGAGAAGCTAGAGAAACCGTGGTGAGCAGATTTAATCTGAATAATACGTTTGCTAGGTATGAAAATATTATCCACGAGCTTGCATCGTAGCTTCCTCCTCTATAGTCCATTTACGGTTACTCTTCCACACCCAGGCAACTTTCGAGTCGTATATTCGTATGAAATCTCCCTCATAGAATATGTCATAGCATACGACTAGGTAAGCCGTGCGGAAAGGTTTTTCCGTCGCTCGTTCCGAAGACATAACATATACATTGCTGTAACCTCCACTACTTAATGTAATCCCTATGTAGGTCGCGTTGCATCTAAAGAATCTAACATCTTTTGACTCGACAGTCACTAAATAGGGTAGTTTTACTAGAGAATAGGAAGTTTTAAAGCTAGCCGGCGATACAATTAAAGTGTTATTTCCTAGGTTTTCCACTATCCAATCAGATGTATCGATTTCGTACTGGTATATATTCATCGTGTCGAACTGGTGTAGGATAAATACGCAAGTACCAATGGTGGACGTCACCATCACAAAAAGCACTACCACCGGCGTTACTTTAGATAGCTTGGACAGGAGGCGGGCGGCAAATATTGAAGCCGGGACAGCAGCGAATATCCAAGCTCGATACCCGTAGAAGTCGAAAAGCCACCCGAAGAAGTAGTCTCCGAGTGAGCTGGCGAAGAAAAATACGACCGTGACTATAAGCCATACGTAGTGGAATACTTCCTCTGGTCTCTTAATCCTTTTAATTACTAAATTTAGAAAAGTGATAAACGCCAATAGCAGAGTAAAGCCCGTGCTTAAGTGATGTAACAGTAGCTCGTAGTAGGACCTCGGAACCCCCGAGTACTTCTCGGTCATAGCTTCGTAAACTGAGACAGGGGCTCTAGACTTGTTAAGCCCTTTTAGGAATATGAGCAGTCTAATGTAAGTTTGATGCTCCATGTAGGCGTGCGCTTGAGACGCGAAAACAACTATTGAAGCCGCTATTAATATGAGAGTTAAAGTTAGGTTACGCTCATAGCTCTTAAACTTTACGAGAGATGTTAAGATCACGGCTAACGTGAAGTACATAATGAAGCTAGTTAAGTGGTGGATAAACGGCAGGGTTAGGAGTATCAACGCTGCCGTAAAGAGATTATATTTTCCTCCCTCCCTGTAGTATTTTATCGCCGCGTACATAGCCACTATTGAGAGGGGGAGAGCTAGCCCTTCAGCGATGGTATAGGATTGTCTTAGAACACCTATATCGGAGACTCCGAACAGGAGTAGCGCTATTAAGCCAGCTTTATAGCTTCCGCCGAACTGCCTGCCCAGAGCGAAAAGGATAGGGGCTAGTATTAACGTGTATATCACCGGGCTAAGCCACTTTACAGCGTCAAAGCTACTTATACCGGAAGATTCCACGATACTCACTAAGACGTAGGTTATCCCGCTCGTGTAGTAAGCCGATTTGTTAGAGAGAGGATTTACCCTATTTGAGAGTATCATGTTTAAGGTCCAGTGGTAGCTCCAGGGATCCCACGCCGGGAAAAGGGGGTAGATGATTGCGGCTACGAGCCTAATGCATAAAAACCCTAAAACCGCTAGAATAAATGTCGTCCTTCTAAGCGAGACTTCGTCTTTCATTCCGGACTACCTGGACAAAGCCTAGACGCGCAGGCTTTAGCTTTACCTCGGCCGCGTCGCCTTCTACGTTAAAATTAGCCATAAAGCTTTCTCCTAGAAATTTCACCGTTAAAATCGCAATAGCAGATGTTAGGGGGCAACCTAGGTAGCTGTAAGTCTTAGGGGCTATTCTGCTTAAATGCTTATGTAGCTTTATTGTCGCCGGATTCTTCACTTTAAAAAATAATAGCTCTTCATTAGCTACGTACTCAAATTCTTCAATAAAGCCTTTCTCCTTGAGCAATTCTCCCAGTTTAGATAAAAAATCTTCGAAACTAGCTTCCTCTGACATATTTAGCTTTTCTTCCAACTCCTTCGCCAACTCGTGCCCCACAGCGTCTAGCAGGATATCGATTTTAAATTTATTATTTAATCCCCCGCTAGCCACTATAACCATTACCTTATCTTCAAAAGGCACGTAGAAGGCCTGTGACCCCGTCGCCGAAGTTAAGAGCTTTTCCATATTTGAAGCATAGCTTGTAACAATTCTCTTATAAAACTCGCCTTCTCCAAGCTCAGAATTCCCGGACACTGGCGTCGCCATTATTGAAAGACTCTGAAGCAGGAGGGCGGCGCCGACTATACTCATCATAACTCCCTGGTAATTCATTCCATAGTACAACAGTACAGCGGCAACAAGAAGGGATGCCATCGATATTATTATATGCCTACTTTTTCTCATGCCTTCCCATCTTTGCTTAAAATTTTCTCGTTTACAATGTTATACAAGTGTTATACTATAAAAATCTGTCGTCCATACTATATTATAAAACGCGTCTTTCATTTTTTCAATTGAAAAATTATAATGACCTTTTAATATTATATTTGGAAAAGGAGATATCAACTGGAATATTTTTCAGAATGCGTTCTAATAATTTCTGTTATTGCCAAGTATTGATAGAAGAAATTTTATACCTCTTTTACGTATACTCGTTGACGTAGCATGAAGAAAATGCTTAAAAGCGAGTATTTCGATGTTCTGCTCTCAGCTATTATAGTTTTAGTTATAGTCGCTTATATCCTATACCAAAATTTCACAACTCAACAGGTAATTGTTCTTTATATTCTAGACAGCGATATGAAGGCTACTAACTACCCTCATACATTGCTTCTAGGAGTGAATGACACGGCGACTTTCTACGTTGGCGTCGAGAATAAGCTGCAGAGAGACGCCGAGGTGGTTCTTAAGGTAAAGCTTGTGAGTAACAGGTCGTGGGCTCGAGGCTCTGAGCCTTGCCCTGCTAGGCCTATCTTAGGGATACCTATGGTCTTGATGCGAGGGGGTTCTAGGTTAATATTTTTAAAAATAAGTTTAGCTGATGCTCTCGTAGAAGATGGAGAGGTTATCATCACTAAAGTAGACGTTAACGGTAAGGAAGTGCCTGTGTATTTGGTAGTCGAAGAGGATGATTATTTATCGATTGTAGTAGAGCTTTGGCTAAGGGGGGTTTTTACGGGGCAGTGGGTTGAGTTAAAGCTCCACTTAAAACCTGGTGGACTATGATACCTAGGGTAGCAGCTAATATTACACGTAGAGAATTGGGGGAAATTCTAAAAGTTCCGAGTAGGAGCTACGCCGAAATAGTTGACGATCTAGAGAGGAGTTTTCGGTCGCATTTAGGTTTTAAGAAGACTTTCTTTTTAAATTCAGGTACTGCCGCCCTTTACGCGGCGTTGAACTCTATAGGCGTTGAGGGAAAGGAGGTTTTAGCTCCCGCCTACACTTGCGGGTCGGTAATCGAGGCTATTTTGTTGGCGGGCGGCAAACCCGTGCTTGTCGATGCGGATATCCGCACTTTTAATATTAGCTTGGAGGATTTGAAAGAGAAAGTTACGGGGGATACTAGGGCAGTAGTGGTGGTGGATCTTTTCGGCAATCCGGTGGATTACTACGAGTTGAGGGATATTTTAGAGCCGTACGGGGTTTACGTTGTGGAAGATGCAGCTCAAGCTTTAGGCGCCAAATACGACAGGAGGTACGTCGGCTGCTTTGGAGACGCCGCGGTTTTCAGTTTTGGACTTGGCAAGGGTATTACTGGAGGAGGGGGAGGAGCTCTAGTCGTAAACTCTGGGGAGTTAGTGGATAGGGTGGAGGAGTTCTATAATGAGCTTAAAACACCGAGCTTAATGGAGGATTCCGCGGTTTTAGCTAGGATTTTCCCGATGTACCTTTTCTCTAATAAGAACTTGTATGGATTGGCTAAGCCGTGGGTAGAGGAGTTAACTACCCGCGAGGATTCGGAGTTGGTAAAGAGGATTTTTGAGTTACTCTCGGGAAACCGTGCGGTTAGGGAGAGGGAGATTGAGAGATTCTGTAAAATTTCTAAATTCTCTGCCGTGGCCGTTTTAGGACAAATAGCTAGACTGAAGTGTATTGTGGAGAGGCGTAGGATTAACGCTAAGTACCTTTTGTCAAATCTAGATTTGACAAACTGTATTGATTTTCAAAAATGCCCGGAGTTAGGGGTTCATGCATATTCTCGCTTTGGAGTAGTGATAAACTGTTTGGATAGGAAAGCGGTTAGGAGGGAGTTAGCGCGTAAGGGCGTAGATTCGGAGGAGATGTACGGCTATATGAAGAAGATCTACGAGGCTATGGGGTACACGTCGCCAAACGCTACCGTGCTAAGCGAGCATATTTTATGTCTGCCTGTACACGGGAAGCTTGCTTTAAAAGATTTAGATTTTATCGTTGCTAGCTTTAACCAGCTAGTAAGTTCTCGTAAACTTTAACTATATCTTTAGTCACTCTGCTCCAAGAGAAAGCCTTGCTTAACAGATTCCTGCCCTCCTTGACGAAGTTTGAAGCTTTCTCTGGTTCTTCGAAGAGTTGTTCAATGGCGTTCGCCAGTTTTTTGAAGTCTCCGGGAGGTACTAGCAGGGCGGATTTGCTGAAGTATTCGGCTATTTCAGGTATGTCGAATGCGACGACGGGTTTTCCGTAAAGGTAGGACTCCAGGATTACCGTGGGGACTCCTTCTACTAAAGAGGGGAGGGCGAAGACGTCTGCGGTTTTGTAGGCTTTCATTAGGTCCTCTCTGGGTATTCTGCCTAGGAAGACTACGTTCTCTTGGAGTTCGAGCTTTTCAACAAGTTCTTCGCATTCTTTTTTGAACTTCCCCTTTCCAACCACTAACAGCTTTACCTTATGCTTTTTCTTTATTGAATAGATTGCTTTTATTAGGTAGTTTAAGCCTTTACGCTTGATAATAGCTCCGACGTACAGGACTACTTTCCACCCGTTTAAACCGTGTTTTTCGATGAAATCGCCTGGATCTATACTGGTATCGTAGTCCGCCGGATC
Source organism: uncultured Thermofilaceae archaeon (assembly GCA_964501905.1). Lineage (GTDB taxonomy): Archaea > Thermoproteota > Thermoprotei > Thermofilales > B69-G16 > B69-G16. The sequence continues at coordinate 145,823 of CAZCTW010000004.1, read as the reverse complement.
TATAGCGTTGGGGATAATTTCTATTTTCTCTTTCTCGACGCCTAGATTTTCTATGAATCTCCCGTCACTTCTCGAGAGAGCTATAACCTTATCCGCACTCTTTAAACTCCATTTGCCGAGGGTTCTATTGTAAACTCTTATAGCGAGAGAATCGAGCACGCCCTCAGGGTAGAATAAGCCATGAGAATGCACTACTAGGGCTCTTCCGTGCTTCTTCTTGGTTAAAGCCGCGATGTTAGTCGTAAAAGCGTGCTCGTCGTGAGCGTGTATTATGTCGAATTTCTTCAAGTACTCTATTTCGCCTAAGAGACTTAAAGCTAGAGGATTTCTCATAACAACTACTCCAGGTTTAACCCTCTTGACTCTGTAGGGCGAGTTTACCTTAGCGTCGGAGGGTATAGCCGTAGTCAAAACCTCTACTTCAAAACCTATCTCGTATAGCCTGTTTGAGAGCTTATACACGAAGTTCTCCATCCCGCCCACGTGTGGGGGGAAGTAGGGGGTTACCATTAATATTCTCAAAGAGCTATACCTCCTATTAGCCGAGAACCTATGATTTCTGTAGCTTTAAGGGGGATTTTTCTCCAGAGCCGCGACAGTAACAGGTATTTACGCTGATGAGGGTCTGGAGGGTTAACTCTCCTTTTCAGGGAATACGCCATGTGGTAAATCTTCTTCTCCTCGCCGCCCCACTTCTTTTTGAAAAAGTAGACTCCGGTGCCTTCTCTAGTTCTCCCAAAGTCGAAGATTTCGAAATTTATAGCTGAGAGTTCCTCGATGATATTCCAGAGGAGCAGGTAGGAGGCGTTAAACCTCCTATACTTCCTTAATGCTATATTCTGCCAGAAATTAGCCCACCTATCCCCCGCCAGCACGACGATACCGCCTATCAGGGTTTCGCCTAGTAACGCTACATCTATCAGCAACCTATCCCCTAACGAATTTTTTAAAGTTTTATAGAATTTAAAAGTATGAGGAGGACTTCCCAGCTCTCTAGCCCCTCTCAAGTATAAACTATAGAACCCCTTTAAGTCGTCTAGGCTTTCCACACGCTTTACCTTAACTCCCTTTTTAACCGCATACCTCACGGAGTTTCTAACTTTCTTATTGAGCTGGGTCCAGAGAAACTCGGCGGGTTTGTCTATTCTTAAAAGGAAAGTTTTATAGCTGACTACTTCTTCGAAACCCGCCTCTTTTAAATATTCGATAGTTTCGCGCTTCCATTCAGGCACTCTAACTTCTGCGTACTCGGCTTTTACCTCTTCTAAAAGCTCGGCTAGCTCCTCAGACGAGGACGAGCCCGGCTTTCCATAATCGCTAAATGGCAAGGAGATAAGTCTATTGCCGAAAACTCGGCTTTTAACGTGGAGAAATAAGGATCCTCTGCCTACCGAATGTTTAGTGTAGCCGTAAGAGCGTACAAGCGTGTCTATCCAAGGATCTGTCTCGAAGATTATCCTACTCAATATATGCACCTCTAATGTAGTTTATAGCTGAGGTGAACGGGAATTTCTCTAAAATAGTTTTTAACTTTTTTAGAGTGTTTCTCGTGTTTAAAGTAAATATTTTCTCTTTGTAAAATGGGAGGTTTAGCTTCGGCGGCGAAGGATCTACCTCTCTCGGGTGTACGTAGATTACGGCCGGGTAGCCGGACTCATTAAACTTTTCTATAGCCTTTAGAGTGATACGCTCTGGGAGTAGCCTCAGGTATACTCCGCCCGCTGCTGGCAGGTTAAAGCCTAGGATTCTATAGGTTAGAGGCGGGAGCTCCAATATACTCGATTTTTTACCATTAACTATACCAGCGTTGCCTAGCAGGAATGGAGTGCGAGGGGCTCTAGGCTCTCCGTAAACGAGGTTTCGTATAGGGAATACGCTGGAGTCATAGAGAAAACTCTCCTCTTCGAGCACTTTAACAGCCCAGGAGGTTCTTCTGTCCAATGAAAATAGCGGCGCTCTAAAACCGTGGACTTTTACGTTAAAATTCTCTCTCATTAGTTTTTTGAACTCCCTTATCTCATTCCTTAATTTTTCCTCTTTATGATCCCAGAGTGGCGTGTGGTGGTATGTGTGGAATCCTATTTCATGTCCCCGCTTTAAGATATTCTCGATTAAAGCTGGATACTCCTCGGCGATTTCTCCGACTGCGAAAAAGGTAGCTTTAACGCCGTAATCCTCCAGAAGGTCTAGGATTAAGCCAGTATTGAATTCTACCCGCTCTGGAATTCTATCTGGAGATTTTAAATAGTGTATGTGTTTCCAATCTTCTAAATCTACTGTAAAGATATTGATCAAGAAGCTTTACCTCTCACATAATATAGGAGAAGGCCGTAGGCATAGGATATTAGGGTTATAGCGCATGCGATTTCCGTAAACAACTGGTATGGGAGCGGGGTCGCCGTAATGTCTATAACATAGCCCGTTAACACTATTATTGAAATGCTTATAGCCATGCTGTAGGCCCATTCTTCGGGCCCTAGCTTACGCTTATTGAAAATATTCTTCATGATTGAATAGCCCGGTATAAAGAGTAAAGTGGGGAAGGTCAATATCAACCTTGTAGCAATCCAGTAGGGCTCAGCAAAATTGTAGAGCGCTAATACGAGGGTTATTACGGGCAGTAACGCTATTATTGCATCTATCTTATTCACGTTTATTCACACGATCGTTAATGACGATGACAACCTTTTTATACTTTATTACATTTATAAGTCTATCGCGGAACTACGTGTGTATAATGGAAGTCGTGTTTTTCCTATTAGATGGATGCAGACCCGATAAGCTAGAGAAAGCCTACACTCCCAACATAGACGAATTAAAAGAAAACGGTAGCGTTGTTTTAAAATGCAGAACCGTATACCCGTCCTTAACGGCCGTTGGGCATATGTCCATACTTACTGGTTGCTACCCCGAGAAGACTGGTATAATAACCCACTTCTACTGGGATTACAGCGAAAAAAGATTCTATGAAATATTCAGCGACGAATACTGCCAAACTAAGACTATATTTGAGATTTTATCGAATGCAGGGCTTTCGGGGGGAGTTTATGGCGCATACTTTAGACGTGGCGCCAAAGATGCTTTAGGGAAAAAGTTGCTGAGGAAAACAGCTGGTTTCGTAGCTGAACACATGCACCTCGTTATGGATTTTCTGGTTAAACACCCTACTCTCTACAAAATCCTTAGGACGAGAGTGGTGGGCGCCTACGACGAGTTTATCAGGGATTTTAAGAGTAAAAAGCACTCCTTCTACTACGTTATGTTTAACGACGTAGATAAGGCAGGACATAAGTACGGGGCGGACTCGAGAGAATACTTAGAGACTATCGAGAAAATAGACGAGAAAATAGGAGAATTCCTAGCGCTAACGAAAAAATTGGGGAGAAGGCCGACAGTAGTGGTATCCGCCGACCATGGACATATACCTTTACGCGCTAAAATTGGACTGGAAAAATTAGATTTAAGCGACGCAGGTTATGAAATAGAAGATGTAGAATATGTCTCCGCCGCGGCTTTAATACACTATAAGAACGGTAAGGGAGCCTCTATACACACAGCGGTAGTATCTAGACATGTACAGCTATGGCTTGAAGATAAATCTGACGTAGAAAGAGTCGCTGAGGCACTTTCGCGGAGGAAAGAGTTCACCGACGTGAGAGTTAAGGATGAGCTCGAAGAGTACAGATTGGTGAACGAAAGGACCGGCGACTTGGCTTTTGCCGTAGCAAATGGTTACGGCTTCGATTTTCTACCTATAGGAGAGAAAGGGGATCACGGCGGGTTGAGCGAGGAGGAGATGTACGTACCTTTAATCTTTTGCGGTGAAGGAGTAGAGCCTCAAGTTTTAAAGGAGGGACGAGTCGTAGATATAACCCCCACTATCCTAGAACTACTTGGTGTGAAATATCCCTTTGTTCAAGGAAAGCCTCTTCTTATTTAGCTACTATTTTATATAATATAATGTATTTTTCCAGAATCGAATCCCAATTATATTCTCTTTCTATTTTTTCTCTAGAATTAAAACCCAGTTTTTTAGCCAGCTCCTCATCATTTAATAAACGTAATATTTTCTCAGCTAGTTCTTCCCATGAGCCAGGTCTAACTAGTAGTCCTTCCCGCCCATCTCGTACAACATAGCCTATGTCGCCAACTCTTGAAGCTATCACGGGTTTGCCTGATGCCATGGCTTCTAGCAGACTTAAGGGTATCGACATCAGAGCGAAGGTTTCAAGGTATGGTAGCACGACTACGTCCGAGGCGGCGTATACTTCTTCCATATCCTCACGAATTCCTAGGAGGAAGAATCTATCTTCTAGGTCGTACATTTTAATCATGTTCTTTAATTTCCGCAACCTCTCCCTTTCAAACTCGTAGGTTCCCTTCGCCGTCATGATGAAGGAAACTTGTCTGCATTCCTGGACTACAGCTCTTGCCGCTTTTATAAATACCTCAGCTCCCTTCCAAGGCGTTACGTCGCCCGCCATGAAGACCACCTTATCTTCTATCCCTAGTTCTTCCCTGATCTTCTCCCCCTTCTTTGAAGGATTAAAGCGCTTAGCATCTATGCCTAACGGGATTATTCTAGCTCGTTTTTTAGCATTAAAGGGTAGTGAGTTGTATATTGAAGGGGTTATGCACGCTATGTAGTCTACGGAAAAAACAAGGGTGAAGGCTAGAGGTTTGCTTTTAGCTATTTTTAGTAAGGTATTTGTGATTAAGCCATATTCGAGAGTTGAGGAAGATGGGCCGATTTGAGAGTATAACGTGAATAACCGTGGGACTCCGCTGGAAAACTCTACGGAGCCTACCAGCGGGTAGCTACTGTGTCCGTGGACTACATCTACCCCGTAATTTCTCGTAATTCTCTTGAAATTTTTTAGCGATTTTACCAGAAATTTAAGGCTTCCATCGTTGTAGCTGCTACTAGAGGCTACGGGAATACGTATATACGTTATCCCATCTATATCCTCTTCTCTTGGTTCTCCCACGACTCCCTTAGTCAGAATAGATACGGAATACCCTCTCGTTACGAGTCTTTGAGCGAGTTCTCTTACGCTATTTCTTAACCCCTCAACCCAAGGGGGGTTTAGGTTTAAGCCGTAGAATAAAATATGCATGTTAACTCTCTCTTTTATATTCGCTATACTTGTAGACTTCCATACTCTTCTGGATAAGCCTTACAACTATTCTACCTATAGCGAATAATATAAGCGCGGCTATTGCCAACATAAGCCCTGAAAATAGAGCCGTCATTCCGAAAAGGGCTATTTCTATACTAAAATACCTCGTCCTATTGAATATATCTAGCAGGTGTAGGAATAGGAAAACGCTCGTAAACAAAAGCACAGCTGCTGGTATACCTAGGTAGAAGAGAGGTCTCCCCTCCGTTATGTACACGATAATGCTTACTATAACAGAGAGAGTGTGTTTTATAGGGTTATATGTTGAAGTTTCCAGTCCTTTATACTGGCATGATATAGGAACCTCTTTTATCCTCAAATTTTTATTATTAAGCTCCATTAAGATCTGGGAATCTACACCTATTCCGTCTGTAGTTATGCCTATAGCTTCTAGAGCTTTACGGCTATATGCTCTAAACCCGCTCTGGGTATCTGTTATATCCTTTCTGCGAGGGCTAGTAAACAAGTTCAATATCATATTTCCGAATTTCCTATACAATGGCATATCTCCGTTAGATTTCTCTATAAACCTTGAGCCTATAACGACGTCAGCTTCGTCCTTTATTATGGGAGCTATAAGCTTGTTTATCTCTCCAGGATTGTGTTGTCCATCGGCATCGATTGTTACTACTATACTAGCTCCTCTCTTCAAAGACTCTATGAAGCCTGTCCTCAATGCGGCTCCTTTGCCTAAATTAGCTTTATGTCTTAGAACTATAGCCCCGCACTCTTTAGCTAATTCCGCCGTTAAATCTTGAGAACCATCGTCTACGACTATCACGGCATCCGCTTGTTTAGCAGCTTGAAGGACAACCCAGCATATAGTTCTCTCCTCATTTAGCGCTGGAATAACAGCAAAAACTATATGCCCTCTTGGATGATTCATTTTTTCACTTTCTAATATTCTTCTGATATTATGTGACTCATATATATTTTTTATTATACCATTCATATCTTTAAGTATTGTGTTCGATTATAAAATTCTTTCATTTCCACAATGAAAAATATTGAGTTAATAAGGTTATTATGAATTAAAAAAGATATTTTTTTCGTGGAAAATAGTATAAAGTATTAGAAAAACAACCAAAAACGACAAAGCCGCGATACATATTGCTAGCTGATAACTTATATTTGTTAACTTAGAGTACTCTTCTTCTAGGAGACGGTACTTATTAGTTAAGGCTTCATAGTCCTTTTCTAGTTTAGAATATTCAGCGTTCAACTCCTCGTACTTCGCTTCCCAATACCCGACTTTTGTTGCTACTACGATTTCCGAATCTTCATCTACAGAGATTTCTTCTTCGCCCACTTTAACGCCCCAGTAAAATACCTCTACTTTATACTCGCCTGAGGGCACTTTGGTAAAAACCACTTCCCCGCCGGAATTGCTTTCAGCAGAGTAATTCAGCGTAAAGTCGGCGGTGCTTATCAAGAATACCCGCGCGTTGGGCAGGGGGTTGCCTTTGCTATCTAGAACTTTGATTTTTAAGCTCCATGTTATTATAGCGAAGCAAATTTCAGAACTATTGCTTAAGTCCGGGATGAATATTTCAGCTATATAGTACTCACCCTCCTCCTCGATTTTAACTTCGCCTTTAAGCCCTTCGCTCAAGATAACTATTGAGGATTCCGGAGAAGCGTTATAGGCGTCATAAATAGCTTTATCAATGCATATCCTTAGATAACCACTAGAAGCTCCATTAACCTTTGCTGCCAAAATTCCCTTTTCTACCTTAAACTCGGCAATGGAGATATTCGCTAGAAATAGTATCTCCGCTTTTACTCCTCTAGCATTTATTTCTGTTTTTTTAAGTGTTTTAACAACCTCGAATTTCTTGACTACAGACGCGTTGGAATAGGCCTCGCTCCCGGGCCACTCGGCCATAATCAGGTATACCGAGGCTTTAGGACTCCATATAAATTTATACTCTCCCTTTTTCCCGGTTTTTATCTCAGCTATTTTTAACCACGTTTTTCCCCTATCCATGCTTACTTTGAGGAGTATACCTTCGCCTTCCAGCGGAGGAGTAAGAGAACCCCTGATCTCGACTTCTCCCCCCTCAACGCCTATGGGAGGGTTAAAGTATAACGTTAGCTGGCTTGGTTTCCTGTAGACCGTAAATGTCTTATTGGCTATACACCTGTCGTAGAGACTGCTACCGTTCCATGAGATCGATATGCTCCATACTCCGCTGACGTTGACTTCGAACGTAAGCTCGTAGAAACCTCCTTTTTCAGTGACGATTTCGCCTCTGCTTACAAGTCCTTCTGGGTTTTTAATGAGTACATTTAGAGTCTCATTCTCTAGGGGGGGATATAGGGAGCCGTTAACGGTTACTACTGAGAATACTTCGGGCTCTGGCGGGTATATGTTAAGAGTTATGTTCGACTTTTTCTTCTCTACGATAATCCTTAGGATATTGCTCTCGGCGCCGGCGTACTCTTCGTCTCCCGGCCACGCTGCTTTTACCCTCCACACGCCGTATTTATCGGGTTTGAAAACGTGGGAGAAAGAGCCTGCCTTCGCCTCTACTTTAAATTCTAAACTCCTGCCTTGCGGGGTTATATAGGTTAGGCTGATTTTCGTATTTTTCTCCGGCTTCAATTTTCCAGCTACTCTAATGGATTCGCCCAGGCTAATTCTAGTGGCGTTAACCGATATAGTGAGGCTTGCTTTCGGCTTTGAAGGCTTAGCGACTTTTACGGATACGGTGTTGCTAGTGGAGCCGAAATACTCGGCGTTTCCATTCCAGGATGCTTTAAAGCTATAAGTCCCCTCTTTCTCCGCCGTCCAAGTATAGGAGTACTTACCGCTGGAGTCCGTGGTTACCGTCGCTATCTGCGTCCACGTTCCGCCCGACAGCTGGAATATTTTAATCGAGGCTCCCTGGAGGCTTGGGGTCAGGCTACCGGATATGGTGACTTTTCCGCCTATGTTTACCGTCTGCGGGTAAACTGAGATTGAGATCGAGCTGGATTTTTTGATGTAGAAGCTTGCCGAGCCTGTAGTGCCAGCGTAGGATACTACGACCGTCGCTTTTCCGAGAGAGCTCGTCGTCCTTATGATAAAGGAGAACGAAAACTTGCCGCTGACATCAGTCGTTCCCTGACCAAAGTCTATTCTATGTCCTTCCGAGTCTTTCGCCTCCCATGTGAAGGATACGGGGTATGAACCAGCGCCGGATATGCTCCCCGTGACTTTAACGGTTTCTCCTCTTTTGTAGGCGCTTTTATCCGTGGAGACGGTAATGGATATAGCCGCTACTTTGGATACCGGAATTAACAGTATTAAAATGAGTAAGAATATTTTAATCCTCACCAGCTACCACCTCGAAGCTAATTTGTGCGGGATCGGATAGGGGGGTTCCACCTTTGGATGGCCAATCGCTCCATATGTACACTATGGCCGTATAGGTTCCGGTTACGTCCCCTATAGGCACGACTCCTACCGTGAACTCTTGGATTTCTCCGGGCTCTATCTCGGCCATTAACGAGCCATAGGCTACCATTTCTCCTTTGGGGTTCTTGACCTTGACTATTCCTATATACTTTAGAGGCTCAGTGAGAGAGCTGCTACAGTTTATGACTACGCGGATTAGAACCATTTCGTAAAGCTCGAATTCGCTACACTCCTCCTCGCTCTCGTCTAGAGTCTCTACGGAGTGTATAGTTATGGGATAGCCTATGTCTCCGTTCTGCGAGCTCTCGTAGATAGCCTCTGCTACCCTATCCGATTCAGATACCTCCACGGTTACTGTGGGCTCCTCAACTAAAACTCCGTCTATCT
>CAZCTW010000004.1:0-136756 GCA_964501905.1 uncultured Thermofilaceae archaeon | reverse complement strand
TCCACCCTTTTAAGACGTAGCTTACGCCGTCGCGCTCTACCTCTTCAGGCGCTGAGAGTTTAACTGTGAAGGGCGCTGCCCCGCTGAGCTCGAAAGGGGTCGTGCCCACGCCCTCAAAACTGCCAGTATAGTTTACCGTTATTCCATCGATTGGACCGCTTAAGACCTTCAAGGACAATGTTATCAATTCCTTGTAGACCGCTGAGACCGATCTATAGGGGTTTTCATCAGTAACTTCTACAGTGATCGGGTTTTCTTCATAGAGTAGGTTGTCCAACTTCCACCCTTTTAAGACGTAGCTTACGCCGTCGCGCTCTACCTCTTCAGGCGCTGAAAGCTCGACCGTGAAAGGAGTCGCACTACTCAGGTGGAAGGGAGTTAGAGCCGTACCTTCTAAATCGCCCTTATAGGTTATCTCTATGTTGTCAAGGGGCTCGCTGTTTACGGACAGGAAAAAACTTTGAGAGGTAAAGCCGTAGACTCCTATAGGCTCGCTGTGGGTTATTTTTACGAACCATAGTCCAGTCGTGCTATTGTAGAAGACGGCGTTTTCTTTATTCTCTAGCTCCTCTAGAGATGAAACTCTCTCGATTATTTGGCCAGTGTCCAACCTCTGCCAGAATATACCCTCATCAGGCCAGTAGACGACCGTGAGGGAGCCGCCCTCTTCTGGGATTACGTGATAGTAGAAATTCCCCCCTGTGAATTGAAAATCTACGGCTTTGCTCTCGGACCATACCAGAGAGGGAGTATCTCCAGTTATTATAGCGTAGAACTTCGCCTCGTACTTGCCTAGTTTAACTTTAGTCCCGTTCTCGATTATGTTCCAGGTCGAGATCTCTACAATTACAGATTTAGGCATGTTATAGAGGATTAAGGGAACCTCTCTGGGCCCCATGCCCCAAGAATCCACCATCATTACATAGTAGACATTGTGCTTCTTCCACACAAAAGTCCTGCCAGCGTTGTGCACTCTCGGGGCGTCCAGTTTTCTAGACAAGTACAACACGATCCTAGACCAGTACTCCTCATAAGCCGATACGTCGCCGCCTGAAGGCTCATAGAAGGGCTCCATAGTCTTAGCGACCGCCAAAACTAAGCCCTCTCCATAATGCCTCTCATGTAAAAGGCTTATGTTGCGCTCGAGCGGTGGACAGTACTGCAGTACTATGTGCTCGTTTTCTCCGGCTCTGTACTCCCACGATTTAGCCCAAGCCCCTCCATAGTAGAAGCCCATAGCTCCCTCTAAGCCTATAGTCAGGGGATGCTTGTTCTCCAAGATCGGCCATTCTTCTCTAGATTTAGGCTCTACATCCTCCTCGGCGTTCACTAACTCTCTAACGATCTCGGCTATCTTATCGGCGTTGCTGGCTTTTCCGGCTTTAACGTGCTTATAGAACGAGTGGGCAATCGCCAACCTACCGCCCTTACTGACCCAAAGTTTTAATGCTTTAAACGCGGGCTCTGCGTCTAGGTTTATGAAAGGAGTACTCGACCCGGGTACTCCATTATAGGTTTGCCCTATGTAGATCCCTAAACCGTCTTTTGGCACGCCTATATACGTTAGGTAATGCAGGTCTAGCGGGTACATGTATACTTGACCTAGGTTGACCCAGGCTCTTTGAGCGTATCTATTCGTGTAGGATAGATAGTAGATCCCGCCGATTACGTGCCTCTTCGGGTTTATCCCCAGCAGTTTTTTAACACCGGAGAAAAGCGCGTGCCAGTATTCGTCTACTTCTTTTATAGCTTCCCGCCACTCCGCTTTAATATTATAGCCGTTGGTTTGAGTCCACCAGAGGAGCATCGCACCTTCAGGGTTAAAAGCTAAGCCATAGGTTGCGGATCGCTTATAGGCTAGGAAATCTTCTACTGTTCTATCGGAGAAGATGAGGCAGGTAGTCATAGTCCCTAGAGATGAATTGGAGGGGGACCACCCGGTATCGGCCCAGGAAGAGGCGTACATGTGTACGGCTCCTGCCTCTTTAGGACCCTCGTTTACCTCTATGAAATCTAGGTATTCCACCATGTACCTTACTCCTTTCTTCAAATCGCTTGAGCTAACCCCCCACACTAGCCCGTATTTATGGGTGAGCTCTGATTTCCTCCTAGCGTACTCTTTTAACATTAAATACCTCTCGTATTCTAGAAGGTACTGGGCTTTACTCGTCGTATTCCAGACAGGAAGCCACCACGTGTGGCACCAATTATCGAAGTTGAAGTCTATTCCGTATTTCTCCTCTACGTGGCGTATCAACTCAGGATGTGCCCCCAGGGAGTGTACTCCACCGTTATTCTGCCATACACCATCTAGCAAATCGCTGAAATTTCCTAAGAATAGCTCCCAGGAGCGGAGCCAAACTTCCAACGTGTCCTCGAAGAAGAAGCTTAGAAAGCCTTCCTTAAACTCGAGCAGGTATAGGTTGTAGACTATATCCTTGCCCAGTTTAGTCTTGTATATTTTAAGGTATTCGCCCGTCGAGTTGACGATAAGCTCGTAGTCTACTCCATACCGTAGCCTGCACTCTGGGCCGCTTTCGAAATCTGGAGGATCTACAGGCTTGCCCTCCAGAGCATAGTGAGTGTCGTTGTAAAGCCAAGTGAACCCGCTAGCGGGGTAGTATTTATAGACGGAGGTCTTGCCAAATGCTGGTCCTACGGCTACCACAAGCGTGCCGTTCGGGTAATACTTATGGGGTTTATCGATAGAACTCGTATCTAAGAAAAACCTGTAAATCGCTACCATCTGTTTTTCGGGGTGTTTAGAAGCATAGTTTTGAACCCAGGGATTATTCTCTGGTCCATAGCCTCCGTGGTGATCCCACTGGGTTATAACTAGAAAGCCCGCCTCCTTATACTGTCGTAGGATATTTCTAGCGCCTTCGACGTCTTTCCACCAGAACCACTCGCCGCCGAAGCCTACAAACACTCCGTCTACTTCAAATTCTTTAAGTATGGGTATCCAGTAGGAGGGATCGCAGTTGGGGTTTTGGTAGGGGTTCGTCGGGACGCTCATCCACACGGTTCCTGCCATTTTTGCCTTAGGCGATATCTCGGCGTGAGCTGTTAGGGTTTGAGGTTGTTGAATAGCGAGTAGGTGGAGCATGGGGGTGAGCATTATGGCTAGGAATATTAAAACTTTAATTTTTTCCTTTTTACATAAATTGAAGCTATTATTTCTCTTCATCATATTTTCCTTCACATTTTTTCTTATTTTAGCCTTTTTCTCGACAATTAACTTGATTTCATCGACTTTTAGTCGATGTACTTAGCTAGCTAGCCTATAAGCATTTTAATTGAGGATAGCTATTTAACCGCGAAAAGACAGATATACCTGCTTTAATGAACTTTCCTCTATCCAAGATTCTCTGTCATAAGATATTAATCGAATAAAGATTTAAATAATATACTTTACTATACAAATAGAGTATGAATATCTTACTGATAATAATTGATGCTTTAAGAACTAAAAACTTAAATGTATATGGATACCCTCTTGAAACCAGTCCTAACATAAGGCGTATAGCTGAAAGGGGAATCGTCTTTGAAAACGCTTTCTCGTGTACCGACTGTACGGATCCGTCTTTAACTTCTATACTATCCGGCAGGTATCCCTTATCTCACGGGATAACTGCTCAAGGCCCTGAAGTGAAAAGGGAGCATTTGAGAAATTTAACTATGAGTCAGACGGTGTTCCTCCAGGAGATACTCAAAGAAAAGGGTTATGTAACCGTGGCTATCGACTGGTTAGGCAGGTGGCATAAGAAGGGCTACGACTACTATACTGGGGAATATAAGAGCTATAGCGCTAAACCGGCTAAAGTTTTAGATAAAAGGTGGTGGTACCACCATGTAATTTCCAAATTACCGGGTTTTCTCGTGAAAACTGTTCAAATTTTATATCGTGAATTTAAAGGCTATGAAGTTACAAATCGTGCGATAGATTTTCTGCGCACATTTAAAGATAAGAAATTTTTCATGCTTATCCATTACTGGAGTACTCACACTCCCTACACGCATTATCCGAAATGGTCTAGGAAATATAGAGATTATTATAGAATAGAGCCGTGGGAGGTACCTATAGACGCCGTTTTAGACAAAATTAAAAATGAGAAATATAGAGATTATCTTAAGAGATTAGTGAGCGGGGCTAACCGTGTAGGCGAGCTTGTTAGGCGCTACGACGAAGCTATTGCATTCACGGATAAGCAAGTGGGCGAGATTACGAAATTCCTTGAGGAAAACGGATTGCTTGAAGATACGCTGGTTATAGTAACTTCTGACCACGGCGAGAGCCTAGTCGAGCATGGAATATACTTCTCCCACCACGGGCTATACGACGAGGTTATTAAAGTCCCGCTTATACTCTCGCATCCCGACCTGCCTAAGAACATTAGAATTAAGGGCTTTATCCAACACTGCGACCTAGTTCCTACAATATTAGATTTACTAGGAATAAAACTGAAATTGCCGCTGGATGGCGTGAGCGCCCTGCCTCTAATATACGATGGAAAGGATATTCGAGAAGAAGTATACGCCATGGGCGGTTACGAGTGGGAGAATGGAAAGATAGCCATTAGAAACCACGATTATAAGTACATTTATACTCCTCCCGAAAAGTTAGTCTGTAAGCTCTGCGGATACAAGCACGGAGATGTACACGAGCTTTACAATATTAAAATTGACCCGTTAGAAAGAGAAAATATCTACGAGAAAGAGCCAAAGGTAGGGTTAGAGATGAAAATGAAAATAAAGCGTTTTCTAAAAACTTTGACCATTAGAAAATACAAATACGTTATGGCGAGAAAGGTGAAAAAAGCCTTCCAGTCTAGGTGTGGTGAGCTTAAAACAAGATAACTCTTTGAATGATCGCTAGGATTTCTTTAAGAGGTTTCGGTGAGGAATTCTCTATGAAAGTAAATTCTTCTCTCGAAATTACGCCGAGAAGAAAGGCCAGATTTAGGTAGATAATCGCGCACGGGATTAAGGCTAGTATAGCCGCGTAGAGTCCGCCCCATAATCTCGAAGAATACAGGATTAAAGTTGTGATGGAGCCTATAGTTATAGATTTTAGCATTGAAGTGAAATCTATCTTCATAATGTTATCTCTACTGCTCTTCTGGTAGAAGTAAATCCAGAATGGTATTACCGAAATGAGAGAAGCAAGCACAAAGCCTACGGCTCCTAGAGGGGGTATGAGAATTACCGATGATACTATATAGGATAGCTGACTGGCTAAAGCCTCCTTCGTGGGCATTATAGGTCTCTTAGCCGCTATCTCCGATTTAGTCCACGTGGAGTAGCTAGGCACATGTACCGCTGATAGGAGGAGCAGAGGTACTAGTATCCACGCAGACTCTATATATCTGGCCCCGGCGTAGAAGAGTATAAAATCTTGGGCTAGCGGCACTAGGAAGAAGAAGAGCGGAGTGTAGAGGAAGAACGAGATTTTCGTTATTTTAAGAGTCGCGTATGAAACTCCCTCCTTCTCGTGTGACGCGTATACCTCGGATAGATAAGGCAGAAAGACCGCTGAAATCATGTATATTAAATTGTTTATCATGCCATTGACTGATTTCGCTAAACCTACTATGCTGAGAAAGGAGAGCGTTGTTATAGCTGGGAATATTATGTTGTCCGACCACACGGCCAGTACTCTCGCCACGTTCATGGAGAAGAGGGAGAGCCCGAATTTCACGAGGTTTAGGGCTTCCCTCGCGACATCGCCAAAAGCTATGTTTACACTGTTAGTAACTAAGTAGTCGCTCCTCTTATGGAGAAGAACAGCCACGGCAACTGCTATGTAGGCTAGCGTGGCCACGACTATTGCGAGCGCCCAGGTGTAGTAGCTTAGCTTTGAGAGAACAGCATATGTTAGTAGGGTTCTATTGACTAGCGTTACCACAGTGTTGATTAGAGTGACTGATTTGAAATCCTTAAAGCCCGACATGAAGGCAAGTAAAATGTAGGTTATAGCGTTGAAGGGTATGGCGGTGGATATTAGAATTACGAGGTCAGCGAGGTTTCCGTTATTCAGAAAGAAAGAAGCGGCGCTTCTTGCGTATAGGATGTAGAGAATTAGCACTAGAGAGGAGAAGGAGGATGTGGTTAGCAGTGAGGCCCTGAAGGCGGCTCGTATTCTCGAAAAATCTCCTTTACCTTTGTAGAAGGCCACTTGTCTAACTAGGGCGGTGTCTATTGAAAGCAAACTGAGCGTGGTTCCTATGTCTAGAAGGAAGGAGAATTGGAGTATTATGCCGTAATCTCCGGGCTCTAACGCGTGAGTGATTAAACTAGTAGTTATGAAGCTAATAAAATAGTAGAGAATTCTCCCTATAACTATCCACAAACTACCGTAGATCAGCGAAGATATCCCGTGGACTTTAAAAATATTGCTCGCTGGATTTGCCTTGCTCTTAGATTTCATATACACTACCTGTCTCGCAGAAAAACTCGCGCCGGAAGGAGAAATCGTCTGGCTCCCGTGGTGTAGAAAATTCACCAGGATACAGGTTGCCTAGGCTTTTCATTTTTACAACCTTTTATGCACAGTTTGATAGTTAAAGAAGTATTTTAATGTTACCATGATAAGCGAAATATACGCTCCATTTCCTAAGCGGTATATTATTGTTGAATATTTTTCAACAAATTGACCCACTTATCCACTACAGATTCTAATGAATAATTCGATTTAAATCTCTCCAGCGCCGCTCTGCCTAAAACACGCGCTTTAACAGGGTCCTTTAAGATATCTATGATTGCCTCAGCGAGTTTCTCGAAATCCCCCGATTTTACCAGTATGCCAGCATCGGAAATGTTCTCGTTTACGGGAGGATTGTCGTACGCCACTACGGGCTTGCCGAAGGACATAGCTTCGAGAACTGCTGTGCCAAAACCCTCCTTGTAGGAGGCAAAGACGAAGACGTCAGCTGCCTTAAAGAAGGAGTAGATTTCCTCTCTAGAGACCGCTCCTGTGAACCTTACGGAAGCATCTAAACTTAAGGAGTTTCTAAGCTCTATCATTTCAAGGTAGTATTTGGATTCCACATCTCTACCGTCTGCCGAGAATTTATCGCCTCTAGGTCCTACCAGAAAGAACTTAGCCTCGGGAATTTCCTCTGAGACTATCCTAGCCGCTCGTATGATGTCTGCTATTCTCTTGTGAGGTACTATTCTCCCAACGTGAAGTATGAGGGGGGATTCTCCTATTCCGTATTTCTCTCTAACATCTATGTTCACATTGCGTAAAGGATCATCGTCCCTCATTGCCTGAGGAATTATCTCTATTTGGGATAAGGCTATGCCGCTCTTTATGGCTACGCTATTGGCTAACAGTTTATTCCCGACTACAACTAGATCCGCATTTCTAACCACAGTTTTTAAGATTGGCCAGTACATTCTGGGATTTATCTCTGTTTCAAGCCAGGGATAGTGATTTGTGGTATGGAAGATAAGTTTGAAATTTCGGATATGTTTAAGGAAAACCGGCACGTATCCTCCAAAGCCTTGGTCGAATACTATCGCAATCGAACCTCTGTCGAGTAGTTTATGTAAGGTCTTGAAGTACTCCCAGTTTCTCTCTAGAATATTCCCAGAGAAGTTGACTCGGTGAAGTTTAACTAGATCGTGTTCTTTATCTACAAAATTAGCTACTACATGAATTTCCAGATCTCTCTCAGCTAAGCTTGTAGAGAGATCGTGAAGATACGCTTCAGATCCTCCGCCGAATTTAGGCTTAAACTCTATTTTTCTCCTTGTGGGAAATAGGAAAAAGATCTTCGTCATAAATGTCACTTATTTTCATAAAATAATTGAGCAAGGATACTGAACCTATTTTGCAAATTTACTCTCATGGAATCTCCTTAGCGCATTTGTACTTATTAAAGTTTTAGGTGTTAATAAACTTGAATTATGATGAACTATAAGTATTTCAATAGCCGGTAAAATCCTCGAGAAAAGTATAGCTATTACTATATTCAGCGTGTTTAAGTTGTAGTTCTTTAGATGCGTGCCCATAGCTAGCCGAATAGATAGCCTAGCCATAACACTAGATTGCAGACGGCGTGAAATCTTGGAAATCTGATAAGACTGTAGAGTATTCCCTTTACGGCGTCTCTAGTTTTATAAGTTCCTAAGATTCTTCTTCCTCTACCCTCGCTATAGTACCTTCTCAAGATATATCTCCTGGAAAGCCTGTAGGGAGGGACTTTATGGTATACTAGAGCTTTTTCGCAGAAAACTACCTTACATATTTTTTCTGCACGTTTTCTAAACTCTATATCTTCTAAGTTAAACCTCTTCCCCTTTATTATCCCCAATTCTTCCTTGAAATTTCCTACCTCTTCGAATACTGTTTTTCTAACGACAAAATTCGCGCCCGCCGGCTTGTTTACCGAAACCGCCCAGCTAAACTTTTCCTCATCCCACCACTTCGGCAGGGGGGCTAGGTAGAGCGGATTTATTTTTCCGAAAACCATACCCACGCTTAAATCTTTAAAGCAGTTTATGATCTCGCGCGCCCAGAGTTTATCAACTACAACATCGTCGTCTAGGAAAGCTATGACATCTCCTTTTGATATTTTAATTCCCAAATTCCTGCAAGCTGAAATGCCTATTTCCCTTTCAGTATGTATGACTTTTACGATAGGGTTTTCGTAGCTGAATTTTTCTGTAGGGTGATCGTCGACTACTATGATTTCACGCGGTAGATCTTCTCCTCTTAGGATACTCTCTATGGCATCTCTACAATCCTCATTTCTTCCATATGTTACGATTATAACCGAAAGATCCATTTAAGGCACCGTTCGGCCATAGAGGATCACTTTACGAGCCTTTCCATATACTTGAGGTACTCTTTGGCGGCTCTCTCCCACGTAAAATCTTTTATGAAATTAAGCTGGTATTCTCTTATATGCTTTCTAAGCTCACTATTCTCCCACAAGAGAATTACCTTCTCGGCGATGTCCTCTGGCTCCGGTTTGGCTTTTAATCCATTCTCGCCATCCGTTATAATTTCGTTTAACCCACCTACACTAGACACAACTATGGGAATTCCACAGGCCATGCCTTCCAGAGCCACGGTCGGTAGGGCATCGTAGCGAGAGGGAATAACTAATATATCCGCGGCTTTCATGTACGAGTAGGGAGGTACGACTATCCCATAGAATTTGACACTATCCTCTAGACCTAGCTTCTTAACTAAGCTAGCCAATTCATCTCTTATAGAACCATCCCCTAAGATGTGGAGAAAAGCTTCTTTGTACTTCTTCTTGATTAAGGCGAGGGCGTGTATGAGGATATCTGGTCCTTTAACGCGCTCTAGTCTACCCACGTAGAGTATCGCGGGACTTCCTCTGATCTTTAATTCGCCATTTAAGTTTTCGAACTCATGTAGGTTTAAGCCGTTATATACAGTCGTCACCTTCTCTCCGTCAACCCCATATATTTCCTCTACGTCTTCTTTAGCGCTTTTACTTATGGCTATTACTCCGTCAGCTATCTTGTAATGCACCTTCCAAAGAAAAAGCCTGATGCCCTTATTCCTCTCATCTCTAGCTTGGTGGACTACCGAGAAACTCTTTTTGCCCAACAATTTGAAGAAAAGCTGGAATACAAAGGAATCAGGAGGGTAGAATCCTACTATACAATCGCTTATCGCCGCTAGGGGGAGAGCTATCGGCAGGTACAGGAGAGATTTTGCTATAAGCTCCCACAGCATTTCAAGCCTGTCGTAGATAAAGGGGAGGTATATTAGAAAAACTGCTATTTTATCGAGGGGGTACGGTAGCTTATAGGGGGAAAGAACGTACGTCTTGTGCCCCAGTTTTTCTATTTCCGAAGTAAGGCTTGAAACCCACTTTTTTATACACCCCAAGTTAGGGTTCCAAGGCACTATAAACAATATCCTCATGCTAAAACCTCTCTCTTCTCTTCCTCTAGGGCGAGCTTCTCCCTATAGTACGGTATGGTCCTTTTCAATCCTTCCTCGAGGCTTACCTTAGCCTTAAAATTGAATAATCCCTTCGCCATTGAGGTATCAATGTAGATGCTGAGAGGAGACTCCCCCTTTCTCATAAAACTATACCTTTTATGAGATCGGCTACCGGTAAGCTTTATAATTAAATCCGCAAGCTCGTTTACGGATACTGTATCCCCGTTTCCAATCGGTATTACGCGCCCCACAGCGTCGCTAGAGTGTAAAGCTTTAAGAAAAGCCTCGGCCGCGTCATCTATGAATATGTAATCAGCTCTCTGCTCTCCATCTCCAAAAATAGGCAATGGTTTATCCTGTAACGCGTTTACGATAAACGTGGGTACGACTTTTTGATAGTTGTAAGGTGCGCCCAATTTTGCCTCCGGCCACCTCTCTCTCGGACCATAGACGTTCGCGAGCTTAAGGACGACCGTATTGAGCTTATAGTACTTGTGGAATATCAAGGCGAACTTCTCCATAGTGCTTTTCGTTACTCTATACGGGTTTAACCATGGCACGTCGGGCACAGAGGGCATAATGACTTTCTCAACTCCACTTTCAGAAGCCCATTTGAGAATTTTCACAGTCCCTAAGACATTCGTCTCTACTACTTTTAGAATGTCGTATTTTTCGATAGTTTCAGAAGTACCCAGTATTGCCGCTAGGTGTATTATAGCGTCACAGTCGGCGATCAGCATTTTCATTAACTTATCGTTTAATACACTATCCTTAACAAATTTGAAGTTGGGGTTTTCCATTTGGTGCTTTAAATCCTCTTTGTTAAACCATAGGTCGACTCCTACTACTTCGTAGTTGTTCTCTAGCAGTTTATCGACTATATGACTACCTATAAAACCCGAGGACCCGGTAACTAATATTTTCATGGATTTTTCCTTCCAAATTTATCATTATACTTTTCTTCACTGTGTTATATAAATCCTTTCTAATACTTCTCCATATATTTCTCATTATTCTTTTTATTTTTCGAATAATTAATAAAGAAAAATTACGAAAGAACTTTAGTAAAAAATATTAAAGTTATACAGAATAGTTATCTATTTTCTCATAGAATAGGGAAAGGTATAAATAAATCAATATACAAGTATCTTTCAATATAATCGGTGAATATTAGTGCATAAGAATAAGTATTTAATTCCCTACGCCGTGCCATACGTTACAGAGGAGGACGCTAGAGCCGTTTACAAAGCAGTTCTAGAGAAAAGGCTTTCTCAAGGCCTCTATGTAGAGCAATTCGAGAAGGAATTTTCCAAATATATAGGGGCTAAGGAGGGCATTGCCGTTTCTAATGGAACCGCGGCTCTACACTTAGCGCTAGCTGCGCTAGAGATCGGACCCGGCGACGAAGTTATAGTTCCCTCGTTTTCGTTCATCTCTACGGCTAACGTCGTCTTATATCAACGGGCAAAACCCGTCTTTGCTGATATAGATCCCTTAACTCTTAACATCGATCCTGAATCTGTACGTGAGAAGATAACCGAGAAAACCAAAGCTATTATAGCTGTCCACTATGCTGGGCATCCAGCTGAAATGGATGAATTAGCAGAAATTTCGGAGGAAAACGGATTGTTCCTGATTGAGGACGCGGCCGAAGCCCACGGTAGCATCTACAAAGGCAAAATGGTTGGCAATTTAGGACACGTAGCCTGCTTTTCCTTCTACCCGAACAAAAATATAACGACGGGCGAAGGAGGAATGATTACTACAAATGATGAAGACTTAGCTGAGAAGATTAGGATGTTGAGGTCTCACGGACAGTACGAGCCTTTCCATTTTAAATACATAGGTTTCAACTATAGGATGACGGATATTCAAGCCGCCCTCGGGCTAGTTCAACTCAAACGGATAGAGTGGGTGCTATCTAGGAAAATAGAGGGGGCTAAGTATTACACGAGGAGGATAGAGGAGCTAGGGTTAGATTTCGTACGCCCGCCTTATGAAGCACCTTATGTTAGACATACGTATATGTTCTACACCGTACAGTTCAAGTCTAAAGAGCTTAGGGATAAAGCCATAGAGTTATACGATAGAGAAGGCGTGGAAACTCGGACTGCTTTTAATCCTCCTATACACCTCCAACCAGTGTACATGGAGTTATTCGGGTATAGCCGCGGCTTCCTCCCGCACACTGAACGAGCCAGTGATACTGTGCTATCCCTGCCTCTTTTCGTCGGTATTAAAGAAGAAGAACAAGAAAAAATTCTGAGTATTCTGGAGAGGGTAGCTGGAAGTAATTGAGATAACTTGTTTGGGCACGGTTGAAAAGGTAGAGAGTTGAAGTAGAAGAGGTTATCTAAAATCAATATTATAACAAAGAATTTAGATAGGATATTTCTAATTAGGCTATGGAGGTATAGTGTACACCTAGAGGCGTTTATGAAACGTGAGTAATATCAACTTTTTTTATTTAGTTTATTCCGCCAGTAGTCGACCGTGAGCTTAAGCCCTTTTTCCAGTGTATATTTAGGCTCCCAATTTAAAACCCTCTTGGCCTTAGAGTAGTCCCCGTAGAGGACTTTTATATCCAGTGGTCTAACGGGTATGCTGTACCATTTTACGACCCCTTTAAACCCGGTCAATTCTCTAATTATCTCCACGACTTCGCTTAATTTGGCTTGGCGACCCGTGCAGAAATTGAAGATCTCCCCTATAGCTTTGGTGTTCCCTAAACACGTGAGGTAAGCGTTTACGTGATCCTCCACGTACATGAAATCCCGTATAGGCGTAAGATCTCCTAGTCTTACCTCGTTGCTAGTCAGCATCTGATATATCGTTCTTTCGACGAAAAAGTGGGTATTTCTCTTCCTGCCGTAAGTGTTAAAGTTCCTGAGTATAGTTATGGGGAAATCGTAGGCGTCTCTAAGGTATAACAAGTATTTCTCAGCTGCCAGCTTACTTACAGCATAGGGACTGTTAGGGTTTTGAGGAGTATCCTCTTTCTTAGGTACTGGACCATTCCCATAGGTTTCAGATGTAGAAGCGAAAAGGAACTGGTTTAAACGGGGTACTTCGCGGAGACAGGCTTCTGCCAGGTTTACCGTTCCTAATAAGTTTACTTCTATGACTTCTTGCGGGTGGTCGTAGCTGTAGGAGACTGGGCTTATAGCGGCTAGATGTATGACGTAATCTGGTTGTACAAGCTTAACGGCTCTCCTGACGTCCACCTCGTTTCTTAAGTCTGCAAAAACGGTTTTTACATTTGAGCCTAAAACGTATCTCCCAGTTATATACCTTTGAAGAACGTATACATCGTAGTTTCTCTCTACTAATTTAGGGATTAGGTGACTGCCTATAAAGCCCGTGGCGCCGGTTAATAGGATTTTTTCTCTTATATTTTCAGGATACATTTTCACCAACGTGTATTTAATATTC
The DNA here is from genome assembly GCA_964501905.1 of uncultured Thermofilaceae archaeon. Taxonomy (GTDB): domain Archaea; phylum Thermoproteota; class Thermoprotei; order Thermofilales; family B69-G16; genus B69-G16. Next base: position 123,393 of record CAZCTW010000004.1, on the reverse strand, counting down.
TAATATTATCGAGGTCATATGAATATTTTTCTATGCTATTAAGCATCTTTTCCATAAGAACCTTGTTTCTCTGAAAAATACGTCATACAAGCGTAAAACCATCCAAACCAAAAAACCCACCTTATCCATACCAGATATGGGAGGAGTACAATTCTGTATTTAAAAGAGAGCATACGATCTCTAAGCGCGTAATACATGAGGGGAATATTCGGGGAAATTGATAGAATAAGAGCTTTGACGTCCATAGTTGCCAGGTAATAGAGGAAAGACGCAAAGCCGACTAACAACATTAGGGAAAAGGCTAGGGATTTAGCCATGAGCATTTTTGATTTTTTATCTTCCTCAAATTTTGACATACCAGATTTAATTAATTTTCTCCACGTTACCCTCCCCAGATGTAGGACTTTCAGGTCGGAATCCCAAAGAACCGGCTTTCCGACTTTAAGCCTTATACACTTTGCTAAGTCTACGTATTGGGATCTAGTTCTTTCGCTCCAAGAACATCCTTTCTCGAAAACCTCCCTCTTGAAGGCGCAATTCCCTTCTATAAAGCCTTTACAGAAACCGATTCCTGACTGTTTGCGGAATTCTCCTCCGCAGATTTTTTCTAGTAAACTGCGCCCTCCAGTGTAAACTCCGAAAACGCCGCAGATTTGAGGGTATCTATTGAAGTCATCGAGTATTCTTTTAAGCCAGTTCTCGGGCGCTACGCAGTCGGAGTCTATAAATGCTATGATATCTCCTCTGCTCGCTTTTGTTCCTATGTTTCTGGCCTGTCCAGCGTTTAGGCGTTTTCGAAAACGGTAAAGCTTTACCTCCGGAAACTCTTTTAATATTTCGGCTACGCCCTCGTCGCTGCTACTATCGACTACTATTATCTCGTAATCTGCCTCTATTTCCTGTTTAAGTAGGGATTCTATGCATTTTTTTATCGTGGGGTGCGAATTATAAGATGGTACTACGACAGATAGTTTACACTCTTTAATATGAATCAACTCCTGCCAACAACTAGCCGTATGAGATTTACAAATTTCTTCTCGAAAATCGACCTAGAGAATTTTCTCGCGTATCTCGAGCATTCTAAAGCTTGCTTCCTTTTCTCTTCATCGTCCATTTCTAGTATTTTTACCGTAGCTTCGACTGCCTCCTCGACGCTGTTTACCACATATCCGTGCCCGCCTATCTGATCTTTAAAATTTCTGGAGAATACCGGTATACACCCGCACGCCAGAGCTTCATAATTTACTACTCCTCCATAACCCTCAGAAAAGTTCCAGAAAACCTCTGCTTCTAGCAAGTTCTCTCTAATGACGGTGGGGGAGTCTTCGGGGAGCAGCTTTACATTATTTGACAAATCGTACTCCGCTATTAGCTTTTTTAACCTTCTGTAATACCTCCTGTTCTGCGGATAGCCCACTATTATAAGCTTAAAGTCGTCATACTTTTCTTTTAACAACTTGGCCGCCTCAATAGCTAGTTCCACTCTTTTTTCCGGTGATATCCGCGCGATATAAACTATCTTATTTCTAACTTTTCTCCCTCCACAATATTTAAACCACTCATCGTCGTAGCCTACTGTGATAACCTTTGCGTAGATCCCGTACTCTCTATCAGACGCCTGCTTCTGCCGTTTTGATCCAACTACTAGGATAAGCCATCCCTTCCTTAGACCCAATTCTAGCAAAATATTGTGGAGGGGAAGTGTCCATTTTTTCTTGAAGGGTGTTAGACCCCATGAAATGATCGGTTTTCCGTGAAGTATGAAGGGGGCGTTTTGGCACGTCGTGTTTACGATGACTATGTAAGCATCCGGCTTTGCCTTTCGGTTAACTAGGAAGAGCTGTAAACACGTAGAAATTAAGAATATGTAGTCTAAAGCTATGCTTATAATCTTCGTTTTTTTGGGGATTATGTAGAGGAGGCGCGAGAACGTCCATCCTTTAAAGAATTTCCCTGGGTTCTTTCTATAATAGGCGTTTATTTCTTCGAAGGTGTTGACCTCAGTTAGTGTTAGGAAGTAGGTGTCGATGCCGTTGCGCAGTAGAGCTTTGAGAAAATACATCGCTACTCTTTCGCCGCCTCCTTTAATGCTTAAATCGTCAATGTAAACGAGTACTCTCATAATTCCGCCTTGACTACGTTTAAGGAGTATACCTCTTCATCGAAAAGAGGTTTTTCTGTATGAGTGTATCCTATTCTCCATATCTTTCTCCGCGAACCCGTATACCATAGACATAGCCTCCCGTCTTCTACTATAAAAGTTGATCTGTATAGGCTATCGCTATCCCACGACTCTTCAGGACCCGTGACAAGTAATGGTTTTTCATAGGTCCTCCAGTTTAAACCATCGCTCGACACAGCTAGGTATAGATTCTTCACTTTTCCACAGTTTGCCGACTCAGGGTAGGCAGCGATGACCATTAAATAGCGACCATCGCTTAGCTCCTCGACGTCAATATGCCATAAAACCTCGCCCTCGGGAAGCTTAATAAATACTCGTTTCTCCCTACTCCATTCTACTCCGTTTAAGCTTTCCCTATAGTATACGCGTGGACTTGAATCAGTACATCCGAAGACTTTAACATACCACATTCTAAATATTCCATCCCATGTAACAGACGGGCTTACGATTAACCTAGTAAAAGGCGAAAAACTGGAGATTCCCCCGCTCTTTAAAACTTGAATAGGTTCGCTCCACTTTTTAAGATCAGTTGAGGTAACGAGAGTTACGGCGGCGAAGTACTGCTTAGTATATTGCTTCAGGAGAGCCCTGGCCTTTTTAAACAACTTTCCGCCCCATTTCCAACTTATGTAAAATAGGTAAAAGCGGTTTTTCGCATATACTACGTCCGGGTCGCTGGTAAGCTCGCCGCTTACCTTAGGCCGAACCACGGGGTTTTTAATTTCATCTTCAGACCAGGATATCCCGTCTCGGCTAACTAGTATCGAGGGATTCTCGTACAGCTCGCTAGAGTAGGGATAGGGGGTGAATGCGAGTACGTACCCAGAATCCCCTATTTTAACTATGTCCGGGTGGACCGCCTGACCACTGCCATCGAAAGTAGGAATGTGTAGAGGTTTGGGGGAGTTTTTTAGAGGAATACTTGACAAGACCATTAACTCTCGCCTGCTAAATCTTTAAAAATTCGGAGATACCGGTCCACGATAACGCTCCAAGAATACTTGCTAGCCGCTAAGCTGTACGCTCTTTCAGCTAACCTACTACTATAATTTTTATCCCCAGCTAGCAATGCTATTTTCTCCGCCAATTCTCTATAATCCCCACGTCGGAAAAATAGAGCTTCTTTACTCGATAACACCTCTAGATTACCTTCAGCATCTGATGCTATTATCGGAGTTTTAGAAGCCATGGCTTCTAAAAGAGAAATACTAAAGTTCTCCATATATGATGGGAGCACGAAGATATCCGCCGATTTTATGAACTGATGGACTTTCCTGATGGAGGGGATAAAACCCGTAAATTCCACGTTTTCCGTTAAACCTAGCCTCTCTACTAGCCTAGCTAAATATCCTTCCTCTCCCCCGCTTCCCACTATGTACAGGTAAGCGTTCGGGTATTCTCTTAAAACCTGGGAGAAAGCCTTTAAGAGCACGTCCACGCCTTTCACTTTCGTTAATCTCCCAGCGTAGATTATCGAGGGATCCCCCTTAAGGGGTATTACCTCCAAACTGTTGAAATAGTCTATATCTACTCCGTTGGGTATTTTCTCAATATTAGATTCTTTAAAACCTGCCTTCAACGCGAGTTTTTTAGAAAATTCATTTAAGACTATCACTCTATGAAAAAGATCGGAGTACTTCTTCACTATTAAGCGCCCGACCAAGTTTCCACTCTCATAGAAGAGTCCTCCGTGAATAGTTATTGTCTGCCTGCTCTTTCCCTTAGATTTTAAGGGGTATAGCAGGGTTACATCGACAGGGGGAGAATTATAGTGAACAATGCGGTAGTTTTCTGGTTTAAACTCTTTGGTCGTTTTATATATTTTGTATAGAACTCCGGGCAGGTTTACCATATTTTTGAAATCATACTTTATCCTTACTGTTTTTATCGAAATCTTCTCCTCTAATTTTCGAAACTCAGGTGTACTTCTTAATTTTTCAAGCTCACCTCGTTCTTTTATCCGAATGACCATAGATACATCTACTTTTTTTAGAGCTAGGTTATACGCTAAGTAATAGGCTACTGTAGCGGGGCCTCCTATGTCTATGGGATAGTTGCCAGTCATCTGTACTATCAATACCTCCATGAGGTCATAGTAGACCTTTTACTTAATAAACATATTTCTACTCATAAAATAGAGGAAAACATGTGAAGGATAACTTGAAAAGGGTAAAATATATGTGTAATATCTTTGACGTTTTCAGAATAAAAAGTGAATTATTACAGTCGCGACTTAACGGCTAAGGCGAGAAAAGCCAGCAAAGCCGAGACTAAGGCCGTGTTGCATATCCCGACTTTTTCCTTTGTTTCGCAAATTTTAACCGCAGAGTAGTCTACCGAAATCCATTCGCCGGTAAAGGGCGGAGGGGTTACTCTGAGCCTTACATACTCTGCTTCTTGCGATTTTTCTAGCTCCGCTTTAAATTCGTATTTATCTCCGGACTTTACGTGTAAAGTTTTCACTATTTTCCAGTATTCTCCGTCCGGACTAATCTCTAAGAAGAGCCTACCCTCCCTGCCGGGGATATCTAGAGGCCCTATCTTCACCTCAACGTCTATCTCTGATATCCTCATAGGGTAGGGAAGATGGTATGTGTGAGTTGCTAGCCATCCCCAGCACGGGTTTCCGGCCCTTCTCTTGGCTTCTTCTGCTTCTAAGTGGTCTTCCCCCACGCAAGATAATGATATACACCATTTCTCCTCCTCCGGGGAGGCTAGTAAAACGTAAGCTGCTAAAACTAGGAGGAATAATAGAGAGAGAGTTAAAATCCTACCGGCGTACATCAATTTACTATAACTATAACTGGCGATTTAACTCTTCCGATAGCGAAAGCTTAAACATTTATATGCTCTAGGCTAATCTTCACGTGTATGAAAAAGGAACTAACCTTAATTGCGATTCTACTACTGGCTCTCCTGCTTCCACTCGGCTTCGCTGAGAAGCCAGCAAACGACGAAGGAACTATAGCTAGCCTGAGCATGGAATTCTACAACTACACTTATGTAGTACAGGAGAGAGCACTACTAGTTAATAAGCTGGATAGAGTTGTAAGAGAGTACGTTTACTTGTCAATACCCAGGAACACTAGCCGAGTCTACTGTGAAGTTTTAAAGGTAGAGCCTAAGCCCCTGAGATATGAAAGGGATGAAGAGGGAAATGTATTCGCACTGGTATTCATAGAGGTAGAGCCAGGCGGCAAGTTGTGGATAAACCTAACCTATACTGTCAGGGTTAGCGGTTATAAGATGCGCTTGAATAGAGAAAAGGCTTTATGGCCTCCGCTCGAGATAGCTAGAGTTTACACAGACGATAGCATATACTGGAACATTAACAACGAAACTTTGAGAAAGTTAGCGTATAAAATTGCTTACAGCGACAATCCCTTAGAAACCGCGGAAAAGCTAGCGAGGTGGATTCAAGACCACTTGGTGTATGAGATGACTAGAGGGAGAAAAGGCTCAGACCATGCTTTGATTAAGAAGGGGTTCGATCTAGCCGTTTACGGAGACTGTGTAGAAGTCGCGGATACCTATGTAACTCTAGCTAGGATACTCGGCCTGCCCGCTAGAACGGTATTCGGCTTTTTACTGACTAGCCACGAGGAAAAACACTGGTTGAATGCTTCTCTGCGGGAAGATATGTCTCTGCTCACGCACTGGGGCGGGCATATGTGGGTTCAGGTTTACATCCCCCCGTGGGGTTGGATAGACGTTGAGATGCTCGAAGATTTAAGCCAACCTAAAATTGGAGATTTCTCGAATCTACACGTCCCCTTCGGAGTTGAAGGTAGAACCTTTTACGGGAGCGGGCTTTTGGAGTTTGTAATTCCAAGCTACCTAAAACTGGAGTATATAGAGCTTGAATTCAGGAGGGGGGGCTAGTGAAGAAGTACCTGTTGGCAATGCTCCTATTATTGATATGCGCTTCATTGATCCCCGAAACTGTGACCGGGCAGGAATTGTGGTATGCCTTAAATTTTGAGCTCTATTTCAATGCCGATGGAACGGTTATAGTTAAGCAGAAACTACACCCCTTCACGGCTGAGGGAGAAAGCTGGTTCGGTAAGCCAGAGATAGAAGAGGAGCTTAGAGCTGAGGAAGATACCCACATAATGTTTGCTCTATTACTGTTCACCTCAGATCCTAAAAAGGTGAAATACGAGATAGTTTCCCACGTCTATAAGGACGCTGAAGAGTATGTCTTGTGCGACGTCTACGGCACTGGTAAAATGGTTCAGTTTAAGGGGGCCTATGTAGTGGAGGTTTTGATACACCTTAATACCACCGACTTTATTGAGAGATTAGAGGATAGCACCTACCGCGTGAAAATTAGGGATAGCTTTACCAGTAGAGATCCGAGAAGTTGGATAGACGTTATCGAGATAAAACTAGATCCTCAGGTTAGGCTATTAGCCTACTCTTGGGAGCCCAAAACCGCTAAAAACGCTACGGAAGTCTCTGAGACCAGAATCCTATGGATGAACTATAACGAGCCCGAAGCTCCAAACGTCTACATACTAGACCTTTACATTCCAGGTTTAAAGCTTCCCGAGAAGATAGCGGGCTATAAAGTCCGGATAGTGAACGTCGAAGTTAAGGCTAGAGGAGTAGAAGTGGTTGTGAGGCAGCTGGGAAAACCCGGCTACTTCTTCGTCAGATTGGTTGGAGAAGGGTTAGACGTTACGAGGAAAATCTACCTGGAAGAGGGGGAGGTTAAAACAGTATTCATCCCAGCCCCCTTAGAGGGGAAGAGAGAGGTTAGAGTAGAGGTCTGGTACGAGGACCACCTGTTAGACTCGGAGAGCATCAGCTTAGTAGAAGAGAAAGACGAGGTAAGCGTCGAGCCTTCGCTTATCGCTTCTAAACCCTTCACCGTGACATTTCTATTCATAGCCTTTATAGCGTTGAGCGCCGTGCTCATCTATGCAGTTAAGAGAAGAGAAAAGCCTCCCTATCCGCCTCCCCCTCCCGAGTATTCTAGCGGAGAAAGTTTTGAGGACTAAGAGAGGTATTAATGTACTTAAGCTCTTTAGGAATTGAAAATAAATATTTTGTCATCGTGATATTTGAGGGGGCTAACTTGAAAACTCGAAAGCTATACTATGAAGATGCCTACCTAAGGGAGTTTGAAGCTGAAGTCGTCGAAGTGGCAGAGGGAGAGTTGACCGCTGTAGCTTTAAGCCAGACCGCTTTTTACCCCGGGGGCGGTGGTCAGCCCTGCGATATCGGTTTGCTTAGCGGGCCTGGGTGGAAGATGAACGTTGAGGAAGTCTACGAGGATAGGGGGCTTATATTTCACTCCGGTAGGGTTGAGGGCGGGAGACCGAAAGTTGGGAATTCTGTAGACGGCTCTATAAATTGGAGTAGGCGTTATAGATTGATGAGGATGCATACTGCAGCGCATATCCTCGGCTACGTTATAAAAAAGAACTTTGGCTGGGATGTACGGTTTGCGGGAGGGGCGCTTGGGGTAGAGCAGAGCTACGACGACTTTACGGCTAGAATACTGGCTAAAGACCTGCCGATATTGGAGGAGCAGATCAACTCTATAGTGGAGAAGGATATCCCGGTTAAGATATTCTGGTTGCCTAGAAAGGATGCAGAGAAGTACATAGCCAGGTTTCACGAGAAGCTAACAGAGCTTCACGAGGGTATAGAGCTTTTTAGAATAGTCGAGATAGAGGGGCTATACGCCATTCCCTGCGGCGGGACACACGTTAAGAGTACGGGCGAAGTTAAAGGCGTTAAACTCCTGAAGAGGGAGGCTAAAGGAAAGGGCATCGTAAGAGTTAGGTATAAGGTTATCGATTAATAGCAGGCCGTTACTATAAAATCGGTGCTTTAATGTTTGAACTGGAAGAGGCTATAACCAAGGTCGTCGAAAAAGTTAGCCCTAGCGTCGTAGGCATAACCACTGTGAAAATTCTAGACCTCTTTTTAATCCCCCTGCCGCTTAAGGGGGTTGGATCGGGCTTTGTTGTGCACGAGGGAGGCTATATAGCCACTTCGAACCACGTGGTAGCTAATGTGGATAGAGTCAAGGTAGTTTTGAGAGACGGCAGTCTCGTAGACGCTCGGATAATCGGACGCGATCCCCGACGCGATTTCGCGCTTTTAAAATTAGTTAAAGACGTAGGATTAAAGCCTCTAAAACTGGGCGACTCAGATAAGCTTAAAGTTGGTCAGATAGTTCTGGCTATAGGCAACCCTCTAGGTCTTAAAGGTCCTCCAACAGTCACTATGGGTGTTATAAGCGCGTTGAATAGGACGATTAAATCCCCAACGGTCGTCTTAGAAAACGTGATACAGACGGACGCTGCTATAAACCCCGGCAACAGTGGAGGCCCCCTCGTGAATTTAAAGGGAGAAGTTGTGGGCATAAGCACGGCTATCATACCCTTTGCTCAGGGTATTGGCTTTGCCATACCGATAAACAGCATCAAGGATTCGCTGAGCCAGCTACTCCAGTATGGGAGGATAAGGAGAGCCTTTTTAGGCGTTAACTGTGTCGACGTTACACCCAACCTGGCTAGGTCTCACGGCCTACCGGTTGAGAGAGGAGCTTTAGTGGTCTACGTCCAACCCGGTAGCCCGGCTGACCGAAGCGGTATAAGAGCGGGCGACATAATACTATCTATTGACGGAGAGCCCGTTTTCAACGTTCGGGACCTTCAAAAACTCATAGCCGGAAAGGAGATAGGAGATGTTGTGAGGATAGGGCTAGCTAGGAATAGGAGACAGGTCGTCGTTTACCCTAGGTTAGAATGAGCAGAGAAATTTTATATTTTGCATTTCAATTGGAGAGTAGAGACTATGAGGGGGGCTATTTTACTAACTCTGGTATTGACGCTGTCCATTTTCAGCTTGTGGTCTCCCGTCTTGTCCGCTGAGAAAAACAGCGCATACTACTGGGATTACTTCCTAGCCTACAATTTCACGTTCAACTATAATATAAAGTACTTGGCTCTATCGAGTAATGGAACTTTAATGGCGGTTTTTCTGAATAACAATAGCCTTATAGTCTTCAGGAACGAGACGCCTATCGGTAGGTTTAATGTCTTCGGAGAGATAGGAGCCGCGGGGTTCTCGCCCTCCGGCAGAATACTCTATTTTGAGCAGGAAGCCCCGCGCAGATTCTATCTAGTTTTTTTGGAAACAGGGGAAGTAAGAGAATTTGAAATTAAAAGCAAAATCCGCGTCGTCGCTTTCTCCCACGACGAGAAGTATATAGCCTTAGGCGGAGTAAGGGATAATACGAAAAGCCCCGAGAATTTCATTTACTTCATGGATTTAGAGAGCTGTGAAATCCTATGGAAACATAGGGTAGTCAAGGATGTTCACAAACTATTCTTCACAGAAGATGGGAAGTTAATCTCGCTGACCAGCGAAACATTCTGTTATGCTTGTCTATTAGCAAAGGAAAAACATGTTAAATACTTTAATTTAAATGGCAAGGTTCTGCTCAAAACAGAAAGGAGGCACGTTGAAGATATATTCCCAACTAGCAAGCTCGGAGAGTTAGGCATAGTGTACGTCGACAAAATTGTGAAGTATAGAGTAGACTTTACCAAACGTATACTTGAGAATGTAAAGGAAATATCTATAGAGGGGCTAGGCGTTTACCGAGGCTTATCGCCCGACGGCAGATATCTATATTATGAGCAGCAAGATAATAAACAGACGGTTATCAGCGTAGTGAATCCGGAGCGGGGAATTATCTACGTTAAGAAGGTAAAGCTCACTAAGTATTCAAACGATAGACGCGAGGCTTTCTTAGCTAACAACTTTACAGTTCTACTCTATTATTATAGGGGTGGAGAATCTCTCGCTAAGGTTATTGTCTTTAGGCAAGAAGGAAGGAGGCATGAAATAATCGTTAGGAGCGACTACGGGAAGATGGTTTTTTCAGATGATGCAGATAGGATAATAATCTATTCTAGTAAATCCATACTTGTCTATCAGTACATGAAGAAGAAAGTGGAAATGCCAGAAGAGAAAGAGAAGTACTATCAGTTAAATGTAGTTATTTTAGATAATTTTAACAACACCTTAGACAACGTTAACTTAACCATTAAAGAGCTAGGGCTCAGCGTCATCCTAAGCAATGGAACATGGAGCCAGCTAGTACCAGAAGGCGTCTATACGATTCTAGTTTCAAAAGAAGACTTCATAGACGCTATAAAAGTAGTTAATTTAACTGCCGATACCATCCTCCAAGTGAAGTTGAAGCCTAGAATTTTCAAGCTAAAAATAGAGGTAAAGGATCTATCCGGAGCCGAAGTAGTCAACGCAAGCGTTGTTCTATATAGATCTGGAGGCGAGCTACTATCTAAAAATAAGACTAACGTCGAGGGTGAATGTTCATTTGAAGTAAAAGAGGGAAGTTATGAAATTCTAGTTCTCAAGGAGGATACTATTGCTAGGGAAACCGTTGAGGTTAGAGGAGATACTAGCGTCACGGTGGTGTTGCCCTTTGAAGCCGTAAAAAAGGCTAGACTCACCCTCGTAGCCACGGACGACACCGGTTTTAAGATAGAGAATTATACTGCCTACTTCTTGGACGAGAAAGGCTATCTTGTAACGGTATACTCCCCCCTCATGAACGAGACTGAAAGCGTTGAGCTACCTCCGGGAAAATACACGATACGCGTGAAGGCTGAGGGATATAGGAGCCGCACGATCGAAGTAGAAGCTGAAGGAGAAAAAAGCTATACTATTACTCTGGAAAAAGAGGAGGAAGTAGAGAAAAAGAGGGAAGCGGATTACACATTCTATGTTGTAGCCGCGGTGGCGGCGGCTATAGCAGTGGTAGCGGGCGTTCTTTTAAAAATGAAACGCTTCGTCAGGAAAAAGCGTTGAATACTTTCACTTTACACTGTTAAGCTTCTATTTTTAAAAATAGGATAGCCTATTTTCTCGATGAAGGTAACGCTGTGCAAGTGGCTAGGCAGGGAGGAAACTTTAACAGCAATGTCCAGATGGGACTGGGACGATTCCATATACTTGTCGTGGTATAAGGGGCGGCGTGTACCCCTCTTTAAAACTCTCCTCGCTTCGTATTGTGTAAATGAGTGTAAGTATTGTGCCTTTAGGCATGGAAGGAGAGTACCTAGATCCTTTTGGAGGATAGAGAAGCTCGTTGGCAGAGTGTTGGAGTTGTGGAGGAGAGGTAGAATCTCCGGCTTTTTCCTATCATCTAGCGTTTTTAAAGATCCGGAAAATGTTGTCAAAAAACAAATTGAGATTGCCAAAATGCTACGCGTTAGGGGTTTCAGCGGCTATATAAACCTGAGGCTTATGCCGGGAACTCCTCGGTATCTGGTCGAAGAGGCCTGTAGAGTTGCTGATAGAGTGGGCGTTAACGTGGAGGCTGCAACACCCGATGTATTCTACGAGATAGCCCCAGATAAGGGTAGCTATAGAAACGACATACTTAGAGTTTTGAATATAGCGTCTAAGATATGTAGAGAAAAGGGATTTCTAAGGGCGGGAGTTGCAACGCAACTAATCGTAGGCGTGGGGAACACGGATTTTGAAATATTAAAACTAACCGAGTTTCTAGTTAGAAAGTATGGGCTCGCTAGAGTTTTCTATAGCCCCTTCGAGCCTATACCCGATACTCCTCTCGAGACGCTCAACCCCTGTCCTCTCGAGCGGGCTAAGAGGCTCAACCAGGCTTTTTACCTTTTGAGAGATTACGGTTTTACTTTAAAAGATTTGGAGATGCTATTAGACGATAGGGGTATGCTGCGCGATTTTAAAAACTTAAAAGAAGCCTATGCTAGAGAAAATAGGGAAGCCTATCCCATAGATTTGAATAGCGCCTCTTACAGGGAGTTATTGAAAATCCCCGGAGTAGGACCTAAAACTGCTAGAACAATTCTTTCTTTAAGAGAGCAAAAGAGGCTTAATCAGGAAACTTTGGTGAAAATCGTCGGTTTAAAACGTTTTAGGGAAATAGCTAGGTACGCTATTTTTTAATATTGATTTAACCACCGTCGAGCTTAGGTTTAAAAGCTATTTCTAACATATAAAAAGGATAAAAAATAATTAAAATATGATGCAATAAAATTGTTAAAGTATTGATTTAGGTGATGGAATGGCTTATGACTTGATAGTTATAGGAGCCGGCCCTTCGGGTTCGACGGCGGCTACTATAGCTTCTCGTCTCGGTCTTAAGACTTTAATTTTGGAGAAAAGTAGGAAGGGTAGAGATAAGTTCTGTGGCGGCGGCATTACTTATGGAGTAGAGAAATTCTTGGTAGAGCGGGTTTCTAAGGAAATTAGCGAGACTATAGAGCTTAGGATAGATGGTTTTGTCGTATTCTCGCCTAAGGGTAGAAAGTTAGTCATAAGGTACAGTGGGAAGTTAAAGGAATATGGAGGCTTGGTTAGGCGCTCGGTTTTTGACGGTAAATTAATGGAGATAGCCGAGTCTGAGGGGGCCGAGTTAAAAGAGAGGAAAAACGTGTTTAGCATACGTAGGGAGGACGATAAAATCGTCGTCGAGACTCTTGACGGGGATAAGTACGAGTCTAGCTACGTTATACTCGCGAATGGAGTCCAGGATAGGCTGGGGGAAAAAGTCGGCTTACCTCCTCTTAAAGTCGAGCAATTAGGAGCTTGCTGGGGCACCGAGTATCCTTATGATATGGAGAAAGTCTTTAAGCTTTTGGGTAATAGGGGGTTTACGCCTATATTCCTGTTTTTCGGGGTAGCTCCAACGGGCTATGGTTGGGTCTTTCCTAAAAAGAACCACTTAAACATCGGCATAGGTACTAACTTGAAATATTCAAAAAATCATAGGGAAACTTTTCAAGAATTTATAGAGAAAGCTAAGAAAGCCGGAGTTCTGCCTGAGGATTTAAAAGTAGAACACGATAGGGCGTGGCTAATACCCTTCGGGGATGTACCGAGAAAGAAAACATACTCAGTAGAGTATAGGCTGCTAGCTGTTGGGGACGCGGCGGGCTTTGTCCACCCGGTTACCGGAGAAGGATTGTATGGTGCTGTCTACGGGGCGGTTATAGCCGCGGAGACGATTAAGAAGGCGTTAGACGAGGATAATCCCAGGGTGTTAGAAGAGTACGAGAAAAGATGGTGGAAGGAATTCGGCGAGGATATGTTTTATTACGGCAAGAAGATAGCTGGTACGCTCTATAAGTCTGAGTTTATGATGGAAATGGGAATTAAAGTTTTAATGACGGACGAGGAGGGGGCTAAGAGGCTCGGGTACTTAATTGCTCACTATGATAATACTGTGGCTAAGAGAATATACGAGCGTATAAGCGGGCTTAACTTGCTGCCGCTAGCCTTAAAGTCTATAAGAGCACCCATGGAGATAGAATATGAGGTGTAGATTTTGAGCGTAATTCCTCGAAGAGAGTTAATTGTCTTCGCTGGGGATAAAGGGGTGGGAAAGACTACGCTTATTAAAGCCCTCTTCCCCAAAGTGGAGGTGGATTACAGCGAGCCGTCTTTTTTTAGAGATTATGAAGTGGGGGGAGGCGTCTACGCTAGAGAAGTTAGGGGGGATCCCAGCGTAATAGAGGTTTTGACGCACAGCGTGAAGGCGTGGAGGATTCGGACAGCGCTTTTGGTTTTCGATCTTTCGAACAGGAGTAGCGTTTTCAACTTGGGCAGGTGGCACTCCCTAATACCTACAGGAGTAAAAACTGTCCTAGTCGGCAACAAAGCCGACTTAGCCGAGAGGAATATTAGCGACGAGGAGGTCGACACTATATCTAGGAGGATAGGAGCAAGGTATTTTATAGTCTCTGCGAAAACCGGCAAGGGCGTGGATGAGCTAGCTAGAGAATTAGCAATACCGGTCGAGAAAGAAGCTGTGAGAAAGGTTGTGGGAAAGGAAGTAGGGAAGAAAGCCCAGCCTCCGGCCCCTAGAGTTATACGCAAAGACTATCTACCTATACCTCACGACTTTAAGCCCTCTTTGGATGGACTATCAGATATTGAAATAAAAATTTTAGAGCTTGTAGATGGTAGTAGAAAAGCAAGCGAGATAGCCGAAATTTTGAATCTGGACGCGCATTCATTGCTAATTTTCCTTAAGAGGTTGCACGCTAAGGGTAAAATAAAGGATTTACAGGTATTAATAGGGTAGATCGTTATGAAGGAGTTCTTGGCTAAGATGTTGGCTAGGGCTAGAAAGCACATAGGCACAGAGACGGTAAACGTGTTCACAGTTAGGAGTCTCTACCTATCGTCCCTCACCGAGTTAATAGATCTCGTCGGCTTTGAAATGGCGATTAAAAAAATCTTCGCATGGGGTTTCTCGATGGGTCATGAGTATATGCTTACTTTAGTAAAAGATATTGAGAAGTTAAAGCCTTTCGAAGAGACGGAGATTATAGCTAAGATAGCTTGGTATATGTTCGCGGGCCGCTTCCCTACGGGTACGGATTCTAGGTGGGAGGTTTGGGATGGATATAGGGTATTTATAGCTAGGTTCTGGGACGATGAATGTCCCTGGTGTAAAGGGGTTAGGCTGCCAGTTAAAAAAACTATTTGCGCCTACCCCGCGGGAGCTTATGAAGGAGCTTATCAGACTAGTCAGGTAATACTTTACACGGCTAAGAAATTAGATACTGAGAGATTCGCTATAGTTAGGGAGGTTAAGTGTAGAGCCGCCGGAGATGATACTTGCGAATTCTGGATTGTGGATTTTCCGCGTGAGAGAGAAGAAGTTTTAATGAAGTTGTTCGCGAAAGCTAAGGAGAAATATCCTGAGCTCTTTAAAGTTATAGAGCCTGAGTATTCTTTGGAAATTAGAAAGAAGATTCTCTAAAATCTACAACATTTTTTCTTAGGCGATAATATTAGAGATATAAGGTATACAGCGGCAGCTAAAACCCCTATCGTGGGGCTTGTCGGCAAGTTGTAGAGCATAGATATGAAAACTCCTAGAATAGAAGATGTCAACGCGAAAACCACAGACAATATGACCATCTTCTCTAAACTGTGGGAGAACTCTAGAGCCGCTGCGGCTGGAGCTACTAGGAAAACTACGGCTAGTATCGATCCCACAACTTTAAGCTCTACAACAGTCGTCACGGCTATAAGCATGATCATTAAATAGTGGAATAGCCTCGTGTTAACTCCCATAGCTTCCGCCGCTTCTCTGTCGAAAGTTACGAATTTAAACTCTTTATAGAATAGGAGTATCAGTGTTAGAGAGGAGAAAGCGAAAACTCCTAAGAGGAGGAGCTCGTCGTCCGTCACTCCTAGCACTTCCCCTATCAGGTACGAATACGCTACGACTGTGTATTCTCTAGTTAGGGACAGCATGAGAGCCGCTATAGCCGCTGAAAAACCGAAAGTAACGCCAAGTACTATATCCATTTTCTCCCCTCCCATCTCTCCGCTGTAAGCGGCCATTAGGGCAAATAAGACACTTAGGATAGCCGCCCCTATTGTAGGCTCAATACCGAAGAAGAAAGCTATGAGAGCTCCGGCTAAGCTTGCGTGTGCTATGGCGGCGCCCATTGTAGAAAGGTTCCTTAATACTGTGAAAGAGCCAACGACTGCTGAGAGAACTGCGGCTAAAGTAGAAGCTAGTAAAGCTTTAATCATGAAACTATATGTGAAAATCTCTAACATGAACGCTCCCCCGACCAACCTCATAACGCATAGGTTTTCGATTTGAAAAATTAGGCATGGGCATCGCCTCCTATGACATAGCAGGTCTCGCCTATTCTTACTATCTCTACTTTGCGTCCGTACAGACTGTAGAGCTTATCCGGTTCTATCTGTTCTAGAGGTTTACCAAATCCTATCACTTTTCTATTAAGTAGGAGCAAGTAGTCTGTCACTTCCATTATAGGGTTTATATCGTGAGTCACCATTACCACCCCCACCCCCTCATCTACTGTTTCTCTAAGAGTTTTCAGTATGATTTCTTGAGACGCGGCGTCTACCCCGGATAGAGGCTCGTCTAGTAGTAATAGGCGGGGCTCCGACGCTAAAGCCCTCGCTATTAGAACTCTCTGTTGCTGACCTCCTGAGAGGTGGGAAAATGGCCAATCCCAATACTCCTCTAGATTAACTTTTCTTAATGCTTCTCTAGCTTTTTCATAATCCTCTCTTCCAAGCCCAAAGCCAGGGTTTACCTTGGGAACCCTGCCCATGAGTACTACGTCCCTAACCAGCACGGGAATGGAAGGGTCTATTCTCTCCCTCTGGGGAACATAGCCTGCTAATCTCCTCACCTTACGCCAATTTTTCAAAACATCTAATCCTAAAACTACTACTCTACCCTCTATCGGTCTTATAAGCCCCAGCAGTGTTCTTAGCAAAGTGGTTTTACCGGCGCCGTTAGGTCCTATAACTGTGAGAAATGAAGGTTCTTCAACTCTAAAAGTTACTTTCTCTAAGGCTATCCTATTATCGTAGGCTACGGTCACGTTCTCTAAGTCTATTAGGGGCTTCATCTTCCTCTCACCAGTATGGCCGTCTCAATTATAGAGAGAAGGAATAAGATGGTTAACGAGGTAAGCAGAGTTGTCTGAGAGAACCGAACTTGTTGCGCCGTTATCGAGCCCTTGCTCCTAGCGGCTTCTATAGCCGACGTTATGGACGCCACTGTGTACTTTATATGCTCTGTATAGCTATCTCCGCCGCTAAACATTGCACCATAGACGTACACGAGGGCTACTCCCGTGTCTTTAGATATAGCCGCTGCTATCCTACCTTCGTCTCCTATTTTCTGCGTCGCCAGAACTATGATTACCCGAACGTTTTCCTTTTTAATTTGCTCCTCTATCTCGGCTATCTCTGAGGGAGACGGCGTCTTGCCTTCTCCTTTAATTAAAACTCCGACAATTTCCAGCTCCATCGCCTCAGCTAGAGGGACGAAATGGGCCCCCGCTAAAACTACTTTCTCTCCCTTAACGCCGGAGGCTGTCGTGTACTCATCTATCCACTCCACTAGGCTCTCTATTTTATTTTTAAACTCTTCAAGTTTCTGTGCGTAGTAGAGCCTGCCTCCCGGATCCATGCTTACTAGGGCTTCGTATATTTTCTCGGCCACTTTGGCGGCGTTCTCAGGGTATAGCCATAGGTAGTGGGGATTGCCGTCTCTAATGTATATTCCCGCCTCTAGCCAGTCGTTCCAAGACAGCCTAATCCTGCCTGGGTTCTCTGGTAGGCTCCCTAAGAACGCCTCTTTGCCAACGGAAATAAACAAGTCGCAGTTTTTGACTAGATTCACGTCCTCTGGCTTTAAGGCATATTGATGAGGATCGCTTCCTGGAGGAACCAAATAGTAGACTTCTACTCTCTCTCCACCTACCTCCCTAGCTATCGCAGCTAATGGAGGGATAGTCGCGACTATTATAACTTTACCCGATTGAGAATAAACCATACTAGTTAAGGGTAAGAGGAGTATTAAGAGGAACAGTAACGCTGAAATTATTTTCACTCCTCCTCACCCCCATGGGGTATATGAGGGATATTGCGTCCATGGGGGCAGAAGGAGGGATGCCCCATGAGCGTGCACATCCTGCTTACAACTTCCTCGGGTACGTAAGCGTCGAAGCGGGATGCACACTCGCAGGCTTCATCAGGAGTGAAACATAGAAAGCGGCAGAGGTAAGTTTCCAGTATTCTGTGTTTCCAGAGAAACTTATGGTATACCTTCTTCCCTTCCTCCGTTAGCTTATATCCTCTCCCGGGAAACCTAGCGACTAGTCCTAAAGCTTCTAACTCCTTCATAGCTTTGCGTGCCGATGGTAGTTTTACGCCTAGGCGTTCAGCTATCCTATATAACCTGGCTATGCCTTCGCCTTCCTCCGCGTAGACTGCTGCTAGATATTCAAAATCTCGTCTAGTTAAGTTCAATTTGCCACCAAAGGATTAGATATAGGCTAATTTTATAAAGGTTTCGAAACGTCATTTTGAAATAATTAGGTTTAATCTAGCTCCTAAGGTGTAGCTTGAAGGACTTTCAATAAGGTGAATTACTAGATTAGGTTCATGAGCTCACAGACTGATTCTATATCTAGACCCACTACGACGCATTTGATGAAGGGATACTTTTTCTTTACCCTATTTATCATTTCTGGATTATCGTCTATGAAGTAGACTTCTTCTATGTCGTCTTCTTTTTTGAAGAAGTTTAGTATCTTCTCTACCATTTTCTCTTTTTCCGGATGCGGCTCTATAACTATGTAATCGAAAAACTCAGTTAATCTTAGAGTTTTTAGAGCTTCCATTGCTGTGGAAGTTATGTTCCAACTTGCTATGGAGAGCTTGTAGCCGCTATTTTTCAATTTTTTAAGTAGGTTTCTAACGCACGGGTAAAGTCTTAGCTTATCGTTTTTCGAATCCATTATCGTGTCTCTATCTAGTGACTGGAAGGGCGGCTCCATAGCAGAAACATCGGGATGGTCCCAAAGTGTGAGATCTAAATCGAAAACTATAATTTTAGCCATACCTTAAACCTCTCTTAATAGCCTAGCTACCCTTTCTCTTTTATCAATTTTACTTCCGCGACATACTTAAATATCTCCGTCTTGCCGCTTTACTATATAACTGCTTTTTCTTTGTTTAACGATTCATAGAAGGATATATGAGAGTGGAACTAGTTAAATTCTTTAATCGTGCTCGCGGGTTTTGGTACCGAATTTAATAAGATTGGGAAGATATAACACGATAAAGGCCGCTAAAGGGAAAATTGCAGACACCGCTATGGATAAGTTTAGGCTTAATGAGTCAGCTATAAAACCACTTATAGACGCGGGGAACACTGCAAAGCTTGTAGCCACTATGTAAGCTCCCATATTTTCCGCCTCGAAACCCTTCTCAGAGAAGTAGTAGGCAGCTGCTGCTTGACTAGCCCAGAATATAGGCCATACAGGTATTACGTATAATACCGTGTATATAACTGGGTCGTCTACCACACTGAAGAGTATGAAGAGAGCTGCGTAAGAGAGTAGACTTAGCAATAGAGGTGTTTTAGCTCCATACTTTTCTACAATTTTGGTAGCGGCATAGGAAGAGATTACGGCTAGTAGGCCTACTCCTAGCCCGAAAACAGCACTGTATTTTTCGACTGATTCACCTAACAAGAGGAATAGCTTAATTTTCAATAGTTCAGAATTCCAGTAAGCCCCTACCCAAGCTAAGAATATTGCTAGGAGAAAGAGCTTAAATCCAGGTTTAGCTCTAAGTTTTAAACTGAAGGATTCTTTAATTTTAAGCGTTAGAGGCTTCGCTTTATCTGGCACAATTTCTTCCCTGTAGAACAGGCTGAAAATAGCTATTGAGAGCAGGGAGGTGGCTGCGGCTAGCAGGTATATACCAGTTTGCCCGTATACAGCGTGGAGAGGTCCTATGATTAAAGCTCCTAAAGTCCAGCCTATATTTCCAGCTAGTTGGGAGTATCCGTATGCTGAGCCCTCGCCCGCTTCCCCTAGAGCTGCTAGGAAGGAGGGAGATGATATAGAGCTGAAGAAATTTAGTAAAAATATTAGTAATATCAGTAGGTCTAATTCTCTAACAAAGCTAGCGATAAAAAGCGGAATTATGGACAAAACTTGCCCAACTATGATAAATGCTTTCCTGTTGCCGTAGTAGTCCGATATCGCGCCCCAAAGTCTTGAAAGGATATAGGCTGAGTAGGGTATTGTTTGAATAAATACTATCGAGGATAAAGAGCCTCCAAGCATGTAGACGTTAACTGTGATAAACGGCCAGATTATGCCTAGAGCTATAGAGCTTACAAAGGAGATTATCAACAGTAAGGCTATTTGTTTTGATTTTTCTTTGTTCATAGCGCTTTCAGACAGCTGTTAATATTACTTCAAGCATGGTTGGAGGATAGTCTCCAAGCCCTACGACTTTAACTTTTGATTTCGGCCAGATTATATCTGCTTCTCTCGAAATTTCATACTCAACTTCTATACTTGGATTTTCGAACTCTCCTTCTACGGAGACAGAAACTACTTCTCCGGGCTTTAAGACCTTTGTCAAAGTCACCTCCTTACCTTCAACTTTTACTTTTTCAATTCTTACAACCCTATTGCTTACGTTTTTGAGGGCTATACTGGTTTTACCGTCAAAGGGCGTTATGGAGTCTATGGCTATTTTCTCTCCGTACTCGAAGTCTATCCCGTAGATTTTGTGTATGGGAGCAGGATAGCCCTCTAACATCTTCCTCCCCTGGTACTTAGCCTTTACTTGAAGCCTATAGTCTACGTCGTATACGGCTATATAGTTGTTAGAATACTCCCTCAATATTCCTTGATACACTTTCTCCTCGCCGTTTATATCCTTCACCTTCACAGTTATTAAACGCCCTATGCTGTTTTCCAATAACGGATCATAGAGAGCCCCTATCTCAGCTATAGCTTTTTTCTGAACTTCCTCTATGGCTTTTTTAACCTCGGGAACTGCAGATACTATCGGAAGAGAGGCGGGAGATATGACCGTCGTTAATTTATCTTTAACGTAGGCTAGAGCATTGTATATCTTCCTCTTCATTCTCGCCGCGAAGGGCGGATGATAGAGTGTTCGCAGCTCTTTCCACAGTTTTTTCCGTTCCTCTTCACTTAGCATGTCCCTAAACCTGATGATAGCGTAGAGATCTTTAAGCTCGCTCGAGTATACTTTACGGGATACGAGAGACGGCGGAGACCAGGGGTTAAGCTCTACGTCTTCAAGCTTTAGACTTTGGGGGAGTACGCCCTTCTGCTTAAGCTCCTCCAGCAACCTTTCGGCTTCATCTTTGAATTTCTCCTCTCCGGTTTCTTTATAGTTCTCTATGAGGAAGGCTAGGAGAGATATGGGGTTTTCTATTTTATCGCTTTCAAAGAAAACCTCAAAGCCTCCTCCGCTACGCGGTGGTATGTAAAGCTTCCCACAGTAGACTTCTCCGCTTATCAGCACTAGGACCTTCTTCCCTTCAAATATCTTGATTACCCTATCTTTCGAGAACCACTCGGCCAGCGAGTAGAGTATTGAAAGCACTAGGGTAAGCCCCATAAGGTAGGCCAAAAGCGTTAAGTAGCCCATTAAAGTCTCGACTTCATTCATAGAATCACCTTTGTCAAGACTTTCTCTCAAGCAAAAGTTCCAGGTACGATTTTAGGATAGAAACAGGCTTAATTCCTAGCTTAACGAGAAATTCGCGAAGCTTTTTAGTAGCCGATTCTAGGCTTTCGCCCGGCGCCTTAAGCTCCACCTCTATAAAATCTCCTAAACCCTCGACACTGTCTAAACAAACCTTGAAATCTCCAAGCTCATACCTCTCCCTAGTCTTTCTAACCTCGGCGAACCTTTTGAATCCCAGATTTTCAAGCAGGGAAATCAGTTTTTCCACATCCTCTTCTCGTATTTCAACCGTTATCTCTTCTCTAGCTTTAATATCCCTGCTGATCTTCGGTCCTTTATAAGTAAGCTCAGCTCTCCCCCCGCTAAGCCTCAGCCTTAAGGCTTCATCCGTCGCTCTAAAATCCCTACAAGGATGTCGAAAGTATACGTCTACCTCTTTCCTTAAACCCTTCTCCTCAGCACCTAGTTCTCTAAGCAGAGTCTTTACCCTCTCTAAATCCTCGACTTTGACCTTTACCTCGTATTCGTACAAACTAAACCCCTATGATATCGTAATGTTTTTGATAACTTTATTTTGTAGAATCTCGTTTACCACGTCTCCAGGGACTTCTCCGGATACTATAACGTAGAGCTTAGGATTTTCTATTATGTTAGGGTCGTCGGCTATAACCTGTAAGATATTTATATTCCTCTTGGCGAGGGCCGTGGCGACAGACGCCAATATTCCAGGTCTATCCTCGTAGGTTTCCACAACTAAACACCTATAGCCTAGAAGCCGCGACACTCCTCTAAGGCTAGCTCCCGCAGGCTCTAGCTTCTCGAAAAACTCTCTGAGGAAGTTGTCTTCAGCTATATTTTTAACTGTTTCTGCTACGACTCTTCTGTCGACTTCTAACGCGTTCGCCAGAGCTGAGTATGAGATTTTTACCTTATCAAGGTATATTGAAATTTTATTCTTCTCCTTTTTCAGCTTAAATCCGTATTTTAGAAAAGCCTTGACTACTCTCAGTTTTTTCTCCGCTCGACCGAATTTTGATTGTATAACATTCCATAAGTGCCGTCCGGACATATGGCCTCGAACCAATACTTTAGCGGAGACTTTTAAAAATAGCGTTAAACTAAGATATGATTCGCTAGAGGAAAATAAGAGAGAGATTATCTAAAAAATCACATTTTTAGCTAAAATAGATGAGAATGATTTTTCCATATACATAAAAAAGAGATAGTTCTAGAATATCGAAATCGCCGGGAGGACATTTAGAGCTCTGAAGCTTTTAACTCTATCTTTTAGAACGTGTGCTCTATTCGAGAGAATAATCTTTATGTGCATTTTTGTACGATAATGTTTAAATATTTTACATTGATGAAGGTTTTGGTGGTCTAATGAAGACTAAGTTCTACCTAGACGAAGAAGAGATTCCCAGGTACTGGTATAATATACTGCCGGATCTGCCGGAGCCCCTACCTCCTCCCTTAAAGCCTAACGGGGAGCCCTTAACACCTGAAGATTTGAGTGTAATATTTCCGATGGAGCTTATAAGGCAGGAAGTTAGCATGGATAGGTGGATTAAGATACCCGATGAGGTCATAGATGTTTATACTCTCTGGAGACCGACTCCATTAATTCGCGCAATTAGGCTTGAGAAAGCGTTGAAAACACCAGCTAGGATATACTATAAGTTCGAGCTCAGCCCTCCAGGAAGCCATAAGCCTAATACGGCGGTAGCTCAAGCATATTACAACGTTAAAGAGGGAGTTAAGCGCCTTACAACCGAGACTGGAGCTGGACAATGGGGTTCAGCCCTGGCTTTCGCGACTAATCTTTTCGGCTTAAAGACTACAATATACATGGTTAAAGTTAGCTATGAACAAAAACCCTACCGGAGGGTTTTGATGGAACTGTGGGGAGCCGAAGTAATACCTAGTCCAAGTAACCGCACTAAGTCGGGGAGGAGCGTATTAGAGAGAGATCCGGACAACCCAGGCAGTTTAGGTATAGCGATTAGCGAGGCCGTAGAGGACGCCGCCACTCACGACGATACCAAATACTCTCTCGGCAGTGTCTTGAACCACGTCCTCCTTCACCAAACCATAATAGGCCTCGAGGCGTTGAAACAATTAGAACAGGCAGGAGACTACCCGGACGTAGTTATAGGATGTGTAGGCGGGGGGAGTAACTTCGCCGGCATATCCTATCCCTTCTACTATATGAAAGTCGCTGGCAAGGCCCCAAAGGATACCCAGTTTATAGCCGTCGAGCCGACGGCTAGCCCATCTATGACTAAGGGCATATACACATACGACCACGGAGATACTGCTAGGCTTACGCCTCTACTGAAGATGTACACACTCGGCCACGACTTTATACCGCCCCCTATTCACGCAGGCGGTTTGAGATACCACGGAGCCGCACCCACCCTAAGCCTGCTCGTAAAACACGGCTTATTCAAGAGCATAGCCTATAACCAGGTGGAAGTCTTTGAAGTAGCTAGGTTTTTCGCTAGAGTGGAAGGACACGTCCCAGCTCCCGAAACAGCTCACGCAATAAAAGCAGTTATAGACGAGGCTATTAAGGCTAGAGAGAAGGATGAGGAGAAAGTTATATTGTTCAACTTTAGCGGCCACGGTCTCCTAGACTTGAAAGCCTACGAGGAATTCTTGGCGGGCAGGCTTCCGGCCTACGAGTATCCTGAAGAGAAAGTCAGGAAATCCATTGAGAGACTTTATAGCCTCTATCCCTGGCTTTCAGCAAATAAATAACTCCTTTAACTCTATATTTCTGTATGAAAATCGAAGAGTATGATTTTGGGAAGATAGTAGTTGACGGCAAAACCTACAGCAAAGATTTAATATTGACACGAGAGCGCATATACCCTAACTGGTGGAGAAAGGAAGGCCATAAGCTCCACTTAGAAGATATTCTCGAAATCTTAGAGAAAGAAAAGCCCGATGTGCTGATCATCGGTAAGGGCTATTACGGCTACATGGAGATAACTGAGGAGGTTAAGAGATACTTAGAATCGCGGGGTATAGAGCTTATAGAGGGGAAAACAGGAGAAATTTGGAGGAAATTTAACGAGTTAATTGGCAAAGGCGTTAACGTTGTAGCCGCCCTTCATCTCACCTGTTAAGCTTAGCTTTCGCTGTAAAAACTCCTGTTTACCGCTCCTTAATTACCGGGAGTAAAGACCGAACAGAAAGTTGAAAAACACTAGCCGGGCGAGCGTCTCTCTTCTTGAAGAAAATACAGTACTTTTTCAAGATCCTTTAAGTTTTTAATCACGAAGAGCTTCTCTCTAGGTTCATCTAGCAATTCAGCTCTCCCCCGTCTGTCTACAAGCACCGCCCAGCACCCGAGTTTTAAAGCTGACTCGATATCGTCTAGCTTATCGCCGATAACCAGAGTTTCCTCAGGCCTAAAACCCGTTTCATCTAAGACCCTCCTTAATTGGAGAAAGCGGGTTGGCGCGCCGTCTCTCGTAACTACCACCTCAAAGATCTTCCTGATTCCTAGCCCGCTTAGAATTTTCTCAACCACGTTTCTACCCTGGAGCGTAACTAGACTAAGCTTGAACTTTTTAGATAAATTGAGGATGAGCTCTCTAGAATTATCAAGGATGTATACGCGATTCAGTGCCTCTAATTCGAATTTTTCTATGAGACGCGAAACTTTGCCGTAGTCCTTTGTACCCCATAATTCGGTCAGCAGGTTTAACAGGTCTGTAAACGAAATCTCCAGGCTTCTCCTTACCTCTTCGTATACCGCCGGCCAATCTACGGGGAGCCTTATTAAGGTCTCGTCTAAATCGAAAATTAAGTGTTTTATTCTAATCATATTTACCTGAAATCTAATAAGTTTTAGTTAGTAGGTTTTTATACTGTGGAGGGGATTCTAGCCTGTCGACTATGATGTCAACTAGCTCCGATGGATTCTTCACGTTAACTACTTCAACTCCTTTAAAGACGCTCTTCTTCTTCGATATCAGCAATTGCCTTATCCCTGTATCCACGTATATGCTAAATAGCTTGAGCAATATCAGTTCGTTACTTCCGTCATCTAAGTGAACGCCTACTTTATTCTCGTTTTTAGGATTTATGACTAACAGCGGGATTCTATGATTTACCCCCGATACCCCAATCACTTCTTCATTTATTTTTACTACGTAACCTAGCTTTTTTAGCTCCTCAGCCGCTCTCTGAGAAATCATTAATTTAAACACCAACATACTATCGTAAATAACTCATTTATAAATGTTTAACTCAAGAAAAAACCCTAAATCGCCTATTTTATAAAGAAGTTCCGGAGAAGGCTATTTCCTAATATAAATTAGCAAAGCCACGAGTCCAGAGGATATCGAAACTATACTGGGTAAAACCGCTAAGCCTAGATTTTTCAAGAGAGATCTAGAGACCACGGATAGAGCTGGAGGCACTAGAACTATAACTGTGAAAAGCAACAGGAAAAACGCTTTTTTAAGTTTCTCCTCACCGCGTAGCCTGTAGTAGTAAGAAACTGCTATAGTTATAATCCCGATGATCGCCGAAATTATGATGAAGATTTCGTGTACCATCAAACCACCCCGGTTAATAGGGAAAACTCACGTAAAAGTGTTTTCTTCATTCTTTAAGACCAGCAGGTAATCGTACATCTTGCCTTTCTTCACCATATCCTCGTAAATCCTCCAAACCCGTTTAGGAGTGACGAGCTTAGTGTAGAAACCATCGCTCTCCAGCACAGAACGGACAGAATCCACGAATTCCTCCGGTTTTACTAGAGGATTTTGTGAGAATAGCTTCAATATAGCATTTTCTATATCGCTATTTCTCGGATAGGGTTTTTTCTTATACCTCATTTTCTATCACACCTATTATACACTCGGGAGGTACGTGTTTAACTACGTAAGTGTACTTGCCAGCTTTTAAAACTTTTATTCCTCTTCGCCTTAAAGAATCGGCGTCCACTACGAGAACCACCGATTTTCCCTTCCACCTTTTAGCGTTTTGCCAAGCCTCCTCTAGACTAGCTGTTAGGTGAACTCTCATTCTTTTCATAGGCTTTATCCCGTTTTTCAAAATATTCTCCGCTCTCCTTCTAGTAGTTCCGTGGTATAGAATTCTAACCTCTTTATCCTCTTCATAGTTTATCCATGCCCTGATGCTATGCCCGTACCTAGCCCTTATCTTGCCCTTGAAAATCTCAAAGCGCCCCTTAGGGTCGAGGTGTGCCAGGGCTATTATATGCTCCTCTGTTAGCCAAGAATAACTAACGCGGCGCGCCTTAATAGCTTCTACCAATTCTTTTATTTCGACAAAGCCTTCCCTATCTAAGCGGAGGCCAAAACGCTCGGGGAAGTGTCTCAGTATGCCGGACACTAATTTGCTGAGTTTTAGTCTACGCCTAGAATCCATTAGCAGAAAAGCCTTAGCGCCACAGTGTATTTTCTCCTCTATATACGCCCCGCATATCCTACATTTGTACACGTCCTTTAATTCTCCGCTCATAGAGGTCAACCGTAAAGAGCGAAGAGTATCGCTACGGCTACGACTGTTAGGCTTGACGCAACGTAAGGTAGGGATGGAGATATGCCTGCTAGCAATCCTGCCGCTAGAGGTGTCCCTATATTGACTATTTTCCTTATGCCAGCTAGAGCTCCTAGTATAGAGCCTTTCATCTCTTCCGGAATTCGTGAAAATAGAGCGTCTAGGTAAAAGGGGGTCATTATAGATTCACCGATTGATAATATAAAAGCTGAAATAAAAACGTGGAGAATATTCGTAGAGAATCCTAGAATTGCGAAGGCAATCGATATTAAAGCTATTCCGAGAATCGCCAACTTCTTCCCCCACTTTTTATTTACTTTTAATAGAGGGAGCATGAAAAAGGACATTGTGAAGCCTACTATAGATTCGTATATTCCTATCTGAAGTAATCCTCCGCCGAATTTCTTTATAAATAAGTTTACTAGGACAAAGGTAGGCGCTATACTGTAAGCCGTAGAAAGCAAGACCAGGATTAAGGCTAGCGGTATAAGATCTCTCGGTATACCTCTAACCTTCCTCTCTTCCTTGCGAAGCTCTACTTTCTGCTCAACTCTGGGGAGCCACGTGAGCGGTATACAGGCGTAAAAAAGCGAGGCTAAGGCGACCGCTAAAATGCTGAATTCTAATTTCTCCTCGGTGAGGGATAGGATGTATCCTATAGCCGGATAGGTTAATGCCTGAGTTAGGTATGGCAGGGCGTAGTGGTAGATGTAGGCTTTACTTCTCATTTCTTCAGAATAGACTTCGTATTCGTACGCGGGATAGGCGGGGTATAGACCATAGCTTAGGTATTCCACAGCTATG
Source organism: uncultured Thermofilaceae archaeon (assembly GCA_964501905.1). Classification (GTDB taxonomy): domain Archaea; phylum Thermoproteota; class Thermoprotei; order Thermofilales; family B69-G16; genus B69-G16. Next base: position 95,798 of record CAZCTW010000004.1, on the reverse strand, counting down.
GCAGCTAGGATTAGAAGTAGCTGGTGCGATGTAAAAGCAACGAAGTATAGAGAGTACGAAATAAAGTCTAGGATTGAAATCGCTGCCATTACAACGTTGGGCGGGTTTTTGTCTAAGAGCTTACCGACGATGAAGTTTATTGCTGAACTCGCCAGCATGCCCACGGTGTAGAAAAGCCCCGTCTCTTCTACGCTAAGCCCTTTATTCAACATGAGGAACGGTACCACATACCACCAGAATAGAGTAGGGGTTATCATGCAGTGGTATAGTATATACCTGCGCGCGGCTTTGGGAAGCTTGCTCCAAGAGCTCATAGCTTGTGGGAAAACGTAAGTATTAGTTTATATTTTTTACAGCGATGCGTGCGTATATCTCCGTTGACTTAGAAGGCATGCCTTTCATAGTGAGCGTGGACCATCTGAGCGTAGGCAAGCCTCTGTACGAGGAAGCTAGGAGAATAGCTACTGAGCTGGTTTTAACTGTTTGCGAGAGTTTGAGAAGAGAGGGATTTGAAGAGGTATTAGTGGCCGATAGCCACGGTCCTATGGTGAATATTAAAGTCGAGGATTTACCCGAGTACGTTGAGGTGATTAGGGGTTTTCCGCGCCCGACCAGTATGATAGTCGACGTCCAGCGGGCGAACTCTATCATTTTCCTGGGTTATCACGCTAAGGCTAATACCGCTGAGGCTACGTTCGACCACACCTACAGTGGGGCTATTGTGCGCTACTTTAAGATTAACGGAGTTGAAGCTAGTGAGTATCTTCTAAATGCATATTACGCTGGTCATTTCGGCGTCCCCCTTATACTGGTGGCGGGCGATGCAAAGCTCTTAAATGACGTGGCAAAGTACACTCCATGGGCTGAACAAGTAGAACTGAAGAGATCTTACTCTAGGTATTCGGCTAGAAGCCCGAGCCTAAAAACTCTAAAGAAGAAACTTGAGGAGTCAACGAGAAGAGCCGTCGGTAAGTTCAAGAGGGGTGAGGTGAAGCTCCTTAAGCCCGACGAACCAGTAGAGGTGGAGATTGCCTTCACTAGCTCGGGATACGCTGACGTAGCCTCGTTACTCCCCGGGTCTAAGCGCTTGGACGGAGTAACAGTGGCTTTTACCGCTAAGGACATAGTGGAAGCCTATAGGGTGCTTGAACTCTGGGTTTTCGCGAGCGCCGGGGTTAGAAGCTTAATAGTGAAATAGCCGCTATCTTTTAGCCACTACTAGAATGCCGTGAGGAGTCTTATAGAGCTTAACTACACCCATTTTTTCCATTCTCTTAACTCTCCTCCAAGCAGTTGAAGCTGGAAGTTCTAAAGCCTCCCTTATCTCCTTTAAGTAAGCTCTCCCCTTTCTACTCTTAACAAATTTTAAAATTTCCTCCTCTTCCTCGGTCAGCACGACCCCTGTCTTCCTGAAGTATATAATTGCTATTACGACGAGAATTGCCGAGATCGCTCCCAGAGCGCACAATTTCTCGTCTATATTCTTCTCCTCCTTGGCGGGAATAGGTTTTTCGTCCTCGGCTATCTCGTACATGTACTCTATGTAGACAAAAACCGGTTTTTCGAACTCCAAGACCAGCGATGAATCCTCAGTTCTTATAGAAGAGGGCGTAGGCTCGACTCCTAGCACGACTGTTTGAGGAGGAAGCTTTACCACGACTGTGTTCCAATCCTCGAGCCCGTTTAGGTTTAGTTGGTAGCTGATCCCGGTCTCGTTTATAAAGTTTTCAACTACATAATCGATTTTTACAGCGTTGCCCTCAATTAGAAGTGCTACAAGCTCTCGTCCCGTTAAGTTGTAGACTAGAGGTTCATCTAGATCATTCGTTACTATTAGATATTGAGGAGTTCCTAAGACCTCCACTTCAACAAGTGAAGGCGGTTCAGCCGGTACGAAGTGTTTAACTAGTATGCTTAAATCGGGATAGGCTTCTACATAGATAGTTGGCTCGGGCTGTGAAAAAGCTAGCTGCGAGAAAAGTACAATAGCCAGCGTTAGCAAAAGCAACTCGGTTTTCATGCAATTTCATTCTCTACGCTGAAAATTATAAGCTTATGCTTGTTCGATTTTTCGTACATTATCCTCTGCTAGGTTTCGGTTGAGGTTCCCGAGGCGGTTGGGGCATGGGGAGAATAGGCGGCTTAGGTATGGGCGGAATCGGTCTCCAAGGTCTTACTTTTACAATTTTTAAGCGAGTTGTTATTTCCCACATTAATTTCTCGGCTTCTTCATAATCGCCTCTTTTTAAGGCGTCTTTTAATTCTTCGAGCAACTCGGATAAACGCTCGGCTTCTTCAGGATTATCTTTTCTAATCTCCTCAATTACGGCTTCCACGTATCGTATAAAAGCTTCGTAGCGCGCACGGTATCTAATATTGGCTTTTATGCTCCCAATAATACTCATTACTTCATGTAGCTTAATCCAGGCTTCTCTGCGCTTGTCTTCGGCTAGAAGTTCTCTTATCTTTATTAATTTCTCTTTAATCAAGGATCTTAAGTACATGATAGTCTCGTTATCTAAGCCGTAGATAAACCCAAGTTTTTTCTCTAAAGCCAATTCTAATCTATCTATTAGCCTAACTCTCAAAACTTCCCCTACGAGATATCCATTAATCATCCGTAGAGTTTCCATCAATATTATACCGGCCTCCATTGCCAAAGCTTCGGCAGCCGTTTTATTGCCCTCCTCTAGCATCTTCTTAGCCTCTTTAAGCTTTTCCTCAGCTTCATCTAAACGCGTTTTAATGACTTCTCTTCTCTCCTCGCTTAAGTTAAGTTTAGATACTATCTCCCTTAGCCTACCTAGTAACTCGAAATACTTTTCGAGGGGGATTTTTAAGCCGCGTGGCTCGATCATTCTCTCCCTTTCCCTAACGAGTCTCTCAATTAGTTGAAGATCTATACTCTTCAACGCTTCGCGTAGAATAGCCATAGCATCTTTTACCTTCTCGACAGCCTCCTTATACTCTCCGCCGTCAGCCAACTCTTCTGCATCTTCGATCAGTTTCTGAGCTTTTTCTAAAGCATTTAAAAGAGTTTCTTTATCTTTCTCGCTCGCGCTTAGAGTCAATGTTTTAACTATTCTCTCCAATTTCATGTAATTTTCTAGCATTTTTTCATAGATTGATTTTTCGCTTTCTTCTCCTTTCACTGGTTTCGGGTAGGTGAAGGCAATAGCTAGCAGAATCATGAAAAGTATAGCTAGCAGTCTGCGCATTCCTTAACACCTAGTTATATACAGCAAACAAGTATTTATGGAAAAAATTGAAAAAAGATGAAATCAGAGGCTAAGGCTCTTCACTGCTCCGACCTTACGAGGATTGTCATAGGTTTTTCAGATCTTCCTTTTAAGCACCTATTCTATTTCTGGGATAGTCAGGTGCTAAGCCCGTTCGCCAGAATGAACGATAAAAACCAAGCGTGACGAGAAGAGAGTTAAGAAGATATTCAAGAAGCTCGAAGTTAGGGATTTACCCTTTAGCCAACATATTCGATTAACTACACGAATACCTAGTCTCTACTTTACGACAAGAACAGGAATCCTAGATTTCCACAACAGCTTCTCCATAACGCCCCCAAACCTAGCTCTAAGCCAACCCCCAACTCCGAAACCCACGACCAACATGTCATATCCCCTTTCAACCTCCTCCAAAATTTTTCTAACCGGATCGCCTTCACACACTATAAACTCGATTTTAACACCCTTTTCCTCTGCTTTAATTCTAGCATATTCAAGCACTTCTAGAGCACTCCGCGTGATCTTAATTTTTAAACTGCGCGGAATAGGGATTGGAGGAGGCGTAAACTCTCTAGTTGCAACGCTCAGACCAGCTATATTCTTGGACAAACCTATCGGAACTTCCTCTATAACATGTATAACGTGCAGCTCTCCTTCAGTTTCCTCAGCTATTTTAAGCGAATACTCCAAAGCCCTTTTGCTGGCTCGCGAGCCGTCGACGGCGACCAGTATTTTCACTCGTTCATCCTCCTACTTTCGGATATTTTAAAATGTAAAATCCCAAATATAAACCTGCCAACACCGGACGCTATCAAGACGAGCTTTACAGCCTCGGACTCGCCTAGAAAAACCGATAAGAGCTGGGCGAAAATGCCGCCTACCATAGAGCCTATTGAAAAGGCTAAGCCTATTGATAAGTTATAGACTGCAGTGTACGACCCCCTAACCTCGGGAGGAGTTACGTCTATTAAATAAGCTAAAATAGCCGTGTTCAACAATGCCACCGGTATGCTCAAAAACATGCTAACGGCAAGTATAATCGTAAAATCGGGGAAAAAAGCATAGACCAAAGTGAAGAATGTTAAGAGTATGCGGCCATAGGCTATAAACGGTTTTCTGCCATAATGGTCGATAAGCCTACCCGCGTATATCTGAGTCAAAGTTCTGACAATACCCTGTCCAACATTTAAAATAGCGATTTCAAAAAGCTCCAATCCAAGCTCATTAGCTACGACGTAGGTGAACATGGGCCACGCTAGGGACATGAATATTCCATACGCCGTGGAAACGGCTATAAACTTCAGAAAAGCCTCGTTATGGGCAATATCTTTCAAGACGAACTTAAATCCTAGGTGGAAATTACCGCTTTTTACGCGTACTTCCGGTATAGGGATCACGAGCAGAGAAGCCAAAATTCCAAATGCTAAAGCGAGGAGGAAGGGGAGGGTAAACTCGCCTAAACCGTCGGCCGAGAACTCGGCTAATACTCCAGCCGCGAAAGTAGATGCTAGTACTCCCACTTCGTTCCAAAGGTTTAATGTGGAAGCTAAGGTTCCGACGTAAGATGGAGGAGCTAAATTACCGACTAAGGCTAGCCACGCGGGCTGGCCGGCGGAGGCTATAATAGCCTGTAGCGAGGCATATGCTATAAAATCTAGCGGAGTTTTGCTTGAGAGTATGAGAATGAAAATTAGCGAAGAGGTTAAGGTGCTAAGGAAGACGATAAGCTTTTTCCTCATAAACTTATCCGATAGATAGCCCCATAAAAGCTGTGCGATATTTGAAAATAAGTTAAGCATAGAGTGAAACGCTCCTAATTCGGCCGGGCTAGCCCCCAGCCTAGCTTCAAATAATCCAAAGAACGGCGCAGAAAGACCGCTGCTGAACGCCGTAGATAAAGTCCTCGCATATACCAGCTTCAAAGTTTTTCCATCCACATTTTCTCTTGAATTCCTTCTCTCCATAATGCCCGACATTTCCTAAATAGGCAGTATATAAGCTTTCCCCGGGCTTAAACATCCTAAGCTGTATAGAAGTCTTGTTCGCATGGAACTGTTCAGCAACGCCCCCTTTCAAGGATCTCGACTATCTCCAGGGCCTGTCTTCGAGGTATTCGAGCCTGTAGCCTAGGATTTTCTGAAAGGGGTTCAGGGCTAGGATTACCAGGTGGTTGCCCGCGTGTTATCTTTTGGGTATTTTGGTTATTTTGGGGACTTGTATGAGCTTCCCCTTCATTCCTTCTTGGGTTTGCATTTGGTCGGGGGCTTTCGGAGAGTCCATGAGACCACGGCTCCCCACATTTCGAGTTGAAATATTTAATCCTTTTAGAGCTATGTTCCACAATGCTACAATATCTCTCGTAACGACGTGTCCGTTCGGTAGCTTAACCCACCTATAGTTTATGAATACTATCTTACCGCCCGTCGGCGAAGCTTTAGAAGTCCCTCTAGGATTAACATACACTACTTTCAATCCCTCCAACAGCGCTTTATAGTATATGTATGATTGTACTCTGTAGTGAACCCATAATCCTAGTTTTCTATTGAACTTCCTAGAACCGTTAACTCTAGCTCTCAACTTATTTAAATCCTCTAAAACTATCAAAGCATTATATTCCTTGGCAATACTCACCAACTTCCTTGAAACATAGTGGCATGAATCCGTCAAGATATTTCTAGCTCTTCTTCCATGCCTCCTGATAACCTCTCTTATACTCTTAACGTACCTCCACTTTCTATGATACTTCTTTTGTATCTTCTCGGAGATAATTTTATGTGATAGAGCTTTCCTTAAACCGTTAAACGGTATAATACCGGTAGTTACTAGCTTACCCTCAAAATCTAAGACCGTGTAGGTTATGTTGTTGAAGTTTATGTCGATCCCCATTACGGTTCTCGATTCTTTAATCTCGACTTGCTTCTCGAATATTATGTAAACCCATACCTCCCTCCCCCTATAGCTCACATATATTTCGCTATTTTTATGTGGGTGTGGGAGTATGAGCTTGGTGTACTGTTTCGAAGCTAAAGTAATAAGCTATGGGAGAGGCAGGTACATAATATACCCGCCCAAGAAATACCAAGAAAAACAAAAACACCACAAGAAAAAAGTCCTAGTAATCATAGAAACAGAGTAAAATCTCCAAAATATTTAATTGTTTTCAAAATTTCCAAAATCCCCCAAGTACTCAAATAAGTAAATAGTCTATCATTATAGTGGTGCCGGCTACTGTGGTAATCTTGGCCTGAGTCTTCATGAGATGAGGGCTAGTGTTTTAAAGCGGTTGAAATTTAAGATGTAAAGCTTATAGTTTCTGATGTTCAGACAAAAATCGTTAATTCAGTTCTGCTAGGGTTACATCATCAATTTTCTTCAGACCTTACGAGGCTCATCATTTAACATGTCTGACGTATTACCCTCTATTGGAAATTCTCATTTTTCATGATATAGACATTATCAAATTGTATTTATGTCTTCTTTATTTAAGGTCACGCATTTGTTTTACCTTCGCTTATTGAGAAGAATCTCAATACTTAATTAATAACATTCAATCATACCTTTAATCATCATTGATTGTACTTTTAACTATGTATAGAAGAAGATTACTATTGTAGAGGTTGTAGAAGTTGAATTTTAAACTCTATTTTAAATCTTTGACTTTTATTACTAGATTTACAGGAAGCCCGCCTAAATAGCTCAAATATCCTAAGTAATTAAAACTATAAGACTCGAGCAACCGTTAGATTTTGGAGTAGTGTCAGAGTTCAGTAGAAGATATTTTCCCATTTACTGCTAAGAGGTCAGGCTTACCGAGTCCAGCCATCCCACCGTGCGGTGGCTGAGCTCTGACACTCTTCCAATCATCCCTAGGTTATTATCTTTGCTGGAGTCTTTAAAGTTAACCTCTATTGAGGAAATTGAACGTAGAGGAAGTTAGATTATTTAATGCAATTTAGATATTGTGTTCTCGTATTTAAAGAAGTCAGTTGGGTGGTGAAGGTGAGACTTGACGATAAGGCTTGGAGTATTATACTGGACAGGATACACGCTAACCAGAAGAAGGTAGCCGAGAAAATATACAATTACATATCTTTAAATCCTCCATACAGTGCTTCGGTTACGACTATTCTGCGCTGCTATGCTAAAGTTAGAAACGATCTAAAATATGGTAGGATAGATCCGTTGCCTCATAGCCCGAGCATGATTATGGGTTTAATTTTCGATTTTGCCTGCAAGGTGGCTTTGCAGGGTTATCCTCCTCCCGAGCTTTATCGAGTGAAGATATTGAAGGATGGAGAGAATGTCTATTTGATTCATGCGGACCCGGATGCCTTGGTGGACGAAGAGATTATTGAGTTAAAGTACACGTCTATGCCTTTTGAAAAACTGCCTCTAGAACACCACGAATACCAGTTAAAAATATACATGAACATCTTGTCTAAGAGCGGTAGGCTTGTCTATCTGACTCCGAGCGGAGTTAGGGAGTACCTGTATGATAAAAGCGAGGCTCTAAGCGATGAGGAAATGCTGAAGCTTGCCAGAGAGTTCTTTATAGAGAAGAAATCCCCGAGATACGACTGGGAGTGCGGCTACTGCCAGTACAGGACTATATGCCCTCTGTCTAAGTTCCCGAAGCAGGAGGAGCGCGAGGAGGCTTCTTCGGGCTCTGCTTAGCGGGCGCGCTTATGAGGGTATTGAACAGGTTTAATCCTTGGAAAAGTTCTATGTGTACTTGTCCACCTAAATATTCTCTACACCCTTATACAGGTTGTAGCCATTTCTGTCTTTACTGCTATGCGACCTCCTATATAGGCAGGAGGGAGAGCAAGCCTAAAGAGAATTTTATTAGGAATCTCGTGCGCGACTTAAGCTCGGCGGATAGGAGTCTACCTGTCGCGTTGAGCACGAGTAGCGATCCTTACCCGCCGGCGGAGGCTAGGCTAGGCTTAACCCGTGAGGCTATTAAAGTGTTGCTCGAGAATAGATTTAGGGTGATCGTGGTTTCTAAATCGGACTTAGTGGTTCGAGACTTGGATATTTTCAAACTCGGGCTGGTTACGGTGAGCTTAACGATAACTACTCTCGATCCCAAGCTATCCAAACTTATAGAGCCAGGAGCGCCCGAGCCTAGACGACGTCTTGAAGCTGTGCGCAAACTTTCTGAGAACGGCGTGCCGGTTTCCGTCCGTGTAGACCCGGTGATATGGGGGTTGAACGACGACCCCTTTGAGCTAAAGGAGTTAGTGGACGCGGTGGTCGAGGCTGGAGCAGTTCACATAGTAACCTCTACTTATAAAGTTAAGCCGGATAATATAGCTAGAATGTCCGCTACTTTCCCCGATTTGGCTTCTAAATGGCGTAGATTATACTTTAGAGAAGGAGAGAGAATTGAAGGATACAGGTATCTTAAAAAGCGAATTAGAATGAAGTTATTATCGCCTATTGTGGAGGAAGCTTCGCGGCTAGGCGTTACCTATGCGACTTGTAGGGAAGGCTTATTGACTAAACGATTTTTTAACGCTCCCTCCTGTGACGGCACTCACCTCTTATACTAGTAAGTTTTTAATTCTTTACGGCAGTTTACCGAGTATGTATAGGAGATATATCGTGGTTGCCTGCGTTTTATCTTTTGGATGTTATAGGTATTTTGAATACCGGCGCGGGTTTCCCCCGCTTGGATTGGGGGTTCATCTCCTCACTGCGGGGGCTATCAGGCTCCATTTGCGGGAGATTAAGCTTTTAGCATATTGTCTAGGAGCATCATTATTATAAAGCCTGCTATGAAGCCGAAAGTGGCTTCTCTCTCGAAGCCCTTTCTATGGCTTTCGGGAATTATCTCATCGCTTATTACGTATAACATAGCTCCGGCAGCGAAGGCTAAAGCGTAGGGGAGAATTACGTTTGAGAAAGTTAGTGTCAGGACTCCTATTAAGGCAGCGATCGGCTCCGCCAGTCCGGATAGAGTAGCGTAGACTATAGCTCTAGTCCTAGAATAGCCCTCTCTGACTAGGGGGAAGGCTACTCCAGAGCCCTCCGGTATATTCTGTAAGCCTATAGCTATTGCGACTACCATTCCCGTGGTTATATCGTTTATTCCGAAGCTTACGCCAACGCTGAGTCCCTCAGGGAAATTGTGCAGAATAATGGCGAACATAAAGAGCCATGTCTTCCTTAAGCTAGAAGAGGGGCCCTCGGGGCCGGAAATGAAGTGCATATGGGGGACGCACGTGTCGAGCAGGTATACAAAGAGCGCGCCTGAAATCAAACCTATTATAGCGGCATAGACTCCCCCTATCTCTATGGATGGGACGAGTAAGCTAAACATGCTAGCGGCAAGCATTACCCCGGCCGCAAAACCTAGCAGTGCGTCTAGTACTTTATCAGAGATATCTTTTATGAAGAGCACGGGCAGAGCTCCTATCCCCGTCGCTAGTCCTGCCCCTAAACTTGCTAGAAATCCTATAAGCATTATTTGAGGATCCATAAAGGGAATTATAAGGACCTCTATTTCTTTTTAACGAAGAAAAAGGTTATCAGTACAGGGTTGAGGAATTCTTCATTGAATCCCTCCAGGGGCTCCCCGAGACCTCATCATCATTCTCTCTTTGCTTTTTTAGCTATTTAAAAATTTTGTTTTTAAAATATGCTCCAAAGATTCTCCATAATGCTGGCCAGAAGATCTTGCAATATTTTTGTAAGAGATCTTCAGACAGACCAGAAGATTGCACTATTATAACCTTTACATAAGAAATATGGACTATTGAAGCGAAGCGATAAAAACAGCGAAGGTAGCCACGATAAAAGGTATAGAAGCTGTAATGGCTTTGAGGGGGTAAATTAATTTCTATAATTTAATTATAGAAGGTTTTCCCACACCAGTATAGAAAACTCCCTGGGGTATGTTATCTAGGTTCTTAATGGAATGTCTTGAATCTACAATTACTAGCTTACCCTTACCTGACAGCCTCTTCAATTCGCTTGCGCTCAGCTTTTTATACTCTGGATGATCCGTGACTATAACTACTACATCTGCCTTTTTTAGAGCTTTTTCTAAATCATCTATTAGCTGAATGCCTAGCTTCTCTAGCCTGTAGTCTTTCTTAACGTATGGGTCGTGGACTATAGACACCTTATATCCCATCTCTAGCAATTTCCCTATAACTTCGTAAGCTGGCGAGTATCTGGTGTCGTCCACTCCCCCTCTAAAGGCTAAACCTAGCACGACTATATTAGGCATTGTTAAATTGGCTTGTTTAATAGCTTCATCTATGAGCTTCGCTACAAGAAAAGGCATCATCTCGTTTACCTTCCTGCCCTCTACCACTAAGCTAAGCTCTATCCCTGAGAGTTTAGCTGCGTGTTGTACAAAATAGGAATAGACGGGTATACAAGCGCCTCCTACTCCGGCTCCTGGCTTATGTAGATGACAGTACGGCTGAGAATTGGCAGCGGCTCTCACTTTGTCATAGTCTAAGCCTAGCGCTCTACAGAGTAAGGCGAGCTGGTTTGCTAAAGCTATGTTTACGTCCCTGTAAACTCCTTCAAAGAGTTTTTCTAATTCTGCATACTCGGGGCTCGGCAGCGGAATTACCCCCCTACGGGCTACTATACTGTAAAGCTTGACGGCGGCTTCTAGACTTTTCTCTCCGATGCCCGCCACGATTTTCGGGTAGTTTTCTTCAATATCCTTTACGGCTCTGCCTATGTATATTCTCTCTGGGCTGTAAGCCAGTCCGAAATCGTCTTCAGCCTTTAATCCAGATGCTTCTTCGAGTAGAGGTTTAGCTATATTCCTCGTAGTTCCCACGGGAACCGAGGATTCCACCACGACGAGATCTCCTTTCTTTAATCCGCTGCCGATAGTTTTGAGCGCGGATTTTAAAGCCTCTAGAACAGGCTCTTTATCCTCGTTCATCCCTACAGGTACGGTGACGAGCTTTACGTGGCTGTCGCGAGATGCTTCAACTCCGTCCAGCGTCGCTCTAAACCTCCCCTCTCTTAAACCTTTTTTAATGGCAGTTTCGACGACTTCCTCTACAGAACCTACATCTCCATAATTGAGACGACGCACTTTCTCCGAGTTTATGTCAACTCCTATTACCTGAGCCCCTGCTCTCAGCCACACAGCCGCTATCGATAAGCCTACGTAGCCGAGACCGTAGATAGCTATTTTTAATTTTCCGGAGGATACTAAGGATGAAAGCTCTCTGCTTTCGATGTTTAAGAGGTTGATCATCAACTATGCAAACTTTAAGAGTATAAAAAATTTTATGATTACAGGACAGGGTCTTGAAATTCAAGCTTTGCCTGGCGCAGGCGAATGAAACACAAACATGCTTTCTAGGTTAAAGGACAACTCGTGAAATGCTCCTAGATCATCTACCCGATGAATTCCTCAGGATAACCTAGCCAGTATGTGTTTATGCTCTGGATACCTTTCGAAAAAGCTTACAGCATAGCTACAAACAGGTACTATTTTCAAATTATTCTCTTTAGCATATTTGACTACCTCTAGCATGAGCCTGCGCGCTATCCCCTTACCTCTAAACTCGGAAGGTGTATAAGTCAATTCAATAAACATTTTACCTTCTTTTATCTCGTAGCTTAGGAACGCATACTTCCCAGGGGCTAGATGTATTAGGAATTTCCTTAAGACAGGCCTATGTAAAACCTCGTACTCCATTACGACACCGCTAAATGTACTCCTTTACTTAATAAAATATGGAAGTAAAAAGTTTGCGTCCACCTTAGTAACTTAACGTAGACAATTTTAGAAATGTCGAAAAGCTTTAGGGACAAGGTTATTTAGGTATGTTTTTAATCTATCTCGGTGGCTCTTATGGACTCTCTCATAGACTTCCTTAAAGAACTTGTCTCCGTGAAGACTGAGATAAAGATGGAAGAAGATAGAGTTATACGCGAAAACTACGAAGCAGCGGCCGATCTTATAGCGTCTAGAGCTAGAGAAGCTGGTTTAAAGACCGACGTTGTGTTTTTCGAAGATAAATTCGGTAAAGTGCCGGTCGTCCTAGCGGAACCTGAGGATGTCGACGCCAAAGAAACTTTAGCTCTAGTCTCCCACTACGACGTAGTTCCAGCTAAAGGACCCTGGTTTGTCGAAGGGCGTGAAATAGACCCCTACGAGCCGCTGCTAGTGGATGGGAAGCTCTATGGGCGTGGAGCCGCTGACGACAAATCTGCAATAGCTGCTTCCATTTATGCCCTAAAGGAGATACTAGAGGAGGAAAAGAAGTTTAAGTTTAAGCCTGTGATGGTTGTTGCGGGCGATGAAGAGGGAGGGCCGCTAGGTATTAAAACCCTCCTTGATAGAGGGTATAGGTGGAATAAAGCCGTAATTCTAGACGCTTCAGCGGACTACTTGTCTATAGGCGCAAGCGGCGTAGTCCATGGTTGGGTTAGGGTTTTCGGTAAGAGCGGGCACGCTGGTTATCCTCACCAGGCTGAAAACTCGGTGGCTAAACTCGTCAAGGTTATGTCTTTTATCCAAGAGGAGTACGGCTTAGTACGCCACAGTAAGATATCCCGCTATCCTTCTCCTCCAGGCTCTCCACTTCCTAACGTCTGGGGCAGGTTTAACTTTACGATAGTTAAGCTTGGTAAGGGAGAAGTAGAAAAACACAACGTCATACCGGGAGAGGCTGTGGCAGGCTTCGACGTTAGGCTGCTCCCCGAAGAGGATGTCGAGAAAGCCGTAGAGGAGTTAGTATCGTTCTTCAGCAAAGCCTTCGGCAGATACGGGGTTAGGGGTTGCGTCGAGATAATAGCTAAGTTCAGGGGTTGGTACACCACAGACGAAAAGCTAAAAGAGGAAGCTGTAAAGGCTTTAGCGAAAGCTATTAAAACAGTCGGCGTAGAGCAAGAGGTGAGAATAGCCGCCGAGCTCGGGGGTAACGACGGCACATTCTTCTTCCTTAAAGGCATACCCGTAGTCGCTTTCGGAGCTATACGAAGCGAAAACAACATACACTCGGACAATGAATTCGTCTACGTTAAAGACGTTGAGCTTTTAAAAGAGTTCGTCAAAGCTCTGGTTGCGGAAGGGTAGGTCGCTTGAAGGTATCAATTGTCGTCGCTACGAGGAACTGCGAGAAATATATTAAAGATCTAATGGACTCGCTCGCTAAGATTGTGGAAGATTATATAGAGGTAATAGTTGTTGATTCGTCGGAGGACTCTACTCCAGCTATAGTCTCTGAATACGGCTTCGCTAAGCTCATCAGGTTAGAGAAGCTCGGCTTAAACGTTGCTAGGAACGTGGGAGTTAGAGAGGCTAAAGGGGATATAATAGTGTTTACCGACTGCGATTGCGTAGTTCCTAAAGAGTGGATTGAGAATATCCTAAAGGTTTTCAAGGAAGAAGAAGCGCACGTAGTAGGAGGTAGTGCCGTGAATTTCTACGAGGGATTAAGCCTAATTACGGATTATGCAAATGAGGGAATATGGTCTGTAATGCCTATCTACAGAGAACGAATAGTTTTTGACAGAGATAGCTTTAGGAAGGTGCGTCTGCCACCGGGCAATAACCTGGCGTTTAAGAAAGAAATTTTCGATAAGGGCTACTTTTTCGACGAAGAATATAGGTGGGGGAGCGATGAAGTGGATCTCCTCTGGCGCTTATGCCGGGACGGGTTTAAAATAGTAGCTGACCCGAGCGTCTACGTGTACCATAAGCATAGAACCTCCCTCCTGGAATTGCTTAAGCAAGAGTTTAGGTATGGGATGGGACACTACACCTTTTTCAAAAAGAATAGAGATAGCCCCCTCGCTTGGCCCGCGGCCATCGGCTCTTACGTCTTCGCTCTTTTCCTAGCGGCGCTTTTCACTTCTTACTTCCTCTCCCCTCTAGCCTTTTTAATAATAGGGTTGTTTATGGCAACTATAACGGTTGAAGTCTACCTAACCCTCTTCTTTTACTATTTTAAGAGAAGAAAGTTAAGGTTGAAGAAGTGCTTCCTTTATCCTATTCTCGATATCACCTGCCACGCGCTCTACCTTTTCGGCTTCCTGTACTCTAACATTAGAGATATTATAGGAAGAATATCATGTAGAACGAAATAGCTATTAACAATATTCCGCTGATTACCTCCATTAAACCAAGTTTTCTCGTCCTCCACTCTTTCAATCTTCTAGCCGTAATCGATAGCGTAGCTATGGCCAATAGTATTAGAAAAAGCGGTACTACGAATATCAAGTTATACAGCGCTAGCAAGAGCAGAGCCTCGGTGAAATCCCCCAATTTCGCTAGAATTGCTGTAGCCACGAGATATGGCCCCCCGGTGCAGGGTAGGAGGGTTACGCTCACTATAACGCCCGCGACAGCTGCGGAAAGCGGGTTTACGGCTTTTTCAATTCTGGATTCTATAATTTCTCTGAACTTCAGAGGTATTGGCGATTTAAAGCCTCTAAGCCCGCTTAGAATAGAGAAGGAGCCGAAGAATAGAGCTAGAGCCGCTATTAAATACTTTATAAAACTGATATAATAGAAAATCTTAATCAAACCGAGCCCCATAGCAAAGTACATCACGTATATAGCCATTATAAAGGCGAATCCTGTAACTGCCAACTTCCTCCCCCTAGCCAAGGCTATTAAGAGAAGAGCTGTGAAGACGCTGAAAGTACAGGGATTTACAGAATCTGCCAGGGCCGCCCCGACTACTACGGGGAGCACTTCTCTCAAGCTCATCCTTTGTTCCTCCTCTGCTACTTCAGCTCCTAAGACTATACTCTTCACCTGATCAGCTAATTCCTTCTCTAAACCGACTTTAACTCGTCCCATCGAATCCACTATCACTAAGCCTCCTACATCTTCTTGTATTTGGAATAGAATTTTCCAGTTTTCGACGTCGTATCCGCCGACGCAGATTATGATAGGCTCCCCGCTTTCAAAAACCACAACTAGGGGGACTTGATAAGTATCGCCTAGCTCGAATATTTCATAGAGCTGGCAGTATTCCTTTAGGTAGGATTCATTAAGCGTTATCTCCCTAAATACCACGTGTTCCTCTCCACACATGCCTACTAACAATTCTTTAGTGCTGCTACAAGCGGGACAGGCTAACTCCCCATAGATATAGTACACATATTCGTCGCAGTACTTCCACTGAGGCTGTGACTGTAAAGTTTGGAGAGAGAGAATTAAAGCTATAACGGCTATGAGAGCTAATGTCACATAGCGACTTCTGAGCTTCATGTCATGTCACGTATTCATTTCGTATTGGAATAGTTTAATAAATTTATGTTGTCGAATCTCAACAGTATTTCTCCAAATATTATTTCCTCCGCCGATTGAAAATTGAAATGGTCCTTGTGCATGGTGGAAAAGTTCTTTTAAATTAAAATTTTATTTATTTTAGAGCTATGAAAAAGCCCTTTTCCTCTTTCTCTTTTCTAACCTTTATATGCTTCCAGTCAGCCTCCACTTTTACTTCCTTGCCCTTCAACTTCATTACGTAGTTATAGGCTGATAAAGCAGCTACAGCTCCTTGACCCGCTGATATTACCGCTTGCTTATACGGCATATCGGTTACATCGCCGGCTGCGAAAACCCCCTCTCTTGAGGTCCTCCCGAGTTTATCGATTTTAATCTCGCCTTTCTCAGTCAACTCGACAAATCCCTTAACGAAGTCCGTCTTAGCTACGTAGCCCACTTCGACAAAAACTCCGTCAACTTTTAGCTCTTTAAGCTCCCCAGTTTCCCTATTCTTGACCACTAAGTATTCTACTTTTTTATCCCCCTTAACCTCTACAGGCTCAGCATAAGGTAGCAACTCGACTTTTCCACTATCAAGTATAAACTTTAACATTTGCTGGTCTCGTATAGGTTGGGTACCTGGGAAAATCCAGTAGAGCTTCTCCACTACATCTTTTAGAGTTAGCGCGCCTTCTAAGCCTGCCTCGCCCCAACCGACTAAAGCAACAGTACGTCCTCTAAATAGGGGGGCGTCACATATAGCGCAGTAAGAGACACCCCTCCCTTTCAGTTTCTCCTCGCCCGGTATACCCATTTCCCTAGGCGTTTTACCGAAAGCCAATATGAGAGCTAAAGCCTCGTACTCGCTCATAGTAGTTTTCACTTTAAATTTGCCGTTTACCTCCTCTACTCCTATTACCTTATCAAACACAAACTCAGCGCCGTAGAGCCTGGCTTGCTCCTCAACCTTTTTTATTAACTCAAAACCTTTAATTTCTATAAAACCTGGATAGTTTTGAAGCTCGCTTGCTAGAAGCAACTGTCCCCCTAAATCGGCAGATATTACAAGGGTTTTCAAGTTCTGCCTAGCAGAATACAGAGCTGCAGTTAAGCCGGCAATGCCAGCTCCCACCACTATAACGTCGTACATACCTATTTGAAAAATATAAGTGTAATTAAGGGTTTCGACGTCTAAGACCTTCTCTTTTTAAAGATTATAAGCGCCGCTAGCAACGCAACTACTACGATTATGAGCACTATTTGAATTAGGATTGGTTGTGGAGAGGGTTGTTCTGGTTTTTCAGCAGGAGGCTTCTCTTCTACAAGCTCGAAAACTTTAGTTACCTCTTCTCCGGCGTTGCCTGCAAAGTCAACCGCCGTTACTTTAAGTTTTATAGTGCCAGAGCTGGGCACGTCTACGACAAACATGGGAGCCTCGTATGTGTCTATAATCCCCTTGTCTTTGTCAACTAAAATTAATGGTTTAGCTTCTACCTTTCTCCACTCACTGCCGTTTACAGATACCTCGACGATTACGTCCGCTACTCCCCATCCAACGTCGGAAGTTTTAATGGTTACCTGCTTTGAATCCTTTTTTAATTCTATGCTTTCGATTTTTGGTGGAGATTTGTCATCGACGGCGGCTAGGGTGATTTTTAACTTCTCTCCTGCCGGAATAGTCGTTTTGATGAAGTAGAGAATCCCGCCTTCAACTTCGTAGAACTCCGTCTCAACGTTTTCTACCCCGTAGATCCTATATTCCTCTCCGGCTTTAACCTTAAATTCGGCTACTATAGGTATATCGGCGTTTAGACCGTTATCCACCCTTAGAGAAACAGCACTTGAAGAGCCGTCGTTTACAGGAGTGTAATAGTAGATTAAATTGCCTACTGGAAGACTGTTGGGATATTCGAATAAGTCTTTTCCTTCATGCATTATAGCTTCTATCTCCCCATCTTTCGTCATGCAGAGTATTCTATAGGATTGGTAATGTGATCCTTCTCGTACGCTACCTCCGCTCGGCTCTTTAACAAAGAAGTAGTAGCGTCCGTTCATTACAGCTACGGTATCCGCGTGAATGTGACCTGAGAGGATTAGCCTGACATCGTGTTTTGCGATTAAATTCAGCAATATGGCGGCTTCTTCTAGGCGTTCGGCCCAACTCGAGTACATTTTGTCCTTGACCGATGAAACGTTGTTCAAATTGACCTCTACTTCCCCGCCCGGATAGTTAAATATGGGATGATGAAAGGCCAATATTTTGACTGCATCCGGGTTTTCTGAGAAGATTTTATCGGCCCACTCCAGTTGTTCTTTCGTTACGTAACCATCGGAGGCCGTGTCTAAAGCTACTATTAGATAAGGGCCTATGCGCGTATACCAGTATAGGGGGGCGGCGAACTTCTGGAAGTTGACGGCGTCGTCTCCTGCGTGGTCATGATTTCCCGGAACGAGGTATATGGGGGCTTTCCAGTATTCTGAAAGGAAGAAGTAGTACTGCCAAGCGCTTTTTATAGTGTCTACGTCTACTATGTCCCCCGTAGCTATGACTAAGTGAGGTCTGATTAGATTAAGCTCGTATATGCACTGGGCGTATACCTGAGCTCCTCCTGGAAGATGTATATCAGTTATGTGCGCTATTTCAAGTTCATCAGGCCACTCTTTTAGAACAGATATGCTTCTAGGTTGTAGGTGTTCTTTTTGTTCTCCATCATAAAACCTTATTTTTAAGTCATATAGGATTGGAGGTATACCCGTGGGAACTTTAAAGTATAGGTTCCAGAGCCCTTCCTCGTAACTAGACGATACGAGCTCTAGCTCGTAAGAGCCGTGTTCGCTAACTAGCCAAGCCTCCCAATTCCTAGCCGACTCGGAGGCGTTTACCTTTATCAGCAGATTTCCGCTCCAGACAACTATTTCGGGTAGCGAAGGCAGTGGGTACTCCACGATTTCTCTTACGTTCCACAACTTTACCTTTGGGACCGAGTATCCGATAGAAGCTAGTAGAATTATCAAGAAGAAGAGGTAGGCCAAGCTTCTTTTTCTACCCATGATATCACATGAAATAGTAGTCAAAAAAGATATAATAAGTATCGTCTAATTTAAGCCTTCAAAACTATGACGTTACGCCAAGGTATAAAAACCCGAAGCCTCCCGCCTAGGCTAATGTCAACCTCCTCGTCTAGGCTAATTAAGACCTTGCCCCCGTCTAGCCCTATCCTAGTTTCTAGACGACCGCCGATAAAAGCCATCCATTCAACAACTCCCTCGAGCTCGTTTACTTCCTCCTCTTCTTTCCTAATCATAAAATCGTGAGGCCTTAAGACGAGGTAGACCTTATCCCCTACGTTTATCTTCTCCGTAGTTAGACCTTTCATCTCGAGTTCGCCAACTTTTACCTCTACAAAATCTCCTACAGCCGTGACTACGCCTTCTAGAACAGAACTACGGCCGATGAATGTGGCGACGAATAAGTTTTTCGGTCTTCTATAAACTTCCTGGGGCGTCCCCACCTGCTCTACTCTGCCATTATTCATTATAGCTATCCTGTCCGATAGAACCATAGCCTCCTCTTGATCATGAGTTACGTAGATAGTCGTTATGCCGAGTCTTCTCTGAAGTTCTTTTAATTCCTCTCTCATTTCTATCCTGAGCTTAGCGTCTAAGTTGCTGAGAGGCTCATCTAAGAGCAGCAACTTAGGCTCAACTACTAGTGCCCTAGCCAGAGCTACCCGCTGTTGCTGCCCTCCGCTGAGCTGGTGCGGATATCTGTTCTCTAACCCCTCGAGCCTTACTAATTCAAGCACTTCTTTCACTCTGTTTTTTATTTCGGGCTGAGGAATCTTCCTTATCTTTAATCCATAGGCAATATTGTCAAATACGCTCATGTGAGGCCAAAGAGCGTAATTCTGAAACACCATTCCAACGCCGCGCTTATGGGGAGGCCAATCGGTCACGTCTATGTCGTCGAAAAGTACTCTACCTTCGTCAGGCACTTCAAGCCCGGCTATAATTCTTAAAGTGGTGGTTTTGCCGCAACCCGAAGGACCTAAGAAAGTGAAGAACTCTCCGTCTTGAATATCCAGCGTTATATGGTCGGCGGCCACTACTTCTCCAAACCTTTTTGTAATATTTCGCAGGGATACTTTAACCATGATCCCACCTATATGCCTAAGAACGCTACGCGTTGCTTTAAAATATAGTTTGATATCGCCAAAGCCACCACTTGAACAGTTATCAGGAGAAGACAAAGCGCGGCGGCTATACTCACGGTTCCCACGGCGGCCGTGCCGTAGATCACCTGGCTTATGTAGAAGGTTATAGGACCTCTATCCTCTCTTAAAGCTCCAAGGGTTACGCTGGTGCTCACTTCCGACATGCTATACACGAAAGTTAATATTCCTCCACCCATAATGTTGGCAGCTATGAGGGGTACGACTATATCGAAAAAGCTCCTAAATCTGGTGGCGCCTAAGGTCGTGGCCACTTCTTCCAAGCTCTCGTGAACTCCCTGTAAGCCCGCGAATACGCTACGGGCTGTAAAGGGTAATCGCCTTACGCTGTAGGCGAATATCAGCAACAACGCCGGATCTATCAGAGGATCTAAAACAGTCCCCCTGAAAAAGCCCGTGAAGAAGAGAAAATAGCCGACGGCCACTACTATGCCCGGCACGGCTATAGGCATTGTTAGCAGAGAGTCTAAAACATCGGTTCCGGGAAGCCTAGAGCGTGCTATAACGTAAGTTGAACTGCTCCCTAGTATCACGGCTAATATTACCGCTATTCCCGAGTATATCAGGCTGTTCGAAATAGCTCTAACGACGTTAGGGTCTGTAAAGAGCCTGCTTACGTACTCAAAGGTTATCGATTTAGGAGCTAGCCCGCTTACAGCCCAGTCGGTCAAGGCTAGCACGACAACTCCTATCTGAGGCATAGAAGCCGATAGGACGAGAAAAACGAAGAACGGGTATATTAGGAGCATCCCTTTAAGCCCCACTTTTCGGGTCCTCGGCTTCCACCTGCCGCCCTTACTTAAGGTCGCGTAGGTTTTGAGGGTTACGTACCTTTTTATGGCTAGGAACCCCGCTACGGCGAAGGCCACCAGTATCACGGCTATCGCGGAGGTTATTGGGGATATAGCTCCAGTAACCGCCGCTGCAAAATCGTCGAAGATGTAGACGGACATAACTTTACGAGCTAGGGGGTTTCCGCTATACCCTATAAACCCTATGGGAGCGCCCAAGTCTTCTAGACTGAAAATGAAGACTATTGTAGCTCCGGCGGCTAGCCCCGGCATAGATAAGGGCAGGGTTATAGTCCTGAATAGCTTAAACCCTCCAGCGCCTAGAGATTCTGCTTGCTCCTCCATAGTTGGGTCCATGGTCATTAGACTGGCGAGTACGTTCAGGTAGACTATCGGGTAAAAAGCTAGGGTTTGAGCCAGGGCTATCCCAACTAATCCGTTTACGTCGATCCGCCAAGGGAGCACATGTAGCACGTCGTAGAGGATAAAGTTCAGCAGTCCGCCTCTCGGTTGGAAGAATTTACCTATTACATAGGCGTTTACGAAGGGAGTTGCTAACATAGGGATTAACACGAGTATTCTAAACAGGTTCTTGCCCGGAAACTCGTATCTAGCTATTATCAAGGCTGCTATTACGCCTATAATAGACGCGCAGATAGTCACCGTAGCTGCTACAGTTAAAGAATTCAATACGTAGCCGTGGTCTATTCCCCAGATGTACAGGGTGTCTCCATGTAGTTTAAATAACATGCCTCCCCTCGGCGTTAGCGAGAAGAAATCCGGATCGCTAAACACTTTTTGGAACCAGTGCAGGCTAAAGCCTCCGTCACGTATAAAAGCCTGCTCGATTATGGTAGCTATAGGTAGTAAGAGAAAAAGAATTAGGTAAAAATAGGAGAATATATACTGGAAGGCTATCAAGGGATCTAGGGATTTCCTAATCTCCCGTAGTCTGCTCTTTGAAATCAATTACTTTCTCACCCACCGAGCGCTTCGAGAACTTTCCTGTAGCGTTTTTCAGCTCCTTCTCGCCAAGCTCTTACGAGCGCGTCTCTTAGCGCTGGATCTTTAAGCTTATCGTTAACCTTTTGGGCGTACTCCTGGGTAAAAGTCACCTCCTCTCCCGTCTCAGGATCCACGAATACTAACTTGTGCGGGTTTGCCAGCTCGTCCACCAATTTCTCGAATTCCTCTTCGCCTATAGCTCCCTCTAGGTATTTACTAGTTAAGGCCATCCAAGCTTCTTTAAGCGGTTGCTCGGCCCTGACCAAAGTTGCGTGGAAGAACCACATAAGCGAGTACTCATAGCTTAACGCTAATTCATCGCTAAATTCTATAGTCGAAACTTTTAGAGTTTTCTCGTAGTTTTCCATAAGATCCATTCTCTTCTTACCTTCTTCGGTATCGAAAACCTTGATGTTTATGGGCATTCTGTTGATAGATGGATGAAGCCATACTTTCTGGCCCTCCGGGCTTAAAATCCAAGCTATAAACGCTTTCGCTGCCTCAGGGTGCTTAGCCGTTACCAATAAGGCTATCGGGTCTCCATTCACTAGTGTTCCGTCCTTTGGCAGTACGTACTTAGCTATGCCCGGAGCTTCTAGCTGTGAAGTATATCCGTAAAAGTCTATCGTTATTCCCACTCCTACGTCTCCTCTAACCACGGCCTCTCTCACTAAGCCGGATTGATCGTATATCCTGCTGTTGGCGGCTATCCGGGTTACGAGCTTCCACCCTTCGACCCACCCGTACTTCTGCAGTATGATCTCGTACATTCTGGTGTTGGAGGTTGATTTAGTGGCGTCTGCCACGGCTACGCTCGGAGAAGGTAGAGTTTTAGCATATACGGGATCTCCTAAGTCGATCCACTCGTCTGGTTCTGGAAGACCCCTCTCGTCTAGGTAGTTTTTATTTATAGTGAAGCCGAAGGAGGCTATAGCGGCTGCAACCCAATACACTTTTCCGTCAGCTCCCTTCCTCTTCATAGGGACTCCGCTTATCTCGTCGGGTATATCCTTCATCACGGCTTCCAATTCTTCGTGGCCTTCTAGAGGAGCTAATAGCTGATTTTCCAGCAATACGTCGAAAAGCACTGGGCCGCCGCCCCATCCCACGTCTACGTCTCCGCTCCTCTTTATGGTGTCAATCCACAGGTGCGGACCTACAGGTAGCCATACTATATCCTTTATATTGTATTTTTTGGCTACTTCACTTTTCAAGAAGTTCTGTTCTGTTATCTCTTGGATATCGGCTCCGTGTCTAGTTATTACTTTTAAAACTATGCCCTCCTCTGCGGGTTTTAGGGGTTGCAGGAAGAAGAACACACCGGCGACGATTATAACTAAAATCACGAGCGCTAAAGCGACTTTCTTGTTCAAACTCCCACCCAAGTAAAGAAATAGTCGCGAGTATATGATGGTTTCGCATAATTTGCCGGTACTTATAACGGCATAGCGATCACATCGTTGTAGCCTGATTTCTCACATCTCTACTTACCTGCCTGAAGAATTCGGAATACCTCTCAGAGTGCCATCTTATATCAACTCTTCTATACAACTTGCTACGGTTATTTCCAGTTTAAAGGGTATATTCCTCTACATAATCCATTCGAAAGTTTCCGACCACGCCTAAAGAAAGAGGCTTTCAGTTGTAGAGTACTAATTCCCGTAACATCGCTTAGGATTCATCATTATTTAATTATGTCATCAATAAGGAGAAAGCCCCCATCCCAAATACTCAAAAAACAAAATGGCTAAAATAACCCAAGTATAAGACCCAGCGACCACAATTTTACTAAACATTATCCTTAAATAATCGTAAGAGCTTCTTCATTTGGTGGAGTTATGAAAAGGGAAGCCGCGCTTCTCCTGCTACTAGTTCTATTGACTGCCCTGCTTCCCGCTTTCTGCGCCGCCCCTCAAGGGACGATAGCCGTCTACATGAAAGGTTTGGCGGGAAAAGACGATCAACTGAAAGCGGCTATGGAGGATATACCGGCTAAGTGGGTAGTCATAACGGAAGATCTAACCTATGATAAGATAAAGGACGCTACAATGCTGATAGTAATCTTCGTAGATCCGTTCGCCGGAGTAACGGCCGATGAATTGAACGCTATTAAGAAATGGTTTGACGAAGGAGGAAAAGTGCTGTGGGTCGCCGGAGATAGCGACTACGGGGATGATAGCAATAGACAGGAGCCAGTTAACAAGGTCCTGCAAGCCGTAGGCTCTGTGCTTAGGTTAGAGTACTGCGCCGTGGAAGACACCAAGTCCAACGCCGGGAAGCCCTATAGAGTTTTAGGTTTAAGTGATAAAGCTGACGATGAAGTAAAGTTTTTAGTTTCAGGTGTTGAGAGAGCACTCTTCCACGGTCCCGGCGTCGTAGTAGCCTATGTGAACGGTAAGTGGGTTGCTTTAGACAAAGAAAAGCCTGAGAATGTATACCGGGTGATGTGGACTACCGAGAAAGGCAAAATAGTAAATCACAACCCGCCGGACCCCAATGCTTATAGTGTGGGTGATGAAGGCAGTTTTGTGCTTATGGCTATAGAGGTTATGCCCGATAAGAAGAATGCGGTGATAGTGACCGGAGACGCTCCCTTTGACCACTACACTGGCATGTATAAGCCTGAAATTAAGAGACCTGATAGGTACGGGAAAGAATACCCGCAACAGGGAGCGAAGTTGTTCGTGAACATTGTAAACTGGGCGCTCGCTGAGCATAAAGGTGGCATATGGGAGGCAGCAGCGGCACCACCGCTCGCCGGCACGACTCTAATATTGGTCGGCGTAGTAGTTGTTGTAATAATAGCCGTAATCGCGTTCCTATTAATTAAACGTAAGAAATAAAACTTTTTCTTTTCTTTATTCTCTGCTCACTTCATCCATCCAGTTTCCTGGCTCTATAACGGCGTTCACCGGTAGTGTACGCTTCATCTCATTAGGCTCCAGTATATACTCTTCCCACTCTCCTATGGTGGATAGGTAGCGTGCGAAGTTTATCCTCTCTCTACACGGCAATTGTATTACTCCGAACGCTATGTTTTTCCCAACATAGACTGTTGAGGGGTAGGTGGAGCTAGTTATAGTGGTTAGCCTGTTGGCTTCACCACCTCTCACTATAATAGCAAGTTTGGGCGCTATGTCGAGAGACCAAAGGTTGAGTCTGAGCTGGAAGCCTTCTATTAACGGGGCTACCCTGCTCTTCATCCTATATTCTATGGTCTTCCTATTTACTTTTAGCTCCTCGGAGATTTCGGATACTTTCTTAGGCGCATCTTTCTCTAAGCTGGCTATAATCGAAATATCTAATTTGTCAAATTTTCTCTTGCTTCTGACCTTATCGTAGACTATTAGTGGTATCTCCTCCCAAGGCACCTTATCTATAGTTAAGTAGTTTAGGTTCGGTACTCCAACGACGACATGGTTAAAAACGTAGTACTCTACTATCTTGCCAATTTTAGACTCTATGTATTCTACGTGCTTTTTAATAGTGTCGCTGGGCGCGGCTACTAATAGTATAGCTCTCCTGCCTTTCCCGTAAGCTCCAACCGCATACTTCAGGTATAGCATTTTATCAGCTTGCTCCATCCATTTTTCTGTGTGAGCCTCCACTATGTAAAAAGTGGGCGTTAATCCGAGAGCGGGATAGTTGGGTTCTGCTCTAAGCGTTAGTACGCCGGTGGAGCGCAGGAAGTTTATAACTCTCCAAGCTTTAGAATATGGTATTTGGTAGCGCTCTGCTAGAACTTTTAAATCCGCTATGATTTCCTGGTTTAGCTGTTTAGCTAATCCCACTATTAGGTTACGTATTTTTTCATCCTTCATTAATAATTTTATGTACCTCTTTCTCTCAATATTTTCTATTTTGTTCATTTTTATCACCCTAAATAATTGTTATCCCTTGGTCTTTATAAGTGTTTTCGTTAAGAATTTTTACAGCATAGCGAGCCTAATTTTTTGTAAGGAATGAGTTTTATCTTCTAAACCTTTTTTATATTACATGTTTAAAATAGAAAAATTTGTAGTTCATTAACTTTTTTATAGTGTAATTACACTCATCCACATATTTTTGCCAGCAAGAGCTTTCACTGGCAGAGGTCGTGATTTCCAATCTGGAGCTACTTGGTATTCTCGCCACTCTCCGAGAGATGATATATAGTCTAGGAATCCTAACCTCTCTTTGCTTGGCAGATCTATAAGCATTGCCGCAATTTTATCTCCTAGATAAACCTCTGTCGGATAAGGTGAGGCTGCTGCTGAAGATAGCTTGTATACGTGGTCTCCCCATATCACAAATAAGTATTTGGGAGCTTCGTCGTATTCGAAAAGGTTTAGTTCTAAAGAGAAACCTTCTATTAAGTTTCTCACTCTAGTTCTAAGCCTATACTCTAAAGTTTTTCTGTTAGTTTTTAATTCCCTAGATAAATCGGTTATTCTAACTAGACCGTCGCGCTCTAGTTTGGAGAGACTTAGTATATCTAGCCTGTCAAATACTATCCTGTAAAGTACCTCCCTGGCCTCTCTAATAGGTAATTTATTCCAGGGGGTTTTTCCTTCGAAGAGGTAATTCAAGTTCGGATTTGCTGGGAGTAAACGGTTTAGTATATAGTAGTCTTTCATTTTGCCTATATTCTCCTCTATATAGGTTAGATGGTCTTCTACCTTGTTAAGAGGAGGAGTAAAGAGCATGAGCGCATATTTCCCATTTCCGTAAACCCATCCTCCAAACCTAAAGTATAACATCTCTTCGGCTTTTTCAATCCAATTCTCTGTTTTAGGCTCTACAAATACAAAGAGTAGCCTCAGCCCCAACACATGATAGTTTGGAACTGCCTTGATTTTTAGTATGTTATTTTTATGCCATCTTTCTATAATTTTCGAAATTCTGCCGTAAGATATATTATGTCTCTTGGCTAAATCTCTTAAGCTAAAGGTAAACTTTTCAGAGAGTTCTTTAGGTAGATCCATTAGCAATCTTCTTACACGTGGATCTTTCCTCAATATTTTCATGGCTATTTCTTTTTCCCTTTTCATGGAGACTCTCACCTGCATTATTTACGATATCATGGTAAAAAAAATTATCTATCTTCTAGATCTTCGAGTTCATAATATATTTTAAGTGCTTGAAAACGTATGAATTAACGAGTAAAATAGAGACGATAAGTTTCACTGCGTACTGCAATTATAGTAGTTAAAATTACAAGCCTAGTCTAGCTGATAGCTTCCAAGCATCTACTTGGACCTCTCCTTCGCGCTTCTTTGGAAGTTCCTCCCTTGCGGATGGAAGCTTTAATCTCTTACTCTTGTATCCCTTAATTTTTTCTAGTATATTCCTCTCCTTAATGAAGTTCGTGGTTATAGCTCCCTTGACGAAGGCCTCATCTCTGAATACGACTTCGTGGAAGACTATATTAGTTGCTACGCCCTCAATCACTGTTTCTTCAAGCGCCCTCCTCATCCTCTTGATGGCTTCTAAGCGATTCTTATCCCAGACGATCAGTTTGAGCATGAGTGAATCGTAGAAGGAGGGGATTTCGTAGCCGGGGTATATGCCTGAGTCTACCCTAACTCCGGGACCGCTGGGA
Organism: uncultured Thermofilaceae archaeon; assembly: GCA_964501905.1. Taxonomy (GTDB): domain Archaea; phylum Thermoproteota; class Thermoprotei; order Thermofilales; family B69-G16; genus B69-G16. The sequence continues at coordinate 68,739 of CAZCTW010000004.1, read as the reverse complement.
GGTAGGTAGTTGGTTATTACGCCGGGCGAGGGCATAAAGTTGCGTAAAGGATCCTCTGCGTATATCCTAGCTTCGAAGGCATGTCCTCTTTGCTCGACTTCGTTCTGGCTTATGCTGAGCTCTTCGCCGGCTGCTATTCTAAACTGCTCCTTTATTATATCAACTCCGGTCACCATTTCGGTTACGGGGTGCTCGACTTGAATTCTAGAGTTTACCTCTAGGAAGTAAAATTCGTCTAGATCAGGTATATAGAGAAACTCTATTGTCCCGGCGTTTACATAGCCTACAGCCTTAGCTACCTTTACGGCTAGATTAGTTATCCTCTCCCTCCCCTTCTCGTCTATAGCCGGTGAGGGGGACTCTTCGATAAGCTTTTGAAATCGTCTCTGGACCGAGCACTCTCTCTCATAGAGATGAATTACGTTTCCATGTTTATCGGCGAGTATCTGGACCTCTATGTGCCTGGCCTTAGGGAAATATTTCTCAATATAAACTTCGGGATTTGCGAAAGTCGATTTTGCGAGTTTAGAAGCTCTCTCTACAGCCTCTAGTAATTCCTTTTCGCTATGTACTATAGCCATTCCTATCCCTCCTCCTCCCCCCGCGGGCTTGACTATAAGTGGGTACCCTATTTTATCCGCTACTTCCGCCGCGTTCTCAATAGATACTGGGCTTAAAGTGCCAGGAGCTATAGGCACCCCTACTTCAGCTACTTTCTTTCTAGCTCCCAGTTTATCTCCAACGAGCCTCTGTACGTGACTGGGAGGCCCTATAAAGGTTATCCCCTCTTCCTCTAATCTTTCCACAAAATGAGGGTTTTCTGCTAGGAAACCATAGCCCGGGTGTATAGCCTCAGCCTCTGTTTTTTTAGCGGCGTCGACTATCTTGTCTATATCGAGATAGCTATAGCGGGGGTGGGGGTCTCCTATCCAGACGGATTCATCGGCTAAAAGCCTGTGAAGAGAATTTCTATCAGCATCGGAGTAAACAGCTACGGTTTTTATCCCTTCTTCTCTAGCTGCTCTTATAATCCTTATAGCTATCTCTCCCCTATTAGCGATAAGTATCTTTTTAAATGGCGGCTCCGGCATACGTCTATACCACTCAAAAACACATTATATATCTGCGTCGATATTATATCTTGGATGATGAGGGTTAAAAGCGGCGAGGAGATGAGCAAAGGTTCCTCTCTGACGCCCCTTCCTATAGACTTCTTATATGTTAGGAAAACTAGGTCTACTATGCTTATAGCCAAAGAGCTAGCTGGAAAGTATAAGGATATAGTCTTCATCGCGGGCTTCCAGACCAGCGGCATTGGTAGACAGGGAAGGAAATGGGCATCTCCTCTAGGCGGTTTATGGTTTTCGTTTCTATTTAAGCCCCAAATCTCTGCGGTTTCAGCGCCGCTTCTCGGCTTAGCGATGGCCGTCTCAGTCGTAGAAGCTTTAAAAGTTCTCGGTTTAAACGCTCTAGTAAAGTGGCCTAACGACGTTGTCGTAGATGGTAGGAAAATTTGCGGCATATTAGTGGACGCTAAGGCGCGCCGGAACGGATTAGCATACGTGGTAGTTGGAGTAGGAGTAAACGTCAACTTCCCTCTAGGAAGGTTACCCGAGGATTTGAGAAGTACAGCCATTACAACTCTAGAATTGCTTGGCCGAGAACTCGACCTCGTAGAACTGCTGGACAGAATTTTGGAGCGTTTTAGATTACATGTAGCCGTAATCGAGAGAGGGGAGGAGGGCATAATCCTAGAAAGAGTGGAGAAACTACTTTATGGTAAAGGTGAGAAGTTCATGGCCGTGAGCGAAAGGGGGAATGTTAAAGGGATTTTGAAAGGATTGGGGCATGGCGGCTCTCTGATAATCGAGGCGGATAAAGGAGTGAGAGAAGTAGATATCGCCTCTATAAAGAAGCTAATCAAGCTCTAGGAGAGGTTGCCCTTGCTTTACGACTTGCCCTTCCTCCACGAGGACCCTTTTAACTTTGCCAGCTTTACCAGCAGTTACCTCTACTTGAGTTTTCATAGATTCTAGAATAGCCACAACTGTATCCTCTTTTACTTCGCTGCCAAAGCCTACCTTTAAGGCTAAAACTCTACCCGTCATCGGGGCAGTTACCAATCTATCTGATATCTTCGGAAGGGCTTCTACTTTTTCCAGCTCTCTAATCTTAGACTTCGTAAATAGCTTTTTTAAAAGCTCTACTTCACTTTCTACATCTGTAAGCTCAACTTCTATTTCGTAAACTTCGCCATCAATAGTGACTCTGAATTTCCTACTCACGCTCTCACGCGGCAAAAGTTGATACTTTTGCCCCTTATTTATCCGTTACTTAAGCCATCTACTATTTAACCTCAAATAAACCATAGTTTAGAGATCATCGCTTGATCGATTCCTCACAGATATCGAGCTTAGCTGCTAGACGCCACGGATTCACATTAGCCTTTTTCACGATTCTCTTCGCATCTTTATTTTTCATCCGCCTCAGTATATACCCGTACACGGATACTAAAGCGACTATTACCTTCTCGTCCATTCCCACGCTTCCCCTTAGTAAAACCTGTTTACAGTCCTATATTTTTCTTCGCTGCGACGCTTATGCAAATACAGAGTAATCAAAGCATGGTGTAAATTCTAACGCGTTACGGGATAAACTCGGGCTACGCATTCTGTGCAGGCTAGCGATCTTAAACGTAGGCTGCACGGCTATATCCTCAGTATTTAATATGAATATAATCATTGCCCGTCGAATCATTGGATTTTGAGGCTTGACTGAAAACTATACAGGGAGTATTCCGTGTTTTCTGGGAGGTCTTGGGTGCCTTTCTCTCTTTGATAATAAATAGTCTAGGATAGCTATGAGGAGAGGTCTGGTTTCGTGAGGCATTATTACCTTGTCCACGTATCCCCTAAACGAGGCTATATACGGGTTCGCTATCTTTTCCCTATATTCTTCGACGAACTTCTTCGCTAATTCCTCGGGATTCTCCGCTTCCGTCAACTCCTTCCTGTAAATTATCTCTATAGCTCCTTCAGGCCCCATGACCGCTATTTCGGCGGTAGGCCAGGCTAACACTACGTCGGCCCCTAGGTGTCTGCTACCCATGGCTATGTAGGCTCCTCCATACGCTTTTCTTAGTATGACTGTGATCTTAGGAACTGTGGCTTCGGCATAGGCATATATTATCTTAGCTCCATGCCTTATGACTCCTCCGTGTTCTTGATGAGTTCCAGGCATGAAACCGGGTACGTCTACAAAGGTTACTATTGGTATGTTAAAGGCGTCGCAGAACCTGACGAACTTGGAGATTTTATCGCTGGAGTCTATGTCTAGCACGCCAGCGTGTACCGATGGTTGGTTTGCTACAACGCCGACTACGTGCCCGTTTAGCCTGCCGAACCCCACTACGGCGTTTCTGGCGAAATGCTCTTGCACCTCTAGGAACGTCCCTTTATCTAAAACAGTTTCGATAACGTCTTTGACGTCGTAGGGTTTTATCGGATCGTCAGGTATTATAGTGTCCAGCAAGCTGCTAGTCCTGTTAGGGTCGTCCCCGACGTCTAGGTATGGAGGGTCCTCCAAGTTGTTGGATGGTAAGTAGGATAGTAGCTTTTTTATAAGCTCTATTCCCTCCCTCTCACTGTCTACTATGAAATGAGCCACTCCGCTTTTTGTCGCATGAACCTCTGCTCCTCCAAGCTCCTCGAAAGTCACTTCTTCCCCTATGGCCGCTTTAACTACTTTAGGGCCCGTTATGAACATAAAGCTGGTTTTACGGGTCATGATTATGAAGTCGGCAAGAGCGGGAGAGTAGACGGCTCCGCCAGCACAAGGCCCCATTATCGCTACTATTTGAGGCACTACCCCGCTCGCCATTACATTTCTATAGAATATCTCTCCGTACCCTTTTAGGCTGTCTATACCTTCCTGTATTCTAGCTCCTCCGGAGTCGTTTATGCCTATAACCGGCACTCCCAACTTTACGGCGAGCTCTATCGTCCGCGCTATTTTCATAGCGTGCATCTCTCCTACGCTACCGCCTTTAACAGTGAAGTCCTGTAAATATAGAGCTACTTTTCTCCCGTCAATCTCGCCTAAGCCCGTTACTACGCCATCCCCTAAGGCGAAGAACTCATCCATACCGAAGCCGGTAGCTCTATGGAGTATGAAATCTCCAAGCTCGATGAAGGATCCCGGGTCTATAAGGAGATTAAGCCTTTCCCTAGCCGTAAGTTTGCCCTTTTTGTGTTGTTTTTCTATTCTCTCGGGACCGCCTCCCAGGCGGGCTAGCCGCCTATACTCTTCTAGCTTCTTAAACTTTTTTTCTGCCATAAAGAACACCTAAAGAAAAATTTAAGCTATTTCTTCAACCCAAGCCTCATAAACTCGTCCGTTAACTTTAACTCTAATTAACTTAGCCCCTCTTCTGTATGCTTCTAGAGCTGCTTTCAAGGAGCGCGCGGCGCGGTATATGCCATCTTTAAACTCTCCGCTCTTCCTCCTAAAAGTCTCAGGAACGCGTCGAGCAGGAAGCTCGTCTATAATTTGGGAAAGCCTTCCATTAGAGAAGAAGCCTAAAACTTTGTTTTTCACTAGGCTTAAAACGAGGTATGGCGTTTCGAAGCCTCCGACGACCGCTATGTAGGCTATAGAATCGGAGGAGACTTCGACGTATGAGCCTTTAGCGACGGGTAGGGCTTGCCAAGAGGGAGCTTCGGTATCACCTATCTTTACTCTACAATCTCCAGTGACGGCTATTACAGCGTCGTCGTGGAATAGGAGCTTCACTCTGCCAGAGGAAATTTCTATAGTTCCCGCCGACTCCTTATTATCCAGTAGGAGGTTCGCAAGAGAGTGCAGATATGGGTCTCTAGCATGAAAATATTTATATTTCCCGGTTCCTATGCAGTACGCGATCCGCGCATTCTCCGCTTCTATCACGCTAGCGCGCAAGAGGACCCCTCGACAGATACTTAAAGGTTATTCGTTTTACGTCGTATTTAAACGTTATCTTTATAGACATAAACTCGCGGCTTAAACGTCTTTAGCCTATATGCAATCTTTTAGGCATTTTTATAAGATATTAAGAGGAAAACTTTTCGGAACAAAATATCTAACGATTTTTGAACTAAAAATTGTGCAATATGCATACCACAATTGATTTGATTAAAACTTAAGCTTAGAAGTCACTAGCGTATTTAGCGTCGGAATATATACATAGTTTCAGCTTCTCCTAACTCTCCTCTTAACTAGAGGATATAACATGGCCCAGAGATTATGGTTTGAGTATAATCAAATTGTATTTTCCCTCTTTTTTAATTTCAATTATCCCCTCTTCATGCAACCTCATTATGTGACGCCATAATGTCGTTTTAGGTATCTCTAGTTCTCTCGCGATTTCGTGTTGATAGGCTTTTCCTCCTCGCTTCTCCAAAAAATCTACAATTTCTCTATCAACTTCGGAAAGCCTCTCTATGAGTCTTTTAAGCCTTATTTTCTTCAATATGAAGTATGCGGCTATGCCCACTGCCGCAACTGACAGAACTAGGATAAGTGGTATCCAATAATCAATTTCTTTCCTGCCGCTCCGTCTCGGCAGGATTATATACTCTACCTTGTGGCTCCCCGGGGGCATAACTAGAATTAGGTACTCGTCCCCTTCTATTACCTCGAGAGGTACTTCGGATATCTCCAAGATGAAGGAGTTAGATGGCATAAGAAGTGTAAAGGTGGAGTTTGTGTCCACGCTGAACGTCCATACTTCTCTTTCTTTGCTAGTTAGACTCTGGGTTAGATAAGTTACATTGACCTCCTTGGCTCCCAACGCGTAAATTATCAAAAATGTTTCTTCGCCCGTACTTTCTAAATCATAGTCTAAAGGTTCCCCCTTCTCATCGATAACCGTCAGAGCCTCCGGTCTCCCATAGACGCTAACGTTTAGAATTTCTAGCTCCCCAACCTTCAACAAAAGGCTTACCTCAACCCATCCATCTTCGTAGAGCAGAAATCTAGCATTGCTAACCTCCTGAGAAATAATCGTCTGGCAGAGGAATAAGAGGAATATAAGTATCATCAGAACAACTCTGCGCATATTAGAAATTAGGTGAAACCAAGTGAAATAATTTTCCCGGAGAAGCCCTTAATGAGTAGTTTACCACCGTAATACCTGGTGGTAGAGATGAAGCTAGTAGCTGTTGTATTAGCGTTGATGGTATTGCTGGGATCCTTAGCCTACGCCAGCCTTACCCTCGCTCAAAGCCAAGAGGAAACTAAGAGAGCTGATTCTCTAAGGAAACTTATAGAGAGGTTAAAAAAGCTAGACGAGTTTCTTAGAGAAAAACTGGAAGAGAATAAGGAAGTTATCGGAGAGGAGAACTATACTAGGTTGACAGGGGAACTCGACGCGGCTAAAGAGCTTCTGGAAGAAGCCGAAAACGCCTTAAATGAGGGTAGAGTAGAAGATGCTAAAGGATTACTTAGAGAAGCTGGGGAGAAATACAAGAGCGTGATCAGGGAACTGGGCAAGTTGTTAAATTGGGACGAAAAACTAAGACGTTTAATAGCGTCTATCAAAAGGTGCAGGAGAGTAGTAGCAAGGTTAGAGAAAATCGCGGATAGGTTGGAGAAGTTAGGAGTAAACACTACGGAAGCCGAGCTGAAGCTTAGGGAAGCGGACTTCTATCTGGACGAAGCTGTAGAAGCGCTTCGGCATAAAAAGTTTATAGAAGCGGCAAGTTATTGTCGGAAGGCTTGGGCTAGCGTTAAGGAAGCAGCTGACATTTTAAAGCGTGCGACGAGGGAGTTTTTAGAGAGTAAGAAGGACAAAATAATAGCTGCAATTGATAAGTTAGAGAATTTCCTAGATAAGGCCGCTGAGAGAGTTAGAAATAGCAATATGAGCGAAGAGAGGAAAGAAATAATCCTAAATAAAATTGAAAATTGGAAGGCTAGACTCGAAAACGCTAGGAGTAAGGTCGAGGAAGGAAAATACGGAGAAGCACTAATTATAATAAAAAGAGTACTCAGAGAGATACGCTTAGCCTTAAAGTGGCTACAAAAACATTAAATTCCCTTTATTTTTATTACAGAAGCTTTTTCTACGTCTTTTTCCTCGTTCTAAATAGCTTCTCCATGAGCTCTTCTTCAAGAGCCTGCCTTTCTTCGACAGTGAGACTGTCGGGGAGCTAATCCGGCTTTTCGCCTTTCTTTCTGTAGTATGCCCTTATAGCCCGCCTTAAAGCGCCCACAGCGAGTATACCACAGTGATACTTTATCGCTAGTAGACCTCCTAATTCATCGGAGATCATTTTCTAGGTAATCTTCCAAGCTTTTAATAGCTTATTTTTTACCATTTCTGTTAAAATGCTAGCTGCGGCTATATTGGCGGCGCATCCGTAACTCTCGAAGGTGGCTTTTTCAATTACATCGCCCTCTCTAATTTTTAGGAATATGGTTATTATGTCGCCGCACGCTGGACTACCAGCTGTAGCCGAGACTGTAGCGTCCTCCATTTTGCCCAAGTTTTAGGGTTTCTGAAAAGCTCTAACACTTTTGGGCTGTAGGGTAAGGGTATTCTACTAGCCATCCTATACCTCCTCTGGTTTAACTGAACTTATCATCCTTACTATCTCCACGGCTTTAGGTAGAACTTCCAATGTATACTTTATATCCTCAATCATATGCTCGGCTCTAAAACCCTGCTTGTGCAGGCACTTCCGCTGGAAACGTAAATTCCGTTAAAGCTGAACTCTATTGTTAGAGCTTCGCCTTCGCAATAGAGGAAGCTTAGATTAACGTTGTCCGGGGCGCGGCGCTCTCCTTTAGGCCCGTTTAGAATGACATAGGGTATTTCATCCATAATTCCTTTAATGAGCATATCTCTTAATTTTTTCATATGTTCTACTTTTCTTTGAAATTCGTAAACTTAATTTCGGCTGCTTTAGCAAAGCCTACTATCAAGGGGACGTTCTCGACTCCAGGCCAGTATTCCTGAGTACTCAGCTGTCCATGCAGAATTTTCTCGAGTTTAACTCCTCCTTTAAGTAGAGAACTCCAACACCTCTAGGCCCTTTAATCTTGTGACTGCTGACGGTCGCCATGTCTAAATCTAACTTATTTAAGTCGAGGGGGATTCTACCATAGGCGTCTGCTACGTCGCTGTGAATTACAGTATTCGGGTTTTTATCCCTAACTTTCTCTACGATCTCCTTTATCCTCTGTATAGTCTCTATTTCGTGGTTTACATAGCCTATGCTCACAAGCACGGTCTCGTCGTCTACGTAGTTCTCCACTACGTTGGGATTCACAAATCCCTCTTCATCTACAGGTACTTCAATCACTTTAAAACTCGCTTTCCCTAATTCTCTCGCCGGAAAAATAACACTAAGGTGTTCTATAGCCGATACGACAATCTTATTCCCTAAATGTTTATTTGCTTTTACGCCGCCTAAAACGCTAGGTTATTAGCCTCAGTACCACTGTGGGTGAAAATCAGGTCCTGAGAACTTACGTTTAGAGTTTTCGCTATAAGTTCCGGCGCTTTTGAAAAGCTTCGTATGCCTTCCGCCCAGGCTTATTAGTTATAGACGGGTGCCCGTACCCTACTTCCCGGAAGTAGGGTAACATAGCTTCTACTACTTCTTTCAGAACTCTCCCCGAGTTTTCACCGTCGAAGTATACCTCTCTCCGGGGCTTTCCATGCATTTTAATTAGTTCCTCTACGTTTCGTAGAATTCGACTGTGCATGGGTCTAGTATATCACAATGTTATAAAGGATTAACTGAAGAGATCGTCTAGAAATTCCTTTATTTTCTCTTCTTCAGGTCCTTTAATTAGGGCTATCCTGCCCTTAGGAGTTATCATTAAAATACTACCTTTATACTCTGCCCTAATTAGGACTCCTTCTATATTCATCAATATCTTAACTTTTTCTAATATCTTCTTAATAGCTTCGTCGAGATAATCTTTTCTCAATTCTATCGTATAGCTTCTTAAAGATGCACAACTTAACTTTACTCTCCTTACGTATTTGTCTGAGATCCTCATTTCGCCCCGACATCACACTATTATTACACTATTATATATTCGTTTATTAGGTGGTGGTAGGGATGGTTTTAAACCCTTACGAGTTAAGAAAGGATTTTCCTATATTAAATAGGAAGATTAACGGTTATCCTCTTGTATACTTTGATAATGCTGCTACTTCTCAAAGACCTAGACAAGTCATTGATGCCGTCAAGGAATTCTACGAAATTCATAACGCCAATATTCATAGGGGGATGCACACACTCAGTCAGGAAGCTTCGGATATGTACGACGAATCTAGGAAGAAAATAGCAGATTTTATTAATGCTATGGAGGAAGAGGTTATCTTCGTCAGGAATACCACAGAGGCGATAAACTTCGTAGCCTATGCTTGGGCTTTGGAAAACATCGAGGAGGGAGATGAAATAGTTATAACGAGGATGGAGCACCACAGCAACATATTGCCTTGGAGGATGGTTTCTAAGGTTAAAAAAGCAAAATTGAAAATAGTCAATATTCTTCCAGACGGTATTCTAGACTATAAACACCTGGAAGAGCTAATTACGGAGAAGACTAAACTAGTAGCTGTAACCCACGTGTCTAATGTTTTAGGAACAATAAATGATGTCGAAAAGATAACTGAGATTACACACGAGTTCGGCGCTAGAGTTTTGGTGGACGGAGCTCAAAGTGTTCCCCACATGCCCGTAGATGTTAAAAAAATCAATATGGACTTTCTAGCGTTTAGCGGGCATAAAATGCTCGGTCCCACGGGTATTGGCGTTCTCTACATGAAGAGAGAAGTAGAGGAGGATATAGAGCCGTTCCTAGGCGGAGGAGGAGCTATAAATGATGTAGACTGTAGAGAGTTTGCGTGTGACGTTGAGTGGACTTCTATACCTTTAAGATTTGAAGCCGGTACTCCGAACATAGCGGGCGCTATAGGGCTAGCGGCAGCTGTTGATTACTTAAGGAAAGTAGGCATGGATGCTATAAGGGTACATGAGGAGAAGTTGACAGAGCTAGCTCTCGAAAAGCTTAGAGAAGTAGAACATGTGAAAATATACGGGCCTAGAGAAGCCAAGTTGAGAGCCGGAATAGTAACGTTCAACGTAGAAGGACTACACCCTCATGAAGTTGCGTCTTTCCTGGATCAGTACGGCATAGCCGTTAGAAGCGGCCACCACTGCGCTTTACCTCTTCATAAGGTTTTAGGCGTGCCGGATGGCACGGTGCGCGCTAGTTTTTATCTTTACAATACTGTAGAAGAAGTTGAGTTTTTCGTGAAAATGGTAAGGAAGCTGGTTTCAAAGCTTAGCGGAAAATGAAACTTGAGTACTCCTTATTTTTCTACATATTTTACAGAGAATTTCGGTCAGTTCTTCCTCGCTTAAAATGCCTTTATAGACAGCTTCCGCAAATTCCTCGATAGCCCTTATAATCTCCTCATTTTTCTCTAATATGGATATAGCCTTAGAGCCTCTTTTCGAATTTATATAGTAGCTTATTGCCGCTTGTGTAGTTCCCATTTTTCTAGCGGCTTCTACCTGTGTTAAACCGTACCTTGAAACTAGGCGAGAAGCTACCATAGCCCTAATAGCGGGTATAATATACCTAGTAACGAACTCACAGCGCGCCCTTACCATACCTTTTGAATTAAACACCGTTATATTAATTTATTCTGAAGGTGGTGGAGGAGGAGGCTGCGGAACCCCCCTCCTATACTTTATAAAGACAAAACTTAACGCTAGTAGTGCGACTAGAGATGCAGCGAGGACGATAAGCAATTCTCTAGTTTTGGATAAATCCATTGTCGCTGTTGAGTACTTTCTGTACAGTTCTTCGTACTTCTCCTTTAATTCTTCATATCGTCCCTTATAATAGCTTAGATCTCGGTAAGCTTCCTCGTACTGCTTGAGCAGCTCCTCATATTTTCCTCTCAGATAGCAATAGTCGTTTTCTAGCTGGCGGAGAGTCCCGTTTAGGTTTGTAAAATCTCCGTAGAGGTTCGTGTAGGCTTCTCTAAGCTGTTCGTAGCTGGATACTAGCTCTTCATAAGCCTGCTCCTTTTCCCTATAAGTGGCGTTTAATAAGTAGTAATCGTTATAGAGGTTCTCGTATTCCTCTAGCAGGCTCTCGTAGTTCTCCTTTAAGTTCTCATACTCTTCAAGCATATTAGAGTATTTGCTGTATAGCTGAGAATAAGTTAAATCCCTAACCGAGCCCATCACTGCGGTAAACGAGTAAAGTGTGTAGTTGCCGTCTTCCGTTAAGTTGACGTATACCTTTAAGAGTAAGTAGGGGTCTTTGCAGACGCGGGGGCAGTACTGACACGAAATAGTTTTAGTCTTTTCCTCACAGGCGCTTAATGCCAAATCCTCGAGTAGAGTAGCCCCACATAATAGTCTGGTTCCGCAGCAATCGTCGATAGCCCATATCTCGACCTTTAAGTAGTCGATATTAACGTCGGATACAGCTTTAACCGTTAACGTTACGTCAAAACTTGTACAAGACCTGAACTCTTTAGGATAGTAAGCGGCTATTTGAGCTACTCCGTCTATAGAAAAACTCGCTCTCGGACTCGCCAACACGCAGCTCGAATACATCGATAATAGCACTATCAATGAAATTACCGCGGCTAGTTTAGAGTATTTAACCATACTTCACCAAGTAAATATTCTAAATTTTGATATAAAAATTGAGCCAAATTAACTACCGGTCGGTATCACTTAAAATAGCAATGTATTTAAACCTTTAAATACAGTGGAAAAACCATGGCGTCGAAAATTAAGAGATTAGATATAATCGACGTCGACAGGTGCGTTGGCTGCTTATCTTGTATGTTCGCTTGCGCCAGAAGATTTGGAGAAGGAGGCTACGATAGAAGCGCTATAGCCGTCAGGAGCACAGCCGGCGTGGAGAGAGGTTTTGTTGTCGTGGTGTGTAGAGCCTGCACAGACCCCCCGTGTGCCAGAGTCTGCCCGGTTGGCGCTCTAACTTTGAGGAAGGGAGGCGGAGTGTATCTAAACCCGTCAAAGTGTATAGGCTGTGGCTTCTGTAAAGAAGCCTGCCCTATAGGCGCAGTTATGTGGGATGATGAAATGAATAAGCCGATTATATGTACTCACTGCGGGTATTGCGTAAACTTCTGCCCCCACGGAGTTATAGGATTGGTGGAGGTGGCTTAAATGCACCCGAAAGATCCGCTTCCGAACGTGCTGTATATAGACCTTACGAGGAAGACCTACTGGGTGGAGAACAGGAAGGAATTGTTCGAGGAATACCTGGGCGGAGCCGGCGTCGCAATAAATCTATTAAAGGAGGAATGCCCTAAGGGCGCAGATCCTCTAGGACCGGAAAACCCGATAATTTTCGCCGTAGGACCTTTCACGGGGCTCTACCCAATAGCATCTAAAACCGTAGCTATGTTCAAAAGCCCTCTAACCGGAAATCTGGGCGAGAGCCACGCTGGCGGCAGGAGCGCTATCGCAATTAGAATGGCAGGCTACGGAGCTATAGTCATAAAGGGGGCCAGCGATAGACCGGTTTACGTAGCCGTTCACGGGGATAAAGTATTTTTCAGAGACGCTTCCGCCTTGTGGGGTATTAAGAGCAGCTTAACTGTCGGTAGGATTATAAGGGAGAGGGAGCCAGGGGCGGGAATGAGGACTATTATGAGGATAGGTAGGGCAGGAGAGAGGTTAGTCAGGTACGCCTGTGTTGTAACCGAAACTTATAGGCACTTCGGCAGACTCGGATTAGGAGCTGTTTTCGGAAGTAAAAAACTTAAAGCACTCGTCATATCTGGAAGGAAATCTATTCCAGTAGCTGATAGGAAAAGCTACAGAGAAATTTACAAAGAACTCTACGACACTATGGTTAAATCGCCTGCTATGAGGAAATACCACGATTTAGGAACAGCGGCTAACGTGATACCTTTAAATAAGCTCGGCGCCCTTCCGGTTAAAAACCTGCAAGCTTCCAAATTCGAGAAAGCGGACGGAATCTCAGGCGAGAATCTAGCGGAGAATTACCTGGGACGTAGGATAGCCTGTGCCCACTGTCCCGTAGCCTGTATCCACTTAGCCGCTCTGAGAGAACCCTACGTAGATGAACCATACTTCTACAAGACTACCTTCATCTCCTATGACTACGAGCTGATATACTCGCTGGGCAGCATGCTCGGCGTCGGGGACGCGGAGGAACTGTTGAAAATGCTGGATGAAGTCGAAGTGCTCGGCTTAGACGGTATAAGCAGCGGCGTAGTGCTGGCGTGGGCTACCGAGGCCTATGAGAAGGGATTGATAAGCGATAAGGAAACTCTGGGCCTGAAGTTTAAGTGGGGGGACGCCGAGACCTATATTAAAGCTTTGAGATATATCGTTAGCCAACCTAACGACTTCTATAAGGCGCTGGCTAGGGGCGTGGACTATGCTTCTAAAGTTTATGGAGGAGAAGAATTCGCGCTGGCCTTTGGAGGCAACGAGATGCCCGGCTACCATACGGGGCCGACCGGTTATTTTGGCTTCTTAGTAGGGTCTAGGCATAGCCACCTGGATATGGGAGGATACAGCATAGACCAGAAAGTCTTAGGTAAAGAGTATACACTGGAGGAGTTGGTGGAGAAGGCTTTAAGAGAGGAGGAGTGGAGGCAGATATTGTCGAGTTTGGTGGTTTGCTTCTTCGCTAGGGGGATTTATAAGCCCGAGGTCGTTGCTAAGGCCTTCAAGCCTATAGGTTGGGATTTAAGCGTGGATGAGTTAGAGGCTAAGGGCAGGGCCATACACAGGCTTAAGTATGAGTTTAAGATTAGAGAAGGCTTCTCCCTGAATAAGCTGAGAATTCCAAAGAGGATACTAGAGACTCCTACCCCCCACGGAAGATTAAGCGAAGAAACGTTTAAAGAAATGTTAGAGATATTTAAGGCAAAAATAGGGTTATCTTTTTAAAATTTCTTTTTTATGAATTTATAGGCTGCAAAGAGAGTCGCGAATACTGCAATAGCTACTAGCGATATAACGCTTAAAATCTCTATTTTAGATACTGGAGCTACAACTCCTCCCACAGGCTTTATCGGCGATTTAAAGCCTAACGTTATCTTCTTAGTGGACGAGTGAACCACTTTAATTAATACTCTATCGTTGGCGCCGTCGTAACACCAGACATTCGGCGTTGCAGTGTCGAAATCGGCTAAATCTACCTCGGCTATAAACTTGCCGTCAACCTTTACGTAGACTGGTTTTTTAGCAGCGTCCGAGATTATAGTTATGGATACTTTACCCGAGGGAGCGTCAACGTTTATATTTAGTTCGCTATACTCTGCATTCCACGTAACGCCCGTTATCGTCCCGTTACTTTTTACGTCGTAAGACGTGGTAGCTGCATTGATGTCGTACTTTGAGAGTTGTAGGTCTAGGAAAGCTCCTTTATTAGCAGTTACCGATCCCGAGGCTATGGTTCCTAGGTCAGCATCTACAATTTCATAAGATAGACTTCCCGTGGCGGAGAAAGCCGTAATACCGGACTCGTCAGTCGTATCCTGCAATCCGTCCAATTTTATAGTCATGCCTGAAATAGGGTGACTTCCATCTCTATCCTTTAACCTGAACCCTACATAGCCATTTCCGTTATAGAGCCAATCCACTAAGGCCATCATAAACTCTTTATTTCCGTACTCGTCTTTTTCGTAGAAGTAGCTAGTATAGATGTGCTTAGTTCCTCCTATCGCTATTACTATACCGGAGCCCATGTACGAAATTGCTACGAACGGCACGGCGCCCGTGGCTACGGTAACGCCGTTTTCGTCAACTACATACGCGGTGTCATAGGATTTCAGTATAACTACCGCCGGCGGGTTGACGTTTAACATTGCGCCGTTGGCTTTGATATCCTCGGTAACTCCGCCAGCGATGGTTTCTGTCAAGTGATAGGGAGTGTATATACCCATTAGAGGATAGTAATTCCTGTAGTCGTAATGGGTGTCGTCTTTTATCTCCGTTTTAGTGAATTCTATACTGGTTCCCTCAACTATTTCATTTAGTATATCGTCTTTTATGTAGTTGTACCAGTCGCCCATTACTATTAAATAGCCCCCGTTAGATACGAAGTTTCTTAAATCAGAGATTTCGGTGTCGGTTAATCCGTCACTTGGATTAGGTAGTATGAAGAGCCTAGCGTTGGGCAGATATGTAGTGAAATCATCGGAGCTATTTATCAAAACTACTTTTCCAGGGTAAGCCGCTTTTAAATCAGCTATAAAATCTCCGCATCGGTTGGCGTTGTAGTAATGTCTGTTGTCGAAGAGTATAAGGTCGGAGCCATTAGAATATGAAGGCGCAGTTAGTAGTGTTAAAATGAGCAATGCTGAAAATAGTAGAAACACTGTTTTTTTCATAATCTCGACCTGCGAGTATAGAATTCATGGTGAATTATTTATAAGTTTTCAAATTCTAAAAAATAAAGATAGTAGTTATCTAGGCTTATCCCTTGGTTACGCCTATAGGCTTGAGCCTTACTACGAGAGTTGCTATACCTACTTCGTGGCTTACCTTCGCGACTCTGTCGACGTCTTTGTAGGCGTCAGGGGCTTCTTCGGCGACTACTCTCATGCTGGCGGCCCTAACTACTATCCCCTGCTTTTCTAAGTCTCTGAGTATTTGGGTTGCCCTGAACGATCTAACTGCGGCGGCTCTGCTACGTAGTCTTCCGGCTCCGTGTGCTGTAGAGCCGAAAGTTATCTCCATTGCTGAGGGTTTGCCGAGTAGGATGTAGGAGGCTGTGCCCATGGAGCCTGGTATTAGAACTGGTTGTCCTATGCCTCTGTATTTTTTGGGTATTGCGGGATGCCCTGCTGGGAATGCTCTCGTGGCGCCTTTCCTGTGAACGTAGACTTTAACTCTCTTTCCGTCGACTTTATGTTCTTCTAGTTTGGCTATGTTGTGGGCTACGTCGTATATTATGTACATCCCCAGCTCGTCGGCGGATTTTCTGAATACGTGTTCAAAGGCTTGCCTAGTCCAGTGCATTATCATTTGCCTATTAGCCCACGCGAAGTTTGCGGCTGCGGACATAGCGGCGAAGTATTCCTCTGCCTCTCTGCTGGTTACGGGGACGCTTACGAGCTCTCTATCGGGTAGGGGCATTCCGTAGCGCCTAACGGCGTGCTCCATTACTTTTAGGTAGTCGCTACAGACTTGGTGTCCTAATCCTCTGCTGCCTGTGTGTATCATTACTGTTATTTGCCCTTCCTCGTATATGCCCATGAGCTTGGCGGCTTCTCTATCGTATATCTTGTCTACGACTTGTATTTCTAGGAAGTGGTTTCCGCTCCCCAGGGTTCCTAGCTGGTTTCTTCCTCTAGCTTTTGCTCTTTGGGATACTCTGTCGGGGTCTGCCGTAACCATGTGCCCGTTCTCTTCTATGAAATCTCTATCCTCGGGCCAACCGTAGCCGTGGTCTATAGCCCAGTCGGCTCCTTCGGCTAGAACTCTATCCAGCTCGCTTATGCTTAAACTAACTTTTCCCGTTGAGCCTAACCCTGAGGGCACGTAGCGGAAGAGAGTATCTATGAGTTTTCTTAAGTGTGGTTTTACATCTTCGAATTTTAGATTTGTTCTTAATACCCTAACGCCGCAGTTTATGTCATAGCCTACGCCGCCCGGGCTTATTACTCCCTCTTCGGCGTCGAATGCCGCCACTCCGCCTATCGGGAAGCCGTAGCCTTGATGCCCGTCGGGGAGTACTATAGAGTACTTGTATATGCCGGGTAGATGGGCTACGTTAGCTGCCTGGACCAGAGTCAGGTCGCTCTTCATTTTAGCTAATAACATTTCATCGGCAAATATGCGTGCGGGTACTCTCATCCCCCGCTTATAGGTTTGGGGTATTTCCCAGATGTATTTGTCTATCCTCTTTAAGGGTACGGACATTTAACCACCACGTATACTGAGTTAAGCGGTAGATATTAATATTTTTATATTTTGACTATAACTTTATGGTTTAGGAATAAAATTATATGGCGGTGAGCGGCACTTTGAAAATTAAGGTTAGGCGTAGGATTACCGTTGAGGAATTGTGGAGGCTCATTAACGAGTACGAGTATACCTTCGGCAGTCTCGATAATCTTCGTAGCGAGCTTCTCGCTTCAAACGATGAAAGATTAAGGAGGAAGTTGAACGAGTGGATTAATGCTTTAAGTGCTTTAAGAGAGTATGAGGAGGAAGGGGAGGAGATTTTCGTTAAGGAGGAAGAGATAGACCCCAGCGTAGTTAGGCGGTTGCTGACGGACAATATGGTCAAGCTTATAAGGGAAATTGAGAGAGGGGTGGTTTCGATAAGCGATTTAGCGAGAAGGCTTAGACGTTCAGTTTCAAACGTCTATAACGATCTCCAATTCCTCCACCGTAACGGTTTCGTAGGTTTTCAAAAAAGAGGAAGGCATGTAATGCCCTATCTCCTGATAGAGGAGATAGTAATAGAGTTTTAGCCTAAAGGGCGCTGGGAAAACGCCACATTTCAACTTTTAGAGACGATTAGCAGGAGTACATATATATGTGAGTTTGCGGTTTATCGTGCGGTTGGAATTGTGCAAAAAGAAGAAGTTGGGCGTAGGATTAGCGATTTTCTCAGTAAGATGGATTTAAACTTTGAACATGAAGAGAAAGACGGTAGGTTTAAGGTAAGTTTCGACGTTAAGTATGGGGAGGAAGTTCTTCATTTTCGTGTTTTCATTTTCTACGATGAGGATTGGATTACTATAGTTGCCCCCTTAATAAGGGAGAGCGATTTACCGAAAGAAGCCGATAAACTGGAGTTTTATAAAAAACTGCTCAGAGAGACTTACTACTTAAACGAGGTTACTTATGGCTTAACCGAGGGGGACGACGTAGTTGTACACGCTGAGACCGCTACTCGGGCTTTAGATTTTGAGAATTTTAGGGTTGAATTTTATAGCGTGGTTTACGGCATAGAGCATTTTCTAAACGAAGTTGTGCCCAGTGTTTTCGCTATAAAAGAATAAATCCTTTTTTGTTTAGCATAAAGGATAAATTCTCCTCGTTTCCTAACTCTAAAAGTGGTGTTAAAAATGAGCAAAACCACGAAATTTACTCCGCTAAGCGAAACTATGGAGCTTATAAAGAAGAGAATGAGCGGCGTAAAGTATAAGATAATGGTAATGAGCGGTAAGGGCGGCGTCGGCAAGAGCATGGTTACCGCCAACTTAGCCGTAGCTCTCTCCCTAAAAGGGTATAAAGTTGCCGTTCTCGACGCCGACCTTCATGGCCCTAGCATACCTAAGATGCTGGGAGTGGAGGGGAACACTATGTATGGTGGACCTATGGGCATATTCCCCGTTTTAGTCAAAGAAGGTATTAGCGTAGTCTCTTTAGATTTTATGTTGCCCAGCGAGGATACCCCCGTGGTTTGGCGGGGTCCTTTGAAAAGCAGGGCTATTATGGAGTTTCTAAGTAAAGTAGCGTGGGGGCATCAGGATTTCTTACTTACTGACTTACCGCCGGGAACAGGCGATGAACCTCTAAGTGTTGCTCAGTTCATACCCGAGATAAGCGGAACCGTTATAGTCACCATACCCTCTCTAGTCTCCCAACATGTAGTGAAGAAAGCTATTTCATTCGCTAAAAAATTGAACATTCCCATCTTGGGGATTGTAGAGAATATGTCGTACTTCCGTTGCCCTAAGTGTGGCGAAGTTTACTATATTTTCGGCAGGAACGGCGGAGAAAAAGTGGCTAAAGAAGCTGGAGTTGACTTTTTAGGCTCTATTCCTATAGACCCTCTCGTGGCGGAGGCTTCTGATAAAGGAGTTTCGTTTTTAGTAGAAAGCCCTGATTCGGAAGTTTCTAAGAGTTTTATGCGTATAGCCGATAAGATATTGGAGAAGTTGGGAATCAGCGATGAATAGTTTTGAATCTAGGAGAGAAAGGATAATTGAAATCTTAAAAAACAGCGATAGGCCCTTAAGCGTCAATGAACTGGCGGCTTTTCTGGGGTTGAATCCTAGAGAAGCTAAATCTCTCTATGAGGATTTAGGACATGTAGCTAAAACCATCTATAGGAAGAGTGGAGGGAGAGAGTATATAGCTATGATTCCCCCCAGATGTCTTAGCTGTGGTTTTGTTTTTAAGGATTTGGGCAGGTTAAGGAGACCTTCTAGGTGTCCTAAATGTAAAAGCGAAAGGATAGCTCCTCCGTCGTTTATGTATGTCGTGAAATCCTAATGGGGGTCGTTTTGCCGGTAAAAATCGACCCTAGCCTTTGCGCTAAGTGTAAGGGTTCTAGGAGGCTCTGTGGGAGGTCTAGGTGCCCTATACTCGTTAGACTCTCCGCGTCATATAAAATCGCTGAGAGACTCCCGAGAAGAAGCGTGTACGGTTCTACTCCTCCCTCGATCCTAGTGGGGGAGCGGGGCTACCCGTATATTAGACTAGGGGCGAATATTCCGCTCGTAGTAGGGTTGGAGGCTAGAGAATACGATTCACCGGAAGACTGGTGGGGTAGGAAGAGCTTAGAGGATATCATTAAGCTTCGCTCCTCAATGATTTTCTCGAGCTTCCATGCTAACGTTAAGATAGACGCTAAAATCCCCAAAAACAGATTATTAGAGGAGCTTCAGAACATAGCCCTATCGAGGCTACCTGTCGAAACAGAAGCTTTATTTAGAAAGCCTCCCGTGGTAAGCCTTAGGTTCGACGGCGTCGTCGCGCCTATAGGGCCTAGAGCTGAGGCTTTAAACATTAAGGTTATCGGCAATCCTGAGGTACCTAGAAGAGTTGATTATATAGTCTCAGATGTGGATGTGGATGCTAGAACTGCGTCAGTTGAGCTTTACCGCTATGGAGTTTCGTTTTATCACATAGTTAGGCTTTTCAGTTTAGGGTTGTTGGGCGAGCGTAGGTTTAGGAGAATAGTTCCGACTCGCTGGGCTATAACAGCCGTCGATAAAATTCTAGGCGATCAGCTAGTGAAGAGAGTGAGAAATTTCAGAGAATACGGGAGTTACGTAGTTTTTCACGCCGAGTACGTAGGGAATAGATACCTGCTCCTTTTCACGCCTGGAAGTTGGAGTTTCGAGATGATAGAAATATGGCTTCCTAGGAGCGTCTGGGTGAGGGAGGGAGAGGCTTTAATAGTGGAGAATTACGAGCTTTTCGACGGTAAAGCTAAGAAGCCGGAGGTAGACGGAGGCTACTACGCTATAAGGTTTCCGGTTCTCGAATACCTCTTCAGGATAAGGCGTCAGGCTTCGGTAGTAGCTTTTAGAGAGGTTACGCCGGATTATTATGCGCCTGTAGGTTCTTGGCAGATAAGGGAGAGCGTTAGAAACGCTCTTAAGGGGAAACCCCTCGTATTCGATGGCTTAAAGGAAGCTTTAAAGTATATTTCTTCGAAACTACACACGGACTTCAGAAGGGTCTATAAGCGGTCCGTGCTGTTGAGGCTTTTAGTGGAGCAGGAGAGGCTGACCAGTTATTTAAAGAAGGATTTTAAAGATTCTAGGCAGACTAGCTAGCACTAGCTTCTGAATATCTCTTTTATCTAGGTAGAGCTCCGCTATTATCCTTCTCATTTTCCGGTCTTTAAGCAATTTGCTGGATGTTAGCTTCTTTTCTTTGAACATTTTTAATATGAGTTTTTCTAGCCTAAACCTCTTGTAGAAGCTTTTCTCGAGTTTAGATAAGTATTGTTTTTCTAGTTTATGAAGGGGGATTTTTCCCTTAAGGTACGCGGTTACTGCCTCGGCCGCCATACTTCCGGCTATCAAAGCGAATTTTACGCCCTCTCCCGTTAGGGGGGATACGTGTCCTGCCGCGTCGCCTGCTAACACTATCCTACCCTTAGCTATTCTCTTTAAGGGGCCGATTAGGGGTACTGGGGCGTACCTATCCTTGGATATTCTCTTCAACTCGTAGTACTCCAGCACTCTATCCAGATATTTTCTTAAATCCGATCCTTTAGTTTTGGAGGCTAAAGCCCCTAAGCCGGCGTCTACGTGGTTCTTTTTAGGGAAAATCCACGCATAGCCGAAGGGGGAGAATTCCCCGCCTAGGAATATAATGTTGAGTTTGGACGTCAACTCGGTGAGTCTTCTACTTGGAGCGGATTTTACCTGAATCGTCAACCCGAGATCTTGAATTTTAAATCTTCCTCTAATTCTACCCCCTATCTTAGAGTACGCTCCATCCGCGGCTATAACTACTCTAGCTTTAAAACTCCTATCTCTACAAGCTACAGCAACTTCGCTTTCGCCCTCTTCGATCCTTAATGCTGTGGTACTCGTCAGGACTTCACCGCCTTTCTTTTCTATCCTACTGGCTAAGTATTCGGCTAGCCTTGTTCTATTCACATTGTACCCCGCTATGTCGTCACATTCCACAATCCACTCATCGTCCCTAGTGATCATCTTTAAGCCTCTAACCGGGTAGTCCACCAGGGATTTCGGAATATCGAAGATTTCGAATATGGGAGCAGGTATATAGCCGGCGCAAAGCTTCTCATAGTTAGGCTTTTCCTCTTTTTCAAGAACAAGTACTCTAAAACCTTTCTCCGCTAATTTTTCGGCACTAGAGAGTCCGGCTGGGCCCGCTCCTATAACTATAATATCTAGGAGCTCGCCCATATTACAATCCTTTTATCTCATAGTTTTTAGGGCATATACGCCTAGATTCTTGACAAAGTTTTTCTGCAAGCTCTATATCCCCCTTCAATCTTGCTTCTGCGCTAGCTTTACAGAGTTCTGATTCTTTATGACATATGGGATTTGGGCTTTTTATGCATAGGGTAGATATGTAGAGGCATATTTCGGCGGCTCTCTTGTGTTCTCCTTTAGCGGCTAGCTCTCTGGCGGCTTTACACAGTCTTAGAGCTCTATCGCAGTAGACTAGGGCTATTCTTAAAACGGGTCTGTTCGCCATTTGATCTCCATGAGTCTATGTTAGTGGTTATAAATAAGAGTTACTTGGTTTTCGAAAATCGCTTCTTGTAGAGCTTGTAGACTAGATAGATGAAGCCTCCTAAAACCGCTAATGGGATTAAGGCGAAAACTATCACAATGAGCGCGTATATGACCGCGTACATGCTGGCTAGTCCCTTCGCTATAGCCTCCAATATGTTAAGTGAAGGCCACTTGATCTCCACTTTCTCCGGCTCTACAAACTCCACTACTATAGTGGAGTATTCAATTCTGTTTTCTATATATCTGAGCTTAGCAGTCAATCTCTCTATTTCTTCTCTAATTACTTTAAGCTGGGCTTCCACTTTTAGTATTTCCTCCACCGTAGAAGCTTTATCGAGCAGCGCCAATAGACGTCTTTCCACATTCTTCGAATTGTTCAACCTTGCAACTAAGTCTATGTACTCCTCGGTTACGTCTATAGCTCTGATATTTTCGTCTTCGAGTTCTCCAAGATTTCTTACATCATTGAGCGCTGAGTAGAAGTTCTCTGTGGGGATTCTGAGCGTTACCCTAGCTCTGTTCCCGCTAACCTGTAGATTTCCCACGTAGCCTCCATATTTTAGAGCTATGCTTTCCGCCTCTCTAGCTTTCTCCTCCGCATTCTCCACTTTAAGCTTAAGATAGGCTTCGTATATTACTTTCCTGTAAGGGGTTTCCTCCAGCTTTTGGGGAGGGACTTCCATTCCACCCGCGGCTCCGGTCTCGACAAGCTCCGGCCCTCGCACAGTTCCGACCGCAGGCATAGGAACCGGTAAAGCGGGTTTTTTAGCTTCTAGAAGATATGGCGTGTAGCCGCCTAGCAGTAAGTATTGCAGGAAAGCTAAGAATCCCAGGAAGAGTATTCCTAAAAGCGCGGCAACGACTATAATCAGGATAGTTGTTTTCTTTGACATGTGGAGGTATACGTTTTTACGAAATAAATTTTTTCTCCTGTTCAAAATTTTTAACAATTATGACTTAAGCTGTCCTAAAATTTTCTTCACTACAAGTTTGTCAAAACCTAAATCTACGATAGCCGTATAGACTTCACTCTCTTCTAACCCTTTAAGCCTCATCTTCTTAACTAAATAGCTTATGGTCTCCATTTGTTCATACGGAAAGACTATCCATTTATCGGTCTTTTTGACGTAGTAGTCGATTTTAGCTTTGCACCACGGCTTTACATATACCACAGCCACCTTCACTTCCTGGGGTTCCCCCCTCGACACATAATCTCTGACAAGCTCTATGGTGTCTCCCGTGTCGGCCACATCATCTACTATTAAGATTTTTTGATCTTTAACGTCTATGGATAAAGGCTGTACTATTTCTGGCTTAACATCGCGAACGCCTATATCTCTGTAGTATTTCACGCCTATGCTAGCCACCTTGTTTACTTCAAGCAAATCGGAGATTATCCTTCCTACGACCCACCCTCCCCTCGCTATAGCTATGAGAATATCAGGCTTATAGCTTTCCTCTATTCTCCTCCCCAAGTCGAATATATCCCAGTAGAACTCGTTCCAAGACAATACTAGGAACTTATTCTTCTCCATATTTAAGTGAACGACGAGGGGGTTAAAAGCTTAACTGCTAAGCTAAAGTGGCGATTTTGTCTATTGCTTTAAGCCCGAAGCCGGTAAGAGGCATAAGAATTCTTTCTCCCATACTTATCACGTCCTTCTCTCGCATTTTTTCGAAAGCTGCTAGAACTGTGGCAGATGTAGGTTCGACGAATAACCCCCACTTAGCCAGCGTACGTAGAGCCCTAATTATCTCATCGTTATCAACTACAACCACGTCTCCTCCCGTCTCTTTTATCTTATTAGCTATTTGCCTCTTCCTGGGGGGATCGGGTACAGCTATCCCATCTGCCAAAACTTTACACATCTTTCCAGCTTTATAGTTTGGATGTAGAATCTCATATACGGGAGTGAAGCCCGTTGCCTGAACCCCGTATATACGGGGCATTTTCTCTATAACTCCCATTTCAAAGAGGTCTTTATACCCTTTATAAACGCCTAGGGCTAGCCCTCCGCTACCTATCGGGACTATAACCGCGTCTACGTCTCCTTTCTGCTCGTAGGCTTCATATGCTATGGTCTTTAAGCCTTCTATAAAGAAGGGGTTCCATAAGTGGCCTGCGTAGAAGCTTTTTTCAGCAGTCCTTAAAGCCTCTTCGTGAACGCGTGCTCTATCTCCTCCTATCTGAACTACTTCAGCGCCGTAGCTTTTTATCTGCAAGATTTTAGCTTTAGGAGCGTTTTTAGGCACGAAAATCCGGCATTTTATACTTGCTGCCGCCGAGTAGGCAGCCATAGCCGCTCCCGCGTTGCCTGAGGAATCCTCAACTATCTCCCTAATCCCTATTCTGACTAGGTGAGAGATAAGAGTGGAAGCGCCCCTGTCCTTAAATGAGCCTGTAGGGTTTAGATAGTCTAGCTTAAACAGTAAGAAGACCCCCTTATACTTTCTCTCTACCGTTGGAGTCCATCCTTCACCTAGCGATATTATACTCTCCTTTTCCACAGGAAGTAGCTCTCTATACCTCCACATGCCATCTACACGGTTTTTTATCTTATCGAAGTAATCCGCGCTCTCCTCTACACGCGTTAATATATCTAAATGGCTTCCACAGTCACACTTCCACGCCTTAGATTCTAAAGGATATTCTCTTCCACACTTCAGACATAAAAGCTTAAACGACGCCACAGAATTTTATCGTAAGATCCAGAAAAAAAGTTTAGGGTTTGCATATCCTACAGGGGCAGACCTTTACATATACTAGGGCTCCATTCTCGCCTATCCTATAAGTGTAGGCGCAGCCTATAGGGGGGATATCACTCTCTTCAATTCGCTCTCTGATCGCCATGTTCCAATAGAGAAATTTTACCTTTATAGAACCGATAGAGTCGAAACTCTTCCCGGCTAGGATTTTATCTGCCTGAATTTCAGCACACCTCCACGCTTCCACACTATACCTAATCATTGCGTATCTGGCGTTTACGTAGATGAAAAGCATAGATGCTAGAGCCACGACGAATACCGCGACTGTTGCTACAGCGTCCAACCTCAAGCGGCAACACCTAATAGGCTCGGAGTTATTAGCAACGCGATCTCAAAGCCCGCCAACATTAAGAGGGAGATGAAAGGTAGGTAGAGGAAGGCATATAGGGGGTTTCCCTCTCTGCTCGACGCAGTAGATAGGGAGAGGGAAATCGAGTTTAGGCTTAGCACCAAGTCTAGAATATTTTCTAATTTTAATACTATTTCTCCACTAGGGATATAGATTCCTGGATAGCCTACGATTGGAAGCGATGAAAAGTATCTGAGAATTGTTAATAGGATGCCGTATATTAGGGCGACTACTCCCGCTTCTATGAAAGCGTAGATTAGCATGACTAAAGTTTTAGACCTTAACTTCTTGAAAGCTTCGTAATACCTGCTTGTAAAGGTTTCGAGCCTTTGAACGTACTCTCTTATGTTAGCACCGCTGTATAATGCTAGGAAGTAGAGAGCTGTTGCGGAAGCTTTAGCTACTCCGTACCATTTCTCACTAAGTAAATAGTCTGGATCGTCTATCCTTAAACACTTGAATAGATTAAAAGGGCAGGACGCAGCTCTTCTGGTCAAGGATAAGACTTCTTCGAGTATGCTTTCCAGTTTTTTAACGTCTAAATATAGTAAGATGGATAGGGGGAGAGAAAACGCTAGAGAAGCTAAGAGAGGTTTACCGAAGCCTAGGTATCTTAGCGTGGCGTATCCTGTGGGGATAAAGAGAGATAGCGCTAGATATTTTTTCTCGCGCATAGGCAGGTGCATTTCTAGGGGGTATATCGTTAATCCTATAAAACTGGCTGGTATCGCTAGGATAGAGAAAATCAGTAGTGATATAAGTGCTGTTTCGGCGTTTGTAAAAAATAATACGCTCGCGATTATACTCGGCATCAGCGTGGTAAAAACAGAGATAAACTGATAGAACTGGGATATGTTGTAATCCGCCAACTCAAGACTAGCCTCTATACCTTTTAATTCCTGTTCGAAATATCGCACTAGTATGTCTCTATCTCCGGAAATCTGAGATTCTATAGCGGCCTTTAGAACTTTTCTAAAACGTTCACTGTAACTACCGTCAAACCTCTCTGTGAGTATGGAGTCTATATCTTCTATGTACTCTAGCTTACCCATACTCTTTAGCTTGTCTAGAGTTGTTAAAGGAGGAAGAGGAGAAGATGCCAGGAGTATGTAGAGGGGGAGAGCCTCGTTTTCACTTTTAATCCATTGAAAAATTTTAAAAAAATTGGGCATTTAGAGTTTCACCTAGCCTAAAACCTCGACAGTTATCTTCTGTTCCCCACCAGGTGTTCTGATTATTCCCGGGATGCTCTCGCCCGCCGTAAATGTGCCGCCGCTTAATTCGATCACGACGTTTACAGCCTCTCCTTTAGCTATGGCCACGCTTTGACTACCGATTGCTCCGTTAGATAGCACTACGGTGATTAAGCCGTTAAAGTCCTCTGTTCCATCGTTGCGTAAGGTTACATAGAGGTTAGAGCCTACGATATAGGCTCCGGGCTCCGCGTAAACTAGGGGTTTCCTCACCGCGCTGCTAGTTGTGGCTATGACGTACCAAGATACTAGAGCCGCCGATACTAGAAAGGCGACTACTACTAGAACCACGACTATCGGGGGGACTCCTCCCACGTTATTCATTTACTCACCTCCGAAAACTAGGTTCATTAAAGTATAAAAGCAGCTAAAATTCGAAAACTCCAAATATTCTTTTAAACTTCAAATATACAAGGTCGAAGTTTCCAACCATAATTTTCTCGGGGAATAATCTCTTGAAATTTTCTTCTGACATATGAACTCCCTTCTCGTAAAGAGCGATTAATTTCCCGCTATGGCTGAGGTAAACACCTTCTACTTCTCTGCGAATAATGCCTTCAACTAAGTATTTCTTCATAACTACAATACAATCCACTAATCGCAGTACTGTTTCAACGGTGGCATCATGTATATTCTGTCTCATTAACTCGGCCATACTGAAAACTGCCTTTTCTGCGTTAGGCGAGTGATAGGTGGTGAGCGCGGCTATTCCTAACCTGCCAGCTTCAACCCAACTCCATATCTCCTCCCCCCTAAGCTCTCCCAGCACTAGGATATCGGGCCTTTCGTAGCGCATGCTTTGTCGAATTAAGGTGGTGATGGGGGTGGCAGGACCCGCCTTGCTGTAGGCTACGTTACCCCCGTTTACTCGAATTTCTCTCACTTGTTCGACTACTGAAATCCTTAGGTGGGGGTAGAGGGAGACTATCTCGTTTAACAAGCTGGATAAAAGCGTAGTTTTGCCTGAGCCCGCGGGGCCAACTATAGCTACCACGCTGGGTTTTAAAACTACCGCTATAAGCCTAGCCGCTAAAATCGGGTCTACCATTTCGCTAAGACTAGGGACGCCCACTACCCTCGTGGCTGTCATTTCTATATCGCCGCTTATTAGTGGTAGCTTAAAGTAGAGCCTCCAGTTTCCTATTTCAGCTTCTGATTGAGGCTTAGAGTAATCTATCTGGGCTCCCGATTTTATAACGAGTTTATTAATGACTTTCTCAGGCTCAAAGTCTTCTACTAAAACTCTATATCTCTTACCTCTAATAGTAGCCCAGACTCTGTCCCCCCTTATAAACACCTCCTGTGTATCGGGAAGCTCTATTATAGGGGCTAAAGCCCCCCATATCGATTCCCTTTTTAAGGGATACAGGTAGACGGCGTCCTCGTTGAACACTAGCTTGCCGCTTTCACAGGTAACTATCTTCATATACTCCTTTACCTCTAATGTTTTAGCTATTTCAGCTATGCCGTCCCCGCTTACTTGGATAGCAGGTTTTCTCAGCTTTACTTTCACTTTGTGTTCTTTTTTACTCTCTACCTTAGCTAGCTTTTTCTCTAGTAGCTGAAAAGACCTTCGCATATTTAACGCCTCAAAACAGTGCCTATTTTAAGGAAACTCCTGACGGGTTCGCGTCTTCGACTTCCGATATAGGGCTTTAGCACTTCAAGCGCTAACTCAACCAAGACTTCCTGCGTTTTGCGAGAAAGGTTAAGTAAGGCGTTAACTAGATTTTCGGGCGAAAGCAGCGAGAGGTAGGGGTCAAATGGTACGACAAGACACTTGCCATGAATTTCTTTTATTAAGTTACGGTATTTTTCGATGCCTAGGTATTTATTCAGTACAGGCACGGTTACGCATTTCCCAGTGTATGCCTTGCTGACGGAGTTTATAATTAAGCGGTTTGGGTTGTAAACTAGGACTGCTATATCGCATACGTCGATGAAAGAGTAGTATTCTTCGTTTTGGTATGCTGGAATATCGAGTATAGCTATGTCAAAGTATTTCTCGATTTTTCTAAAGGATCTCTCGATGGTTTCGCTTGAGACTTCCGGCAACTGCCCGTTGTTGGGTATTAAGTAGAAATTGACGTTCCTATCTCCGATAGCCATTTCGCATTTGAGAATAGCCTCTGTTATATTCCCTGGTAATATGACGTCTCCGAGATATGGTGGTGGTGGATTGTTCAGTATTATGTGAGAACAATTGCCTTTGGTGCCGGTATCTATAAGGATCACTCTTTTTTCCACGCCGGCGTATAACACCGTTAAGAGTGTTGAAATAGTTGATTTTCCAGTGCCGCCCTTGCACCCAGACGTTACACAGACCTTGATCATCTTCCCCTATGGTATGTGAAGAATAGTAAATAAGCGAGGTAAAACTTGCAATGCTTCTCTTATTTACTATTTTTCACATATCTGGCGGGGAGTATGAAAAGGACAACTTTGTTAATGATGATAACTCTGTTAACTATTACACTAGTTCTATTGCTATTGCCGAGCCACAAGCTATGCTCTATCGGTGATTCTCAGCAAGTCGAGGTTGGAGAAGGAGACGAAAGGCGTGAATTAAGCGAGGAGACTTGCTGGGTAATTCTTCAACTTCGCGAAGGATGCATTATTAACATTAACGATGTTAACTATACAGGTATCGTCATACTAAATTTTACTAAAGGGAGCTATGTAAAAGTGTTAGCTTATGATTTTGAAAATTCATCTCATAAATTTACTTTTAGCTATTGGAAAATTGATGAGAAGATATATGGTGAAAATCCGCTCAATTTAAGGTGTGAGCACGATCTTAGAATTGAGCCCGTTTTCCTGGTTAAAGCTAGGAGTTGTAGTAAGCTACCTTTAGCGAAATTATTAGATTTTGAAAATGCAGTTCCACTGACCGAGTTTGAGGGAGATTACGTCCATATAAAAGAGGGATATATAGAGTTTAAGCGAGGATACGTATTTGTACCTTTAAGGAAACCTCTGCCGTTGTATAACAAGAGTTGCGGTGGATGGCTTAAAATCTCTCGCGTAAAAGCCCGCGTTTCTTCAAAGGTGAGGGGCGACGAAGGAGTTATGGAGGATCTTATGTTGTTCTTAGTTTTAGATGAAGGCGTGGACGTTGGGAGAGTTCTAGAAACTCCCGTAGTAGCCATCGGCTATTGGTACTCGGGAATAGGGGGGAGCGGCTACGCTGTGAAAAAGTGGTTTTTCTTCAATGGGCGTGGCGCCCCTAGATTGGAATATCTAGCACTTATTCGCGAGAGAAAAGCTAGAGAGGAGATAGATATTTGCGTATTGGAGATAATTTCTCGGAACTTTCTTCCGTTGGAGAAATTCCAAGATAGATACGTAATGGGCATCTACGTCTTTGGTTACGATAGGGGGTTTGTAGATTTCAGAGAATCATTGTTTGAGTACGGGGGTGGTTAATACTGAGAAAGACCAGAATTTTTCTCTTCTTACTCTTTCTGCTTATAGTTATAACCCCGGCTTCGCTCGACACTGCCTCGTCTTCTACAACATTTCATGTTCACGCGTATACTCCTAACTACGAAGACCATGCCGACATTATGGTAAAAGAGATTAAAATAGGGGGGTTAGAGCCTAATTCGACGTATAGGGTTACCTTTAGGTATGTCGCCCAAATCCAGTACAGCGTGTACGACGAACACGGTCACGTAGCCGCTGGATGGTTTAACACTAAGTTTTTCCGCCATGATGGGGCGGAAATAGGCGGGCACGCTCAGGTGAGCGGTACTTTTTCGCTCACGGGCTCTACCGGAGAATCGGACTTCTTGACCTTTAACGTGGAACTATGGGCTGAAGCCGATGGTGGAGATCTCTACGGTTATGATATAGCGGTTATAGATGTAGTTGCGAGTATTGAAGTATACTCTATTGAGAAAACCGAAGATGGCGATGATGGGGGCGGTGGAGGAGGTGGAGGAGGTGATAATGCAAAGTATAGCGAGTTAAACGTTAGATCAAAAGACGAATATGGACACGTGATATATCACATTCCGATAAACGTCTCCGGCTATTGGGAGGGTACTTATACTACGCCCTTCATTATCTCTAGGAAAAGCACAACAGATAGTAGCTTTTTCGTTGTGCTTACAGCCCCCCTAAAATACGTCACATCGAATAGGGTTAGACATTTTATAAATTGGAGCTTAAGGCCGGAATGGACCTATAAGGCTAAGTGGTATGAGAATAACACTATTCAAGTTTTCGTCCCAAACGACGCGGAGTACGTGGCTACAGTTTACTATACTAGATTTTACTTCTGGTATAGGTTGAAAGTGGAATCTAATATACCAGTTTTGATTAGTTATGAAGGTAATGTAGGTTCAGGTAGCGAATATACAAACTTCACCCTGTATAGAGAATCTCCTGTGGATGATGGTTTAACCGTTGTCCTGAGCGCCCCTAGCCAAGTTTTCTATAATGGAACGGTTTGGGTTTTCGATAAGTGGATGTATAAAATACCTGAGCATAGAGAGTGGAGGGAAAAATACGAGAATCCAGGGGAGTTCTCGTGTCCTAGTCGAGTCGCGAACAAGGGCCTAGTAGTGGCGGTTTATAAGCAGTCTGCTAAGTTGATTGTGGAATCCTATCCTGTGAAGAACGTACCGATATCTATCTGGTATGGGGATTCATGTTTCCAGAATTATACAGATTTTGTCCTTGAGGGACTTAAAGACGGAATAATAATCTCTTTAAAAGCGCCCGACCTATTCGTTGTAGACGGTGAGAAGTATTCATTCTCTCACTGGTTGGTAAATGGCGAAGAAATCGAAAATGAACTTGTAGAAGTCGTAGTCGAGAAAATTACTAGAGCGGTAGTCTTTTACTCTAAAGAAGATGGCGGCAATGGCGGTAGCGCAAGGTTGGAGGGTGAATGGCTTATACCGGGGGAATCTGTTAATATAACGTTGCCCTACTCTGGGATCTACACGATAAAAGTTACTCCTCATTTCAATATCGAAAGGAAGCTGAAGGCGTTAGTGGTAGCTCGAGACATGAGCGAATACTCCTACATTAACTTAGATAATTTAACTTTACTCGTTAGGAAACCATTTATACCTCAGCGGAGCTCGATGCATATCTCTGTTAAAGATTTGAGGAAATATCCAGAAGTAATCAGCGGCAGGTTTAAGGGTTGGTATTTCCTAGGCGCTTCAGCTTGGACTCCAAGCATTGAGAATTCGTGCGCGAAACAGTGCGATGAAGTTTTTGACAAAGAAAAATGGACTACTTATGCTGTTTATAACTTAACTATAACGTGGTACAATAATACCAGGACTCGGAGAGGACATTCAGAACGTGGAAAGGGAAGGCCAATAACTTGGTCGAAAACTATCGTTGTATCCTCTCTTAACTTTACTCTCTGGTGTTTTTATGATAGATACGGAGTTTACGTTGTTTGGGAGGCCTACTATAGGTACTTGCCGCCGCGTGAGCTAAACTTATCGCCAGAACCCCCCCATCAAGACACTTGGTTTACACTAGAGGAAGGAGATAGCATAGTTTTCGCTCAAAAATTAGGAAAAGGCTACAAATTCTACGGTGTTCGAAATGGAAGCGTTTTCTGCGATATTTACATACCCTATAAGCAGCTTATTCAACGCTATGGGCTTAGACAGACAATGCTTAAAGCTAGGGTTAGATGGTCAGGTCCTCTAGGGTCGCCCGTAAATGTAGTTCCCTTCAGCGAGGAAAAGGACATCTATATCGTACCTGTGGGGATGAAACTCTTAGAGATAAGGGAGAAGCCGCTGCACTTAGTTTTCAAGTGGACACTGCTTAACGAAACTGCGCTACCTAGGTACTCGTGGCTTTGTCCATGTGTAAAAGTAGATGTTCTCACCGAATGGGATGGGAGAATTTATGAGGACGCAGGCGTCAAGTCAAAGCATGATTATACGCTTTATATCGTAGATTTAGATGTTGACATAACTTGGCCTAGGAGAATCACAGTGTTTTTCGTACACTCTAGGACTAAGAACTTGCTACTCGTGGTTCCGAGCGTGAGATTATGAGCGTAAACTCCCAACTTTTGATAGTGCTTGCTTTAATCGTGTCCTCAGCTATAGCCTTGACCCTAACAGCGGGCCGTTTAGCTCCACCAGTAAAAAAGGCGAGTTTTAGAGAATTCGTAGAGTTGAGAGAGAGGCTCTACTCAGATAAATCCATATTTCTTAATTTTGAAGTCGAAGTCATCGCAGAGGAACATGTGGTCGAAGTATGCGTCGAGAATGGATGCAGGAGGATAGTGGTAACGGAGACTTGGATAGTAGCGCCCGTTGATTCCTCTCCTTGTATCCCGGTGGAAAACTTTGAGCGCAGGAAGGAGCTGTATAGTCTGTACTCTAACGGAACTCACACCGCAATCTGCACTGGCGTCTACATAGAAGCTGAAGGTGACGAGGTGATAATAACTTATGTTAAACCGGTGTGTACTGGAGTCACGCATAAGTTGGTTCTCTACGAGGAGAGGATAGACGAGATCGTAGTCTACGTTCAAGAAGCCTCTATTTTAATAGATGGCGGTAAAGTAGCGGCTTTTAGCGGGTTTAAAAAGATAAGGATAAGGCAGGTTACTCTGACCTTCTAACTCCCTTATATCTTCTTTTTCACAGTTTTAACGATGAACCTAGATGAAGTTTTGATTTTCACGGCTTCGATTCTAGCTTTAGCCTGTACGCTACAGTTAGGCTACTCGCTATTATCAAACAGCGACAACGCGTATGAAAGTTACGTTTTAGAGTTAGTAAACGTCTCCATCCTCTCACTCAGACCTGGATCTAGCCTCAAGACATGCCTGCCCTACCCGACCGCCTTCAACAGTTCTACACTAGAAAATTACGGGATTCCGGCTCGCGGCTACGCTGGCGGATCCTGCCTAGAAGTAGAAAAGACCGTTGATGAGGAGGTGATCGTGAAGCCATGCGAGCCTTAGAGGCTATAGCTATCTCGGTAGTTTTCATTATTTTTAGCGCGTACTTCCACGCGACCATAATCCATAATCCTCCTTCACTCCACGTATACTCGGTGAATAGGGCTTTAGCTTGGCTCCTGTTAAGATCGGATTCGCTACCCTACACTGGGAGATTAGCGGAGTACGTGGCAGAGGTAGTGCCCAGCGCCGTCTACGTCGATAATGGAGGCTTAGTAACCTACTTCAGGAACTCTAGCAGAGTTTACAGCTTTAGGGTCATATGGCTCGGCTATAATGGAACACTCTCCCCTAGAGTGGTGGTGGTGGGCGTTGAACCGTAGGGGTCAAGCTCTACTTCTGGCCGTGACCTTCTTAGCCTCCGTCCTACTACACACGGCTGGGTATCTCAAAAAGCCTAGTCCAAACCTTCTCGAGTACGTAGGGGAATTACAGTCGGCGGAGCTTATCCACGTGGCTAGGCTACACTGGAGTAATCGAAAATATGACATGGACAGTTTGCTAGCCCTTCTCTACGATTTGGCTAATGAGACTAAGATTAGCCTTCCATCTATCTCTTATAGATGTAATTTTACTTTGGTCTCGGGACAGCGCGGTTATGCTTGGTACTTCACTCTCTATAATAACTCGGTATCCTTTGAAGCGTATTGGGAATGGAAGTTTAAGGGCTTTTATGTTAAAGATCTACACGGGGAAAAACTACTGTATAAGGGCTATTCGCTTCTCTATTACCATAACTACACCGCCCCCCAGTGGGGTTCTATCATAGCCTACCCGCTATTGGAAGACTCGGCCAAGATTGCCGATATAGCGTATAGGGGAGGAGGAATGTGGGACGTGGGTTTCCCGGCCCGCTATACTGAGTATTATCTCGTCGACGAGTATGGCTTGAAGGTGGTGATAAGAGAGTGAATACAGCCTACGTCATTTACGTCACGGCTTTTCTATTCTCGCTTGCGGTAGTTCTATCGACGTTCTCTATCTCCGAGCCTCCGACCTATTACAGGAGTGCTGTCGCCCAGCTGATCTGCGATATATGCACGGTGTATAAGAACCCCGGTAGCCAGATAATTGGCATATACGATTTCAGGGGTAACACGTTGAGGATCGAAAAAGAGATTCTAATTCTGGAGAAACCTTTCTGGATATTTCCTCAATGCGGAAGACAGGAAAAGGATGTTGTTTACCTTCCGATAGGAGTTGAAGCCCCGC
Organism: uncultured Thermofilaceae archaeon; assembly: GCA_964501905.1. Lineage (GTDB taxonomy): Archaea > Thermoproteota > Thermoprotei > Thermofilales > B69-G16 > B69-G16. The sequence continues at coordinate 34,204 of CAZCTW010000004.1, read as the reverse complement.
TTGAAATTAGCGGACTCGCATGTCTGGAATTAAAGAATACGGACGGAATAACCGTCCACATATCCTTGTGTAAGGTGGTTGGCAATGATTAACATTTTGAAGAAAATAGCTCTAAAGGTATCAGCTAGAAGCGAGGAGAAACGCGAAGTCTCGCTCTTAGCCAGGAAAGCTAAGGAAATAGTAAAGGCAGAGAAGCTTCTCTTAAAATCAGCAAAAAAGCGAACTGAAGATCTCGAGATGTTTAAGATGCTAGAGCTTAGCTTAAAATACGGAGTTCCTGTCAGAAGGGTAGAGCGAGACGGTAAACGCGTCTGGATAATAGAGGTAGAGGAATAGCAGACGTTTAAATGCAACATCTTTTTTACCATCCGAGTTTCTAGGTAGTATGTGGCAGTTAAAGAGAGAAAAGTGGTTTTTAAAGGTAAGAAAATCTCGGTCGTAGTTGAGGAAATCATTGGGAAGAAGGGAGTATACACGGCTGAGATAGTAGAACATCCAGGCGCAGTCGTCATTTTACCGGTAAAAAATGGGAAAATCATAATGATTAAACAGTATAGGCCTGCGGTGAGGGGCAGTATTTTAGAACTGCCCGCTGGGACTATAGAAGAGGGAGAGGATCCTGTTACTTGCGCTAAAAGAGAATTAGAAGAAGAGACCGGGTATAAAGCTGGAAAACTGAAGCCTCTGGGCAGCTTTTATGCCTCCCCTGGCTATACCAGCGAAGTACTGCACGCTTTTCTAGCCGAAGACCTCATTCCCGGCAAGGAATCTCCTGAAATCGACGAAGAAATAGAAATTTTAGAGCTTAAGGAAGATGAACTTCTCGAATTAATTAAACATGGTAGTATAAGAGATGCTAAGACTCTTTCGGCCTTACTCCTTTATTACTTGAAGAAAGGAAAGTTTCTTTAAAACGCTTAAATTTAGCTAATCTCTCGGTCAACTCGCCTTCATATTTTTTAATTTCAAGCCTAGCTCTCTCCTTAGCCTTTCTAACAGCTTCGGGAGCATTCTCATACCACTCCTCTATACGATTTTCTTTTAACATCTTAGCCATTAAAGCTACTACCCTTCCAACGTTATAAGCGTCCATACATGCATTGTCGTCCTCTAATACATCGCCCATCTTGTGATAATAGGCTAGAGCCCATGGAGGTATGGCAAAACCCATCGAATTTAAAGTAGCCTGAAGATTCGCTATAACTTGTATGCTTCCACTATCGTTCCCAACTGCTATAACGCCAGCAACCTTACCCTCAACCCAACTCCTTCCAGTCACATAGATCATATTTTCGAAAACAGTTAGCCTGTCAATGAAATTCTTTACCAGTCCGTTTGGGGCGTACCAGTATATTGGCGTCGTCACTATAAGCCCTTCACACCCCAACACCATCTCGTAGATTTTCCGCATATCATCTTCGATAATACACGGGTACCTGCACGCCAACTGGTCGTCGCTTACACAACCAATACAGGGCTTTATTTCAAAATCTGCTAGGTATATCTTTACCGGGTCGGCGCCTACATTCTTTACTCCCTGAGCTGCTAGCTCAGCTAGTTTAGTCGTGTTTCCATATTTGCGGTGAGAACCCACGACTATTAATATTTTTACGCCGCTCATATCCATCACCAGATAAAGCTACTGGAAATTTAGGAGATTGAAATTAGGTAAGTCGATAGAATAACTAGGACTATCCCTATTAATTGTTTTCTCTGTATTTTTTCGCGTAGGATCGCAGAGGCTAAAACTAGCGATAAAATGGGCGCACTCGAGGCGAGCACGGAAGCTCTCGAAGCGCCTACATTGACTACCGAGAAGTAGAAGAGTACGGGTCCTAAACCCATCCCTAAAAAGCCCCCGGCTACTATATATTTTAGAGAACCTTTAAAACTCTTAACTTGCTCTCTCCTATATAGTGCATAAGGTGCCGAGAGAATACTTAACATTAGGGTTCTCGCCAAGTTTAAATTTATTGGTATAGCGTAGTAGAGCCCCATTTTGGTAAAGATAACGCTTGACCCCCAGAAAAGAGCTGTGAGAAAGCTGTAGAAGAGCCCTTTAAGCCTAAAGCTCTCCTCATTGGAGCCGCGGTATATGATGTATACTCCTAGTACTAGGGCCGCCATGGATATCAATAGATGTACCGTTATGGGCTCGTTTAGGAATAAGAAGGAGAAGATAACGGCGAAGAGCGAAAAGGAGTAGGCTACGGGGTATGCTATCGATAAGGGAGATTCTCTTAAAGCTAAAAAGAAAAATGTATCTCCGAGTATTAAATCGAAAAATAACGATAAAAATGCATAAATCATAATCTCGGCCTTGCAAAGTTCACCTACAGTTCCAATTGCCGTGCTGACGACAAGGAGTAGGAGAAAAGTTGGCGCAGCTCTTAATCCATTAGCTAGGAATACATCTAGTTTCTTCGAAAAACCTTTTTTATACATTAGGGCTGCTAGCGAAAAGGCTAGTGCCGAGGCTACCCCGTATAGAACTCCGACGTATCTGTCAGTCATACTTAGCTAGCGAAACGGCCCGTATATAAATTGGCTAGCGGTTTATAATCATCTTTTCTAACTAGTAATGGAATCCATAGTATAGCCGATAGAATGACTTCTACCTCTCTCTTACCCGGCTTCACGTCTATCTTCTTGAATTTATCAATTTTTACCTCATATTTCGCGATTACATCGGCAAGTTCTCTCTCCATTTCCCTAGCTAGGAGCTCTAGCTCTTTCTCTAACTCTCTAACCTCCCTCTCCAACTGGTTCAACCGTTTCTCTTTAACTCTGATCCTCTCTCTAATTCTCTCCGCTGTAGTTAATTTCGTTACTGGAGAACGTCTCCTGAAAACAGAAAACACTATGTCGGTGCTTTTAACGGCTAACAGTTTTTTAAGCTCACTGATTTCAGTATTCAATACCTCTATCTTCTCTTTTCTGCTACGTATTTTCTTTTTCAAACTTTCCACCTTTTTCATGTAAGCCGATTTCTTCTTCTCGAATTCCTTGTCTCTGAGCTCTTCAAGCACTTTCTTAACCTTTACAGCAAAGGAAGAGAGGGATTCTCCGGGCTCAGAGTATATCTTTAACCCCTCATACGTAAATACCGACACTCTATAGTTAGTACATATGAAATCCTTTACCATCTTCACTAATCTCTTCGCGAAATTCGCCCTAGAGTATGAATCTGGAAGTTCGAAAAATCTAAAATCCTTCCTCCAGTCGGAGCAGAAATCTTTATAGTTAATATCCTTAGCTGTCAAGTCTAAGACTCTACCTTTCGCGAAATCCTCTAAAGTTAAATTCTCTTTAGCTTCGGTCAACAATATAATCCTGTCCTCGTGATGCACTGGAGGTCTACTCCTGCTTATCGAAACTTTTGCCTCGAAGAAAACTGCCGGATAGTAGGCTTTTACACCCTTAAGACCGGCTACCTCTCGAGCTGGCAGGAAATAATTGCTGAATAAACTCGCTATCTTGGGAGGTAAAGCCAGCAATTCTCCTCCTTCACCTTCTATCCCAGCTCTGAGATCAACTCTAGGAATTATCGCCTCTTCTTTAAACTCCCTCATGAGCTCTCCTATCTGTGTTAGTGTTAGAGGCCCGCGTAGGAAGGATAAAGCCCAGCGCGTCTTGAACAGTAAATGCCTGTTCTCGTGAACGTTGTGTACGAGGAAAACTCTTTTAGATAGCGAGGATATAATCTTGGAGATTTCCTTCTCCCTCACGCTAGCCCCGGCCACTGTGGACGCGAGCTTAAGTCCCTCCATTACTCTAGCCTTGTCGTTTTCCGTTTGAAGGCGGCCGATTATCCATATGCCGGCGTTCGTTAATGCTTTATAGTCTAAGTCTACCGGGTTTTGAGTAGATAAAACCACGCCTAGTCCGAAGGCTCTTGCTTGTTTCAGAAGGAGCATTAGGAGGTGCTTCGACGGGGGGTTTTTAGGATAAGGCGGTATATAGCCGTAGACTTCGTCGAAGTATAGCAACGCTCTAAGTCTTGAAGAACCGGTTTTTCTAAACATCCATCCGTAGAGATTTTGTAATATTAGAGTCACGGCGAACATTCTCTGCAGTTCGTCTAGGTGAGCTAGGTAGAAAACTACAGCCCTTGGCTTGCCCTCGGGCGTCCATAAGAGACTGTCGAAGTCTAGGGGTATTCCCGTAATCCAGTTCCTGAAAGTAGGTGAAGCTATAACTCTATTTAAGGCGACTACGAGATCCCTCCTATTCTTTTCGGGTATAAACAAGTCTACGTCGATAACTCCTATCCTAGTGAAGGGGGGATCTAAAATGTAGGCTAACAATCTGTTAAAATCTACAAGCTCTCCTCTACGCCAGCAATATTCTAAGATATGCGAGATTAAGATATGCTCGTTGCTCTTAAGCGGGTCTGCCTCTCTCCCAGCTAGCTGCAATAGTGCCGAGACTATATTTTTAATTTTTTCCAGTAATACATCTCCATGCTCTTTCCAATTCAAGCCTTCCGGCATGTTAAGGTCGTAAAGCACTGAGACAGGAATACCCGCGTCGCTTCCCGGGGTTAAGATTATTACCTCGCTGTTTTCAACTAATTCTCTAGCCTTATCCAAACTCTGCCCATAGCTTTCTATACCCTTACGCCATACCTCCGCTAACTTAGCAGCGTACTCCTCGGGAGTTAAACCTTCCCTCTTTGCCTGGACGGGATCGATCCATTTCGTAAACTCCTCCGGCGAGTACCTCGAAGATCTCAGCGCTATATTTACGGCGTCTCCCTTAGGGTCGATGACTATAACCGGTACTCCGTGTAATAGTAACTCTTCTATAAGCACTATCGCCGCGCCGGTTTTGCCTGATCCCGTCATCCCTATTACAATTCCATGCGTCGTTAAGTCATCGGGGTCTAGGAAATACGGCTCTTCCAGCTCTTTTAAACTCACCGGATCTACTAGCCTCCCTAGGTATAGCCCTCCGCTCAAACAGATCACACCTAAAGGTATAGTTTCAGGCGTTTATATTCCTATTTAAGAGTCAGTCTAGGGTGGGGCTGTCATCTTTTATCCAATCGTCTCTCCTCTCATCACACCCAGTTTTTAGGTCTAAGATTGTATTAAGCTTTGGGGTCGGGAGGCCTAGCGCCGCTCACTCTTCACGACAGGGGCGCAGCCTCTTCATCCCCCTTTATAAGATTTTCTCGCGCTTATTTCAGTTTAATGCTTCTATTGGAAACTATATCGATTAGTCGGGTTTTCCAGCTAAGATTTATTAGTCACCAACTTGAAAAATGTAGGAATTTAGGTGGTAATAGGTGGTAATCGAAATCGAAGAAGAATTATTGGAGGAGATTAGGCGTATTTTTAGCAAATTGGAGGGTAACGTCAGGATATACTTCTTTAGGAATACCGAGGAAGAATGCCAGTTTTGCGAAGATACGCTACATATTTTAAAAACACTAGCTGGTTTAAGCGATAAAATATCGGTAATCGAAAAGGATCATAGATCTGATGAAGCGAGAAAGTATAATATACCAATGTACCCTGCGATACTTCTTCACGGAGAAAAGGAGTATAATATTAGGTTCTTCGGTATACCTGCGGGCTATGAGTTTGGGGCGTTAGTCGAGGATATAGTAGATGTATCGACCGGGAAGCCTAAAGTAGATTCAAAAATAGCTGAAGCGGTTAAGAGCATAGATGAGCCTGTATGGATAAAGGTTTTTGTTACACCAACTTGTCCCTACTGTCCGAGAGCTGTGCGTACCGCGCACAAATTTGCTATACTTAACAAAAATATTACTGGAGATATGATAGAGGCTATGGAGTTCAGCGAACTAGCCGATAAATACGGAGTATTTTCAGTTCCGAAGATAATTATAAACGAAAAAGTCGAGTTCGAAGGAGCAGCCCCCGACTCCTTCTTCCTAGCTAAAATACTGGAGGCTTTGGGCAGAGAGATTCCCGAAACTTTAACATAGTATTTACATCTGCTAAACGTAACTTTTTTCAGAAATCAAAAGCTTTATTTGCTCACCTATCTCGGCTAGCTTGCTTTTACTCCTCACTTTCTCAGACTCTACTACAAGCCTATTTTCGTCCAGTATCTTTACTGCAAACCACTTATTGGCAATTTTAATCTTTGCCCCTAACGGAGTCACTATTATATCGTCTATCTCTCTATTCTTAGCCAGATTGAAGAGAGCGTTATAAGCCCCAATAGCTTCCATTTCTACAGGGACAGAGTATTTAGTCGGCTTCTTTAACTCCTTCCTCAATTTGGAGAGAGGCTTCTCCGTCTTTGCAATAAGCTCTAATACTTTAAGTAGTGTTAGCAAGCCGTCAGGCGAGGGAGAAAATCCGGTAAACAAGTATTCGCCACAGTCAGTCCCCCCCATGGATGCCCTCTTTCTGCGAACCATTCTAGGCACGGAATCGGGCATGTACTCGACTTTGAATACTCTGAGCCCGGCTTGCTCAGCGGTGTATTCTACTAGCTGAGAGGAAGAAGCTGTAGTGACTATCGCTCCCGTCGCATAATACTTAACCAGTAGAGCGAACAACTCTTCAGGCTCTAAAGGTACTCCTTTGTCGTCGATTATAAACACGGAGCTCGCATCTGCGCTAAAAGCTACACCGACATCGATGCCCATCGCTTCGACAGCCGTCGATAAATTCTTTATAGATTCCGGTTTTGGAAGATTGTAGACTCCTTTAAAAACTGGTGGTTTATGAGCGTTTAAGGAGATTAGGTCTACGCCTAGTTGTGAGAGTAACTCGGGCAAGACCATGTTTGTGGGTCCATAGTTCAGATCAGCTATTACTCTGATGAAAGAATTGAGTATGGGGTCAGCATCTATATAGTTTATCAGAGAAGCTATGTAAATGTCGTGGATATACTCCGCGTAGGTAACCCACCCTATTCTCTCAGGCCGTGTTCTAATGATTTTTCCGTGCCTAGCTTTTTCCCTCATACTGTCTAGCCTATCCGCTGAGTATTCTATCCCATGGAAATCGAAAATTTTTAAATTGATGTAGTTCTCCTCAATATTCGACACGGAGAACTGAACTCCAGCTTTAGCCCCGAACCTCTTTATCGCGTAGACTAATTCGGGCGTTGTAGTAGCGTGAAAATCTATTACAGTTACGCCAGTCGACATAAGTCCGGCGGTAAAAGCTCTCTTAATCATGCGGGATGGAGGATAATAATCTCTAGCGGTTACAACGATAGATCTCTCGCCTAGAGATGTTCCAAGCACAGCGCCAAACTCTGCGGCTACTTCTGGGGTAAATTCCGTATTTACGTATCCTCCTATCCTCCCCCTCGAGAGGCGTAGCGACGACAATTTCATCCCCAGCTTAGCCGTGCTATCTACAGTCTAAATTTTATATAAATCTTTTGCCATTACTTATATATAGTCAAGTTTTTGAAAAATCGAAATTTAACCAGAATATCTGCTTCATTTAATTGAAATGGTCTCTTTAAGTTTCTCCTTTGCCAAGATTTTAGCTTTAGGTTCTATAATTGCATCTTTTAGAAAGGTTTCTTCTTCTATAAATGCCGCCTTTCCGATTACCGAATTGATTATGGAAACACCCTTTTCAAGCGAAACTTCATCGGCGAGGACGCTAAATAGTATCTTGCAACTGTCTCCTACAGATACGCTTTCCCAAAGTACGCTCTCTCTAACTACGGCCGACCTGCCCACTCTACAATTGTCTCCTAGAACAGCATATGGGCCTACTACGGCGTGAGATTCTATAGTAACTTTTTTCCCTATGGCTACTGGTGGTACTATTTTAGCGTTCGGTTGAATTTCAAAGTCGTCTTCAATCCATATGCCATGAAAATAGTTTCCCCTTGGCTTCAAAAGAGGTATAGAGCCTGAAAGTACATCGATATTACTGCGAAGGTACTTAGAAGGGTTTCCTATATCCAGCCAGTAAGCGTCGCCTATTATCCAACCGTGTATTGTGTAGCCGTTTTCGAGTAGAAAAGGGAATACGTGTTTTCCCCAGTCTAGGAGGTGGCTGTTCTCGCATATAATGTCTAGGATATCTTCTCTAAAAATATAGACTCCAGTATTAACGAGGTTTCCGTGTAGAAACTTGATATTAGACTTATGGTATGCTAGGCTCGTTAGGTAAAGCTCGTAGCTCAGCGGTTTTTCCAAAAATAATACTATCCTATCATGTCTATCTATTAGCGTGACTCCATACTCTAGGGGGTTTTCGTACTCTTTTAAAGCTACGGTAGCTATACCCTTCCTCTTTTTGTGAAAATTTATCAAACGTGAAAGGTTCATATTGGTTATGATATCCCCCATTGAAACTACGAAATCTCCCTCTATCTCGTTTCTCGCTTTTCTCACGGCGTCAGCCGTATCTATAGAGTTTAAGCTCAGAACTTTCAACTCTACTTCTTCGGGAAAATTTCTTTGAACCAAGTAATTTCTAATAGAATCTCCCAAATAATTCACTAAGACTAGAATTTTGGTAATACCATTTCTTATAAAGAGCTCGATAATATAGTCTATAACGGGCTTATTTCCAACAGGAACTAGAGGTTTAGGGCGGAAATACGTTAGGGGTCTCAGCCTAGTCCCCTTACCTCCAGCTAGAATAACGCCCACTGTCATACTCCCTACGCTCCACGCGAAATCTTATCCTCTTTCCGTCTAGACGAAATCTCGAGATTTTTAATGGAGAAACTATAATCTCTCCGACGGGTAAAGCCTCGGATACACAGCTCTTTAGATAATATCGTGAAGACACCATATCCCCTAAATACATTAACAGCATGATTCCTGATATATTTTCCCAATACATTATACGTTGTTAACAACCTAGCTACTAACAATTAGTGATGATTTAGAGAAGAAAGCTAAAATATACAAACACATGTCTAAGGGCAAGATATGTGATAAAAACATCCGGATTAAATTATTGACAACGCTAATTTCATTATACTGGAACCCCAGTCGTCTATTCTCCACGCGGTTACATCGACTTCCTCTTCTGGAGTATAAGATACTATAATCCAAATTTCCTCTGGGCACTCTAACATCCTATGTCTATCGGCGAGAGACGGTATTGGAGAACCTCTAACGTGACTATGGAACAAGCCTATATACTCTAACCCTCTCTTCTTGGCTTTTAGTATAGAGTTCATCCATTCCCCAACGTCAAACCAGAATCTATACTTGGACTCCAGTACATTCTTAATCTCCTCGACTTCTACCACGGTAGCCGTATACCCGCTAACATTCCCGAACATAACGCCGCAAGCTTCTAGGGGATAGCGGTTTTTAACGATGTTGAGCATGGCGTCGTAAGCTCTCCTTGAGAATATGACCTCTCTCACATGCTCCTGCAGATTAACTATACTAGACGATGTTTTAAACAACTAAACCACCAGCGGTAAATGATATCTTATACTCCTGCGACATCTCTATGAGACATGTATACTATAATGGTGCGGGCTAAAAAGGATGCCGATGCTGTTAAAGCTATGCTTAGAGTATTTTATAGAGGTTGGGATATTAAAGTCAAAACTCTACGCGGGGTTAGGTCTCTCGAGCAATTCCGCGATAAACTGCTCGATGCGATCGATCAAGATCGCTTTAATATAGTTCTGATAGGCAGGGAAGATTTAGATAAAATGGAAATAGAGCACTCTACGCCCTTGAACGTTTACTTCTCCCTTGTGCCTAGAGAGAAGGTGCGTAACGCGAGGCTCCCGACTCTAAGAGAGGCTTTCGAGAGAGGTAGGGCTAAGTTCAGGAATACGGTTTTCTGGAATGGAACTTATATCTTCTCTAAGTCCAGTGGAACTAGGTTGAGTTTTGAGCCTCTACCTGCCTACGATAATTTTATGATTTTCGGGAATAGGGGGATCGGGGTACTCGCGCGTTTTTTAGGAGAATTGAGAAGCGTTCTTCTCCTAGTTAGAAAGCTCGGCGGAGAACATGAAGTTTACTCGGGACCCCACCTAATCGGAAAATTGAAGATACCAGATTTAGGGGAAGTTTCAAGCGAAATTATCAGGAATCAGGAAGTAGTTACCAACATAGAGAAGGTTATAGATGCAAATAAAAGAGTGATGAGCTTGTATGAGAAGCTATCTCTTAAACTCTTAGAAAACCTAAAGGATAAATACACTACAGTGGTCGTCCCTTGGTCAGGCGGGCGGGACAGCACTGCAACCCTCATCTTAGCTTCTAAAGTTTTCAGAAAACGCTTCTACGCCGTCTACGTCGATATGGAGCTTGAGTTCACGCCAGTTAGAGAGTACATAGAGAGAGTTTCTAAAATTTTGGGGGTAAAACTCTTAATAGCTCGAGTAAAATTGGGCGATGAGGTCCGCAAGAGAGGGTTCCCCTCGCACAAAGATAGATGGTGTACAAAGCTTAAAATAAAAGCTCTGCACGAGAAGATAGCCGAAGTGGCCGAGGGTGAAATTCTAATCGTGGTGGGGGATAGAGACGCGGAATCGGAGCTCAGGAGCAAGCGCCCTCCGGTTAGGCCGGATGGTAGGTATATGCAAGTCGCGCCTATAAAAAACTGGTCCGCTTCTCAGGCACAAATCTACATTTTACAGAATAAGATACCCCTGAACCCTCTCTATAGCTACGGCTTTTATAGGCTCGGATGCTGGATCTGTCCCGCCTTGAGAAGCTGGGAGCGCTATATAATGAAAACCTATAGAAAAGAGTTGCTGAGAGACGTCGACCAGAAGTTATTGGATAACTTCCTAGCGCTAGACTAGTTTTCTTACAAAGTTAAGATCTGAAGTTATTAACGTTAGCTTTAACTTTTCCCTGTTCAAGTATTTTTTCAATTCCTCGTATATTCTCTCCTTTGTTCTCACTCTAGCGCCAGCGGCTACTTTATGTCCTCCTCCCCCAAGTCTAGAAGCTACTATAGAGGCGTCGTAGCTGGAGTCTCTGCTAGCTCCTATATAAGGTCTATAAATGCCTTCTTTGGGGACTATTACAGTTATAAATTTAGCTCCTCGTTTCTCGAGCAAAGCACATAGGCCGCGATATGATATATCGATGTCTTTCTCGAATTCTAGCAGAGTAACCTCCTCAACTTCTATCTTAGCTGCTATCTCCTCAGTCAATTTCCTCCTTCTCCTATTCTTCTCTATCCACGGCTTTACTCTCTCGTCCTTCAGTGCATCGAGTCCCCGCCTAGCTAATTCGTAAGCGAGCCATACCCGTCCCTCGTAGTTAGATCCTTTAACAGCGTCGTTTAAATCCCAAGCTTCTTCATCTACTATGTTCGCTGTATCAGTCTGTTTAGTTAGTTCTACCAGTCTAACCATCTCTAAGTCATTTTCCAGGTTTAGAGCTTTTAGGGCTAGAGTAGCCGCTGATGGAGCTTCGGGGTCGTAATACTCAATTTCAGCGCAGGGAGTATTCGTCTTGTGGTGGTCTACTCTAAGCTTAGCTTTTTTAGGACAAGGAAGGTCTGCAACGTAATCCCAAGTGAATAAATTAAACCAGCTGAATCTATCGCGCCTTATCTCCTGGGGCCTAGCCAGTATTAGAATTGCATCTGGATGTACTCTGAGGTAGAGAGCAGCTGATACTATGCCGTCCGCATCTTCTTCATGGCTTAGCGCTAGTTTTTTTCCTTTAATTTTAGCTTTTATAGCTTGTAGTAGTCTAGACCTCAATTTTGGCACCTCAAGGATACCTTAGATAAACTATAAAATTTTTGCTCTTTATCCACTGCTCGAATGTTGTTAACTCACATTTATAATTTTTTGTGAGTAAAATTTATAAATGCATTTAGGTAAATATTTAGCCTTGCGGGTGGCTTTTTTGCGCCTAAGGGTTCTACATCTAGGTTTTGAATCTGGCGGTAGATACGTAGTGGTTTTGGATGATGAAATAGCTAAGGAGTTAGGTGTTGGAGCTCTTGATAGAGTCCTGTTAAGACATAACAATAGGGAGATAGTCGCTATACTGAATATCGGTCAGCGGTTGCCTCTCGATGCCATAGCCGTGTACGACGAAGTGGCTAAGGTTCTTGATGTAAAAGAAGGCGAGTACGTAGAGGTGAAACCGGTAGAGCCTCCCAGATCTTCGAGCTATATAAAGGATAGGATTAGAGGAGCGAGGCTACGCTACAGCGAGGTCTTAGAGATAACTAAGGATATAGTGGAGGGTAGGCTTAGCGACGTCGAGATAGCTGCCCTAGTTACAACCCTCCATCACCAAGGGATGAGCCTAGATGAAGCCTACTACTTCGCTAAAGCTATGGTTGAAACCGGAGAACGCCTAGACCTGGGGGTAAAGCCTGTCCTGGATAAACATAGCTTGGGGGGCGTGCCTGGAGATAAAACTACTATACTCGTAGTGCCGATAATAGCTAGTCTAGGATTTTACATACCTAAAACCTCCTCTAGGGCTATTACATCCCCGGCCGGAACCGCCGATAGAGTAGAGGCGCTAGCTCCCGTAGATCTAGATATAGAGGAGATGAAAGAAGTCGTTTTGAAAACAGGAGGCTGCATGGTTTGGGGAGGTGCGCTACACTTAGCTCCCGCAGACGACGTGATAATTAGAGTCGAGTACCCGCTCTCGATAGACCCGTTCTTTACACCCTCTATAATGGCTAAGAAATACGCCGTAGGAGCTACCCATGTGGTTATAGATATCCCGACAGGGCGGGGAGCCAAAGTAAAAACCATAGAAGAAGCTCATAAAATAGGCAGAGATTTAATCGAGGTAGGACGAAGGTTAGGAATGATTGTTCAGTGTGCCGTAACCTATGGAGAGGAGCCAATAGGCTACGCGGTAGGGCCGAGCCTTGAAGCTAGAGAGGCTTTAGAAGCTGTAATGGGTAAGGGTCCGGCAGATTTAATAAATAAGGCGACGAGTATAGCTGGAACTCTGTTAGAAATCGTAGGGAAGGAGAACGGTAAGTTCCTAGCCCAGGAGGCTTTAAGGCTCGGTAAAGCTGAGAAAAAGTTGAGAGAAATCATCGAAGCTCAAGGCGGGGATCCTAAGATAAAAACGGAAGATATACCCATAGGGGATAAAAAGGTGGTTATCAGGTCTCAGAAGAAAGGACGTGTTCTGTGGATCAACAATGCTGCTATAGCGAGAATAGCTAGGACAGCAGGAGCTCCGAAAGATAAGGGGGCCGGCGTTCGGCTCTACGTTAAAATCGGAGATTACGTAAAGGAGGGAGACCCCCTCTTCGAAATAAGGGCAGAGGTTGGGTATAAGCTCCAGGCGGCTGAAGAGATAGTTGAATCTCTAATTCCGATTAGCGTGGGCAGGCTTGAGGAAGAGATGTTAATTACCAAGATACCCGCGACAACTCTAGAACAGAGACTCTTTATCGTGGAGAGATAAACCGTAATATTTTCGTTAGTTTTCATTTTTATAACGATACTATTAACGATAGTTTACTCCTTGGATATTATTTTTAGTGTTTCTCTTAAATGGAAGCCGGGAATATAGATAAATAAACCCCCATTAAGGCGGTTAAATTGACTTCAGAAGATGAGATAAATGCTTCAGAAGGAGAGATAATAATACTTAATACGGGCAAAGGTTGCGTTTTCGACTTCCCCAGGGAGTTCTTTAACAAATATCTGAAGAAAAAACTAAAGCTCATAAACCCCAAAGTATTGTACTACGGAGAGAAGACATCTAGGCTAGGAAGAGTTAGGCTTTTCGTGGATTCAGAGAAAGCTTCCGAACTCAAAGTTTGGTTGACGATACTCTTATCTGAAAATGAGGAGTATTTCCTAACCGAGATAGAAATGCCATAGCGGTGTCTGAATTGGCTAAACTGAAAATGAGCGTAGAAGCTGGTAATACTCTAATGGTCGAGGGTGAAGCTGGCGTAGAAGTGGTAAGTGGACGCGTGGAAATTTTCGGCTATGAGCTTGAAAGCGGCGCCTTCAGAGTTGACAAGTTTAAAGCGCTACCCCTCTACGTTCTGGACGACGCAGAGGTAGTCATAGAAGGGGGTAAGGTATGGCTCGTTGAGGAGAGAACAATACCGGACGAATGGGCTAAGGCTATCGACGAGATTAGAAAGTTGGAGAAACCCGTGAAGGTAGCCGTTATAGGTGGAGTAGATGTAGGTAAAAGCGGGTTTATAACGTTTCTAGTAAATAACTTGCTTGAGGATGGGGGGAGAGTTTTCATCATAGATGCCGATGTAGGGCAGAGCGATATAGGTCCTCCAACGACTATAGGCTTGGGAATTACGGATGGGAAAGTTGTGGCGCTCGGAGATGTCCCCCTCTATGACGCGGTGTTTATAGGCTCGACTTCGCCTCACGGACTCTTTCATAGGTGTGTCTCCGCAGTCTCAATGCTTAAGGATTTAGCTGAGGATATGAAAGCCGAAAACTTGATTCTTAATACTACTGGTTGGATCGTAGACCCTGGGGGCAGGGAACTCAAAGTCTCCAAAATATGGGCTTTTAAGCCTGACGTCGTCGTGGGGATAGGAGAGAAGGGGGAGCTTGAGCATTTGCTCAGGTATTTCGAACGCTTCTATAAGGTTTTGCGCATACCTCCCGCTGCCTACGCTAGAAGAAGGAGCAGGGACGATAGGAGAGCTATAAGAAGGTTTACCTATGTTAAATGGTTTAAGAATGCCAGAGAGATCGAAATAGGATTTACTAGTTTAATTTCGGCCTATAGCTTTATATTCTCCGGCAGTAAGTTCTCGACAGAAGAGTTAAAGGTTTATTCTAAAATTCTAAATTCTAAAGTTCTATACGGGGAACGTTGCCCTGAAGCTTATGTATTCGTAGTTGAGGAAGAGCCTAAAATTAAGGTAGAAAGGGTCGTCGATAAGAAAGTTGTACTCTTGACGCCGGGATTTTTTAAACACCTGCTAGTGGGCATTAGCTCGAGAGAAAGAATATTTGAGGGCTTGGGCATAATCACCAGCGTCGATTTCCAAGAATGGAAAATGAAAATTTTGACTAGTGTGCCGCGTGAGAGAGTGGAAACTATTCAGTTTGGCTACATAAAGATTAACCCGAAGACGTTTGAAGAGGAAAAATGGGTAGAGAAGTGGAGTTTTTAAGCTTTCTTCTTAATTCTTCTAAACACTATAAAAGCCGTCACTAAAATCACTACTAACGCGGCGATTACAAGCCCGACGTCTATCGGCGCTTTTTTAGAAGTCACTTCCACGGTCGCTGCTTCCTCTATAGGTTCGTGATTCTCCGCAGATAGCCTAACCCTGACTTCTCCGGCTCCTGCCGATAATCCCTCTATACTCACGCTAACTTCTTTCTCCTCGCCAGGACTTATATTCCCTAGCTCTATCAGGGTCTTGCCTACTCCTACTTTTTCAGTAGCAGCTAACTCCGCGATTACATTTCTAGCGGTATCGTTTCCTAAATTCTTTATTTTAAGCATTATCGTCCCGCTTTCTCCCTCGACGAGAGATTTAGGAGTTGAAATTGTAATCTCTAAAACAGGAATTAAGACCTTCTTCGCTACGCCCGCTAAGAGCCACTCGATCAAATTCGAGAGAAACCTTTCATTGTGGTTATAGATATCGTAGCCGTAATAGCTGTCGAGGAACATTATCGTGCTCCCAGTAGCGAAAACAACTCCATCCCCCACAGAAACCAAGGCCATGCATACGACATCTTCTCCAGACGCTAGAGTTTTCTTCTTCTCGTCTACGGTTTTCGCCGTAGGGCTCCCCAATAACAGAGGTTTAGCCTCTCCTTTTACCTTAAGTGAAGTTCCGCTGTAGAACACCGATTCAACTCCCTCGCTCAGCGCTTTAGCTTCTTTAACCGCGGCCCACTCCTTCTGCATGGTAGCGTAGGGCTTACCGGGCAGGCTGTTGGCTTCATCCCAAACGCTTCCATCCAGCCACTTTATCCCATATTCCTCAGTTATGCTATCAAATATTTGGGGATTAAAGTATTTGTACCAGTTTCCGGCTATTATTAAGCGGCCGCCTTCTTTTAGCCAGGCTCGTATGGCTGATATCTCTGAAGCCTTTAGCGGCTTCTCCGGGTTGGGTAGAATTAGTAGCTTAGTGTAGCGTAGAGTTTCCTCGCTTATCTCGTCGTAGTAGGCTAGGACTGGGCCGTAGTCTTCTAAGAGTTTTAAGAAGCCGCTCATTTCTTCGGGCGTGAAGTGTTCTTCGTGTCCCATATCTAGAATTATGAGGGTCTTCTCTTCGGCGAAAGCTAGATACGCGGTGGAACTGACGTACTGCTTGTCCTTGGATACTTTAACCTCTATAGGTATCTTAGCCAATTTATTGGACGAGGCTTTAAACTTAAATGTTAGAGTTAAAGTCTCGCCTTCCGCTATTTTCTCAATTACTTTTTCGTCACTGTAAAATTGTGACGCCAGTTCTAGCTTAATGTTTTTAAGTTCTCCGCCTTTATTCTCGACAATTACGGTAACCTCGACTTCTTTTTCGGCGCCCACCTCGATGATCTGAGGTTTAACTATAGCCTTAAGCTCTAAGAGTAGCTTAGCTTTCCCGACTCTCTCTAAAGCCCACTCTATCAACGCCAACATGAAGTTTTTATTCCCGAAAGCTTTGGATTCATAGAAGTACTTCGTAGCGGCGACTCTACTGCCTCCGATCGCTATCACTACTCCATTGCCCACGAAAGAGACTGCCGCTATAGGCACAGAGCCTTTAGCTACTTTCTTGTTTTCTTCATTTACAGTATACGAGAATTCTGAGGATAGCAGAATTGGTAATGCCGGATCGGACAAGTTTAGCATACACCCGTTGTACTTTATTTTCTTCTCTACTCTAGCCGAGATAGCCTTAGCTATCTCATTATCTGCCCAAACTCCAACTAGTGGGAAATATTCGCGGTAGTCGAAGTCGTAAGGGTCTACGACTTCGGTTTTCGTAAACTCTATTCCTGCCCCTTCGACCAATTTGTTGAGCGAGTAAACGTTAATATAACGGTACCAATCTCCCATGACTAGCAATACTCCCCCATTTTCTACGAAGCTTTTAATGATGGATGCTTCGGCGTCTGTAAAATTAGCTCTAGAGGGATTAGCCACTATTAGTATAGTTGCTCCACTTAGATCTTCCTCGGCTATCTCATCCCTGTTTATAACTACCTTATAGAATTTTCTTAGGTCGTCGAGAAACATCGAGAGTTTCCTGCTATCGTAATACTGTCCGTGTCCTTCATCGAAAACCACGACGACCTCGGTCTCTTCGGCCCGTACGGTTCTGCTGGCTATAGTTAGAATTAGCAAAGCTGCAATGAAAAGAGCAAGTTTTCTGTTTAGCATGATATCATCCGTTATAACCTAATTTACTGAGTATAAATATTTATAACGAGCAAGGAAAAATAGACTATTGCACAAGTATGTTTAGGCTATTGTCGAGGCGATAGCATGCCTCAAGAAAACTCGCCACTCAAAAATCCTTGGTTTAAACTCTCCCTACTGTTACTCGCCTTCGCCGCGTCTTCGATCGTACTCATGCACTTGTGGTTCCCGAGCATTACAGAGTTGGCGTGGGGAGGCATACTAGTCGCCTGGGTTTTACTCGTGGTTTTCCGCTTATCTAAGATAGTCTCGAGGAAGTGGAACAAGTACGTGGCTAGAAAATTTATACACTTCCTTACGGGCGGCTTAGTGGCCGTAATAGCTCCCTACATTTTCAAAGTACCAACTATACCGGTATTAGGAGCTCTCTTCATGGCCGTGGTTACAGTAGCCCCAAGGCTTTGGAAGAGAGATCTAGACTGGTTCCAAATAAAGAACAATTTCGGAGATACCTGGTTCTGCCTGAGCTTTGCCTTACTCTTCCTAACATTTTGGTACATTGATAAGTGGATCGCCGTTACAGCGGCTCTTTTTATGGCCGTCGGCGATGGAATTACGGGAATAGTCAGAAATAGAGTTTACAGGAGACACGTAAAGGGCTTCTGGGGTAGCGTAGCAATGCTCATAGTATCGGTTATTATCGGAGTAATCTATAAGGGCATTATAGGGGTGTTAACGGCGGTAATAGCAACTATCGTAGAGAGAATACCTTTAATTGACGACAACATCACAGTCCCTCTAGTTTCTGCAGGGCTTATGTACCTACTACTCATCCTACTGGCATAATGTCGGTCAGAATACTTAGCCGCTAGGAAAATCATTATCCATATTATTATTTACGTAATGAGCCATACTGAGGTAGAGGCCGAAAACTTAGAATTTATTAAAGCGTCATATTTTAGAAGTTTATGCTAGGCAGTTAAAGCGTAAATTTAATCTAATTTTATTCCGTAAACATACGAAAACTTTTATCTATGATGGATATAGACTTCTTGTGAAGTTCAACATATTACTAACTAGGAAGATAAAGGACAACTCTATACGCGATCTTGTTGGCGTGTTTGAGGCTATACAGTCTTACGATTTTGACTGGGAATTCTACTTGATAAGCAGCGAGGAAAGAGAATTGTCTTCGCTTGAAAAAATAACTCCAGTACCCTCTTCGCCAGGAGCACTAAGTATTCTCCACTTCATTTACAGCGAGAAAAAACTTATCGAATATCTACCCTATAAGCCGAGTGTCAAGAAGAAGATTGAGGAGTTATTGGAGAGAGGGTATCAAGCCTCTAGGATAATTAAAGTTTCAATTTTAGAGAAAATTTTGGAGGAACACCCTGAGATTTTAGTATCATGTTTTTTCGAAGTAGCGCTCCCTCTAGTTAGGGCAGAGGTGAGGGAAGAGGAGTTGCTGGGCGGGGTTTTTGAAGAATACGAGCTTGTAAAAACCGAATATTATTACCTAGATCCCTCTATTGTCAAATCTGTTCTCGAGGAGTCTCAGTATCTCTATGAATATCTGGAAAAACTCTCACAAATCTACGAAAAGAGGAGGAGTGAAGATAAAGGAATAATTCTGCTCTTAAGGGGTTCCTTCCCCGTCTCCGCGACGCTCTCTGAGCTAGAGAAGGTGGTAACAGAGAATTTAAAAACTATAGAGGATAACGTATACGACAGGGTACTGCTTTATAATAGGCTAATTCCATACTCTGAAAAACTATTTTAGAGTCAAAGGTTTAATTCAAGACGTGAATCCGAATTTACGAGAAAATATAGAATTCCTACTCAGTACTTCTTCTCTTCCAGGTTTTATAACTCCTAGGTACGATGGCTTATCGATACTCAACGCGTCGGTTAGCTTGTGTAAAGCCGTAGGTGTCGATCTAAAAACTGGAGTTCCAGAATTGAAATATTTAACCGATGTAGATGAAGACTACGATTACGTGGTAACCTTCCTAGTAGATGCTCTTGGTTTTCTCGACTTTATTAAACGCGTACCTAAGGCTCTGCTCAAGCGATTAAAGAGATACTTCGACATCTACCCTATAACCACGGTAGCTCCATCCACTACTACTACTGTTTTAGCTTCCTTCTATACAGGTCGATACCCTCAACAGCACGGATTAATAGGCTATAGGATCTACTTCCGAGAGTATGGTTTGATAGTTAAAATAATAGAGTACAGCCCCATAGTCGGCGGGTATAGGGATAGCTTGGGAGAAGAAGGAATAGATCCTCGAGAGATACTCCCCTATAGCTCGATTTTTGAAGTTTTAAGAGAAAAGGGCGTGAAGTCCTATATGGCATTAAATAAAGGTAATATAAACTCGATGTTCACGAAACTACTGGTAGGGGAGGCTGAATTTATACCCTATCTCGAGCTAGAGGATATGCTCCTAAACATATTAGAGAAAATAAGGCGCTCAAGGAGCAGAGTTTTTATTCATGCCTATTGGGGGCGTTTAGACTCTATTGGACACGAATACGGACCCGACTCCAGAGCGTATATAGAACACATGAGGAGATTTCTAACTTATTTCCTAAATTTCGCTAGGAAATCCTCTAGGTTGAAAAAGAAGGGGTTAATAGCTTTACTCTCTGACCACGGGCAGGTTCAAGTCGACCCGGAGAAACCTTTGAAAGTAACCCGCGACAGCGAGTTGCTAAAAACCCTTCTCGTCCCACCATATGGGGATTCTAGGTTCGTATATTTCAAAATAAAGGATGAAAACCTCTTCCTAGAAAAAGTCGAAAAATTCCTTCCCACCAGCTTTAAAATATATGAATCTGAGTATCTGCTAGAGAAAAGCGTTTTCGGAATTGGTAAAGCGGACGAGAATTTTATCGAGAGAATAGGAGATTACGTGGCAATTCCGAGAGATAACTCCTATCTCTTGTATTCATTTGCCGGAGAAAGCGGAGAGAAGAAAATGAGAGGACGACATGGAAGTTTAACAGAGAGAGAAATGATAGTCCCCTTCCTTATTTCGAAATTCAGCTAATCTTAAACACTATCTTCTCGTACCCCGTTATACGTTCCCTTCTCTTCACGCTTATCGCTAATATGTTTTTGTTCCCAAAAATTTCCGTAGCCCCCGAGGCAATTACCTCCAATACCTCCGCCCCGGGAGGGAAAAACCAGTAGGCGTCAAAATCGTACTCCGCCTCCTCGCTCTCATACCAATTCTCGTAGACATTTACTCCGTTTTTAAAATCTCCTTTAAAGATTATAAAGAAGGTTAAAAACGGCCTTACGGAGGAACTCCTAAATCCTATATCGACGTCTATTACTTTAGGCTTCGTCCTAGCGCCGTTAATCACGACTTTCTCCTGGTCGAGTATCGCCTGCATGCTATCTTTTAGGAATTCTACTTCGTTGTTGAGTGCAACCTCGTCCTCCATTATATCGAAATAATAGCCTTCTGGATCATAGTAATCGAAGATGACTACCTGGTGTACTAAGCCGGACTTCGTGACTATGAAAAAACCCTGAGCATAGACTGGCTCGATATACTCGGCCAAGATTTATCTCCTCTTCCTCCTAAGCCTTAAGTAAGTGTGTTTTAACAGTATGGCATCTTCCTCTAGATTAGGACTTTCGCATATAACAACGCCTCTTACTTTGAAATCTCTTAGAGCTTTCAGTAAGTCCTCGTAGTTAAAGTCCGATTCCTTAAGGTTAACATGTCTGATTTCGCCTTTAGGCCCGTACTCTATGCCCGATACATGAATATGCATATTATCCAGAATTATTCTACCCAGCCCCTCCTCTAGCTTGACTAGTATCTCGGCGAATTCTTCGTAAGTGTTGCAGCCTCCACTCTCTCTAGCATGAATGTGGGCGAAATCAATTGTCGGCAGGACGTATTCAACTTCTTGGCTTAGCTTTATCAACTCTTCTAAAGTCCCAAACTGGGTCGGCTTGCCGGTGGTTTCGGGTCTTATCCAAATTTTGACTCCCTCGTCTTCGAGCCTCCTCACTACGTATTTCAGGGATTTCTTAACGCGCTCATAGACTATTTGAGGCTCGTCGCCCATATAGTAGGCGGCGTGGAAGGTTAAGCTCCAAGCCCCGCTTAAATACGCTATCTTGGCCGCTTTCAGTATCCTCTCTATGCTGGCTTGAAGTTTCGCTTCGTCTTTAGAGTTTAAATTAATGTAATATTGACCGTGACACGTTAACAATACTCCAAACTCCTTGGCCGCCTCTTTGACTTCGGGGGCTTTCTCCTCACTTATACTAATACTCCTAACGAACTCTAGCTCCATAGCATTGAGTCCCAGTTCTCTGACCTTTTTTATGCCTTCTACGGTTGATCTCTTCTTCACGCTCAGAGGAATCCCAGCTGGGCCAAAGTGTAGCGTTCTCGGCTTAAACAAATCCTTCACCTCAAGCTTAAGTTACCTAACACTTTTAAATAAGTAAAGTTTAATTTAAGATAGAGACGCAATACCTACATATAATTACATAGGATTTTATAAGTAGTGGAAAAATGAGAGTATTACCCTTCGCGGCTTTCGTAGGTCTAGACGAGCTTAAAGAGGCTCTCCTATGTCTAGCTGTTAACCCAAATATCGGCGGCCTATTAATTATAGGTCCTAAAGGAACAGGGAAATCTAGCATCGTTAGGGCTTTCGCCGAGCTTTTGCCCGAGATAGAGGTCTCTAAGGATTGCCCCTTCAATTGCAATCCCTATGATCCGGATGAAATGTGCGATTTGTGTAGAGAGAGGTACTATAGCCAAGGAGGAATAGAGGTCGAAAAGAAGAAGATGAGGGTGGTCGAGCTGCCTGTCGGAGCTACTGAAGATATGGTTTTGGGGACTATAAACATAGAGAGAACGCTAAAAGAAGGTAGGATCGTTTTTGAAACTGGGCTTCTCGGCAGAGCTAACAGGCAAATACTCTATATAGATGAAGTCAACCTGCTGCCAGACCATATAGCTGACTCCATACTTGACGCAGCCGCCTCGGGTTGGCATACTGTCGAGAGAGAAGGGGTTTCTCTGCGGCATCCAGCTAAGTTCATACTCATAGGTACTATGAACCCGGAGGAGGGAGAATTAAGGCCTCAGCTCTTAGATAGGTTTGCTATAAGTGTGAAGCTCTCAACTCTCAAGAATCCCGACCTTAGGGCTTTAATTGTTAAGAGGAATTTAGAGTTTGAAGAAGAACCAGAGGAGTTTAGGAGAAAATGGGAGGTTAAGCAGAGAGAATTAATCGAGAAGTTGAAGAAAGCTAAAGAGCTAGTTAAGAAGGTAAAGGTGAGCGATGAGCTGATAGAAACCGTAGGCAAGACTTGTGCCAGATTAGAAGTTGACGGCTATAGACCAGATATAGTAGCCGTTAAAATGGCTAAAGCCTTAGCGGCTCTAAACGGAAGAACTGAAGTTATCGAGGATGACATTTTAAAAGGATTAAAATACGCCCTTGCCCACCGTACTAGAGCCGAAGGATTAAAACCGCCCGCTACTCTTGAGGAGCTTAACGCCGTCTTCGCTGAGGAGGTTAGAGGCAAAGCTAAGGTTTCCCCCCTTCGGGGGAAAAAGAAGACGCGATTTTTTCGAGGTAAAATACGCTAGCTTAGGTAGATTGCTATTTGAGATTCTACTCTTTCTGATCTCTCTTATCTTGTTTATACAAGTCTTCATTTACAATCCCCTCTATGCACTACTTCTATTCGCTATACTATACCTGCTGCTATCCCGCCTATTTAAAAAGAAAAGAAAATATCTAGTATTTCCCTTAAGCATACCCTGGAGTAAGGGGGGAAGCGAAAAGAAGGTTCAGGAGCAAGTGACAAAGCTAAGGTTGAGAAAAGACGAGACTAGTAGAGGAGTAAGGATCATCGGTTATGAAAGCGAAAGCAGGGAAATAATAGATCTCGCTATAAAAGCTGTAGCTTCAGAGAAAAAGAGAAGGATGGGCAGAAGGAAAGTTAAAGGTAGCAATTTAGCCATTAGCTATAGAATTCCTAAAAGTAGATTCTTCCCGCTAGCTCTCTCAGCGACTATCAGAAGATCAGTTGTAACGGGCAGTTTTCCACGCATAACTCCACAAGACTTAAGAGAAAAAATCTTCGGAGGTAAAGGTAAACTCTCGCTGATAATAGTCTTAGATACTAGCGCTTCTATGTCCCTCTCAATTAAGCAAATCTTAAACTCTTTCGAGGCAATTAAAAGGGAGGCAGTTAGGTATAGGGATAGAGTCTCGCTGATCGTGTGTAAGGGGTTTAGAGCGTACATAGTTCAGCACCCCACTACCAATTTTAACCTTATAGTGGGCAAGTTGCGTGAACTAAGCTTAAGTGACTTCACTCCATTAGCGGAGGGACTACATAAAGGGCTAGAGCTAGCGCTCCTGGAGGAAAGGAGAATGTATACGCCCATTATAATTCTCATTAGCGATGGTTTTGCCAATGTTCCGTTCGTGAAGGGAAAGCCCGAGGATTATGTGGTATTAGGAGGCGACCCCGCGATAAAATCTCTTCTACAGGTCGCGAAGAGAATAGCGAAAAGGAAAATAAAAACTATAATTATAAACACCCGCCACGAAGGTTACGACCAGAAAGTGATTACTTCTAGAAATTTAGGAACCAGAATTATGATAAAGCTGGCTAAGATCACTAATGGAACGTATATAGGGTTAAAAAGCGATAAAGCGACTTAAGGTAGGCGATTCTTTAAGAAGCCTAATACGAGGTATCTAGTAAAAATTAGGCTTTACTAATACGCTTCAGCGCATCCTCCAGTTTCCGTTGTCGTTTCTCGAATATTTTTCCAATCCAGTCGCAATACCACGGTGTCGTTCTTACTATCTCCCTGAGCTTTTTTAGCAAGGAGAGACTTTTATCTAAGTGACCCGCTATATTTCCGGGTTCGTAGCCGTATCCATTGAAGAGAGAGTCCTGTCTTTCGCTCCAATCTCCCGGCTGATCCATGCCCGGGGCGTACTCGGGTAACATCCTCTTTAGCGTAGCTATGTCAACTATAGAACCCAGCGTTTTTAATTTTCCCCGCTCGCTCCAATAACTCTCGTCTGGACCATAGAGCGGCATATCATACTTGTTGTAGGCTAGAGGGGTTATATCCTGCATAGCGAATACGTAGAGTTTTCTTATTCCGAGCCTTTGGGAGACGTCGTATGTCTTCTCTATTCCTTCTTTTGAAATAAAGCCATAGAGGATCAGATCTTCAATGCGGGAATTACCTTTAGAAAGCTCTTCATACGCCGTTCGTAGAGCAGCTTCCAGAGAAAGCCCAGTAGCCACGGTATCCGCGATCACCAATGTGATGTCGCCCTCCGGTATTTTCTCAAATTTCCTAAAGGCAACGACTACCCTGCGTTGGACGTGGTCTCTATAAGACCCAGTGACGTATTTCACCCTCACGAACGCCTCACTAAACTGAATGTTCAATGAAGAGAAGGCTTTATGTAGCATGTAACCCGTTGAAGCCCTCAAGACATGGAGGAATAGTATAGGTTTATCAAAGTCTAGTATTTGTTTCATAGCCGAGGTCGCTTCTAGGGCCGCTTTAAGGTTTAGATTGAAAAACTCACCCCCGACTATTTCCGGCTCCGACGCTATACGCGCGCCTTCAGGAGTGTCGACTATATACGCGCTTAAGCGTTTATAAGGCATTTTAACGCTGAAAACCCTTGATTTCTCTGATAGCTCTATGTCGAGAAGAAGCTCCGTCGAGTCAACGTCGATGTTATTTCCTTCTATAATCGCTTCAACTAACCTATTTAATTTCTCTAAGGACGCCAAAGTGCCCTTCTTATCTATGCTAGCGCTGGTATATATTGTTATCATTTCCGAAAAAGAAACAAAGGCTTGTTCATGGAGACAAGCTAGTCTCAAGAAGAATAGTCGCAGAAACTATAATAAGTGTTAAATATCTCTGTAGGTCTTCTCTTTGAGTAGAGGTGTCGTCTTGCTAGCAGAGTACGTGGCGCGTCAGACACTCCTAGCCCTTACCCTTTCCCTCCCAATAGGCTATATAGCGTATAAACGTCGAGGGCTTTCCGTAGACGGGGTAATTATGGCTATAATTATCGCAATGACGGTTTTTCTAACTGGTTGGCAGACGTTTCTGATTTTTCTAGCGTTTTTCGTCTCTTCTACCATGTTGACCAAGTGGAGGTATTCGGTTAAAAGAGAGAAACAGGCTGCTGAGCCGGGGCATGGGAGGGGATGGAAACAGGTGGTGGGCGCGGGGGGTATAGCCTCGATTCTAGCATTAATCTTAGCAATAAACTTGGTTAATCAAAGCTTCAATCCTGAACCTTCCGCTTTCCTAACTGGTCTCTTCGCGGCAATGTTAGCCGCGATAGCTACGTCAAATGCCGACACTTGGGCTGTCGAAGTAGGCGCCGCTTTTAACAAAGAGCCTAGATTAATAACTAAACCCTGGGTTAAGGTACCCGTGGGAACTTCGGGTGGCGTCACCATCGTAGGCGAAATCGCTTCCGCCGCGGGATCTCTCCTTATATCTTTCGCCGTCCTTATACTTTATTGGATTTCCCGCATCTACGGGATATTTCCCTGGTGTATTTTCACAGTAGATCCCCTCTACCTTGCCGCTGTAGTTTTCATTTTCGGATGGTTAGGCGAGGTTCTCGACAGCATCGTCGGAGCTACAATACAGGTTAAGTATTTCTGTCCTAAGTGTAAAAAGTTGACTGATAAAGCCGTCCACAAATGCGGGACTATAACCGAGTACTATGGCGGCTTTAAAATAGTGAGTAATGAAGTCACTAACTTAATAGCTACGTCTATTTCCTCGGCGCTCGCCTTCATATACGCTCTTTACGCTCTTTAGCCATTAGATAAGCTTTTTCGGCCGCTTCAACTGGGTTGTCTGTAAAGAAAACTTTTACTATCCTTTTATGGTCGAAGTACCCATCCTCGGCTAAATTCTTCAGCTTATCGGTGGGGTAACCCGTACCCGTCAGTATCACGAGAGGTTTCCCCGCCGCATAAGCTAGAAGAGCCTCTATCATCGTCCCTATACCTCCGCCTAACACCACGAAGCTATCGCTGCTACGAACTAAAGGTATACTTCTAGCCTGGTAAGTCATCCCGGTCTTCAAAGCTATGGTGTTGTAAGGATTCCACCGAGGGTGTTGAGGGGGGACATCTTCTGCCTCCAGAGGGAGAAAACCGACTACTACTCCTCCTAACTCGCCGAATTCCTTCGAGACCACCGTCATTAACCCTCCGCCTCCTCCGGTTAGTAATGCGACTTCACTTTTAAACTCCGCAAGTTTTCTGGCGAAAGCCACGGCTTTGGACAACGCCTCTCTGCGGGGATTTACGTCGCTCGCACACGCGACACCTATATGAAGCAGCTTTGCCAATTTCACCACCGATGAAAAATAGTTGGAACACTCTGTTATTTATACTACTTGGATTCCTCCAAGGTTTTCTAGAATGGCTTCCAGTTAGCAGTAGTGCTCAAGTCATGATCTTAGGCTCGCTTTTAGGGTTTAAGCTAATAGAAAGCCTCGAGGTAGCCTTTTCCCTTCACCTAGCGTCAGGCTTTGCGGCGCTCGTGTACCTCTACAGAGAATCTAGAAGGATTCTCTTCCGCCCCTCTCCTCAGAGAGGAAAATCCGACTCGCCTCTGACTAAATTGGCGGCAGCTACCCTTCTTAGTTTTGCCATAGCCTACCCTCTGGATTGTTTATCGAGAGAAACTCTCCAGAATATGAGTCTAGACGCCGCTATGGGCTTTATAGGCGTTCTCCTGCTCGTAACGGGATTACTCATGTCGACGCGGAAAGTCGAGTTTAAAAATGAGCCTTCACTTTTAGACCTCCTCGTCGCTGGGATAGGTCAGGGATTTTCGATCTTGCCGGGGATTAGCCGTTCAGGCGTAACTTTTTCAATTTTACTGCTGTTAGGTGTTGAGAAGACTTCCGCTCTGCTCTGGTCGTATTTTATAGGAATTCCGGCAGTTATAGCGGCTGGTTTGTACAACTTTTTAAAAATTGAAACGTATATCTCACTGGAGCTTATCTTGGCTTCCAGTCTTTCGGCTTTCTTCTCAGGGTTGGCTTCTATAGGGATTATGCTTAAAGTCTCTAGAAAAGTTCGATACGAGTATCTTACAGTGTCGCTAGGATTACTCTATATTTTTTCATCAATTATCTTAATTATTAGTTGAGATTTTATACCATGTGGTCGTAGAGGCTACTCTATGCTTCATCTTTAAGGAAGATAAAATCCTGCTAATCTATAAGAAGAAAGGATTTGGAAAGGGCAAGGTAAACGGAGTAGGAGGAAGGATTGAAGAAGGGGAGAGCCTGGAGGAAGCCGCTAAGCGCGAGGTTAGAGAAGAAGTAGGCTTAGAAGTAGACGATTTAGAGTATGTAGGCTTGCTGGAGTTTTACTCTACGAACCTAGAACCCGACTGGAGAGTGCATGTTTTCAAGACTTCCACTGCTGAAGGAGTGCCTGCCGAATCTGAAGAAGCCAAACCTCTCTGGTTTAAAATTAAAGAAATACCATATGACTTAATGTGGGAGGATAGTAGAATATGGCTCCCTCTACTGCTTAAGGGCAGAGGATTTAGAGGGAGATTCTGGTTTAGTGAAGATTACAGTAAGATGTTGAAATATGAAATTAAGGAACTAAGATAGCCTGAAGACGCCCTTTCTAACTCCGAACTTTCTCCTCTCCTCCTCTGTAATTTCAAATAACTTTCTTATGAGATCTTCATAGCCTTTACTCATAGTTATTTTTCTGCTTAACATGAATTTTCTCTGCGTTTTTATAACAGAGTCCAGAAATACTTCTATCGGCTCGACTCCAAGCGTTTTAGCGTAGATAGTGAAGGAAGGTACGTTTACCGCTATTATCCCGTATAGCTGAGCCGCAACTCCGATTTTTTTACCAGTGTAGAGCTTAGTTCCTATAGCTGTTTTAACCATGTCGCCTATGAAGGAGCCTAACTTCTTCATCCCTGTATCTATTCTCACTCCATCGACTTCAAAACGTATAGTTCCATAAGTGTTCTTTAAGTCAGAGGTAACGGTGGCCGCGCCTAGGTTCACCCACTCTCCTACGTACGAGCGCCCCACGAACCCCTCGTGGTATTTATTGACGAAGCCGTGCATTATTATGTTCACGACTTCGCCCCCGACTCCACAACTCTCCCCTATATTGCTTCCCTCCCTCAACTTAGCAAATTCTGTAATTACACTGTTTCTGCCTATGAAAGCTGGTCCTCTTATCACGCTGTGGGCTTTAATAAGCGCGCCTTCCCCGACGTAGATTGGACCGCTTCTGGCATCAAGGACTACGTAGTCTTCAATCACGGCGCTCTCTTCTACGCGTATTCTCTCTTTGGCATAGAGGACGCTAGTATTCGCTATATCTCCCAGGAGCTCGAATTTTTTATAGCCTTCTAGATCCCTAGCCATGTACTCGGCGTTATCCCGTATCAGCTCCCACGGAAATTCCAAAATTTTAGCTTTCACCCTGAAAGTCTGTAGCTCTCTTTTTAAAAAAATCAATGCTTCTTTAATTTTTTGTTCCCTCAAATAATCTACTATATCGGCTTTTTTTAGTTTAGCCGCTACTAGGGTATCTCCATCTATAAAGAGAAATTCCTCATATTTTTCACATTTACTCTTTAATACCTCTAGGAAGTTTTTGTCCGGTATTAAACGCCCGTTTAGTATAATTACGTCTTCGAGCCGCTCGTCAGGGTTTACCTCCGCTTTAAGCCCCCTACTAGAGAGGAATTCTTCATATGTTTCCTTTAGGTATTCCCTAGTGAAGAAATGCTTGATCCCGCCTAAAGCGTTGGATAGTCTCTCTCTTAAAGTGTAGATGCCCAACTTAAGCTCATATATGGGCCTAGTGTACGTTAAGGGCAGGAAGCGTCTGAAATACCCGTCTTCGAATAAGCAAATTTCCATTAGTTAAGCCACCCTGTAGTAGCGAACTACCTTCTTGACTGCCTCCGCTATCTTAATCGCTTGCTCGTCCGTCAGAGAAGGCATAGTGAATAGAGTGAATACCCTCTCGCTAACCCACTCCGCGTTGGGGCACATGCCCTTCGTGTAAGATATCCTCTTGCCGTAGAAGGGGCAGCTCCATGGACAACCTTTACCATGACCATTCAACTTTTGGAAGGCAGGCTCTAGGTATAACGCTGAGGGATAAGCTATAGAGACTGGTATGTTCTCGCTTCTTAACGCCTGTACTATCTTATCTCTGTTAACTCTGAGTTTCTCTAATTTTAGGAGTATATTGTATATATGCCAGACGTGTTTTACGTAAGGCTTTGACGTGGGGAGTATTAAGGTATCTTCGTTTTCTAAAATATCGGCGTATATTTTTGCTATCTCCTTCCTCCTCTCATTTAACTCGTCTATTCTCTTGATCTGCGCGAGTCCTAGCGCCGCTTGGAGCTCCGTCATCCTGTAATTGTAGCCTATTTCCTCGTAGTGGTAGCTAGCCGTCTGACCATGATGCCTTATGAGCTGAGCTTTCCTCCAGTATTCCTCCGAGCTCGTAGTGACCATTCCTCCCTCTCCCGTCGTGATATTCTTGCTCACGTAGAGGCTAAAAGCGGCTATATCGCCGATGCTCCCAACTCTCCTCCCCCTATACTCGGCGCCTATAGCCTGCGCGGCATCCTCTACTACTATTAACCCGTGTTCTTCAGCTATTTTCATTAAATCATCCATTTCCGCCGGATGACCGGCTAAGTGTACGGCTATAATTGCCTTCGTCTTATCAGTTATTTTTTCCTCTACGCTCGCCGGGTCTATGTTGAAAGTTTCCCTGTCTATATCCGCGAAGATAGGTATGGCGTTCTGGTGGACTATAGAGGACGCTGTGGCTACGAACGTGTAGGGAGTAGTTATAACTTCATCTCCTGGACCCACTCCTACAGCTCTCAGAGAAACGTGTAGGGCCGCAGTTCCGTTCATTACGGCTACAGCGTATTTAGAGCCTATGAACTTGGCAAACGCCTTCTCAAACTCCTTAGTATATTTACCTTTCGCCGTAAGGGTGAGCTCTCCCGACTTCAAGACTTCTACGACGGCTTGAATTTCCTCTTCTGTGAACTTTGGCAGTATAAATAGGGGTTCCGGAAATACAGGTTTTCCGCCTTCAATTGCGGGTATACCTTCCCTCGGCGACATCAGTATATTGTAGT
Organism: uncultured Thermofilaceae archaeon; assembly: GCA_964501905.1. Taxonomy (GTDB): domain Archaea; phylum Thermoproteota; class Thermoprotei; order Thermofilales; family B69-G16; genus B69-G16. The sequence goes on along the minus strand of CAZCTW010000004.1, from coordinate 3,727 downwards.
GAAAAAGAGTCTATAAACTGTTTGTCTACGGGATTACTAGGCTAATTCCTTTATAAGCAACAGCACATCTTTGATATTTTTAATTTCTATAGCGTCTGTCCTAAGCAGGTGTTTTATCTTAGGCTTCGCCCCCTCCCCTAATATGAAAAGCTCCTTACCCTTCCATGATACAGTAAAAGAGATTTTTTCATTTTTAAGAGTTTCCGCTATATCTCTAAGTTTTGAAAAAGAGGATAATAATGCTTTGACATCTAGCGGAAGCTTGATGATTTTCCTCAATCCTTTAAGTGGCGCTATATCTATCAAGTTTACGTTTATAGACCCTTCGTTGAAAGAGGTATCGGCGAATTCAACTCCATTTACAACTACGTTAATACTCCCCGACTTTACGGCGCGGAGAGATTTCGTAAAAAATCGAAGTATTAGCTTGTTTAAAGCTTTCTTCATAATGACATTATTATTATTTCTCTTCTTTTACGTAGTGCACATCTAGCTTTATCTTACCTGTAACTTTAACCTGTTTACCGGCGAAGTCTATAATTAAGTCCTCGAAAGTAAGCACCAAATCAGAGCCCTTACCGGCTAATTTATCTATAATTTCGGCTATCGTCTCCGCTATTTTCTCACTCATAACGACCCCCCTATAAATAGGGTTCACTGGATATATAAATTTATCATAATAAAATATTTTCAGATGGAGTGATTTCTATGGAGAATAAAATCGAATTTTTAGATAAAATAAAGAACATGCTTAAAATTAGGAAAGAAGACTTTATCGCCTGGAAAGTGGCATCGGAGACCTGCGATCCTTTTAAAGTGTTAATAGCTACCTTACTCTCTCAGAACACTACGGATAAAAACGCTTTAAAAGCCTATCAAAGGCTAGAGGAGAAAATCGGAGTAAAGCCCGAAAAACTAGCCTCGACTTCCATCGAGGAAATAAGTGATGCTATTAAAGTCGCCGGACTTTACAAAGCCAAAGCTAGGGCTATTAGAGAAATAGCCCGTATAATCCTCGAAAAGTACCAGGGCGATTTAAGGAATATATTAAACTTAGAAAACGCCCGGGAGAAACTACTCTCGCTACCTAGAGTAGGCGAGAAAACAGCTGACGTGCTTCTACTAATGCTGGCTGGGAAGGAGACGATACCAGTAGATACTCACATTAGGAGAGTTTCCTTAAGGCTAGGAATAGCCAGCGGAAAGGATTACAGTTCTATTCAAAAAAGCTTAATGGAGTACTTTCGAGGTGAAGATTTTTTAGAAGTACATCTATACCTTATAGCTCTAGGCCGGACGTATTGCAAATCCCGAAGGCCTCTATGTGAGAAGTGTCCTTTAATAAACGAGTGTAAATATTATTTATCAAAGCGACATAATGGCTAATGTGGTGTCTCAATGATAGGTTTCATTTCGATAGTTCTACACTGGCATATCCCCTACGTCAGGAAAAGCGGAGAATGGCCTTTTGGGGAAAACTGGCTTTTTGAAGCATTAGCTGAAACTTATATACCGTTACTGGCGGCCGTGGAGGAACTGGCGGAGATAGGTATAAACCCTAAGTTAACGTTTAACGTAACTCCAGTACTCCTGGATCAGCTTTCGGACGAGTATTTGAGGAAGAAGTTTGAGAAATACCTTGAGGAAAGGATATCCCTTATTGAGAAAGATTTGAGCAAATATGAGGATTCCGATCTCAGGAAAGCGATTCTACACGTGAGAGAGTTCTACCTGAAGGTGAGGGAGAAATACGAAGAGTACGGAGGAGATATAGTATCCCGTTTGAAAAAACTTCAAGAAGAAGGGTTTATAGAAGTTATAACCTCCGCCGCCACCCATGCTTACTTACCGCTGTTAGGCTGTGAAGAAGCTATAGACGCCCAGTTGGATACCGGTGTTAGAACTTATTTAAAGTACTTTAAGAGAAGGCCGCGGGGGATATGGCTCCCCGAGATGGCTTATAGACCTAGGGGCGAGTGGGCGCTGCCGCCTGAAGGCAGGAAAGTCTACAGGAAAGGGCTTGAGAGCTTCTTAGTTCGCCATGGCTATGAGTACTTTTTCGTCGAGTATCACGTATTAGAAGGAGGAAGACACGTAGCCACCTATCCATTTCCCGCTGACCTCAAGTACCCCATTGAAGAGGAGAAGAAGTTTATAGGCGAAACTTTAAGACCCTACTTCTTGCTTGCCGATAAAGGAGAGGTAGCGGTTTTCGCCAGGAACAAATCAGTTAGTGTGCAAGTCTGGAGCGCTGATTGGGGCTATCCCGGCGATTACTGGTATAGAGAGTTCCACAGGGTTGCCCCCGTCTCTGGCATGAAGTATTGGCGTATAACTGATAAATCCCTACCGTTAAGAGAGAAGGCGCCCTATGACCCTGAGAAAGCCATGGAAAGGGTACACGTCCACGCGGAGCACTTCACCAACTTACTCCTCAATATATTGAGAGATTTCTATGAAAAAACGGGCGAAAAGGGTATAGTTGTGGGAGCCTACGATGCTGAGCTTTTTGGCCATTGGTGGTATGAAGGAGTTAGGTGGCTCGTCGAGGTTTACAAGAGACTAGGCGACGCCGATATCTCGCCAATAACTCCTAGCGAGTACTTAGATGAATACGTCGAGACTAAACATTACGTAGAACTCCCAGAAGGCTCCTGGGGGCTCGGCGGAGGGCACTGGACATGGTGGAACGACTCGAATAAATGGACTTGGACTCACATACACTCGGCCGAAGAGAAAATGAAAGAACTAGCGAAAATGTACGGGAAGGATGAATTTTTAGATAGAGTGATAGAGCAGGCTATGAGAGAGCTCCACCTTATGGAGAGCTCGGACTGGCAGTTCTTGATAACTACTGGGACTGCCGGCGATTACCCAATTAAAAGGTTTAAAGAACATGCCAAACGTTTTAACTTCCTAACAGAGCTGGCCTTAAAAATTAAGAAAGGAGGAAAAATAGGCGAGGATGATGTGAAAAGGCTAGAGGAAATTGAGGAAGTAGATAAAGTATTTACAGACATAAATCCTAGAATATTCTCAATTTAAGATATTTTTTACCAGTAGCTTTTACAACTTTCTCCAGTAGAGTAACACTATCCCACTTACTAGGAAATATAAATTGATTATTCTCAAGCTTTCTCGAACCGATATTCGAGAAAATATTAGAAATCAGATATATAGCTCATCATTCAATTTCAGGCCTTCCACGCCTCATCACAAGTTTTCTTCAAACCTTCTTTAAAATCAATCGTTAATATTTGGGTGTTACTGTGCTAAGTCCTTCCGCTAGGATAAATGACAAGAACATGGTAACTCCCAAGAGGACTGCCAGGCTATACATAGAGGACGTCGAGGAGTTCAAGAGGAGGTTCCCCTACGTCCCCGTCAGGGAGTACAAGGGGAGACCCTACGCGGACATAAGGAACTTCAAGATCACCAGGTTCATTAAGTTTGAGAAAGTCAGGTCTACGGCGCAGCACTACAGCTACGGCATCCTGTTGTTCTGCAGGTTCAGGAGAGGCTACCCGGACGAGCTGATTGAGGAGTATAGGAGGGATAAGATGCGCGTCGTCGAGGACTTGAGGGAGTACGTGGCGATGCTGAGCGGGGAGGGCTACGCCGGCTCCCTCAAGATGTCATTCTCCTTCAGTATCTTTCGGCCATAACAATATTCACATAAGTGCCCGCATCCAGAGTAGTGGTTTAATGCTAGCCATCCTCGAGCCCA
>CAZCTW010000003.1:0-180783 GCA_964501905.1 uncultured Thermofilaceae archaeon | reverse complement strand
CTGAATGTACTTCGAAAATGTTGGAGGAATGCTATAAAGTATAATAGCGTCCAGATCTCCTATATCGATTCCGAGTTCAAGTGTAGGAGTTGCGATAACTGCTTTTATCTTACCGCGTTTTAATTCCTCTTCTATTTTACGCCTAACCTCTGGAGATAAGCCCGCTCTGTGGAGTTTAACATTTAGTTTGTATCTGTCGGCCAGCAGTTTTAAAAGCTCGGCGGTTTTGTGACTATCCACGAAGACTAAGGTTTTAAGATTGTTTTCTAAACAACGCCTAAGTAAAACTATAGCTTCCATACGCTTAGATCTTTCGACGGGTCTGATTAGGACATGTACTAGCCTACCCTTTCTCCCTCTGGGAGCTTCAACTACTTCTACAGGTTCACTGAATATTCCGGAAGCGAATTCTTTAGGGTTTTCGAGCGTGGCGGAGGTTCCTATAAACTGCACTTGGTGCCCTATCGCTCTTTTAAGTCTCCGCATAACATATGCTACGTGTATTCCGAAAACTCCTGAGTAAACATGCATGTCGTCAAGTACCACTATTTTCAAGGACGAAAGGAGTTTTTTGAATTCAGGCGAAAACAAAAGAGAGACATGTATCATATCGGGGTTTGTTATTAGCATTTGTGGCGGAAAGCTGTAGATAGCTCTTCTTTCCTTCTCCGGGGTATCTCCATCGTATACGGCAGCCCTCAACCCGAAAAATAGAGAGAGAAAATCGTTAATTCTCTTGAACTGATCTCGAGCTAGAGCCTTGGTAGGATAGATGAGGAGGGCTTGAACTCCTCTATATGGCTCTTTCAGAATTCTCTCAACTAAAGGTACTAGGAAAGCCTCGGTCTTCCCGGTGCCTGTTCCAGCGGATATAAAAACATTCTTGCCTTTAAGTATGTGCCTTATAGCTTCTTCTTGGAACTTATACAGCCTTTTTATCCCTCTATTCCTTAAAGCTAGTTTTACTTCTTCTCTTACAGGCAAATCTTCGACGTTGCACCCAAACTCTATTTCGCCGGGCTCCTCTATGTAAATATGGACTATTTTGTGTTGGGGATCCTTCCGTATATTATCCAGCAACCTCATTATCTCTGATAATTAGTAAACTACAACTATAATAACTTCCTCGCATTTTAGGAATCGGTGACCGATATTCTCCCCAAAAGTCTAAAGTTTACAGTGCTGGTTGACGACTTAGTATATGCGAAGAACGACGCTCTAATCCCCTCTCATGGTCTCTCCATATACATAGAAATATTTTCGAAGGGTGAGAAAACCCGTTTGCTCTTTGACACAGGAAGCTCTTTTAGAGTGCTAAATATCAATGCTCGAATTTTAAAAGTGAACTACGCCTCGCTAGATTATGTATTCATCTCGATATGGAGAAAATGCCACGTAGGAGGACTATTAACTGGTTTAAAACTAGGAGAAAACACTAAGGTTATTGTCCCGCCTCTTTATAATAAACGTTCTAGCGAGAAGCTTAAAGAGAGGCAGTATATTTTAGGCAGTGAGTTTAAGCATCCGTTTCTGAAATGTGTAGGCCCCTTCGGATATAGAGTGAAGGAGCAAGCGCTCGCAGTGAGGCTTGAAAGGGGCTATGTAGTTTTTACGGGGTGTTTACGGCGTGGTATAGAAGAACTTTTCCTATTTCTCCGGAATAATAGTTATAGCCCGGTTTTAGCCGTAGTTGGGGGTTTAAACTTATCGATGCTGGATGTCGCCACGTTAAGCTATTTAGAAAAAGCCGTAGCGGATTTGGATATAGAGCGTGTATATCCCTTGCACTCAACAGCTCCCCGGGCTAGAAGAGTAATATTAAAAAACCTTTTCAATTTAGATATCGAGTGTGGAGTTGGATTTGCCTCAACGATACCTTAACACACTAACTTTCCTCCTCACAATTGGAACGCTCTACGCCTTACTGTACTTTTTAAAGAAGTTTAAACCTGAAATACTCAAAAAATGCGGTATATCGCTGGAAGGACCCGTAGTATTATTTAGAACCGCGAAATTTAATAGAGCTATAGAATACATTGGGAATAAATATAGTAAGCCTATTCGATTCGCTTCCTATGTGGCTATCATAGTCAGCCTATATCTCATGTTCGTTGGAATTCACTTTATACATTCTAACCTCCTAGCTATAATTTTAAAGTCACCGACAGCTGCTCCGGTAGAGCCCTTATTACCGGGTATAAATGTGGGTCTTGAATCGCTGCCGTACTTGGCGTTAGCTGCTGCTGTAGTTCTCCTGCCTCACGAGTTAGCTCATGGAATTACTGCTTCTGCATTTAAAGTTCGTATAAAATCCTCTGGCTTGCTCCTTGCGCTGATATTGTTTGGGGGCTTTGTAGAGCCAGAGGAGGAAGAGCTTAAGAAAACTCCACTTTTGAAAAAACTAGGTTTCTTATCGGTTGGTAGTTTCGTTAATTTTCTCACTTTTCTTCTCGTAACGGAGCTGTTTTTGGTATTAATGATACCTTCAGGCGTTTTAGTTAGGGGGACGTTAGAGGGATTTCCCGCACATGGAGTTCTTAAACCTGACGATATAATCGTTAGGATAAATGAAACTTCGATCTCAAGTTTAAATGATCTGATAGGGTACATGAAAAGGACGAAACCTGGAGAAAAAATAATAATTAGCGTTGTAAGAAACGGAGAAGTTCTCGAATTACCCCTTACTCTAGCTGAGGATCCTAGAAATAAGTCTAAAGGCTTTATGGGTGCAAGGTTTGATTATTACTATCAACCGATGTTTTTCTCGAACACTTATAGCCCTCTTATAAGGAAAATGTCAATCGAAATTTACAGAATATTCAAATGGGTTTACTTGTTGACGATAAGCGTAGCGGTCATGAACATGCTACCTATATACCCCTTCGACGGAGGAAGAGTCGTCTACGCCGTTCTGGAAGAATACTTTAAAGAGGAGAGTAAGAGGGAAAAAGTGAAAATGCTCGTCACGTTATACTTTGTTGCTGTACTACTAGCGAACATAGCACTCTCGATTAGAATATGGGGGCTCGGGTCATGGCTGCCTTGAATAGAGGAAAAACAACACCCTACATAGTGTTTGCTGTGCTAATCTCTACATCCGTCGCCGTGGTAGCAGCGGGTCTTCCCTTGGAGAATTTTCTCAGTGAGTATATTGTGAGCAGGAACTTCCCTTGGTATGTCGCCTGGAGAATAACTGTAGCAGAATTTCTGCTATGGATTTGCAGTCTCTTCCTAAATACTTTTGAGGAAAAAATCTCTAAACCGCTTCTACTCTCCACATCTATCCTGTTTGCCGTAGCCCACTACTACAAGCTCTATATAATATCGCCCTACACCAACGAGATGCTCGGCATATCTTGTAGGGTATCACTCTATCCCATCTTCTACACCTATACCTGTAGCTTCGCTGCAGGCTTTTCAGCTTCTACACTCTACTTGGATATAGGGCAGGTTCTTTTAATAATTACGTTTTTAATATTAGTCCCTAAAGAAGTTCTCTTAGGTAAAATAAGAATTATTTTAAGAACATTTCGCCGAGCTCTTTAAGGTATTTAGCCGATTCTTTCATACTGACAAAGAGGCGAGAAGCCTCCCTAACATCCTCTGGAGTTACCTTGCTCCTTCCATTTCCTCTAGCTATAACAGCAGATGGTGTGAGGAGTTGAACCGCATATCTTAAGCTCTCTCCAGCTCCTATCTTAGTTAATTCTTCTAAAGCCTCATCTTCTAACTCTACGTTCTCTTCCTTAGCCCTTATCTTGAGAATTTCCCTAATCTGATCCTTCGTATAAGGCTTTGTCTTAATTATCAAAAGCCTATCCAAAAGATCCAGTGGTATGCCGTGAGGGGCTATTATATCCGTCCCCTTTATTCTCGCAAATCCTCTATTGCTGGCTAGGATTATGATAGGCGATAACTCACTCTCCATAGCCCGCGATAAGAAACTAAAAGCCTCTATGTCTAGCATATGGACGTCATCTATGAATAATACTCCCGGGATTATTTCGGCCTTACCCTCGTCGACCATGTTTTTAACTAGCTCATCTACTCTTTGACGTACTTCAGGAGGTATTTCCTTCTCTTCTCTACCTCCAAATAATAAACTGAATATGCTCCCGCTTCTTGCATGCATCACGTCCAGATCATGTAGAGTTACAGTGTGGATAAACTCCTTCTCCTTGAGTATCGAACCCTTCGGAACTGAAACAACTTTTTCAACGCCGACATCATATGTTTTCTCAGCAGTTTCCGACCGTCCTATCTTATGTACTCTACCTGTTTCGGCGTCTATCCATATAACGTCGCCTTCCTCGACGCCTCTAGCCAGCAACTCTTGAGTTATCGTGGCGTCTACGCTTAACGTCTTTTTCTCGTCTGTGGTCCGCAAGGTTATCGTAGCTCCTACGGGGATCTGTTGATAAGGATTATAGGGATGCTTACCCAGCCTAACTTCTAAGTGGTCAACGACTCCTTCGTATACTCTCCTAAACTCGTGAATTCTAACTCCTATAGCCTTCCTCATAGCCTGCATTAATACTTCAGTCTTCTTTATTTCCGAGGAATAAATTTCAGAGCCCGAGAGCGACATAAAAGGAGTATCCTCGCCTAGTTCCTTAGCTATGGCTATGGCGAGTGCTGTTTTTCCAGTACCAGGAGGTCCGGCCAATAATATTGCCCTTCCTGCCATCTTGCCTTGCTTTATCATCTCTACAATTATACCAGCGGCTTCGCGAGCTTCTTCCTGTCCTACTAGCCCATCAGCTATTGGGAGAGCTTTTCCGTTCTTCAGACCTAGCCCTTTTATATGGCTGTGAGCGCCAATTCTCTCAAATTTGGTGATTGCCACCATAGAGCCACCCACCTTCCTTTATTTACTAACTTGGCATAAACTTTTCGCGTCGCTTAAATTAAAAATACGGTTATTTAACTGTGTGAGCTTTCTTCAGAAGTACTGTTGCTAGAGATCCTCGACCGTTATGGTTATAAGTTACTTTGATTATGAAGGCAGGAGATTATGATAGCGTTTATTTACACCGTGTGCGCTGTCTTAGTCAACTTCATAATTGGTATGGCGTTTTTGTCACCCGTTTCACTTAGTGATCCTTTTTCTTTGCTTTCTTGGGTAATACAGTTTTCCTTGGTAAATTATGGCATTTCTTCTATAATTTTCTCTCTGATGTCTCTTCATATAAAAAAGTACGAATATAAGCGCGAGATGAACCTAAAGGAAATTTTCTTTACAACTCTCTCAAACCTTCATAACTTGGCGCTAATAAGTTTTATTGGATTTATCTTAGCGTATACAGTACTCTTCTCCCCCGTATATTTCATTTCTATAGCATCGCTTACTATAGCGGGTTATCAAGGCTTTGACGCTATAAATGAGAGTTTTAAACAGCTCTTTTGGAGGAAAAAATACTTCACGTACACTATACCCTACGTCTTAGCTGGAATACTAATAATAGCGATATTTACGTTCTCCCTCGGATACATCCTCGAACTAGAAATTTTAAATTCCTCGCTTCTCATTTCTTCAGCAGTGGCTCTTCAATGGCTCTTCCACAGCATTGCAATGAAGAGAACCGTAGAAGAGTACATTGACTGGGGATTGAAAGTCTGTGTATATTGTAATTCTCGTGTTCCTATAGAAGCATACTACTGCAGCAATTGCGGAAACAGATTAAGAGGTTGATTTAAGGTGTCCATGTCGACTCTTCATCGACTGAAACTATTAAATCGCTGCATAGCAATCCTGCATCAACTAGCTTAAAAACCCATTTGTTATTCTTGAAGAACCATACAGCAATCACGGCTTCTCTCCTCTTATATTTCTTAAATGGCTCCAGAAAACGCGCGAGCTTAGCTATTTGCTCCTTCCGTATCTTCACCTTATTTTTAGAGGTTCCTTTCACTTCAAACGCTACGATTCTATCTTCCTTGTTGTTAACTAGGAAGACGTCAGGGAAGGCGACATCGAGCTTTACAGGCGCTCTGCTACCGCTAGCCGGTATTCTAAATACGTAATTGCCTTCCTTTTTAGAAAGTAACTGGACTAGCTTTCTCTCCACATAGTAACCCCTAGTTTTTGGCTTTGACATGGCTCTCAAGTAAAATTAATTTAGACTTCAGGTACATAATATTAAGTGAATGAAGAAAGTTATGCCAGCTGATGGATGAGGATTCCTGGGGTATCTGACACCCTTACTTATATTTGTAAGAAATAGGCGGCGGCGGAGGTTGCTAGCGGAATTACCAAGTTGTCCTCTATTGATAAAAGCTCAGCTATTACCGCGACTAATGAAAGAGTAAACACGGCAGTTATATCAAGGTTAAGTAAAAACAAGAAGCAAAAGAAGAGGACAAAAGCGGATAAAGAACCTTCCAGCGTTCCATTAGTTTTGGGTATAGCGTGGTTCCCCGCTATAACGCCAAATATCGCGGCAGCGGGGTCGACTATTATTAAGGCTAAGATGCCGTATACCACGTAATCGCCGAATAGGATATTTGAGACTAGAATTCCTACGACGCCGTGTGTTATGCCTATATATCCCCCTATTCTTTCGTAGCTTCTCTCCATCCTATCGATGTAATCGTTAAAGTGGTCTTCGAGTCTTCTAATCTTCTCCTCATACTCGAGAGATTTCGAGATTAAAGGAGTATCCTCGGGTAGCAACTTCAACAAATCTTCTATTATTTTCCTTCGTTTTTCCTGAAGCATGTTTTTGAGCTCTACTCGTACTAGAGGCCTCTTTATTTGAACTGCATTTATAATAACGGCTATCGCCGTCAGAATCGAGTAATATACAGACGGCGATATACCATACTCATTGAAGAAAGTCGAGAGCGAAGTATACGGCAGTAGTAGACCTATACAGAAAACCATATGGAGTAATTTACGGTAGACCACTATCTTAAGATTTATAACCTCCTTCATTCGACGCCCTGTTGCTCTGCTAAACGTCTACAACTCCTTCCTCTGTTATCATGAATACCGTTTCCTTTTCAGCGTGTTTTGGCGAGTCAATAATCCTAGCTATCCGCTTTCCTTCCCTGCTCTTTTTTATCCAAATCCTATAAGTGCACCCGTGAGCTACTACGTGACCCCCTACGGGCCTAAGCGGGTTTCCTATGAAAACATCCGGACTCGCCAGCACGTGGTTTGTGACTATAACCGCCACATCGTACAGACTCGCTAGGCGCATTAACTGGCTTAGATGCTTATTTAATTTTTGCTGTCTCATAGCTAAGTTTTCACGGCCTGGATACTCGGCTCTAAAATGAGTCACTAAACTGTCAACGATTAATAAGCGGATGTTTTCTTTCTCTACTATTTTTTTAGCTTTATCTACGAGCAACATTTGATGATCTGAGTTATATACTCGCGCGTAGACTATGTTTTCAAGCGCAGTTTCCGGGTCTAATCCTCTGTATTTAGCCATCTGAATAATTCTTTCAGGCCTAAACGTGCCCTCGGTATCCAAGTATAAGGCTCTAGCGTTTAATCCTCCTCTCTCCTTAGGCAATTGAACCATTACACTCAACTGGTGTGCCAGTTGAGTTTTTCCGGCTCCAAATTCTCCTATAAATTCTGTTATCGCCTTAGTTTCTATACCACCTTCTAAGAGTTCGTCAAGGGCTCTCACGCCTGTACTTATATAGGATATATTCTTACGCTCCTCGTAGTACTCCTTAGCCGTTATGAAAAACCTTCCGCGCCCTAATAGCTTCTGAGCCTCCATTACTATGTGTCTAGCTCTATCTTCAGAGCCTATAATAGCTGCCAGTTCGTGAGCAGAGGCATAAGCGATATCTTTTATAGAGTAGTAACCTGCATTTCTTAGCTTTTCCGCGGTTATTCTGCCAACTCCGCTTATATCCTCTAGCTCATACTCAACGGCTTCTTCAGTTTTTTCTTCTAACTGCTCAAACATGGCTTCATATTCATCTTCTGAAACTTCTTTTATAACTTTTTTTGATTTCTTAGGCATGCACAACACGCCTCGCTACTGTATTCTATTCATGTACGATATGTTTTTATGTTTTTCGTACGATATAATAAGAGGTATCCGTCCTGCAATACTCGTTACTCTAGTCGTTAATATAGGCATCATGTACCTATACTTTTATCAACGGAAATTAATATTAGCGGCTTCTAGTCACACGATAATGTGTTCTTAACAAAGATAGAGGAAAAAATGCTAGACGGGGAAATGGGAGAAGCCGTTCAGTTAGCAGCTGAAGTAGTAGTGAAAGTAGCCGAGGCGCTAGGTGCTGAACGGCTAGTACCCGTTAAGAATGCACATGTATCGGGTATTTCTTTTAAAAACATCGGAGAAGCCGGGCTCGATTTTCTAAAATCATTAGCCAGTAAAAACGCCAAATTTACCGTCCCAACTACAATCAACCCCGCGGGGTTTGACTTGAAAAAATGGAGGGAAATGAACGTAGACGACGACTTTTTCGTTAAGCAGCATGAGATCATAAGTTCCCTAGTTAAAATGGGCGCCGAGCCAATTCTTTCTTGTACGCCATACGAGATTAAAACACCAAAGTATGGCCAGCATATTGCTTGGAGCGAAAGTAATGCGGTCCTTTATGCAAACAGTATTTTAGGCGCTAGAACTAATCGGGAGGGAGGACCTCTAGCCATTTTCGAGGGGATAATCGGCCGGGCTCCGTATGTAGGGCTTCACTTGAGAGAGAATAGATTGCCGAGGCTATTAGTTAAAGTTTCAGATATTCCGAAAGGATCATCCGCGGCATTGATCGGCTATACTTTAGGCATGATAGTTGAAACTGGAGTGCCCTATGTAGAATCACCTGTTTTCCTAAAGGATCCAAAAGATGTTAAGCTTTTCCTAGCTGCCGTGGGCGCTTCGAGTTCTATAGGACTTGTGTTGATAGAGGGTGTGTCGCCGGAGGCTAGCATTTACAGAGAAGAGATAGAAAAAACAAACGTTAAGAAGATTGAGATAACTGAGGGAGATCTTGAAGACGCCCTTTCTCGCATCTCTGGAGAGCTGGACAATGTAGACGCGTTTCTTATGGGATGTCCCCACTTATCGCTGAAAGAACTTTTAGAGGTTCGTGATTTTTTAGAGAGTAAAAGGGTAGAGGAAAGGTTGATTTTATTTACTTCTAGAAATGTTATAGAAAAAAGTGGCAGAGTTGTGCAAGAATTGAAGAATAAAGGTGTTGAGATCTACGCTGATACTTGCATGGTCGTTTCAGACCTTAATAGGCTAGGTGTTAAAAGTGTGGCTTTAGACTCGGCTAAAGCAGCTTACTATTTAACTGCTCAAGGGTATGAAACAGTCCTATTAACCCGAGAGGAAATTCTTAAAAAAGTTTCTGGTGAGTAGCTTGAGAATTAAAGTCCGTGCAATTGTAGAAGGACATGCCGAGGGTGAGGCCTTAGTCTCAGAAAAACCTATATCTTTTTACGGCGGCGTAGATCCGAAAACTGGAGAAGTCAGGGAAAAGGGGCACCCGCTAGAGGGGCTATCGATAAAGGATAAGATACTGATATTTCCACACGGTAAGGGTAGTACCGTAGGCTCATATGTGATATTGGCACTTGCAAAAAATAATGTTGCGCCTAAAGCTATAGTAAACCTTGAGAGCGAACCGATAATAATAATAGGGTGTATACTGGCGGGTATACCCCTTGTGGATAAGCCTGAAAGAAATATCTTCGATATTGTTAAAAGCGGTGACTACATAAAAATTATCGCAGAAAAAGATAATGCATATTTAGCCGTCTTGAGGGGTAAGTGAAGGTGGAGAGCTTAGAGAAATTTAGAGAATTAGAAAAAGAAATAGTAAATTGTAAAAAATGCCCTCTATACTTAACCCGGAAAAACGCCGTTCCAGGTGAGGGAGACCTAAGATCTCCTATAATGTTTATAGGAGAAGCGCCGGGTAGAAATGAAGATATAGAAGGCCGCCCCTTTGTAGGCGCCGCCGGCCGCCTCCTCGATAGCTTATTAGAGAGCATAGGCTTAAGGCGGGAGAAGGTCTACATAACTAATATCGTAAAATGTAGACCTCCTAATAATAGAGACCCTAGACCTGAAGAGATTAAAGCTTGTTCACCGTATTTAGATAGGCAAATCGCTTATATTAAGCCAAAACTAATAGTGACTCTAGGCAGGCATAGCACCAAATATTTACTCGAGAAAAACAGATTCGCATTTAGGTCTATATTAAAGATTCACGGGAGAATTTACAGTATAAAAGTGGGAAAATCCGTAATCAAGCTCATCCCAACTCTACACCCCGCCGCTGCACTATACAATCCAAAACTCTTAAAAATCTTAAAGGAAGATTTCAACAAAATAAAAGATGAAATAGAAAGAATCAGCAGAGGAAAAGAGAAAGTAGGTTTAGAAAAATTCCTTTAATTGGTGAAAAGCCGTTATGGTCGATCCTCGATACGTTAAGAAAAGGATAGATATGATAGTAGAGCTTATAGAAGGGTTAGATAGTTTCCGCGCCGGCTCCCCCAGGAGGAGCATATCCAAACTCGAAAAATTATATGTTTCGCTAAAACTTAAAAACGCCCCATATAAGTGGAAAGTACTATCCCACGATATGAAAAGAATCCTAGATATTCCCAAGTATCATCCCAGCTATGAAAGATTTATAAAGGTACACCAAGCCGCAAGCATCCTGTCCTATATCAGCTTAGGGGCGCTCATACTAGGATTTTTCTTCGCCTTAAGAAAAGATGCTTTACCATTTTTCTACACATTCACGGCTACGATAATGCTCACTAACATTTCATTAACTTTAAGAATTTACGAAACTCGCATATTATCGCAAATTTTTAAGGATAAAGAAGATATTCTTGAAGGGAAGGGAGAGAGAATAAAAGAAACTATTAACTACTTATTGATTCTATTAAAGAGGGAATTACGTAAATTACGTCAACGGGAGAAAATAGTAAAGCTGAATCTTTATCGAACAGACTATGTCCATATTCAAATTTTAAAAAAGCCCTCGCCTTTCAGAAGTACTTACTTGGTTAAAATTCAATAATCTCTTCTTCGTCTTCGAATCTGGTAGTTAAAACCTGTTCTATTCTTTTTATAGTATTTTCTCCTATTCCACTCACTCTTTTACTCCATAATCTATAATTGTTTAGAGCGTTTAGGGGCGTTCCGAATTTTTTCAAAACACTAATAGCCTTACTCCTTCCTATTAATGGCAATCCTGCTAGAAAGAATATTTGTTGTTCTTGTATAGTAGCGAATTTCTTCACGGGGCGCACAGTTACTTGATGCGCTTCGCCTATCTGCTCTTGCCGTGCGATGAAGTATAGTAGAGAAGCCGTAGACTTGGCATCAAGAGTCGGAATTACCGATATTCCATTTCTCGCTAAAGCGGCTAAAGCTCCTAGTACGCTATTAACGTTTATCTTAGAGAATTTCTTTATAATGCCTAAATAGCCTTCTAAAACCAGAATTGGTCTCTCGTAAACCTCTTTGAGCGCGTAGACTTGCTCGAACAAGTTGCGGCGAGTTAAAGTTTCAACGAAATCTACAACGGTTTTTCTTTCTACAGCCACGTCCTCTGAGAGCACATAATCGCCTACTTCTAATTTCTTAATTTCAACTCTAGCTTTTAAGCTCTTAAGGGTATCCACTATTTCACGAGCGAAGACTGCTTCCCTCGAATCAACGATTATCTCAACGGTTTTTCTCATTTAACAACCCCAGACATTCTTTACACAGATAACCAGCACCATCTTTCACTGAGCAGTCCTCACATATAAGTCTCTCACATATCTTGCAATAGCCTATAGAGTGGAATTTTCTACAGATTTCACAAATAGTCATACTACAAGCCCGACACATATCCCTCTCGCTGTCATAGTCCGCAATGCATACAGCTCTGCCGCAGAGCCTACATATTTTAAGTGAATCGGTCTCGTCTCCGCAGATTTCACATCTCATAATGTTCAGAAAACTTTAAAAGGAAATTAAAATATTAACTTGTGGCTTCATTGAGACAAAAGTTCTGGTGATATCGTTGGCATTAAAAATCGACGCCAAAGATGCACGTATTATTTACGTGTTTAAAGTTTTAAAAAGTCATGGTATATCATCAGTACGCGAGCCTACGATTCACAAGATTTTTTACTACTTAGTTAAAAATAAACTAAGTGTAAAGTTCGATTTCTACGAGGAAAGAAAATTTTCTTATGAATTAAAGGAGAGGCTAGATAAACTAACCGAAAAAGGTTATCTTAAAAGGATATATCTAGTGGAGCGGTTGGGAGGCATATACGTGCCGATGTATTTGATAACAGATAAGGGACTGAGTTTTTTAGAGAAAAAGGGAAGAATAGCAAAGAGAGATGCGAAGATAATAGAGAAGGTTTTAGGCGTAATTATCGGAAAAGTTAAGAGTAAAAAAAGGAAAAGCAAGCGGCGATAGACTAAAATACCAAGGTTGGTCAAGGTAACAGCGAGGTGTTTTATTTGAGAAAAAGCCCGATGATAGCAATAATTATCACGCTCGTAGCTATAGTGCTCTACTGGACACCGCTGCCTAGTATAGGAGGAGTGATCATAGGCGGATATCCCTGGATTGCTCCTGAGGCTGCAAAGCCTATTTTTATAGGAATTGGCGTGGTATCCACAATTGCGCTACTGATCTTAAGCGCGTTGACATTATACTTCTCTAAAAAAATAGAAGAAATAGAGACGTTTTCTGAAACTCCCTCCGAGACCACTACATCCCTTAGCGAAGGCCATGCTTATGGAACAGGAACTTTGAAATTTAACCCCGCTGAAGAGGGAGGAGAAGAAGACTACGACTTTTAATCGGTGAATTTTTTGCTAATATGGCTTGAAGCTCTTACACCTAAACAAGCACTGCTGATGTCTAAGATAGCTAAGTTGTTAATAGACAGTGGTTTTGATATCTTAGTAACAACGCGAAAGTATGATTACACGGTCGGCATTTTTAACATCCATAACGTACCCGCTCATATAATAGGTGAATATGGGGGAGGAAGTTTAGAGGGTAAACTTAGAAGTAGCTTAGAAAGACAGATTAAACTTCTCAATATAGTGGGTGTATATAAGCCTGATGTCCACGTCTCCTTTACATCCCCCGAATCTACCAGAGTGGCTTTCGGCTTGAAAATACCCATAGTATTGCTAACAGATACTCCTCATTCTACACCAGTAAATAAGCTAACCATCCCCCTAGCCGAGGCAGTCATCACTCCTATATGTACTCGAAACTCATGGTTGAAGTTGGGATATAACGTTGATTACTTCAAGTTTTTTGATGGCATTTTTGAGGTAGCGTGGATACTAGGTTTTAAACCTAACAAGGTTGTTCTAGCGAATATGAATTTGAAAGAGTATGAATACGTGATAGTAAGACCTGAGGAGAAAAAGGCGTCCTACTATATGAGCTACGCAAACCGGTATTCCGAGCCAACGTTCTTCACGGCGATTCTTGATTATGTTATAAATGAGCTAAATCTTAAAGTAGTATTCTTCCCTAGGTATCGCGATCAGCTTGTTTTCGTAAAAGATAGATACGGTGACTCGGTGCTGATTCCTAAGGAAAGCGTAGATCTACAATCTTTAGAAGCATACGCGAGGGCGATCGTGACCGGGGGCTCAACTATTGCCGTAGAAGGAGCGTTGCAGGGAGTTCCTTCTGTAACCTTATTTCCGCGCAGAATAGAGACAGTAGATTACCTTAAAAAACTAGGCTTTCCCATCTTCCATATTCCTGTTTTCTCTATGGATTTTCGGCAAGTATTAAATATTGTAGAAAATGCTGAGCAGTACAGGCGCAATGTCCATGAAATTCTTAAAAATCTGGAGAATCCCCTGCCTTTGATAATAGATGAAATAAGTCGCTATAAGAGATAAGAAAAAGCGGAAATATATTTATATATTCCCTCTATGAACTTAAGGTGGCTTAGGGGTGGGTGGAATGGAGTACGTGTATGCAAGTCTACTACTCCACTACGCCGGAAAACCGGTAAATGAAGAAAACATTAAGAAAGTATTAGAGGCAGCTGGTATTGAAATAGACGACGCTAGAGTCAAGGCCCTCGTTGCCGCTCTCAGCGAGATAAACATAGATGAGGCTATAAAGAGCGCAGCCATCCCGGCAATGGCAGCTCCCGTCACTCCAGCAGAAGCTCCTGTACAAGAAGAGAAGAAGGAAGAAGAGGAGAAGAAGGAAGAAGCCAAGGAGGAGGAAGAAGAGGAAATAGCCGAAGGTTTATCGGCCCTCTTCGGATAATTCCTCAACTTTATCCTTTAAAATCTTATAGACATCTTTAGGATTAGAAGTATAAAGTCTAATTCTAGATACCTGAGAGCTGGGCATGCCTGCGCTGGGAATACCCTCGATTTCTAGCTCTACGAATTTTCTCTTAGTGTTAATGGTTAGTTTAGCGTTTTTAAGTGGAAACTTTAATGGTAGCCTGTTATCGATTATCAAGCCTTTTTGAGTAATAGTATAAGTTGAAGCAACAGTTAAAGGCGTTAGTTTTTTCGTTTTGAAGTACACCCGTGTTATTAGATATGATCCTTGAGCTATTACGAAGAACAAAGAATAAAATACGAGCCAAGAAGCAAAAACAGCTAACTGCTCATCTGAAACAAAACCGCCCACAAACGCGCGTACACCTTGGAATAGGCTTTCCCTCAACCATCTAATTAAAAATATGGCCATGATTAAAAGCATCGGAATAAAAGTAATTAGATTAGCCATATATTGTGTTTTTTCTTCTTCGAAAACTAGGTAATCCTTTTCCTTTAATTTTCTAATTGTTTCGCTGTCAACTTCCAGTATCCTCTTACCTTCCTGAATATAGTTCATATCTTTAATAACTTTAGACGCGCTCTTCCCAGCGGCTATCATCATTATAGCCATCATTAAAATAAAATACCCCAAGAATATCATCGAAGCATATTGCTGATAGTAGGTCGTTATATATGAAAAGAATATCATAGCTATTATGCTCAGTAAGTACGTTAAAGCTCTATGCATACACTCACCTTACCTATTGGATAGCCAGGCTTTATTAAATTTTTGACGGTGGCGAGGTTTTTTCATTATTCTTAGCTTGAAAGGGGGAGAGATTCCCTCCCCTTTGCTATAGGTTCGCTCATAGCATTATCTAATCACCAAAGCTAATAAAACAACCTTTAATACCCTTTTCGCCTTTTATCGAAATGCGAAACTTTTAATCCCAAAAAGCGCGAGTTCTAACGTAGTTTTTCTCAGCCTCAAGTATTAACTTTATCAATTCCTCTTCTGTATTCGCCCTGCTTAGAATTCTTATGGCTGTAGCTGGTCCTACTCCGCGACCAGCTAATACTATGGCTGCTCTTCTCCCATAAGTTAGGAATAGCCTTGCGCTTTTCGACATTTCCTCTGCTATTCTCCTATCCTGATCTGAGAGTGGTAGCTTGTAAATCCACCTCTTAAAAATCTTGAGTTTATTTACCGAGTCTAGTGGTTTTGTGACTGCTATTGCCCGCGCTTGACAACGTGGGCATTTAAAATCTTCACTTATGTCCTTGACTTTTAAAACTGTGCTCCAGTTCATGCAGTGTAGACAGGTTAACTCCATATAGGTGTTTAAGATTCTATTTTTAACAACGTCTATGATAAGCTTTGTGGGAGGGAGAGGAAGGGTAGAACCTCTGAAATAATACCTTTCGAGTATTGGCGTGGACATTGGAGAGAAATCCTCCATACCTACATCCCGGTATTTCACCTTTATTAATCCTTTTTTAATCATATTCAGTATTTTGGCAACTATCTCTACGTCCAGTTTATCCGTAAAGATCTCCCTCAGAGTCTCCTCTTCGGCCACACTGCCTTCAAAAAGTCTTCTTAGGCTTCCGGTCAACTTCACTTTTGCGTGTCTTTCGATAACGCCAAATCTTTTTAAGACTTGTAAGAGACGCCATCTATAGAGCTCTGTCTTCTTAACAGCATCACCTATTCTTTCTAAAACTTCTTCAAAATCTTCATGGAAAAAGCTTAGTATATCTGCCCCCCGGATCTTAGAAGCAAACACTAGGACTATTCTATAGGGATCTACGCGAAAAGCCACTGATTCTCCCCTACTCTCAGACAGATAATGAGCCATTAAAAGTCCTAACGTATAGTTTGCCCGCGTTCCTAGACAAGCATTTATAACAGCTAATTTCTCTCCTTTCTCAATATAAATCGTCTTGTCATCAGGTATTATCCCTACAGCATCTAGTTGTCTTTCGATATACTCCTTTGCCTTCCAATAAGTTAATTTATTAAATTCATAATTTTTAAGCGCCGTGCTTAAAGCTAAGCGCCTCCTTATAGAGCCTACTTCCCTAGCAACCTTATACTCCACGGGTATTTCTTCTCCCACCCATGCAGGAATTGCGCCGAACGCGCTAGAGGACGGGTGGACATAGATTCTCCCCGCCTCGTAGTCTATGCGATCTATAGTCCAAACTTTGCCCGCTAGTATGAAGGTCGTCCCTACTTCACAACTGGCTGCTACAAAATCTCCGTCGAGCAAGCCTATCGGTCTGCTTGAAGCTATATCTATTACTTCTAGCTTCTCTACGTCCGGTATAGTCGAGGCTGCTTCAAAGTAGTAGGAATAAGCTCGACGCCTCGGTATAACCTTCGATTTCTCTACTCGTACGAGAGAAACCTTCTCTAGAAATTCTATAACTTCTTTAAACTTCCTATATGGTAATCCCTCATAATAGGCTGAACGAGTTATTACACGATACATCTCGTCTATCGAAGAGTATTTTTCGAGAGCCATACCCACTATCTGATGAGCTAGAACGTCTAACGCATAATGATGTATTCTAGGTTTTTCATAGTTTTTGCCAAGAACACGACGAATTAAAACTATCGATTCTAAAAGATCATCTTCATTATTAACGATTATCAATCCCTTCGATGTTAATCCTTCTCTATGCCCAGATCTCCCCACTCTCTGAGCTAATCTTACAGCTTGTCTAGGAGACCCGTACTGGATCACTAGATCTACGGTGCCTATATCTATTCCTAACTCCAGCGATGAGGTACAAACAACGGTTTTCACTTTACCGCTTTTGAAATCGCGCTCTGTTTTGAGCCGCTCTTCCCTGGATAGCGATCCATGATGAACAGCGATGTCATTTCTCCCCGAGCTTAACAACTTCGAGGCTATAGTCTCTGCCATGTCTCTTGTATTAGTAAAAATCAATAAGCTTCTGTAGTTATCGAGTATCTTCGAAATCTCTTTTACACACTTCTTCAGTAGTTCTCCTTCTCTTGAATCGACGAATTCTACTTTTATCTGAACATGCTTCTCCGTTGAGACGTCTACTACCTCTATCTTCCTATTGCCTGAAACTATTTTGGCGACGTAATTTGGATCTCCCACAGTGGCTGACAAAGCTATTCTCTGTATTTTGTGTTTGCTTATTTTATTTAATCTCTCGAGTGCCGTGAAAAGTTGCACGCCTCTCTTGCTATCTATAAGCTCGTGTACTTCGTCTACTACAACCCACTTTACCTCCCTTAGGGACTCTCTGATTCTCCTACCCACCAGTAAGAATTGAAGAGTTTCCGGAGTCGTTATGAGCATTATCGGCGGATTCAAACTTATCAAGTAGCGTTGCCTTTTAGGAGTGTCTCCATGTCTTATGGCCACGCTGATACCCAGTTCCTCTGCTATAGCGACCATACGTCTATAAATGTCTCGATTAAGAGCTCTTAGAGGAGTAATGTACAGTATTTTAACTCCTCTGTCGTTGTCTTCGCGTAGTACCTTGCTATATATAGGAAAAAGTGCGGCTTCAGTTTTTCCCGTTCCAGTAGGTGCTGAGATTAGCACGTTAACGCCGCTCATTATCAATGGGATTGCCTTTTCTTGAACCAATGTTAGAGTGTGATAGCCGAATTTTTTCATTGCCGATTTTAGCCGTGGATGAAGTAACTCTATGGCCGAAGCCCTCTTCATCGACCTTCTTCCTTTTATCTTTTAATGAACCGTATTATCGAGACATATGAAGTCTCTAATTAAGATTATTATGGCGATTGCGGCTCTTCTCCTAATACTTCCGTTGCTAATTGACGCTGGCGAATATTACGTTATGATTCAAGTTGGAAATTTTACAACTATTAACTTAACGAACTACTTTATAGAGTTTGCCAAGCTGAATGTTACGCATACAAGTGTAGAGGAAATAGACCTGCTCTCCTACATTAATCCTCTGTTAAACTTCTTACTTAACCACTTCTTAATAGTTATACTGGCGGCGTTCTTTGTAGTGCTAGCACACGCGATAAATGATATGGTATGAGGGCCTGCCGTTATCGCTAGGATTATAAGTTGATTATTCCTAATTTTATAGTGAATTAGAATTCAGCACTGATTAGCATGAGGAGGGTGTACGAGGAACTTAAAGAAGAATTTAAAAAAATGGTTTTGACTAAGGGAGAACTTTCTCGGAGTGAAATAGCTGAATGGTGCAGGGAAAACTCTGTGGGAGTGTTAACACTCACGGCTATAATAGAAGATTTAGAGAAGAACGGTATAGTAAAAGCTGTCTACGACACAGAAACGGATTCCATTGTACTCATAGACTTACCCAAGTGCGTGAAAGCTTGCGTTAGAGAGAGTTCTCATCGGAAAATCGAAGTTCCTGCTCAGAGAAAGACTCCTAAAGATAGAGGCCCTAGGAAAATTTTACAATCAACTAGAAGACGAAGGCAAGTTAAGAAAAAAGGAAAAAGTATAGCTTCCCTAATTACCCATTTTCTTGAAGAGGAAAAAGAAACTAATAACATTAAAGTAGAACATGTAGGCGAATCTAAACTCGTCGCCGAGGAAGTTGAGGAAAACGAGGAGTTTTTTAAAAACATAGAAGACGAGGAGTATCGGAAAGCCTTAATGTACCTGGCAAAATATAGAAGCGTTGGAGAGATAAGATTTGCTTTAGATTTAAAGAAAAATGGAGTCGAGGACGTATATAGGCTAGTTAAGAGGATGATAGAGGATGGCTATGCTGAAAGAAGCCCTCTCGGCGTCATAAATGCCACGGAGAAATTACCTAAAATAAAGGCAATATTCACACTATCGGACATCCTTAGCTAGACTTAGCCGGTATGTATATGGGAACACGCCTGTTCTTATCTACCGCTACTAATATGCCCCTACTTTCGAGCTCTCTTAGAGCTACTTTAGCCCTACTGATCTTTAAACCGAATTTCGAAGCTAGGACGTAGGGAGTGACGTAGGGCATTTTGACTACTTCACCTGCGATCTGATCTAGCGAAACTTCTGTCAGGAAACCCTTACTGGTTAATTTCATTTCATAGGTTTTGCGCTCTTTCGTTTTCTTTTTGGCAGCTTCTCGCTCCCTCCTCATTCTTTTTTCTAACTGCGAAATGGTCGGGCGCTTTTTACCTCCCATGCTCTACCCCATATCTGAGGATTCATAAATAAATTTAAATTTTGCTATAGTCACCGCAGCGGAGTTCTCTTATGTTATTAACTAGGGTTTAAACATTAGGTATATCATAGCCACTATTTGTACGATCAATAGAGCTATTATTATTAATGATGCAAATTTCTTGCTCATCTTACCACTCCGCTTCTCGCTCGAGTATAAACTCCTCCCCATATTCGTCTATCTCTTCCTCCTCAGAGAACGTAGACACATAATATTGAATTGCAACGGCAAATATTAACAAAACGCTACTTAGAAGGAGAATTGTATAGTCTGGATTTTGATTTACAGCAGCTAAAACTCCTGTTATGAACGTTACTAATTGTCTTTTTGACTCCTCTACTTCTACGTAGGATCCTTCTATTCGGTAAGCTATCCTACCATCGGGTCCTATGATGATAAGAGTTGGAAATATAGTCACATTATACATTTGATATATGCCAACGTCGTCGTGGAGCACAGTCCACGTAATGTTGTGCTCATTCACGTAAGCCTCTATTATGCTTGGAGTATCAGACTGAGAAACTGTAATGGAGAATAAAGCCACCGAATCTCCATATTTTTCTTTTATTTCTCTTAATAAAGGTATCACATGTTTACATCCTTCGCATTGAGTATAGAAGAAGTCGAGTATAATTACCTTGCCTTTAAAATCATCGAGATCTACTATATTGCCTTCGTTACTCCTAGCTTTAAAGAAGAAAGCTCGACCCCCATTTCTCGTCACTAGGAATCCTCTCTTTCCGAAATATGATATTATCTCACTCAGATTCATTCTTCCTGACATGTTTTCCATTTTTTTATTATTTTCTTCCTCCTGGAAAATCATTCTTATAATAGAGTTTTCACGTAAATCTATAGTTTTTGAAATTTCATATAGATCTCCCGCAGAAGCTTTAACTTCATAGAATCCTACTGGAATTTGATAGAAAACGATGCAGGAATTAGAACTATTTATTCTTTTTTCATAATATCCATTCCTACCCTTTACATGAATTACCGTATAGTTAAAGGGAGCATTTACTACGCATACGGTTAAATTTGACCGCATAAATCTAAGTCTGAATTCTACATGCGAAATTCCAGGTAGTTTGATTAACATTGTTTCTGTGTAAAAACCTGGAGCGATTACGGTGAAATTATAAACACCATCTTTGAGAACGACAGTACCTCCTTCCTTGGGGATGGGAAGCTTAAGCAGAATCGTTCCATCGGGGAGTGAGACTATTAGATAAGCGCCTTCTATAGGTTCATTATTTTCACTTAGAATTCTAATGTTAACATAATTTAGAAGATCTTCTACCCTAACACTCTCCAGAGTAATTTTCAAGGTTAAATCTTCCCTTAAGTCCAAGCTATGTGTCTGGTTAATGTATCCTGACAGAGAAATATACAATTTATAGAAACCAGCAGGTAATTTGGCGACAAAAACTCCTGAGTCATCGGAATAGCCCTTTACTACTTCCTTGCCCGTCTCATCGAAAATAACTATATAGGCCCTCTCAAGTCCTTTGCCTTGGATATCGTAAACTTCTATTCTTAAATTGTAGGTTATTTTTCTAAGGAAAACATATAGGCTCTTACGGAAAATAACATAAACGTACTCTCCCTTATTACATGTTCCAATGAATAAAGGTACCGCTTTCCCTATGATCTCTAAGTTTAAGTCTTTGACCCATACAACCCCCATATTTAGGTTGTATAAGGTTATTTTCTTGGAAGTGGCGATGATTATGCTTTCTTCCTCTCGTTTCGCTGCCCCGATGTCATAGCCTTTTATATTTCTTATTTTATGTCCTTTAATGCTATAAATATAGCCTATAGTTCCTTTCCGGGGCTCGGCTAACATTATGAAGAATTCATTTTCGTTCAGAAAACTGACATAAACCGTGTTAAAATCTAATTTAAATTCCCTCTCTACTACCTCACCTTCGTTCGTTACCTCGACAATATTTACTTGGGTGATATAACCCTGTGCACGTAGCCATCTTCGCGTGGATAGGACTTTTAGACTGCCTATAATATCCATGGAGATCGAGAGCCCGAGAGATTTACTATATATTTTTCTCATCGATTTAAGATCATATATCTCAGTTTTAGCCTCAAGCATTTCGCATAGTTCACAGAATTTATCTAGCGTCTCTACAACTAGGTATTTATCATCATCTGAGATTTTCAGCTTAAAAACTTTAGCTAACCTATCTTTGCTATACCAATCTCTATAAAACACTGTCACATGTCTCTCTAAGTCGTATACTATTAAACTCTCAGCATCTACTCTAACTCCAGAGATTACTATTCTCTTCTTAGCAGTAAAAACTACATACCTGCCATCATTAGTAGCTTCAAGCAGTTTTATCGGTCCGTCGAAAACTTTGATATCTTCTACGATTCTACCCAGCAAAGGATCTATCAGCAATATATAACCTTTAGATGTACCCGCTACGACTATTTTTTTCCTTTTAATATAATCCATCTTCTGCACAATCCCGTAATCCCCGAGAGGTATTCTGAGGCTTTCTTCTAGCTCTTTAACGAAAACTAAAGAACCTTCCTTTAAAGAGATCAAGATAACCGGGGCGTCGGGAATTCCTAAAGCCTCAACTACTTCGCTCTCAAATGTAAACTTAGCTGTTATTTCCTCGGATGCAAAGCTTACGGTAGCTGGATAAACTATACTAATTAAGATTAGTATGGCTACGAGGCAAGCCGTTCTCCGTGACATATTTTCACTAAAATTTTGTTACGTGCGAGTTCTTAGCAAAACCCTTATAGGTATTCCATTCAGAGTTTCAACGAGTATATCTATGCCTTCAAAACCCCCCCTCGGGGTTGCAAGCGATTTAGCAAGGGGTTCTAAGACTTTTCTAGCCTTTCTCATAGCATTCAATACATCTTCTGTCGAAGTTAGAACTTCCTCTAAAACTTTCATTTCATCTATAGCTCTCGCATCGACAACAACTTTTACTCCCATGAGATCGATTTCCCTTATTGGTGGAGGACTCTCGCCTACAATTCTACTTATAGCCTCCTCTAATTGCCGTATTTTTTCGGCTTTTTCCTTAAGCCTAGCATAGTAACCGCTTAACTTGTTTAATCTATCGGTCAATCTAGCGATTTCACCATCTAAATATTTCAATAATTCTTCAAAGCTCCTGAACACTTTTAAATCGTAAGCCATGACTATCCCCACTAAAGTTTACTCTTTCCGATTTAAAATAATAGCGCGAAGTAATTAATAACTTAACCCTGAAAATCAGGGTTTTTGACTTCTAGCGGATTTACTAACGGCCGAATCTTCTATGCCGTTGCTGATATATCCTTATGGCCCGTAGTAAGTCTATTTTCCTAAACTCAGGCCAGTAAACATCCATAAATACCAGCTCTGAGTAGGCCGATTGCCATAGCAGGAAATTGCTAAGCCGCTCCTCGCCGCTAGTTCTTATAACCAGATCGGGAGATTGTTTAGGCAGGTGAGATGTGAACAAGTATTGTTCGAATATTTCTTCATTGATTTCGTCTATTCTCCTTTTTCCCTCTTTTACATCTTTAGCTATTTTTTTAACTGCTTCTACTATTTCTGTACGACCTCCATACGCTATAGCTATGTTAAGGTAGTGTGAATTATAATTAGAAGTTTTTTCCTCGAGCTGTTTAATGAGGTTGCGTATGTTTTCGGGAAGCAGTTCTAGCTTCCCGATAGCTTTTACCCTTACCTTATGTTTATGAATTTTCTCGCTGTTTAAAGCTTTTTTAAGATAACCTTCTATAATTTCGAAAAGTTTACTTAATTCCTTTTTCTCTCTTTTTAAATTTTCCGTTGAAAGGACATACATGGTGACTATTTTTATGCCTAGATCCAGACACCAATCCAATACTTCCTCGGCTTTTTCCGCTCCGCGTAAATGTCCATACCATGGCTCCATGCCCTGTTTTCTAGCCCATCTTCTATTGCCGTCAAGAATTATGGCAACATGCGTCGGCATCTGAGCTTTTTTAATCTCTGCAAGCAACATACGCTCGTATAGCTTATACATACGTAAAGTTTTTAATACGTACCTTAGGATTTTACTCAGCAACCTAGATCAACCTCTCGTAAGCCAGTCTAATATGTTGCTCGATTATGTCTGTGAACCTATAAAAGTACTCACCTTCTCCATAATCTATAGTAATAAAACCTTCAAAACCTCTTTGTACTAAATGATTTATAAGCTCATAATATTTCAATAGTCTATCCGGATTATTCATCAAAATAACTAACTCTTTCTCATTTATATGTATAATTTTTAGCAAACCAAATATAGAATCGACAGCCTCTAGTATATTTTTAGTGGTATTTTCAGGTAGAGATTCTAGAGAAAAATAGAAAACCCCCCCGGTAAAGTCAGAGATTGTATTAAAGGCTTTCCTAATACCTTGCCTGCTATGCCTAATATTAAAACATAGTTTTAGGTAGTAACTTGAGATTAATTTAAAAACTCTCTCGAGAAATCGCTCCTTCTTCATTAGTTCTAAACGAGTCGGCGTTACCGGGTACACTAATAGTTTTGCTGCTAGCTCGTCGGCTATTATAGCTGCTTTCTCTAAAACATCTAGTATCGCGCTATTCAACCGCTTGAAGGAAGGCAGATATACAGCATAAACGAGTATTTTTCTATCTAACAGCGGATCTACGATCTCGTCGACTCCTATCTCTCTCAAAACTGTTAAACTATTGAAACATATTCCCCAGTAGTAGCTAGATATCTTGCTATATCTACTTTCGATATCTCTTTCAATGTTGTCAGAGAGTTTTACTCTTACTCCTAGATGCATCTTCACACTCCGCTTCACCAACCTAGCTAAGTAGAATAATATGGAGAATGTAGATAAAAATTGTATGCTATCACTAACTAGTAGACGAGTAAAAGTATTTAATGAAAACTAAGGAATTATTATTACACGATTCACACGGCATTACGCCTGCAGTGATAGATATGCCTGCTAGGAAGAAGAGAAAATTATCGGCGGCGAAAAGCGAGGAGAGCCCCATAGAGCGAATATACGAGATTCTGGGAAATCCTAACAAAAGGCGCATCATAGAGTTTATTGGTAACCATGGACGAGTTAGCTTTACCCAATTACGCCGCTCCCTAAAAATGAGCGTCGGCAACCTCTACTACAACTTAGATCATCTTAAAGGATTAGTATATCAGTGTGAAGATAAAAAGTACGCTCTCACAGAAGAAGGCAAAAAAGTATACAAGGTGCTAGTAGAGGAATCAAGGAGACTTAATTATATCATGCGAAGGAAAAACTCTATCTACCTGTTTTATCATAAATACATCGAGCCGATACTTCTTCCAGAATCATTGTTCACCAGTTTCTATAAAAATATCATTCTAGCGATTTTAGTTTCGCTGATTCCAATCGCTCTAATAATTTACACTTCTCTCTTCACAAACCTCCACCTAGATATACTCGAGTACTCGGAGCTACCCGATGCTCCAATGGTACAGATCTTCTCATTTAGCGTAGACCGCTCTACCTTTTCTATGTTGAAAAATTTGTGGAGTTGGATTGTGATCGTGGGTTTTGTGGAGCTAGTTACGTTTATCATGGGTAGTAGGTCTCGTATAAGACCTGAGTTTTTTCTCTCTCTACTTAGTGCTTTAACTCCACTCTTAGCCTACCCTTTAATAAATAGAATGTTAACCATAGCTTTAGGAGACGGGTTATTTCTCACTCTAATTTCCGCTATTGTATACAGAATACTGCAAGTTTTCAGCATAGGTTTTTTAACTGCTACTATAGCTATTTATAAGGAGATGAGTAAGGATAGAGCATTTATAGTAGTGTTCTTGCTGTTTTATTTGAGCTATACTTTAAAATTTATTAGTTAATTATTGTGTGATTCTCTTAATGATTTTTAATGAAACTAGGGATAACAGCAAAAACACAACAAACCATATTATCCTAGATAAAAAGCTAATCGGCCTGCCTGTCTTCACCACTAAGCCCATGACACCAACTATAATAAAGAAAAATGGTATGCCGTAAGCTAGTATTCTTAACCAGTAGGTTGGGTACCTTAACACTTTTTTCTCCTTAATAACCCTCACCTTTACTTCGGGCATAGTACCGTATTTCTCTACATGCTCCACTAAAGCGAGCCCTTTGGGTGAGAGCGAATACACAAAGGACCCCTTAAAAATCTCTGTTCTCTCAACTAAACCCACATCAACGAGTTTTAAAATATGCCTATTCACTGTGGATCTGTGCTTATTCAATATTTCAGCAATATCGTTTATTGAAGCTGTTTTCTTATCTTTTAAGATCTTTAAAATAGCCAGACGCGCCTCGTGGCTAGCAACCTTCAAGGTTTCCTCATCGAATTCTGCAGAGGACATCAGTAGAATAATTATATTTTTCGTTTTATTCTTTTCCTATTGACTGCCTGAAGAATTAATTGGCGAGCGATAGAGGGACTCCACTCTACTAATACTTTTTTCTTAAAAAATCTACCGTTCCAACCAAGCACGAGAAAGGCCGAGGGTACACTTTTCCTAAGAAAGGCTTCATAGGCAATATAGGAATAGAAGATTACTTGGAGCCTCTCGTATTTACCATATTTCTCATAGCTTTTCACTTCCACGACCTCAACTGGCAGACATTTACGAAATCTCACTAAGTCCGCGACTCCGTAAATCCAATATTCCTTGAGCCTACATGCTAGAGGAAAAGGACAGAAATAATCCTCTATTCTAGCTATTTCGAAAGGATCCCCCCAGAAATTGTGAACTTTAATCCCAGTTTTAGCCCCAACCCCGTGGGATCGGGGACTCGATAAAGCTTTAGCCAGTTCGGTCACCGTATAAGAGTTCTCGCTCTCTCTGGCTATCTCGAAATTTCTAAGTATAGAGGATATAAAGGATAAGCAATTCATCAGACTTCCTCCATGCCATTTTTCGTAATTTTAAAAGATGCCGAGGAACCCCTAGCTATTCTAGGACTATCTATACATTCTACAGCCCACTTGTCCTGGGTACGGCGTAAGAGAAAACGGTGGGTCGCCGCGTGCGCTATTATATTCCCTCCGGCCGGAATCTTATAGGCTACTCCCCAGGGGACTGGTTGACTTAAGACTTGGTTCGTATAAACTACTGCAACACCGTATATGCTGGCGTATCTTTTTAACCAATCAATTAGGTAGTTTATTCTTTGTTGACGTCGGGCTAACCACTCCCGTCCCTTAAACTCTGCTCTGTAGAGGGCTATTATGCTATCTATTAGAATTAGTTTTACTCCAGAATTCAATATTGATCGCATATCTTCAACTACTAATTCCTCGAGTTCAGTTACGTTAATAGGTCGATAAACGAGAACATTTCTCAAGGTCTCCTTCTCGTCTATTTTAAATCTTGAAGCAATATCGCGTATTCTGCTAGGACTGAACGTACCTTCGGTATCAACGTAAACCGCTTTGCTCTCAAGCCCTCGCTTATCTCTAGGTAATTGTACGGTTACAGCTAATTGATGACAGAATTGGGTTTTTCCGCTTCCGTACTCTCCCGCAAATTCGTATATATCCCATATGGCTATACCTCCGCCGAGCATTCCATCGATAGATTCTACGCCTGTAGTGAAGCAATCGCGGGAATCCATAACGTTCTCGTACTCTAGAGCGTTTAACGCTTTAATCCTCTTACCTACGATTCTTCGCGCTAACCTAATTATCCGAGAAGCTTTTTCTATATCTATATCGGCTAGCTCCATTATCTCTTCGGGATTGAATAGTAGTAATTCGTGGACGTAGTTAATGCCTGCTTTAGAAAGTTTTTGAAGAGTAATTCTGCCTATTCCTGAATAGTTTAATAATTCTTTAATTTCTGTTTTCCCCCTTCTTTCCTCACCCATAATCTTCACTCTCCATAAATTCATGTAATAGGCTATTCATCTCTCTGTATACTATAACAGCCGCAATGTGTGTGCACACACTACGTTCCCTATAGACTCCTCCATAGTGAAAATAGCAATCGCAGATATACGTCCTAAATCTCCCGCTGTACTTAACTAGATACCATGCATAGGCATCTCCTAACTCCCTCAATCCAGGAACTCTCCATTTGTTTCTTCCAACCCTATCCACTCCCGCCGCTACTCTGATAGCTGCTCTTACAAGCCAAGATTCGCCTTTATCGGGGAATTTACACTTCAGTCTGTTTAGAGCCCGAATGAAAACTAGGGTTTTTCTGTAACTAATTCCATATCTTCTCGATATTCGCTCGGCGTCTCTTTCTGCTTGGTAATCAGAGTAAAAACGTAAAACAGATGACATTATCTCCCTAGCAATCATCTTCGCTTTCCTGTAATCAAGCACTCGCTTCGAGGTAGTTTTCATAAAGCTTCACCCCCCTATAGGTTATGTAGACGTTTGCTTGGGATACCGAGATTATCTTAAAGCCGAGCATTTTGCGGTATACTTGAGCCGCCTTCCTAGCATCTCTAAAGTATTCTCTTAGAATACTTAGGAAAACTGAAAGAGATACGGGCATATTATTTAATAATTCGTCGAGAATATCGTGGATAAGGGCAGAATCCTCCCCAAAAAGTAACTTAAGGTAATTTATCTTTCTAGGCAACCTGGGTATACATCCTCCATTTAGATTTAAAGATTCGTAAATTCTTTCCGTGGGTATCCATACGCCATGATTCTTTACTAGCTCGATAAGCCCGCTCTTATTTTTCTCAAAATTTACCCGTAGAGTAGTGAGTTTTAACGAAGATGGATTTATGACCTCCACATCCAGTATCAACTTATTAGCAGCGGATAGAAATTCGGTATGCTCACTTAAGGTACATAAATAATATTCAGAACCTCTCCCCGCCAGCAAGTTTAATATATAGCGCCTCTGTCTTTCATCGAATAAATCCACCCAAGCGATGGCTAAGCCATTTTCGAAAAGCGATACGGCTAAAGCTATTGATAATGTAGCGAAGCAAGGAACTATCCAGTAGCTGGGAGTTTTGTCCTCAAGCATGGAGTCTGAAGTTAAGATTTTATTTCCGTAGAAGAATCTCCTAATTGTTTTGAATGGCTCTCCCCAGCAAGCCTCTAGTTTTTCAAAGCTAATATATTCATCTTCTTTATCATCAGATATTAATTCGGCGATTTCATTGAACTCCCTCCTGGAGAGCCATCCATCTAACTCTAGACTCTTCAAAATTATTGGCAGGCAATGACCAGGGAAAAACGAGGGTAGGGGATTTTCGCCTAATGGTGTCAAGTAAACTACGTTATTCAGTTTAGGTATTTTCTGCCCTATACAGACAACTACGCTAGCCACGGCTCCCACCTTTCGCTAGAAGAAGACGCCCTTTCGGAGTTATCCTAAGCCAGCATCTTCCATCTTTCCCTATGTACTCGATAGCTAATCTATGGGTTAGAATTTGATCAAATGACTCTAAGGCTTTCTTCTCATCCCCATTCTTTAATAAATATGCGATAAGATCTTCTTTAGCTGCCGGGTTAACATTTAAAATTTTTAAAATTTTAAAAGTAAAAGCATCGATTGTCGGATTTTTAGAAAGGTTATAGTTTATACATAAGTCTTGGTCGTACTCAGGAATACTTGCCACATCTTCTATAGCGAAAATTGCTTCTCGAGAAATTACTACAATACTTTTCTCTCGACCTATTATCTCCTTGGCATATTTTAGTTGAGGGAAAATTTGGGAGAGAATGTTTAAATCCCTGTGAAAGATTCTGCCAGCGATAACTAGTGAGTCAAGCTTCAGCAGGTAATTTATATGATGACCGGGTATGGCGTCGCCAATTAGGACTAGCCTATTTTTAAGACAGATTTTATATAGTAGGGGGGCTACTACGCCCCAATATTCTTCTTTGTTAAAAGCACCGAATATGCTAATTGGTATAATTATTGTTGTCTTCGCCTTTTTCGAGAGATGATCTAAGGCTAGAATTAGTGAGAACCGTTTTAAGTTAAATGGCAATTCTCTAAAAGATACTACGAATACAGTATCGTTTTTTCTTGTTTCTTTATAAAAACTACAGATTTTAATGTCGAATAATATATCGAAGAGTCTAGCGATATAGCATGCTTCGTGATATGCATTTTCATTTATAAAAATGCTTGCGTAATCGGCAACATTTTCTTTTAAAAGGTCCGTATATGGGATCACTATAGAGCTTGTTCTTAGAAAATGTCTAACGTACTCGGCAATTTTAAAAAAGATAACTTCGTCGTCCATTTTTTCTATCATTTTCTTAAGTAACTCTCCTACGTGTTCTATTTCCACTCCTATATTAGAGGAGCATAAAATTTCAGCTAGATAACCGTCGAAATCTACCACAGTACATGACCTACCTAGTTTTCCGGATAAGAGCATCTCTACGAGAGAATATTCGGCTAAGCCTCCTATAATGAGCAAGTTGCCCTCTATCTTTACTTCTTCAAATTTTGCTCTTTTTATCTTGATCA
The DNA here is from genome assembly GCA_964501905.1 of uncultured Thermofilaceae archaeon. GTDB lineage: Archaea > Thermoproteota > Thermoprotei > Thermofilales > B69-G16 > B69-G16. Next base: position 150,809 of record CAZCTW010000003.1, on the reverse strand, counting down.
AGATATTATCACCTCTATCAATTCTCTGTTTCGCATGATATCAAGGTTCAAAATTGAGTTTTTAAAATTAGGAGTAGAAAGGATTAAGGCTATAGCTTTTCTCATATCACCCACTTCATCAACCATGCTGGATAATAAATCGGAGGTTAATGCCAGTGTATAACGAATCGTGTAGAGTACAATATAGAGAGTTAAGTGATCATCTATACTCTCTAACAATAGCCGGAATTTACTATCTGTGGACACTAACAGGTCATAGATATTTTTTAATATGTCTAGGCTAGCGAGTTCTCCGTCGGTTTTGAATTCTACTCTAATGATTGAAAATAGGGTTGCTTTAAAACCATCTAATATGAGGAAAAAATCTCCATTCTCACATTGGTAAAGAGCGGTAGATTTCTTTATTTTTATTAGGCCTAGCGCTTGTTTATCGCGTTTAAATATTCCTTTAATTTTTCTTTTTACTAAAAATCTTCTAGCAAAATCCTCAACTTTTCCGAGATACTTCTTTACGTTACCCTTATTCTCACCAATTTTATTAGCTAGGAATTTAATTATCAATACAACGATTATTAACAATGTTAAATATCGGGAAAAGTGATAAAGAATTATGAGAGCAAGACCGTAAAATATTAATTTCTTTAAGCTCATCTTTACCCCTCGGATAGATAGGAGAATTTCACCGATAAAAAGACTGGTTGCATGTGCCAACGCACACACGCGTGCGAACACATTCATATCCCTGACTACGCTAAGGGAATTGATGTCAAAGTATGCATTTAGAGCGGCTACGCTGGTTTTAGAGAGAATAGAAAGGAGGAAAATATCCTTTGGTAAAGCATTTACAGAAATTGTATCTTCGACTGTGCCGAGAGTTCAACAATATTTAGCTTACGAATACGCTCTTAACGGAATACTATACTACCGGGCAGCCGATTTCTTACTTTCTCGTGAAGGAATTTCAGGGTCTCCTAGGCGAATATGCGCTTTTAGGGTAGGTTTTTCCCTTTTAATGAATAGGAAATTTGAAATCACGCTTAAAGATCTAAAGCAGATGTCGGGAGGCTTACTAACTGGTAAAATGCTACTTTTGTTGAAAAAAGTGAGTAAGCTAACTTTTGAAGATTTCCTAAAGGAAGTTCCGCCCGAGAAAAGGCTAGGAGTCAAGTATTCTGTCCCAAACTGGCTGGTAAACGAGTTGTCTAAGGTTATGAGCGAGAGAGAGGTAGAGAGATTGCTTAAGGCTACTACTAGACCGGTAACTTGGGCTAGAGTTAACACACTCAAACTGGGTAAAAGAAAATTAGCCAAGAAGCTAGCTTCTATAGCAGAGATACGCTGGGATAGGGATTACGACTTTATGTTTGAAGTTGTGAAGGGGAGAGAAAAGTTGATTGCATCGCCTCTGGTGAAGAATGGATTCATAGTTATTCAAGATAAAGGTAGCGCTGTTGTCGTTGACGCTTTATCTCCAGAAGTTAACGATATCATATTGGATTTGGCTTCAGCCCCTGGGATAAAGACTTCTCTAATAGCTCAGTGGACGGGTAATAGGGCTAGAGTAATTGCGTTTGATATTAGCTATGAGAGAATGGTCGAAATGAAGCTTTTGCTAAAGAAGTTGAACGTTTTAAATGTGGATATGACCGTACTTGACTCCACTAGGGTAAGCCTATCCAAGCGCTTTAAGAAGATTTTAATCGACGCCCCATGTAGCAACACGGGGGCTTTATCCTCAGATCCCGGACTACGCTTAGCTCTACGCGATATAGTTGACGTAAATAGGTTCGCTGAAATTCAATATGCAATGCTCGATAAGGCTGTAGAGAATGCCGAAGAAGGTGGCGTTATAGTTTTCTCAACGTGCTCGTTGCTTCCTCAAGAAGGAGAGGTTATTGTGGAGAAAATAGAAGAAAAGCATGGAGTAGGCGTGGATACTAGCGGTGTACCTGGCAATTTTGGCTATAAGGAATTTCGAGTATCTTCGAAGGTGCGAAGGTTATTTCCACATATAAATAGAACTACAGGCTTCTTTATAGCTAGGATATACGTATAGGGTGGAGCTATTGATACTATTAAAGACCGTGAAAGGGATCGAGAATATAGCTGCCAGTAGAGTGAAAGAGCTATTCCCATGCTCTGATGTCTCGCCGAGATTTAAGGGGTACTTGGGTATAGTCTTAGTTCGCAACGTAGATCCTACGGAAGAAAACATAGAGGTTATAAAAAAGGAAGTTCTTGAAGCCGAAAAAGTATTACCGGTCCTAGCTGTCTGTGAGGCTAAACTGGACACAATATCAAAAGTTGCCTCTGAAGTCGCTAAGGGACGTATAGGAAAAAATGAGACGTTCGCCGTTAGGACTACTAGGAGAGGCTCCCACGCGTACACCAGCATCGATGCCAATATCGCGGCAGGATCTGCTATACAAGCTGCGACGAAGGCATCAGTAGATTTGACGGTTCCAGATAAAATTGTTTGGATCGAAATATTCCAGGATGAAGCTTTTATATCAATTACGCCGGGTACGGAAGAATACAAGAAGATGTGGCCGGGTAAGCTTTACACGCGAAAAGTACTTGGCAAGATAATCGTGGGCCAAGTCCCCTACGTAGGAGTACCTGAGGCTGTGAGGAAGATGGGAGTGAGAATAGGAAGGGCTGCTCAGACTTTCGAGATAGGGTCTCTTTACGTTACCCCGTTTAAGCCGATTGAAGGGGTTACGCTGAAACTATTCATTGAAGGCTTGTATGAGGGAATAAATTCCCGCTACGAGCTCCAGAAAAAGGCATATCATGAAAAACCTCGTAGGGTATCCGTCTATGTACAGGATTTATATCAATTTGTAAGAGATAATTTCGGTAAGCCGGTAATAGTGACTTCTACTAGAGGTCAACCTCTAGTTTCCGTTAAAGATCTCTTAATTGAGATATTTAAAAAAGAGAAGAAAATAATTGTGCTTATCGGCGCTCACGAGGGGATTCCGGCGGGTTTGTTCAGGCATGCAAGTTTAGTAGTCGACCTAGCACCTGGAATAACGATATCCACAGATAACGCCTTAACGTCGGCGATAATCGGCTTTATAACAGTTCTAGAAGAAGGAGGCGTTTTCGAAATTTATACTAAAAAGAAAAAATCTACTTAATTGGTGGACGGAATTTTATCCCATATTCGATTATCCCGTCCTCTCCCTGTTCTCTATAACGTCTAAAAACAGCCTCCACCACCATTCCGCTTTTTACCTCATTTGGTTCGATGTCGGTCAACTGAGCTAAAACTCTGGTGCCGTCTTCTAGCTCTACTAAAGCTACTACATAAGGGCTGTATTTTAAGTAGCTCTTAGGTGGTGCTCTAATGACAGTATACGACAAAACTCTCCCTTTCTTCGGTAGAGATACCTCTTCTAACTCAGTAGATCCACAGTACGGACATACCTTTCTTGGAGGATATGTTGTTTTACCACATTTAATACATTTAGATCCTAAGAGCCTGTATTTAACAACTCTTTCCCGCCAAACTCTCGGAACACTAGAGGCAGAAAGTCCCACTATCTCACCCTCCGCAAAATGTTAATAACTACAGTTCCGCCTACTCCTCCGACACTTTGGGCTAAGCCTATTTCCGCTCCGTCTACTTGATTAGGAGCTTTACCCATCAATTGCTGGTATATTTCATAGATTTGGTAAACGCCCGTAGCTCCCACTGGATGACCCCTAGCCTTTAAACCTCCCGAGAGATTAGTCGGTATTTTGGCATCTTTCTCGATTTCACCTTCTTTCACTAATTTCCAACCCTCCCCCTTTTTCGCAAAGCCCAAATCCTCTAGGTGAATAACCCCTAGTATTGTGAAAGCATCGTGAATCTCCATAACGTCTATATCTTTCGGTTCTATCTTCGCGATTCTATAGGCTTTTTTAGCCGCTTTAACTGTAGCAGTTAGGGTCGTTAAATCTTCTCTATCCGCTAAGCTTATAGTGTCGGTAGCTGCGGTGGAAGCTGCCACCTCGACTGCAACGTTTAATCCTTTCTCTTTAATGAATTTCTCGGTGCAAAGTACCAGTGCGGCGGCTCCATCTCCTATAGGAGAACACTCTAGAAGCCTGATGGGGTCCGCTACTAATGGCGAGGAAAGGACCTTCTCTAAAGTTACCGTGAAGCGAAACTGCGCGTGCGGGTTGTCGACAGCGTACTTGTGGTCGTGTACAGAGAATAAGGCTATATCTTCCTGTTTTACCCCGTATTTCTCCATGTAATACCTATAGACTATGGCGTTGAGCCCTACGAAGCTAGCTCCAGTAAAAGCTGTGTACTCGGCATCATCCGCCATCACTAATGCAGCCGTTACATCATGCACTACCGCGTCGGTCATCTTCTCAACTCCCCCCACTAGTACACAATCGTAAACCCCGGAGGCCACGGCTAAATACGCTTGATGAAAAGCAGCACTCCCGCTCGCGCAAGCTGCCTCGATTTTCGCGGCTGCAACTCCTGGTATTCCGAGCCACGTAGCCATTAGAGAACCTAAGTGTTCTTGGCCTTGTAGTTCGCCGGAGGACATATTGCCCACGTAAACCGCTTCTACGTCGCTCAATTCTATACCGCCGTCTTTCACGGCCTCTAGCGCGGCTTCTACAAATAGAGTTCGTAAAGATTTATCCCAGTGTTCCCCTATTTTCGTCGCTCCTCCTCCCACTACAAAAACTTTTTCCACGTTCATCACCTATGTTTTATCTTATTCCTGAAACGCGCATAAACAGCATAGTCAATGTATTTCCTTCTATTTACGTAATCCCGCACTAAAGGCGCTAAGAGTCTTTTCTCTTCAATAGCGTCTTGAACTACTATGCTAAAGGCATCCGAACCAGCTCCACTACCAAAAGACACAACTAAAATTCTCTCTCCGGGTTTAGCTACGTCAAGCACAGCAGCTAATCCTATCATAGAAGACGCCGCGTATGTATTTCCTATCACGTTCGACAATAATCCATCCTTTATCTTCTCTGGAAGAAAACCTAGCCTCTTCGCTATTCTATGGGGGAATTTAACGTTCGGTTGATGAAATACTGCATAGTCGAAATCGCTGCTCTTGAGGCCTAGCTCTTCCATAAGTCCTAGCGCTGCATTATACACGTGGTGAAAATATGCTGGTTCGCCCGTAAAGCGGTATGCGTGTCTGGGGTAAAACTCTCCATCCCTACGCCAGAAATCGGTAGTATCGGTTACGTAAGAATAAGAACCCTCGATATAGGCCACGTTTTCAGAGGAATGGGGGGCTATGATAAACGCAGCGGCTCCAGCGGCCGCGGTGTACTCTAATTCGTCCTGTGGTCTACCTTGGGCTGTATCAGTGCCTATAGCGAGCCCGTACTTTATCATGCCACTGGCTACTAATCCCATGACACTCTGCATAGCTGTGGTCCCCGCTCTACAAGCAAACTCCATATCTATAGCTATTAACCGCGGTGTTATTCCCAAGGCTTCCGCTACCACAGTCGCTGTAGGTTTTACGGCGTAAGGTGGACTCTCCGAGCCTACGTAGACTGCTTCTATCTCCTCGGGTTTTATCCCGGCTCTGTCGAGAGCGTTTTTCGCTGCCTCCACAGCGAAGGTTAAAGAGTCTTCATCAAGTCCCGGAACAGACTTCTCCTGCACAGGTACCGTCGCTCTATTTCTCCCCCAAACTCTAGCTATTTCCTCGCCCTTAATCCTGTAAATAGGGATATACGCTCCGTAGCCGAGTATGCCAGTAGTTCTGGACGGCTTCATAGGAATCGATGAAGTGATTGAACAGATGAGGTATAAAAAAGTAGTTGTTTGACGAAATTATCTAAGGCAGTTGCCCTCTGCCGGCGAATCTGGTGCTCGTCTCCACATAGTCTGCTCCAGCATTTTGAGATAAAGCCTCTTTAACTTTCTCCTCGTCGGTCAGGAAGACAGTCCCTATTATCACCTTTACCAGGACACCATGTTCCTTAGTCGCATCGACTATATCCACCATCTCTCCTTATTCCCATGGAGGAATCCTACAGCTGTTGCAAGTTTAACATCACTACCTTGACTAGAATTTTCCTAGCTCTTTCCACAAACCAGGGAGGTATAACGCATGCAGTGAAGCCTAGGTTATTGAAGCCTTGCAGGCTTTTTAGGCTGTTTCAGCCCAGTGTCAGGTTTTAGCAGTGCATGATCTTTTTCTCCAATAATCCCCTCTTGGAGATTCCCTTCATAAAATCCTCTATGTTAGTCTCGAACACTTACTCCTCCACCTCTAGAAAGACCGTACCTATATATCCACAATCCTCGCATATGAACTGTAGCGGCGTGAGCCAACCCGATAAAATACTAGCTTTCCTCACTTTTGTCGAGCCACAACGAGGACATACCAACTTTAGGCCCTTCTTCGTAGAAATTCTTTTAAACAGGTATTTGAAACTTAGGCGCTCTCCCGACACCACTATATCTTCTAGATCCACTCCGTTTCTAACTAGGATCTTTTTGATCTCCGTTTTCTTGATATCATCTTCAACTATTATGGCTCCTCCTCTATTCTTGTATTTTATTCGATATTTATCGAGTATCGACTCGATAAAGCCCCTTTTAAATCCCGAATATTCTATAATGAGGACTTCTTTGTCTTCTACTTTATCGCGGTCTATAAACACTAGTGGCATCGTAAACCGAGAATTAATATAAACTTAAAATATTTACTCTTCGGGTTTGAGAATGCTGATAGTGGTCGCCCTCGGGGGCAACGCCCTTATAAGAAAAGGCGAGGCCGGCACTTCAGAAGAACAGAGAAAAAACCTTAGGTTAGCGCTACGCCAAATATCACGCCTAGTAGAGGACCACAAAGTAGTGATTACGCACGGAAATGGACCGCAAGTCGGGAATATTTACCTACAACAGGAATTAGCTTCTAAAGAAGTGCCTCCCATGCCTCTAGACGTCTGCGGTGCTATGAGTCAGGGCATGATAGGCTACCTAATTCAACAAGAGCTAAGCAATTTCTTGAAAAATATAGGAATAACGAAAAGCGTTGCAACAATTTTAACTCAAGTCCTGGTAGATCCAGACGATCCTGCTTTTAAAAAGCCTAGCAAACCTATAGGCCCCTTCTACAGCGAAGAAGAGGCGAGGCGCTTAGCAAGAGAAAAGGGATGGTCTATGGTGTATCAGCCCGGCAAAGGTTGGAGGAGAGTAGTCCCTTCGCCCCTCCCTAGAAAAATTCTGGAGATAGACTCTATAAAAGCCCTACTCCAGAAAGGGACTATTGTAGTATGTACGGGAGGAGGAGGAATTCCCGTCGTGAATAAAGAAGGAAGATTAGTTGGCGTAGAAGCCGTTATAGACAAAGATTTAGCTAGTTCTCTACTCGCTGCAGAATTAAACGCAGATGAACTAATTATATTAACAGACGTTGAGGGGGCAGCGCTCTATTATGGTAGCGAACGTCAGATCTTTTTGAAAGAGGTAACCGTCAGTGAAGTTAGGAGATATTACGAAGAAGGGCACTTCCCACCTGGCAGTATGGGTCCTAAAGTCTTAGCTTGTATAAAATACGTCGAAGCGACAGGAAAAACGGCTGTAATAGCTAAATTAGAAAAACTTGAAGCAGCCGTTAAGGGGGAATCCGGAACTCGGATAGTTCCAGGTTAAGGAAATTCCTCTTCCTTATAGATGGCGATTATAGGCTTTGACATGCCCTCTCCAATATACGCCCTTAGCATCCCTCTGGTATTGAACTCTGCCCCTATATCTCCTCTATAATCTATAACTATTATGCCCGCGGTATCCTTTCCGAAGATAGAGGTTATGTAATTTATTGCGCTTGATGCCGCTTCTCTCGCCGATTTGCCTGAGGCTACCAGATCGCAGGCATGCTTAGAAAGGAGAACTCTCGCTATATACTCTCCTATCCCCGTCGCCACAGCGGCCGCGCAACCGTTTTTTGCATAGAAGCCAGCTCCTGGGAGGGGGGAATCTCCGACTCTGCCCTCTAGCTTTATGTATATTCCTCCAGTTGAAACCGCCGCGGCTAGATTTCCCTCGAAATCTAATGCAACAGCTCCCACAGTTTCCAGCATTGAATCGCTTTTCTCCCTAAAGAATTTTCTCAGCTTGGCAAAGCGCTTATAGATCTCTCCTCTAAGCCACATATTCAATATTTCTTTATGTTTCCTCCTCTTCTCCTCCGTCACAAGCCTATCGGAGACATCTTCAAAGCCCATCATTAGTGCGAATTTATACGCTCCTTCCCCAGTTAGCAGGATATGATCGGTTTCTTCCATTACTTTTTTAGCTACTAAAATGGGGTTTTTTATCCCTTGAATATTTGCCACGGCGCCTATCGATAAATCACGTCCGTCCATTACGGCCGCATCCATCTCCACCCGCCCGTTTAGGGTCAGCGCTGATCCTAGTCCAGCATTGAACAACCCGCTATCCTCCATTATTCTAACGCTCTCAACTACGGCTTCTACGGCACTATTTTCGAGTAAGCCGAACCCTGCTATAGCGGCTCTTCTGATCGCATTTTTTATTTTTTCCTTGCGTTGCTCATTTAACGCGTAACGTCCAGCTCCTCCATGTAGCAGGATTCCCGGCCTAAAACGTCCTCTGCTCATATGAAAATTCAAGGTAGTCATAATCTATATATTAGTTCTCTGGTCTAGTATCTTGGTGAGTTTATGATAGAAGAGTTGGGAATAAAGACACTTGACGATGTTGAAATTGAGGGAAAATGTGTTTTCGTTAGGGTTGACTTTAACAGCCCCGTTGATCTTAGCACTAAAAAACTATTAGACGACTCCAGAATAAGGACTCACTCTCGAACTATACAAGAACTCGTGGAGAGAAAGGCTAAAGTTGTAATTCTCGCTCATCAGGGTAGAAAAGGCGAACCGGATTTCATAAGTCTTAGAGAACACTCCGAGAGACTCAGCGAAATACTTCGACGCCTAGTAAAATTCGTCGATGATATCTTCGGCGAGAAAGCTAAGAAAGCTATTAAAGAGTTAAAAAATGGAGAAGTATTGCTGCTAGAAAACGTCAGAATGTGGGAGGGAGAAACAAAGAAATTACCCCCAGAAGAGCATGCGAAAAGCAAACTTGTACAGGAGTTAGCCCCGCTCCTAGACGTATTCTGTGTCGACGCATTTGCGGCTGCGCATAGGTCTCACGCATCCATGGTTGGCTTCATGCCCGTAGCTAAAGAAGTAGTCGCTGGACGAGTTATGGAGCAAGAGCTAAAAGTGCTTTACAAGGTTAGAAACAGCCCTGAACATCCTTGTGTTTACATCCTCGGCGGAGCAAAAGCCGAGGATTCCGCTGATTTATCCTATGCCGTCTTAAGTCAGGGAATAGCCGACTATATATTGACTGGTGGACTGGTTGCAAATCTGTTCCTATATTCTCGCGACGTCGATTTAGGCGAGGGAAATGTGAAAGTACTGGAGAAGAAGAAGTTTTTAGGCTTGAGAGATAAAATTGCCGAGCTGTTGGATAAATATGAGGATAAGATATTGTTACCCTTAGACGTAGCCATCGACGTTGAAGGTTCTAGAAAGGAAATTCGCATAGAAGATCTACCCACGCAGTATTTAATTAAGGACATAGGACATGAAACCTCCGAGCTTTACGCTTCTAAAATTAAAGAGGCAAGTACAGTCGTCATGAACGGGCCTATGGGAGTTTTCGAGGAAAACGCCTTTAGCCCAGGTACCGAGAAAATCTTCAATTCTATAACGTCTTCTCAGGCGTTTTCCTTAATAGGTGGTGGTCACACCATAGCCGCCGCGAGGAAGCTGGGATACCTAGAGAAGTTTAGCTACGTTAGCACGGCCGGAGGCGCTTTAATAGAGTATTTGATTAAAGGCTCTCTCCCCGTGGTAGAAGCCTTAAAGAAGTATTCCAAGTGAGATTATGAGCATAGAGATTGTAAAGAGGAACTCTCTGCCGAAGAACAGCACTATAATAATAGGATTGCCGGATATAGGACTTGTAGGCGCCATATCCTCTTCCTTTTTAATCAAATCTTTTAATATGAAAGAGGCGGCATTTTTAGACTCTCCAAAATTCCCGCCTATACTTGTGTTTCACGATACTAAACCCACAGCGCCTATAAGACTTCACGCGGACGACGATAAAGTAGTTTTAATTTCTGAAATACCTATACTGCCTAATCAGTTCACACCCTTAGCTAAGAAAATAGTATCTTTAGTTGAGGAGATCGAGGCAAAACGTATCATTATGATAGGCGGAATACCTGCACCTAACAGGATTGAAATAAAGAAGCCGAAAGTCTACGGAGCAGCTATCCTTGAAGAGGATAGGAAAAAATTAGAAAATGCCGGTATTGAATTGTTTAAGAATGGTTTTATCGCCGGGGTATACGCGACTATTCTAAAGGAGTGTATGAAAGTGAAGTATCCAGCTATAATACTTCTGGCGGAGTCTTACGCGAACTACCCAGACCCAGGGGCCGCTGCCGCGGCCCTCGAAGCTTTGAGTAAACTGTTGGGGATAACGATAAATGTGAATCCACTCTTACAACAGGAGGAGGAGATTAGGCTAAAGCTTAGAGAGTTAATGCAGAGGACCGTTAGCTCTCTTAAAGCTTCGAGCAAAGAATACGAATACGCAGTTCCGCTTATGTACGCGTGAGGGGGCTCGAATGGGCGAGGAATGGGTATTTGACAGAATAAGGAAAATACATGAAGAGATAGAGAGAACTTTAAAAGAGATAGAGAGAGAACTTTTCAAACCCTTATTCGATTTCGAGCATAAATGCCTAGAACCCCTATACGAGATAGAAGAGACGCCGGACGAGATTATCGTCCGGGTAGATCTCCCATATGTCAGGAAGAAAGAAGACGTTAAAGTAGTAGCAACCGAGGAGAAATTGATAATTGAGGCTAAAATGAGTGAAAAAGCTCTCTTCAACGATTTAGTGACTTACGGCAGGACCAGCTATCATATGTATAGGAAAGAAATATTGTTACCTACCCTAGTCGATGCTAAGAAAGCTAAAGCGAGACTCAGAGGCTGCATTCTAGAGATAAGATTGCCCAAGAAACATAAAATGTATCGAGTTCGGATAGAATAACCTATCTTATCTTCTTCAACAACTCGAGAAGCTCCTCGACTGAAGAAACGCGAGAAATCGCTAAAGGTATCCCTTCTTTCTTAGCTATAGTCTCTGCCAATCTGTCCATGCGGGTAGGACCGTGCATTACGACAAGCGCCGGTCTTAACCCTCCCATACCCGCTTGCATAGCCTTAATAGCGACCATCGGACTCCTGCCGAAAGTTACCCTGGTAAATATCGCCGCTCTCTGAGTTGTCGCTCCGTAGAGCCTTATATACTCATATGAAGGCACCTCGAGAACTAGCTTAATACTATCAACCACCGTGTATCCGTACAGGAGTGCAGACTCCGCACCGGCGCTCACGACTATTTCCGCATTAATTTTTCCACAGAAATCTTCCACAGATATGGGTTTTAAAAATTCTCTCATGTCAATTACTGCTTCGTACAGTTTACTCCCTCCCAGAATTATCCTTAAGAGATTGGAGAGAACTTCTCTACCTCTTTCTATATCCACCTCTATTAGGCTGTTCACGAACTTCTTGATAAACCTAGCTCCGGGAGATTTCCTTCGACCACTTTCATAATCGCTTATAACCGAAGAGGAAACTTTCATTTTCTGAGCTATCTCTATTTGTGATATGCGAAAAGTCTCACGCCACCTTTTCATAGCTTTACCTGGGTTTTGGGAGAGAACTATATCTCCGGCTATTTTCGTAGCTATTTCCCTCAATATGGAATCTGATATCTCAGCCACAAAACTCACCAACTAAGATATATACTACTTCTGGAGATATTTTAATGCTTAGATGATGAAGCTCGAAAGGATTGAACGATGAAAGACCCGTGCAGGGCTGAAAAGCAAATTTTCTTATTCACTAGCTAGCAAATGCAAGCATCTTTCCGACAAACACAATAGAATATTAAAACTTTACCTTAAGGCTTTAAAAATTGTTAGCCTCAGTAATAATCCAAGAATAACATAAAGAAAATAAATTTACTCGAGAATTAGAGGCCTTTCTCGGCCATATACTTCATTAAATCTACCAGTCTGCAGCTAAAGCCCCACTCGTTGTCGTACCAGGCGAATACCTTGACCATGTTGCCTATCGCGTTAGTGCTTAGTCCGTCGACTATTGCTGAGTGGGGGTTGCCTATTATATCGATGGAGACTATGGGCTCCTCGGTATACTCAAGTATTCCCTTTAGCTTGCCTTCAGCGGCTTTCTTAAAGGCCTCATTAACCTCTTCCTTTGTGACTTCTTTCTCTACCTCGGCTACTAAGTCAACAATGGAACCGTCGGCGACGGGAACTCTCAAGGCTACGCCATCAAGTCTTCCCTTAAGCTCAGGGATTACTAGTCCTATAGCTCTGGCGGCTCCGGTTGTCGTCAGAATTATAGATACCGCCGCGGCGCGAGCTCTCCTGAAATCTCTGTGGACTAGGTCTAGTAGCCTCTGATCGTTTGTATATGCATGGGTCGTGGTCATGAAGCCTTTTACAAAGCCGAAATTCTCGTAGAGTACTTTGACTACGGGCGCCAGGGCGTTGGTTGTACAAGAGGCATTGGATATTATGTAGTGTTTTTCGGGGTTATAAGACTCATGGTTTACTCCCATAACGACGGTTATGTCGGGTTCTTTTGCAGGCGCTGATATAACTACCCTTTTGGCGCCCGCCTTTAGGTGTTTTGATGCGTTTTCACGGTCCCTGAATCTGCCCGTAGATTCTAGGACTATATCTATTCCTAGCTCTTTCCATGGGAGTTTTGCAGGGTCTGGTATCTGGAAAACTTTTATCTCCATATCGTCTACGATTATCGCGTTTTCTTTAAATGAAATATCGTTTTTTAAAATTCCGTGGATAGAGTCGTACTTGAGGAGGTAAGCTAATATGTTGGGGGCAGCTAGGTCGTTTACGGCTACTATCTCAAATTTTTTCATAAATTCTGGGTCTTTAAGTGCGGCTCTATAGAATAGTCTTCCGATTCTGCCGAATCCGTTAATAGCTACTTTAATACTCATATTCTCGACCCTGGCGTATCTATAAGAGAAATAGTGTCTTAATATTTTTTACGAAGTGGTCAATAGTATTTTGCGAGAAAGACTCCACTAAAGAGATAATTCTCTTAAGCTATTTTTATTTTTCTGCGGTAAATACTCTCGAGAATTTTGATTAACGCTTTTTTCCTTAGAATTTTACGCCTAGTGCCTGCTTTTATCTCTATAAGGTATTCGCCAATTTCAATCTTTCTAGGTTCAATCCCTATAATCCTCTTAAAGGATCTTTTGAACTCTTCCTCATCTATAACTACTTCTATTCCTTTACAGTTGACTGGACAATTTGTGCAGAAGGATTTATTAATAAAACAGAGCCCTGAGCACGGTATCCTCTCTCCTAAAGCCAGCATTACGTTAAAGGTATTAGCGCAACAAGCAGAGAAGAAAGGCACTAGCCCGCTTTTTTTAGCAATCTTAAGTAATTCCTCTTTTAAATCATGCGTGTAAACCTCCACCTGCTTCTTCAAAGCCTTGGATTTTACCCTGGCCTTTATCTCCGATAGATTAAAACCCGCCCGCTCGAGATTTCTCAAAATTCTCTTCGTAACTCTTAAACCACCTATTACGACGCCGACCGCCCCTCTGCGTTTAGCCTCTCTAAATATCTCTTCAGCCTCCTCCACATTTACTCCTGGGATAACGGGCCGGAAGAATAAAATAGGATTTAACCCTGATGATTTTATTTTTTCAATTGTTTCGAATCTTTGAATCGGTGTAGGCGCAGCCGGCTCGAGCCTATCGAAGTGATGGAGCGTGATTATAGTCACTAGGATATTGAGGGGGTATTTTTTAAAAGCAGCTAGGCGCTCAGCGGCGGCGTCGGTCAGGTAAGCTTTGGTAGAGGATTGTATAGGATTTCGAAGATTCGAAGCTATAGCTTCCATATATTTTAGAGTTTTTCTAATGCCTACAAGGTGGAAGGGTTCTCCTATACTTCCAAAGGCTAGATAAGTACCTTTTAAACTTGGGTAGAAGTAAGGGTTAGAAAGGAGAGCGTAGAGAAGCTCTTCCTTGTTTAATCCATAGGGTCTAGGGATTTCGTTGCTAAAACCCATATCTGGTATGTAACAGTAAGTGCACCTATAAGAACAACCTACGACGCTATGGATTGTTAAACCGCATGGCCTGGGTTTTCTCTTGGCGTGAAAATCATTGAGAGCTTTAGCTATCGAGTCTTTCCCCATCTTCCTTTTAAGCTCTTCCCGGAGTAGGATTTTCTTCACGTAGAGATCGCTTAGACTAATCCGGAATTTCATGGTATCTCGGATTCCTTACGTTTCTTAACTTCGATAATTTTCTCTCTAACATGTTCCGGCAATACTATATCCTCTTTACGGTAGATCGTTGGCCGCTTAACTACTATACCTACGCCGTTTACTATCTCTATTTCGTACATTCTTAGGTCGTGGGGGGTTTGCCTCATTTTCTCAATTATGAAATATCTTTTTAACGCGCCGTTTCTTATCGCTTTTCTGAATCTTATAATTCCGTCGGCTACATGTTCTATTCCGAAGCCAAAAGCTTCTGACGTGCTTATGGCGTACTGGGAAGTAGCTAGTATTGTAAAATTCCACTGTGTTAAAACCTTCTTTATAAAGTAGGAATACTTCCTGGCCACGGCGGGCTTATCTAGCCAAAAAGCTGATAAACTATCGATAACTAGCCTAACATGACCATGTCCTAGCTTCTTCTTTACTTCTATTATTTTTCTCACTAATTCCTCTGGATCTAAAGAGGTGAGTGATAGGGGGTCGTTCCTCCTCCTCATTAAGGCGTCAATAATCACTAAGTCTCTGCTTTTCACCGCTTGAGAGAAGTTGAAGTTGAACTGCTCTGCCTGTCTTATTATAGATTCTCTGCTTTCCTCTGTTGTAACGAATATCCCCCTCTCTCCTCTCTTTAACCCGGCGTTTATAAAGTGTAGACAGAAGATAGTCTTACCGCAGCCCGGTTCGCCTACCACTGCTACTAGAAAGCCTCGCGGAATACCGCCCATTAGCATTCTATCTACTTCCCTTATTCCCGTTGAAAGCCTTACGATGGACATCTCTCCACCGCTGATTATATTCTATGTTAGCTTCAAGAATAAGGTAACGTTTAGAAGATGGTATCAAAGTGAAGCTCCTCTCATAACTAGGAT
The DNA here is from genome assembly GCA_964501905.1 of uncultured Thermofilaceae archaeon. Taxonomy (GTDB): domain Archaea; phylum Thermoproteota; class Thermoprotei; order Thermofilales; family B69-G16; genus B69-G16. The sequence goes on along the minus strand of CAZCTW010000003.1, from coordinate 135,527 downwards.
AAACGACTCTAGTTTTTACACCTGCTTCTTTTAACCTAAAGGATAGCTTTAAAGCTATATCTAAAAAAACTTTGTCGAAAAACCAATTTTTCGAAAAGCACGGATATAGTATCACTAGCTTTTCATCGAAGTTCTCCTTTAAAAAAGCGGTCAGCTCTTCTAAGGAAATTCTAGAAGGGGATTTTCCCTCATAAATGAAAACTACGAGGACATTCTCAAAAACTTCTTCCTTAAACGCGAATTTCCTAGAAGAAACTACCTGTATCTTTGCCAATTTTAACCCTCAAAACTTAGGATATCTCCATAACCTCTTTCCTCAAGAAAGAATTTTACTTCTTCGAGAGTAGGAGACGATTGGGCTCCCTCTCTGGTTATCTTTAACGCCGCGACGGCATTTCCTAACAGGAGAGCATCTCTAAGCTTTAACCCCTTCTTCAGGCCAACTAAAACACCCGCGTTAAAGACATCTCCAGCGCCTGTAGTGTCAACGACGTCGACTTTAAACGCGGGAACGGAAATCTCGCCGTCCCTACACAACGCTAGAGCTCCAGCGCCTCCGCGTTTAACGAATATGTACTTCAGTCTGTCCGATTGCTCGAAAACTTCGCCTATATCTTCTATACGATTTTCTTTGAGAAGACAATCGTATTCTTCTTTGTTTACGAAAAGGTAATCTACTCTTTTCAAACTCTTTAAAACTAGTCTAGGGTATTTCCTTACTATTGTAGAGCCAGGGTCATAAGAAAGAGTAATTTCGGCTTTTTCGCGAGTCAGCATGTTTATCTCTTCTACAATGCTAGCCTCACGTCCACTGACGTGGACGTGCTTGTACTTTTTAATATCTATACTTTTAACGACTTCCGGCTCGAGATGCCTGTTGGCGCCTTTATAGGCTATCATAGTCCTACCTCCATTTTTATCAACTATTACAAATACTCGCCCACTGGCTTCGCCCTCTACTTTAAGGATAGTCGAGGTATCCACTCCTCTCTCCCGCAATTTATTTAAGAGCCAATCTCCGTCATCGCCTACACATCCTAAAACTCCACACTTCACCCCCAATTTTACTACGGAAACAGCGAAGTTACAGGCAGAACCTCCTGCTTCAATTAAAAAGCGGTAGGCTTCTATTCTGCTATCGACTCTAGGGGGTTCTCTAGAGTAAATTAAGTAGTCGTAATTTATATTGCCCACTGCTAGGAACACGTCTATCACCTCTTCAACTTCTCGAGCACCTCTGGTATAGACGCCACACTCTCAACTACTAAATCCGCCCCATAACTAAATAATACTTCCTCGCTCTCGTGGCCAGTTAATACTCCAACGGTAAATACCCCGGCTTTTTTACCACTTAACATATCGTACCTGTAATCGCCCACGAACATAACCTCCTTCTCTGACACTCCGTAGTCTCTTATGACCTTGATTAGGAGCTCTTTTTTAGAAAATCTAAACTCTAGATCTTGCACAGAGCTTGCTGTGAAAACAGCGTCAACATATTTATCTAAGCCGTAGAGCCTTAGGTTTTCCCACACTTTTTCCTTAGGAGATTTACGGCCCGTAACCACTACTATTTTCACCCCGGATTTCCTAAGACAGGATAGAGTCTCTTCGGCTCCTTCGATAGCTCTATCGTTTAAAGGCGGTTCTTCATCGTAGATTTCGAGGAAAGTATTCCAAAAATCATCTAGGAGGACACGAGGAGAGATTAGAGAATCTAAATCATCAGCTTTATACTTCTCCAAAAAGATGTCCCATTCAACTTCTCTTAATCCATATTTCTTCAAAGTTTTATTGAAAACTTTGAAAAAGCGGGGAAGCGTGTCTATTAGCGTCTGGTCTAGGTCGAAAATCACCAACTTTATTCTCATACCTCCCTTGTCTACGCTATTCTAATAAATAAAACTCTTGTCGCGAATAACTTTAATAATACTGGGCTATAGTTAATAGGAGAGGGATAAGGTGAGCGAGTCAAGGTTAAAGCTATTAGCTTCTCTCAAATCTCGAATAGAAAAAAGAATTTCTGAGCTGGAACAGGAGCTCTCCGAGCTTAAAGCTCTAGTTCATTTCATAGATGAAGTTTTATCAAGAGAGAGCTTTATCCCAGCTTCAGAGCTGAGAAGAGAAGAACTGGTGGAAAAACCGAGCATCAAGCACAAGATTTTAGAGAAGCCTATTGCCGAGCACACCTTCTCTACTAGAACTGGCGAAAAAATAGCTAAGATGATAGTCTACAAGGATTACCTTGTAGTCAAGCCCATAGTGAAACTTCACGTGTCAACTCCCCCCTTCAGGCACTTTCTCCTAAACAGGCTTCTCTTAGAAATGAGAAGTAGTGACGAGGAAAAGGTTCAAGAAGGATTGCTGGATCCGGACCTCGTGATAGACTACGAGATAAGAACCGAAGATGATATCTTGAAAGAATTAGTGATACGTAACTACAGAGACGAGAGAAGATTAGACGAACTGCGCGGCGCTATAAGGTGGACTTTGGCTAGAATGTACGAGAAAGAGTATCCTAGCTAGCTGTTTTTCTCTGAGATTTGTACATTTCAATAAGCTCTTTAGTCGTAGTAGCCTGTTCTGCCTTTTTATCAAATCTATACCTGCCTGTGAAACGGGGGAACCTGATAGCTAACCCTGCTTCCTCCCTAATTTTACCGAAGGCACACGTATGTAGAGGGCTTAACGTGATCTCGGCCCCTATTATCTCCAGGACCACAGCTGGGACAAACCACACATCCGCCTCCAATTTAGAAGATACTCGCGGATGCTTATGATCTATTTTATAGGGAGCCAATATCTCGGGAAGCTTCGCTAAATCTTCATCGGTGAAACCGCTCCCTACTTTACATACGGTTTCGAACACATCCTTCTCTGGATTATATGCCGCCATAAGCAAGGCGCCGTATGTTCCCGCTCTCTTCCCTCTCCCATAAAAAGCGCCAACAACTACTAGGTCTACAGTATCGGTCATCTCATATCTGTAGTCTCTCTTGTATTTTATCCAGAGCCAACCCCTCGCCCCCATTTGGTATATGGAGTCAGAGGATATCGATTTGCACATTATCCCTTCGCAGCCGTCGCTTATAGCCTGTTCAAAGAATTTGTCTAATTCTCGTGGATCGTCCACGATACGGGCTTCGGCTAACGATATGTAATCGGTCTGCTCGACTATTTCCTCGAGTTTTTTCCTCCTCTCCATATACGGCTTAGAAATATACTCTTCCCCGTCTAAGTAAAGTAAATCGAAAAGGTAAAAGTGCACGGGGTACATCTCCATGGCTTTCTCTACACCGTATTTTCTCCTCCTATGCATTAGCTCCTGAAAAGGCAGCATTTCCCCTGTATTCGGGTTTACGGCTACGCACTCGCCCTCCACTATGGCTTCTCTAGCTTTCACGTGTCTTCTCACCATATCTACTACGTCCGGGTAGTGATGGGTTATATTTTCGAGCCTACGGCTAAACAGCAAAACTTTATCCTCGCCTTTGTGAGCTTGGATTCTCTCCCCGTCATATTTATATTCGACGATGCATTTACCCCCAAGCTTGCTCAATATCTCTTTAGGGTCGTTAAGCCGTTCTGCTAGCATGGGCTGTATGGGAATACCAACCTTTATCCTGATGCCCTTGACCCCCTCGAGCCCTTCCAAGGCCAATTTTTTAGCTATATAGCCTAGATCTGGGTGAACGTTGTAAGCTCTCTCTATAATATCCCTTGCCGATTTCGAGCCTGTAAACGCTATCGCTAGCGCGTCTAGAATAGTCATGTCGGCTATTCCCAGTCTAAGCCTGCCAGTTATGGTTCTAAGTATATATTTAGCCTCTTTGGGCGAAGCATCTTTTAGAAGACTGGCTAGGAGAGAAATTTTAAGGTCTTGAGATCCTTCACCGATTGCCTTTGCTATTTTCTCAAGTTTTTCGTAGACCGTGGATACGGTTAGTTTTTTAGCGAATTCTTGTTCTCCAAAGAATTGCGTTATTGAGACTGGTTTGTACTTACTTAACATTTTCTCCGCTACTAAGCCTATGTCTCCCAGCTTTTTATACTCCTTTTCTATTAGGCTGACGCTAACGCCTATAGCCATTGCTAGGGCTCGCATAGCGAGCTTCTCCGCTATTCCAAGCTCGACGCCCACGTAGTCGGGGTAGAGCTTTCCCTGCGTCAGGTAGACTACTTTGTCTATCACTTCTGGAGGAGTTTTGCTGAAGAGCACTACCAAGTAGTCGGTCATCGCTGTTCTGCTAGTAGTAGCTTCTATTTTCTCATAGGTATCTGCTAGAAGTGAATACTCTAAATCCATTTTCCCCCAGGATAGACTTTTCGATAGATGGATTTAACTGTTTCTTTTAATAAAATTTTATAAAATTTTAACTTTAGAACCTATCGCTTGTCCAGGGAGGGGTTTTTTAAACCTAGCCAGCAGGCGTCCTCTACGTCCGTGGGTTCTAACTATTCTCCCTGTAAAAACTTTGTCTTCTTTGGGCTTCCATACTACTTTTCTGCCTATAAAAGCTGCGGCTTTTCCGGCGGTATTGACACTGGGAATTTCTAGAATAGCATACCACTCTTTTTGACCTCCTCCCCCTCTCCTAAACGATAATATGTAGGCTTCCATAGAACCCCTCTAAAATCTGTACTTAGTTTGGATTTAAAATTTTCTTTAAATACTAAGGATCTCTACCACGAACATGGAGGATTTGAAGGATCCTCCACTATTTTCCCCAGCATGGCACACCTTTTAGTTATCTCATTGTAAAAGATACAAGAGGTACACGTCCGTTTAGCCTTTCTAGCTTCGGGTTTTGGCGTAGGTGGAGGAGGAGGCGCTTCTCGAACTTCGTTTTTTCGAAGACGCTCTTCCACCGGTTTAATTTCTTCAACCATGCTCTCCGGCTCTTCTACTGGCAGAGGCGCTGGTTGCTCCTCATAGATAAGCTCCTCCTCTTCACGAAGAGAAGGAAACTCTTCACGAGGCGGTGGGAGTTCCTCTTCTATTCTCGGCGGCAGTTCCGGTGTTTTTTCCGGAGGCGTGTAACGTTCAAACTCTCTAATTGTCGGCATTTCTACGATTGGTTTAGGCGGGAGAGGAACCGCTTCTTCTAACGTTATCCCTTCCTCTCTTAATATTTCGAACAACTCTTCTTTCGAGGGATATCTGCCTTCTAGAACTTTCCGCTCATCCACTACTATTGCGGGTATTCTTCTTATACCGTATTTTCTGAAAGTAAGAGTAGAGATCCCTCCGAAGAGCTCCTCCATTGTAGCTAAGAAGCCCGGGAAATCCTCGGGTTTGTTTATATGAATTAAATGGACTTTTAGGTCCACCTTGCCCTTTAAAGGCTCTATTAGACTTTTTAAATCCTCTAAAAGCTGCTTGGATCCGCTATCTCTACAGATAAAGAGCTGTATTACCCGCAATTTTTACACCTTAGCCTAGGTATTTTAGAACGTCTTACCATAATTAGTTTTACGTTCACTACTCAGGTGATAAACTCAACCTGCGCTCTATAATTTCCCCGCTGGGCTCTAACTCAGCGAATATCTGAGCTTTAAACGTGTATACCTTCGTTCCGGGCAACATCCAAGCTCTAGCGGGCAAACCTGCCTTTATACATGCTTGATCTAGAAACTCCTCCTCCGACCACTCGTATTCTACAGCTACTTGCGGCAAAAGGAGTCCCCTGAAGAAACCCCTCTCAATTATTAATCCATGGACGCCCACTTTTATTTTTTGAGGTATTTCTTTGGGATCTGAGACGTCTAGCAACTCAGGCTTAGTTAGGACACTGACCTCGAAAATAACATCTGAGAGTTCATTTTCCATTAAAGGAGGGAAGCGGGGATCGTGGAAGGCGGCGTCTAAGGCCGCCCTAATAGTAGCCTCAACCAATGGCAGTACGGGTTCTGGATAGCCTATACAGCCCCTAAGAACTCTCCTCCTCATGCCATCGCGCTGAACTACAATCTTCTCTAAAGTTACGAAAACCCCCATCTTCTCGTAGAGAATCGGAGGAGTATCTTCTGGCGGCTTAATCTCGCTATAAGTGGTGAAGTAATCCTCTACGGTCTTCCTAGCCAGTCTTACTAAAAACTTTCCTTCTTCAAGAGATAACTTGTCAATAATCAACCACCTCGGATACTGTCTAGTATTTTCCTCATAGATTTAAAATGTTTTCCCATCCAGTACACGGAGCCACACCTGCTGCAGAGGAAGAATACCTTATAGCTCTTCCAAACCCCTAAAGGCACCCTACCTTTAACCTCTTCCCTCGACACCTTATAGAGCATCCCGTTACACTTAGGACACCTAGTCTTCTCAACATCTATAAATAGCCTTATGCCGAACTTCTCCTTTAGTTCTTTTAATATCTCTTTATTGGAAGTATTTTCCACAAGACATACCTTTACATCCTCTTTTAAGGCTTTATAAAAGAGCTTTTCGTCTCTGGTAATCAGGTTGGCGTTATGTCTCTTAGCCAGACTTATAAGGTAGTCGTCGTCGCTGTTAGCGTCGTAGTAGACGCTGTAACCTAGCACTCTCAACCACTTTGCTGTTTTTCCTAGCATAGAGTCCACAATAAATTCGTAAGAGCTCATCGTGATCTAGCCGCGAGGATGTTTATAGTATAAAAGAGCAGATTTTTGTCGTCGATCGCTCTGTAAAGTCCTCTATTTTTTAATATAGCAACGTGCCCGTGGTTAGCTAGGATATCCACCAAATCATTCTTTCCCATTTTCTCGATATCTATCGTGGCCTCTATTTTAGGATTAAGATCTGATACTGAGGCTTGGAAAAAATATCCGTCGTCGCCGGAGCTCACTTTTTCTAGGATCTCCTCTTCAACAAGCTCTTCCATTAAATCCAGAAGACTTAAGGAGCCCTTATACTTGCTACGCGAATACACAAAGACATATGAAGTGTTTTTCCTTAACAGAGATTTTAGCGTAGATTTTACAGATCTATTCGCATATACTAGCAGACAATTACCCGGATGGAAAAATGCGCTGTTTATATCGTTGCAGATTAGGTTCTCGCTAAAATATTTGAAAATATCCTCAGGTTTAATATAGCCCGTGATTCTGCCTCCGCGACCGACCAATACTAGATTCCCGCTCCATAGGAATTTTTTAAGGTTTTTAATAAGGTATGCTAATTTTCTGTTTTCAGATACATAATTAGGTTCAATGGCGAGCGAAAATGTGTTTTGGCCAAGCACATTGGCTAGTCTTCCCTCACTCTTCAACACAGCTCTAGCTACAACGTGTACCGTTAAAACCCGCTCTTTTTCGCTACACACTATCGCTACGTCCGACCTATTCTCTACCATAACTCGTATCGCTTCTGCTAACGAAGCGTCATCTTCAATTGTTACTGGCTTTCTCGCCAATTTCTTCAACATAATACCTCTCAATTTGCTCCAACACCTTCTCCGGCTTTTCTACTACGTGAAAACGTCCTTTAGGGAGCAGCTCTAGTATTTGCTGGCGGTCAATTTTAAACAGTACCTTTTTCTCCTTAAAATAGTTAAGCACCTGAAGCCTGAGGCGCTCTAACACGCGAGCAGCCGCCTTCTCCCTGTCCATCTTCCCGGGGAGCAATAACACGTAGAACTGCGCCTTCTTGGCAATAGGAGGTGGAGGTCCGTATAGAATTTCAAGGCTAGAATTCTTTAAGACTAACCCTATGGCAAGGGCGAGAGGGACTTTTCTGAGATAATTTCTTTTCCCGTATATCATAAAGCTCCCCTTACCCATGTACTCGCCGGAGGGGGTTTTCTTAGATACTTGGCTTGGGTAAACCCAATAAACGTCGGCTGAGAAAAATCCCGCTTCCCACGCTCTCGAATAAGAAGCTGTAAACTGGGCTGCTTCAAGTATGGTCCTCTTAGGCACGGGGCGGTTTTCAGCCTTTATAATGACTGCGGGCGAACCATATACGTCAGCGTGAAGAAATATGTCAGAAGACTCCATGTACTTTTTAACTAATGCTTCGTTTTGAGAAGCATCCCTCCCTCCTACGACTAAGAATCCATCGGAAGAAATAAACCATCTGAACTTCTCGTACCACTTCTTGGCTCGCCTAAGCTTTAAGACAATTTTCTCGGATTCCTCAGCTTCACTTTCAACTCTCAGTTTTTCCCTCAACTTCTCTAAAACTTCTCTGGCCCTCTCAGCTTTTCTGCGATACTTTTTGGCCTCTTCGAAGTACGCGCTGGCGTTTTCTCCGGCGCTCTTCTTTAAGTCCAGGATAACATTTCTTCCGTCAATCTCCGCTTCTACCATTTTCCTAGCCAGGTCTAGGGAGAGAATTTTAACTCCAGATATTCCGATTTCCTCTAAGAGAGGTTTTTCACCTCTTTCCAAGGCTTCTCTAATTCTCTGTAACGTGAGCTCTACGACGTGGAGATTTCCCATAAGAACTTTAGCCAAGCTTCTAGCCTCCGCCTCTTTGTTCCTATACTCCTCGATAGTCCTTTCCACATCTGATACTTGTTTAGCTATTTTTTCTAAACCGCGTATTTTTCTCTTAGCTTTAAACAGAAATCTCGTAAAGTACTCGTCTAGAGCTTCGTTAAATGAGTTAAAGTACTTCCTCTCTACTTCTCCTAGGTGAGCCATTTTTATCGGATATACCCCTATGGGAACACCATTTCGATAGGCGATGTTAGGCTCTAATCTTCCTTCAGCAATTTCCGAGTACATCTCTTTAATCTTACCCAGAACCGCTGACAAGATATGTGAATCTACTTGATTTACTTTGATTTCCCCAAATTCATAAAAGACTTCTTTAATTACACCCGGGGGAATATTTAGGATTTTAAAAAAGGCTCGAACTAAGCTTCTCTCTTTTTCTTCCTTCCTTATCTCATTGTACAGCTCCTCTAGTTTTACGTCGAGCGGATCTAGGCCTCCGGGAGGCGGCATATACCTCTCTCCCCTAAGTATGCTTCTATCCTTCATTTTTTTATACTTCAAAGCCAAAATTATCTTCAGATTGGAATCAGCCAGTATTAAATTGCCCTCTCGAACAAGCTCCATCACCAGGAAGAATTTTAATCCTCCCTTCTCCAATTCAAAAACAATTATTCTATCCCTGTTTAACTGGGAAACCTTAGATACTAAACCACCCCTAATATACCGCCTAAGCTCGATCACGAAGCTAGGAGGTTGCTTCGGTACTTCAAACTCATACTTAGTTAAGTAGGCCCCTACCTCGGGATTAAATATTAAGTAGAAATTTCCCCCCTTTCTCCTAAACTTGAAAATAAAAGTCTCATCTATACGGTAGATATTCGCTAACCTAGCCCCGTTAAGAACTTTATCTAGTTCGTACACTACAGCAGCTATGTCGAAAGCATCCATCTTCTTTTTAACCGCCGACATCTACCACACCCTCCTCTCTAATTCGGAAAGTACAAGCGCCGTCTCTCCCGTCGGGAGAGTAGAGAATTTTAGCGGTCCACAAACCCCCGGGCATTTTCTCGAGTAGTATACGCGTAGAGGATATAGCGCCAACGTAAGGATCTCCTAATACTTTAAGTTTTTCATCACGCTTAAAACATCTATTAGTAACCACTACCGCAGCCTTTTCCCTTACAGCCCACTCAGACAGCTTAAACATCTGCCGAAGCAGCAGAGATTCGTAAACCCTTCTTTCTTCATCGGAGTACGCGTCTAGGTGTAGCCCCGTCAACGCGTCTACTATCACTAACCCGATATTTTCAAAAAAACCATTACTTATCTTATTCATGACCGCCAACAGCTGTTCGCTTGTGTATGTTCTTGCGTAGAGTATGTTTTCTAGTGTTTGTTGAGGGTTTAGGCCTCTATACTCTGCTATTTGCATTATGCGTTCAGGCCTGAAAGTACCTTCTGTATCTATGTAAACTGCTTTAGCTTCTAATCCGCCTTCCTCGCTGGAAAGCTGTACAGTAACAGACAGCTGGTGAGCTATCTGCGTCTTGCCAGTGCCAAACTCGCCTACAAACTCCGTAACAGCACCAGTCTCAACACCGCCACCAAGCAAATCATCCAAACAACGACAACCAGTAGTTAGCCTTCTAGACTCATGCTTTCGTAAGCGAGCCTGATATTCCTTTAAAGCTTCTCTTCTAATTCTCTCCGCGTCCTGGAAGGAAATCTCGAACAGCGCCGCTATTTGCTCAGAATTTAAAAGCAAAGCTAGGAGATATAGAAATTCTCTATCCAGATCCACCTTAATAATCTATTACCCCCTCCCTAGATATAGTATACACAACCTCGGCCTCAGGATTTGAAGGAGAATCAAAGAGCCGAGCCGCCCATCGCTTCTCGTCTATCCTCCTAAGCCACACCCTATGAGCGCACCCATGGGCTAACACGTTCCCCCCGACAGGCTTCAAGGGGTTTCCTATAAAGGTTTCCGGCACGGTTAAGACGTGGTTCGTGACTACAACGGCTACGTTATACTCCTCCGCCAACGTAATGAGATCTCTTAAATGCTTAGCGAGAAGCCTCTGTCTAACAAAAACCTCATCCCCCACATACTCCGATCTGAAATGCGCCACCACACTATCGACGACGATGAGCCCTACTCTCTCCCGCTCCAATAATTTCCTCAAAGCCTTAACAGCAAATATCTGCTGTTCGCTTGTGTATGTTCTTGCGTAGAGTATGTTTTCTAGTGTTTGTTGAGGGTTTAGGCCTCTATACTCTGCTATTTGCATTATGCGTTCAGGCCTGAAAGTACCTTCTGTATCTATGTAAACTGCTTTAGCTTCTAATCCGCCTTCCTCGCTGGAAAGCTGTACAGTAACAGACAGCTGGTGAGCTATCTGCGTCTTGCCAGTGCCAAACTCGCCTACAAACTCCGTAACAGCACCAGTCTCAACACCGCCACCAAGCAAATCATCCAAACAACGACAACCAGTAGTTAAATACCTTACTTTACTCCTCCTTTCTCGAAGATATTTTAACGCCGTTACAACCTGGGGCTTTGCATTCCTTAGGACTTTCTCCCTTATCTCTAATATTTTTTCTTTAGAGATTCCTATTCTCTCGGCTAGGAAGTATTCCGGCATAAAAGCTATAGATTCAGCTGTCGTAAAACCGGCTTTCTTTAACTTTTTCAATGTTTTAGGCGGCAATTTTAACAGATCTAAATCCATTCCACTAATTTTAGGCATAAAGCCCAAATTAAATTTAGCTTTAACTATAGTATTGCTGCGATCATCCACTTAATCGACAGATGCCGGAGACGCGTTTAAAGAAGTCTTGACAAATGCTATTATCCCGTAGTAATAGTCTAATAGAAAATGCTCACAATTCAAAATAAAATTAGTAAAAAATAAGGTTTTAAAATTATGCAGTAGGTTTAACGGGTACTACGGCGGCGGCGATCTTTCTGCGGCGCCAGACGCTGTATTCGTGGAGCAGTATGAACAGCACTATTATCAGCAGTACGATGAGCAGTAGCATGCCTATGAACGCCGACATGTCCATGGACCATCCGGCTATCTCGATGAACACCGGCAGCTCTACTACGACCTCGCTAACCTCGCCGCCGGTTACGGTGGCGGTGGCGGTCTTCTCCTTGCCTCCGTAGCTTACCTTAACGGTGTAACTGCCAGCGGGCAGTTCGTCAGAGAAGGTTCCGTCGGCGGCAGTGGTTCCTTTGATTGGAGTGCCCTCGAGCATTACTTCGGCGCCAGCTAGTCCTTGTCCTCTCTGGCCGACTACCTTAACTTTGATCACTCCTATCTTGTCAACTATTACAGTGTTCTCCGTGACAGTTACGCCAGTCTTGGTGAAATCTACAGTCATTCCTTTCCACTTGTGCACAGTTACGTCTACAGTGCCTAGCGGCACCTCGGTGATGGCTACGGTTCCGTCACTGCCTACGACAGTCTTAATTTCAGTTCCATCCTTCTTCTTAAGGGTTATGTCGGCACCGGCCATCGGCGTGTCGAACGGCGTCTTGACAGCTACTACCATGTCGTATACGTCGGTCGTTATCAAGTACTCTACCGACACAGTGGCTCCGGCTTCGAACTTGCCAGCTTCAATTCTTATGCTCTGCTCGGCTATTACTCCAACTCCCTCCCACTCGACTACTACCTTGTACTCGCCTTCGGGAGCCTGCGGCACCTCTACGGGCGATTCTGGGCTTCTGAAGCCAGTCATCTCCTCGATGGTGTCTTTGTTCATTACTAGTCTTACTACGCCCTGTTCGTCGGGCTTGTGCTTGGTCACCACCTTGTCGGGCCAGTATATGGTTACGGTTATCGGATCGTAGCTGCTGAGCTTCTCTCCGTCAGCATCTCTAATCTTGAGTAGAGCACCATATACTCTCGTCTTTATCGTAGCGCTGTTGGGATACTCGGTTCCGGATGGGCTGAACCATCTCGGCACCATTTCGTCGGCTAGGCTGTCGTAGATGTCTAGGGCTCTCGGTATTATGCCAGCGAAGTCTAGGAAGTAGGTGTCTCTCCAGTATATCTTAATCTCGTATGGTCCGTCAGCTACGTGTAGTACTACTCTGCCGTATTCGTCGGTGAAGGCGAAGGTGGACGGGTGTATCTGTCCTTGCGGTATTGCTAGGACTAGCATGTCTTTCAGCGGGTTGCCAGTCCAGTCCTCGACGGTTAGCTTGATGTAGCCCCACTCTAGCTCGATGCACTCCTCAGCGTTGTTGTGCTCCTCGCCGAACTCGAACCATCCGCTCTCTAGGGTTTCTATCTCGGCGGTCATGACGTCTTCTGGAGTTAGGTCGTAGGGCTCTAGCATGCCTTCGTAGTTCTGCCTGGTCTTGAACTGGTATGACAGCCACCTGCACACATTTCCGTCTACGTCGAACTTCCAGGCTATTACTCCGCCAGCTACTGGCAGGGATTCTCCGTTGGGCAGAGTTATGCTAGCTCCTTTCTCAGGCTTAATTACCGCCTTACCGTCAGCGTCGGTTAATACGCCATCCTCCCAGTCTATCAGCGTGTCATATACGTCGACATTAGCGCTTCCGTCCCAGTCTTTACCCCATACTTCTAGGTAGATTAGCTGTCCTTCTAGCGGTACCAAGTTGCTGTGGAAGTCGTGTCCGTATACTACTACGCAGAATCCGTCCATCATTAAGGTGTGTACTATCTTGGCTGCTCCGCTCCAGTAGGTCATGTTCCAGCAGTCGCCGGCGTACCAGGTGTTGTTTCCGCGGAACTCGTACCATACTCCTTCAAGCTTCTTGAACCAGGCTGGGTAGTACTCGCAAGGCTCGTCGGTTACCTTGCTGGCGGTGTGGTTCCAGTTGACTCTATAACCGAATATACTGTGGTCGACGACGTAGTTCACGGAGGTAGTTATGTCTTCGCACCATGGCGTTCCTACTACGCCCGGAGTGCCCCATTTTTCGCCAGCTAGTACTTCCACGTATGTTATCTCGCTTCCGAACTTGATATCGACATCTGTGTAGGCGGAATCTCTGGGCTGCCATACTGGCACGGTTACCACTATTACTCCGTCAGCTGTTCCATCGTCTTCGTCTAGCGTGCTCCAGGCGTAGGCGGCCGCCTGCCCAACCCAGCCCTCGGTTACTATGTTGTCGTAGTTGTCTGGGTCGCTTATGAAGGTTAGGTTGAGTACGTCCTCTCTTATCAGGGTCAGGTTGAGGTTCGGGGCCATGTATAGTCCGGCGTTGCTGATGGTGTAGACGGTTAGGGTCTGAGTCCAGGTTACTAGCTCTATTTTGGGCTTGCCTTCGCAGGCGGCTACGCCCTTAATCGTTAGTATCGGGTGGGTCTTGTGCAATCCATCGTCTTCGTCCCACCAAGTCCAGTCGTAGTCCGTTGATTCAAATCCTTCCACTACCTCGTACTCGCCCGTGGTTTCGTTGAATATGTAGGTTACGTCCTGATCCGGCCTGGGCAGTTCAACCGTGTAGTTGAAGACTAGTACGCCGCCGTGGAATACCATCCACTTGTATTTGGCTCCGGCTATGAACAAGTGTGGATACTCTTTCACGTACTGTCTGCTGGTGTAGACGAATTTGGCCTCCGGTATTCCGTTGAAGTGCCCGGTATCGCCTTCTCCGGTTAGGTTGATTATCTTGTAAGTTACTCTTACATCGGGTGCACAACATCCTGGGGGTCCGCAGGTCGGAGGTTCAAGCTGGTATTCATCGTCGAAAAGGGCTACTACTACTGGGTAGACTCCCATATCGGTCTTAATCTCTGTTAATATGTTATAGGCGTGGTCTACAGCCCAGAGGTCGAAGCTGTAGATCCAGACCGGTCTCTTACCGATGGCCGTGCAGGTTCCGGCCGCCTGTAGGTCTTCCGCGTATGGCCCTATATCCCATATTACGTCTTCGTGTAGGTCTCCTAGGAACACGAGTATGTTGTTGTCTTTAGTTCCTCTGGTGTAGGGCGTGTGAGTTTCATCGTTTGCATCATTGTAGTCTCCGTCTCCGTTGTCGTCCCATGGTCCAGTATATACTACAAGAGTTATGTTCCCTCCTTCAAATGGCACTAACGGTACCTTCTCGAAGGATACTACTCCGTCGCAGTCCGACCTAGACCACGGCTCTCTCCACTTCTCCTTGTTGCCCCAGTAGTATATGAGCGTCGCGTTTAGCCCGTCTAGCACCAGGTCGCAGTCGTCCCACTGGGTTAGGGTTATGTTGACGTCGCCTATCGGGAATTCAAAGACTATAGCTTCTACGACGTTGTCCAGTACTTCGAACGTCTTGGTCTCGTTCTTGGGCTCGATCCATACTCCCTTCCACAGTAGCTTTAGGCTATACTTGCCTTTCGGTATTTTATCTAGGAATACTACTCCGTCGCCTACGCTGGTTACGTGAGCGTCTAGTATCGGGGTCCCTCCCTCATCGTATAGCCTCACTATGGCGTGCGGGTAGTCTTCAAGCGTTAGCGGCTCTCCGCACATATCGATTAGCTGTATGTTGGCCTGGTAGACCTCGGCCATTACGACGAAGTACCAGACCGGGCCGAGGTATTCGTGGCGTATCTTGAAGCAGTCCTCGCCTATGGTTATTGTGCTGTTGTCCTCCCACGTTACGTCAATCCACGGAGCCTCCTCGTAGAATATGTTAGCAGCTGACCTCCAGTAGACCTTTATCTCATACTCGAACTCCGTCACGTTGTAGGGTATGGGCAGATAGCCTACCGGGAATGTTGGAGCCTCCTCAGTTCCCGGAAGCCTCATGGGCGGCCACGGCGTGTCGAAGGGTGGCAGTACTACGTAGGTCCTTCCGTCCATGTAATAGGTTGCGGTCGTCGTGGTTAGGTTGAAGTCGTATCCTTTCATCGTTAATACTATTAGAGCTCTGTCCAAGGGCTGCGGCTCGGGCTCTTTATCCTCTACCTCTATCACTACGGGCCTTATGGTGGTTTTAATCTCGTTTAATAATTCTTCTTCTGGAAGTTCCGTCGCCCGGTAGAAGGGAAGCTCTGTCGTGTTTAGTTTTTCTACGGCGACTGTTACTCCTAGGTAGTTTACATATATTGTATAGTTTATTCCGTAGAGCTCGGGCGCGGTTATATCGGGCAGCCAGAAGTATACATAGTTTAATGGAGATACTCCATAGTCTACCCTATTGCCTACTCTTGGGAGTGCACCTTCTCTGGGCGCCCATCCGTTATAGTACTGGCCGTCTCTGACGGCTATCCATCTGCCGTCGATAAACGCTTTGAACTCTATCTTTACGGGCGTAGCGTAGTTATAGAATACTGCCTCGGTACAGTCGAGTAGCTTGATTGCTTTTGCCTTTGTAAAGGCGTAGTCTACTACCGGCCCGAACTTATTATTGGTAGCATCTTTCGTCAGGTTGTATGAGCCTTTCCATATACCCTCTGAGAGTACGTTACTGGTTACGTTTAGCAGGGTTACGCCGTTGGATATTGTGTAGTTGAATTTTAGTACATCTTCGCCTACTTGTATTTTAATGGCTTTGCTCGTGTCTTGGTGGCTGACTCCTAGTAGCCAGTATACTTCCTTGACTAGGCTTGTGTTGAATATGTCTTTTAGATAGAAGCAGTTGGCTTCGTCGGGTTCTACTCTAGTGTCGGATATGTTTAGGTATTTTATCTGTTTGCTTCCAGGCTCTATAACTGACACTGCGTTTGTTCTATTGCCCCACGCCTCCCATATCATTGTGTAGGTGTCGTTGCCGGGAGCGTCCCATTCGAGCGGTACATCCGCTTTATCTACTAGGTATACCTGGAAGTATGCTAGATCCTCGGCTACTTTCTTCTTGAAGTATAGCGGTACATCGAATCCTACATCCCAGGCTTGGAAGTATAGGCTCCACCTGTGTCCGGCGTAGAAGTAGAGAGTACTATTGATGTAGTCGTCTAGGTCATCCCATGTTAGTGGCGAGGACCAGTGGGGGTCAAAGCTCCAGTTTAGCAGGAACCATTTGTCGTATTCGTGTATTAGTATTGTAAAGTTGACTACCGCGGTGGCAGATATTGGAGTCGCGTTGCACCAGTCGTTTTCGTCCCACCATAGCTTGCCTTCATCGTCAGTTGTTCCTCTAGCGACTAGTATTGGATCGCCTCCAACTTCAAATGCTACGAATACTACCTCGGCGTCTGCTAGCGGCTCGTTGCTATTCCATAGTATTTGGATATACCATTTGGTGGGAGATGCCGTGGCGCGTGGAGTTGCTAGGGGTAGCGCTATGAGGAGCGCTAATACCAACAATCCAACCAGTATTTTCCTACTCATATCTAATCCACCATACCCCTTTTCGGGGTTGCGAGTTATGGATTAAAGTAGACTTATAAAAGGGTTACTTGGTTCGATTGATTAGAACTCTGCCTGTTTTAGGCTGGGGTGGAGTGAAATGCTAGTGGTCTTAGTTCTAACGAATAGAAATATATCTGCTCGCCTAATGTTAGGTTTGTGGCTGAACTAGACTACGACGTTCTGTATAGTTCCTATGATGAACTGTATAGAGGGGAGCAGTTCGCTAAGTATTCCGCCGCTTTATCTTCGATAGGGAATATTAGAGGCTTGATCTTGGATGCTGGGTGTGGTACGGGTCTTTTTTATGAGTATTTGAGGCGGAGTATGGTTGATAATAGGTTTGAGTATTTTGGCGTGGATAAATCTCTGAATATGTTGAGAAGGGCAAGGGCGAGAATCGATGAACAGGCGCATTTAATGGCGGCGTGCGTGGAGTTGATGCCCTTTAGGAGTGATATTTTTTCGTATATTTTCAGTTTTACTGTTTTCCATGAGGTAGATATCGATAAGGCGTTAACTGAAATTAGGAGAATTGGCGTGTGCGGCGCGTACGTCGTTATCTCTCTGCTTAAAAAAGTAGAAGCCGGAAAAGTATTGGACAAATGTAGAGAGGTGGGAGTTGAATTGAGCGGTGTAGTAGAGGATGACGATCTTAAAGATTTAATCTTCGTGTTTAGGTGTCGTTGAATGGGTAAGGTAGAAATCTATAAAGATGGCGACGTTTTGGGTGTACTTTCTAGGGCTGTTAGGGAGAGGAAAATGGTTATCGTGTTCGCCTCCATGGAGGTTCAATACAAGGGTAGGTCTTCGTCTAAACTATCTAGCGGGGAGAGGTTGTGTATGATAAAGCCGGACGGTGCCGTCTTGATTCACAGGCCTTCAGGGTATGAACCGGTTAACTGGCAGCCGAGCGGTTCTCTAATCACTTTTGGCGTTAAGGAGGGGAAGATCTTCATGAAAGCGGTTAGAGCTAAACCTCATGAAGTGTTGACGGTATACTTCGACCGTATGCTTGCAGTTGTCGTTGCCGACCTTGTGGATATGGGTGTTTTTTCAATGATAGGGGATGAGGAGGATATGCGTAAAGCTATAATCGTGAAGCCGGATTTAATCGAGGAAGGGTTGAAGATAGTTGATTTCGAGAAAAAGCTTCCGTCTGGTTTTGTCGACTTATACGCGGTTGATTCTAAAGGTCGTCTAGTCGTAATAGAGTTGAAGAAAGATGTAGCGGGAATAGATGCCGTAGTGCAGTTGAAACGCTACATGGATTATGTTCGCCGCGACGTCCCTGATGCTAGAGGAATCTTAGTTTCTCCTAAATTAGCCAGAGGGTGTTTAAGGATGTTGCGTAGCTACGGGCTCGAGTACAAGCGTCTATCCTTGGGAAAGTGCCTTAAAGTGTTGGAGGAGAAAACCGGGTTGGGTAGGTTTCTGTGAGCTCTATTATGGGTATTAGGCTTCTTAAATCTTCCGAGTAAACTACTACATCTGCGCTCTTAACCGTCTCCTCATCTTTTGGGTTAAACGCTACTCCTAGAGCGGATTCTTTAAACATAGGCACGTCCACTTCGCTATCTCCTATCGCTATACAGTTGTTGGTTTTTATTCCTACTTCCTCACATATCTTCTTTAAAACCCTCCCCTTATCGTGATAGCCTACGAGGACCTCTACATCTCCTGTTACTACACTATCTCTAATTACTAGCCTATTCGCTAGAGCGTAATCTATTCTAAAGATTTTTCTCAAATGCTCGGTTACCACGTCTAGCCCCGCGCTTATAGCTATTATCGTTAAGTTGCGTAATTCGAGGAATTCGAAAAATTCCGTAGCGCCTAACCTAATAGGTATAGCCTTGATGATCCCCCGTATGGTTTCAATGCTAACGCCTTTCCACAGCGCTACGTCTAATCTAGCCCATTCCGCGTAGTCTATTTCGCCCCTCTTATACATTTCTGCATTTACCTTGGCGGCGTCGAGCGTCCCTAGTTTTTTATGTATGTACTGCCATACACTATCGATTTTCGTAATGACGCCGTCGACGTCTAAGACAACCGCCTTCACATTCACTTCTACCTGCCTCCGACCGCCTCTCTTATTATTAGTGTTAGTAGAGCTTGGAGTCTAAGGAAGTTAAAATCTTTAGCTCCGTGTTCCGCCTCTCTAGCTAATCCCAACTCCTTCAGCTTATTAACTAGTTTTTTGACACTTATTCCCAACTTGCCAGCGGCTTCGTTTAGGTTTTTAGCTTCTACTATAGTTTTTAGAAATTCAACGTCTACTTCCTTTCTAGAGAGTTGATAAGCGGGTTTAAGAGTTTCTAGGAGGACGTCGACCAGGGCGTCAAAGAATAAATTATAGACTTCTTCGGGAGTGGACAATGCTATGAAATCCTGGAGTTTAATTATCTCTATATTCAAGTGTTCCGCCAATACTCTGGCTGATTCATCGGAGTATCCCCTGCAGACTATTAGGGGCTTATACCCCAGAACCACGGCGTTTGTATGGGCTTGCCTTATATCGGTTACAGAGACTGTTCCCGCTTTAACTTCAACTGCGTATTTTTCGCCGTTTTTCTCCGCTATAATATCCACTTCTGCAACGTCTACTCCCTTTATCTTTATCCTCTGGTTTCTACTGATAATCTTATAGCCCAAGCTGGCTAAGATATCTTCGGCTAAAATCTCTAAAGTTAAACTTCTAACCTTATGTTTCATGTCGCATTATTCCGTTACCAATATTTTATTTAAAGATTATAAAGTATTTATCTGGGAATATGCCGATATCTCATATAGGCATAGCCGCGGTATCGGATGCTCATCTACCTAAATACTTGGATTTGTTCAGGGAGGCTGTAGCTAACTTTGATTTTTCAAATATTGACTTGCTTATTCTAGCTGGTGATATGGTTTTAAAAGGTAGAATAGTGGAGTATAGTACGGTTTTGTCAATAATTAGGTCCAGGTATAGCGGCCCGATATACGCTGTCTTTGGAAACGAGGAGTACCAGGAACAGGAAGAAGAACTCCGTACCAAATATCGTGAGATAACGTGGTTAAACGATAGCTATGCGGGAGTAGAAGTGAAGGGAGTTAAGCTAGGAGTCGTAGGCAGTAGAGGGGTTTTAGATAGACCTACCTCGTGGCAGGCTAGAAATATACCAGGTATAGCTATTAAGTACGCAGAGAGAGTTGAAAAACTCAGAGAGTTGTTGACGATGGCTAAGAGAGAAAATAACTACGTGATTCTCGTAACTCACTACGCAGTGGCTTGCGATACTTTGAAGGGCGAGAATCCGAGAATATGGAAATACTTGGGGTCGGCACGCCTGAAAAATGTCGTAAAGCAGGTAAAGCCTAACGTGGTTATACATGGACACGCCCATAACAGCTCTAACCCCCAAGCTCGCATAGATGGAGTGAAGGTCTATAACGTAGCTTTGCCCGCCACTAAACAGATTACGTATATAGAAGTGAAGGAGGAGGGCATTTCTAGGTTCTTCTAAACTGGCAATAACTTTTTATTGCTTGGCTAAGTTAGGATAGTTAGATGATGAAGTAGCTCGCGCCGGAGCTGTGAAGACGCCTTCGATTTCTGACAAAGTTTTCTCGTCTATGCCAAGCTTTAATATCGCCATTGTAAAGATAGCTTAGAAGCGTGGTGGAGCGATGAGTATATACCTATTGATAAACGCATTTAAAAATCTTAGGGATATCGATTTCAGGATATTAAACGCTATTGAGCGGGGAATGGCGCACTACGAGTATGTCCCAGTAGAAGTCATAGCCAGGCTGTCCGGGCTTGCTCCTGAAAAGGTCGAGAATAGAATTAGGAGTATCTATCACTTAGGCGTTGTCCAGAGGCGTAAAGGAGCATACATCGGATATATCTTGACTACGAGGGGTTACGATTGTCTGGCTCTAAATGCTCTAGTTAAAAGAGGGGTTTTAAAGAGTTTGAGCACCAAGCCCATAGGCGTAGGCAAGGAATCTGACGTTTTTGAGGGTTTAACGTACTCTGATGAAATAGTAGCTGTTAAGTTCCATAGATTGGGCAGGACAAGTTTTAGGCAAACTCGGAAATTTCGGACATATATAGGGGATAGAAGGCATATATCCTGGCTGTATCAGGCTCGTTTGGCAGCTGAGCGTGAGTACGAGGGGTTAAGCATACTATATCCGAAGGGGGTCGCCGTTCCTCGTCCCATTTCTTGGAATCGGCACGTAGTAGTTACCTCATTTGTGGAAGGCATAGTTTTATACGAAGTTCCTCCGCTCTCAAACCCAGAGGAGGTTTTGGGAAAGATAATTAAGAACATAAAAAAGGCCTATGACATAGGTATCGTACACGGAGACTTGAGTGAGTACAACGTTATAGTTACCCCTGAAGAAGACTGCTATATTTTCGACTGGCCTCAGTGGGTTGATAGAAACCATCCTAGCGCCTTGTTTCTGCTTAAAAGAGATATCGAGAATATAGTAAAGTTTTTCAAAAGAAAGTACAGGTTAAGAATTGAAGTGTCGGATTACATCGATATTTTAGACATGTTTAGTGATGAACATGGCTAAGTATACGGTAATGGGCGTAGACATACTACCGGGTGAAAGCCCGGCTAAGTCCACGGCTAAGTACGCGGTAACAATACTTGTAGATGACAAAGTCGAAAAGAGGTTTAATGAAGTAAGGAAAGAGGAAGTGCTTAAGCTTATAGACGAGTACGAAGTCGATATCGTTGCTGTTGACAACATATACGAGCTAGGCCAGAACACAAGCGAGATAGCCGCCTTCATGTCCCATCCTTTGAAAACTCCAAGACTAGTTCAAGTAAACGTAATAAACGGTAAAGAATACGAGCTAGAGGCTTTAGCCCGTTCACTAGGCTTACACGAGGGAGGAAAACTTAATCCTCTTAAAACTTCTGAAGTCGTGGCTAAGCTTGCCTCTATGGGCGTAGGCTCCGAAGCTATAATCTTTGAGAATGAAACTCGAATAACGGTGTCACGCGGCAGGAGCCTTACCCAAGGAGGAATGAGCAAAGAGCGCTACCGCAGAAACATAGATTCTTTAATTTTCAGAATAACGAAGGATATCAAAGAAACCTTAGATAAAAATAAAATAGACTATGATCTTTACTACCGAAAATCTCCACATGGCTATTCAGGCAGCGTTTTCATAGTCTATGCTCCACGCCGTTCCCTCTTCGGCTTAATAAAGCCCAGAAAAGGACACGATGTACACGTAAATATAGAACCTATCATCAGAGAAAAAATAGAATTTACACCCTTATTTAAAAGGAGAAAAATCCATAAATCGAGAAGGGATAGATACCTTATAGTCGGAGTAGATCCAGGGATCTCTACCGGGTTAGCGATTCTGACTATAGACGGGTATCCCCTATTGCTTATGAGCAAGCGCTGGCTTAGTAGAAACCAGATACTAAGGATTCTCTCCGAATACGGGAAAACACTCATTGTAGCTACCGATTCCAATCCGCCACCAGCATTTGCTAAAAAACTAGCTACAGCTTTAAACGCCACGCTTTACGTCCCTAAGCATAGTTTATCAGTAAACGAAAAAAGAGAAACCGTAGCTAGATTTCTGGAAAGTTTGAAAATACAGGTTGGTGTTAAAGTAGGCGATAGCCACCAAAGAGATGCCCTCGCAGCCGCTCTAAAAGCTTACTATTCAATAGAAAATAAACTCAGACAAGTGGAGAGCATAGCGAGGAATCTAGATATAGGCATACCGATTTCAGAGGTGAAAGCCCTTGTAGTAAAAGGATTAACCATAAACGAAGCCGTAAGAAAAGTACTGGCTTCACGAACCTCCATACCTGAGGAAGTGGTCGCGGCGCCTCCCTCCGATAGAGATTTAAAAGCCAGGATAAATGCTCTTGAGGCTCTCATAGCTCAAAAAGACATGCTGATACGGGGGTATGAAGTCCAGGTAGATACTTTAAGGAAGAAGATTCTCGAGCTCCAAGAAGAAATTGAAGAATTTGAGAGGACTCTTCAGCTATTCCTCTCGGTCGAAAGAAGAACGCTTAAGCTAAGTAAGGAAATACAGTCTTTAGAGAATAAAGTATCGCATTTAAGTGAGGAGTTGAGAGAAAAAGAGCTTTATATTCAGAAATTGGAAGATAAGGTAAGGAAATGGAAAGAAATCGCCGAGTTGGCTCTAAAGGGTGAAATAGAGAAACTTCTAGTCATTAATGTTTTGACATTAGGCGGAGTTTCTGAGGCTATAGAAAAATACGGCTCGTTAAATGGCAGGGTAATATATCTGCGTGACGCTACTCCAGGAGATATAAAAGCTGTCGACGCGCTCATAAAAGAGAATATTAAAGCTGTAGTTGTAGAAGGATTCGTTCCCAGCTATGTAAAAGAATGTTTTGAGCATTCTCTAATCCCCGTTATAGAGGATAGCGACATTGAAATATTTACAATGGATGGGGAAGTTTACGCAAGAAGAGATATCATACAGATAATTCGGCGGAAAGAGAAAGAACTAAGTGACAAATGGCGTAGAGAGTTTGCTGAGAAACTTGAAAGGTTAATCGAAAACTACAGGTTTAAGCGTAGAAAACAAATAGACGAGTCTATGCTAAAATAGCCTTACTTTACCTTCCAAGATTAACATGGTAATTTTCTTGATATTAGCTAACTCTTCCTCGACTATTCTCTCGGCTTCATATTTAATTGAGTTAAAAGCGGCGCCATCGTCTACTACCAAATCCACGCTCGCCCTTAAGGGCCTATTTATCGGTCTTCCTATTTGGCTTAACAACGTGACATAAGCTTCTTTAACGCCATCAATTTCAGCTATCTTTCTGGCGGATAGGTTAGCTACGACGTTGTATATTTTGCCGACATGATTTACAGGGTTTTTGCCTGCAGTTGCTTCAAGCGACATGGGCCTCATAGGAGTTATGAGCCCATTTGCTCTATTACCTCTCCCCGTTTGTCCATCATCTCCGTGTTCTGCGGAAGTTCCGGTAACTACTAAATATACGGACCTACCGCTTCTATCTTTTTCATTATCAGCAGTATTAACATACACATTGACTTCTCTTTGAGTAACTTTCTCAGCGACTTTGTGTACTATTTCCTTAACATCCTCCTTAACTGCTATGTATTCATCCATATCCTTCACGAATCTAGACACTACAGCAACTGCCACCGTTAAGTCTATAGTGTTGTTCTGCCTTACAGCCATAACTTTTACATCTTCGCCTATCGCGGGAAACTTCCTCTTAATTTCTTCAGAGTTGAGGGTCTCCTCAACCTTCAATACGAGTTTCTCAGTCTCTGATAATGGCGCGAAACCTACTCCTAGAGAAGTGTCATTGGCATGAGGAAATTCCTTTTCCCTCTCAAACACACTCACTAAGTCAGCCGATCCCTTCCCTATTCTATAATCTATAACTACGTGTTTTTCGGGATCTAAATACCTGAAATTCTCTCTAATCCACCTCTTAGCATTTTCCAGCAAGATAGGCCCTACAGGGATTTTCTCTATACCTCCATCTTTCAGAACAACCTCGGTGGTTACCCTTCCAGAGATAAGTATGTAAATCGGCGCTAAAATCTCTCCTCCCCCAAATCTAGGCGCCGCCTGTCCTCCGACAACCAGGACTTTGTCAACGTTGTGGTGTAGTATTCGGCCAAAACGCTCGATATAGTACTTTGATAAGGCTACGCTAGAAACTTCAGCTATTGAATCGGCTATGTAATCTGGGTGCCCCTTACCTTTACGCTCTACGAATTCGATAGGGTATTCCTCAATACTAGCCTTTTTGAGTTTGTTGACTACAATCTCTCCCATAACCATCTAGAGTCTATAAACTCTTTTACTATAAATAGTTTCTCAAAATATTACTGTCTGTAATATTGTCTTACTCTACTCTGGTGGCGTCGAGGGATATATACAATACGTTACTTCCTCGGATCAGTATACGCCCGTAGTTAACTATTGGCTCTTTTTTCTCGTTTATCTGCTTGGCGTCAGTTAGTATTAGGTTCATAGAAATATCGCTCTTCTCCAGCTTGCCTATATACTCCGTTCCATCTTTCAATTTGACTATTATTATACCGTTTTGAGACTTCTCAAGCAGTTTTAACGGATGTTCGCTCCTCTTATAGGCCATGTTCTCCCCGCTAGAGTACTCCAGCATTTACTTGCTTATATCTTTTAGGGTTGAAAAACTGCTAGGTTTAAAAGGGCGTTGATCCTATAGTAGCCTGGGAGTAGCCGATGAATGAGATTAAATGTTCTATTTGCGGAAGCCGAGAAGTATTGGCTAAGATAGAGGGGAAATACTATTGTTTCAAGTGTGGGGCTAAAATCTTAAGAGAACATCTCAGAAAACAGTTTAGAAAAATGAAAGAAGAAGGATTGATACCTCAAGATGTAGATATTTAGTGTTAGAATTAGAAGTAGAAATCTTTCAATTTTACTCCTTTCTTCAAAGCTATGACTTCAATTAACTCGTTTATACCAGAGGTTTGTATTTTCTTCCCGAGGACTTCTTCTATTTGAAAAACTCCCGCCTCATTCTCCATGTCAACCAGAATTTTTATAGGCCTATTCTCCCCGCTTAAGATTTCGACCGTTTTAATGGCTAGCGCGGAAAGGGCGTGTATGTCAAGCTTCCCTCTTTTGTAGGGTATTCTAGCGCGCCCCTCGGCCATATCTGTTCCATCAGCTACTTTAACTAAGCCAGCTTCCAGGCTTAGAGCATGGACTTCCTCGTCATGGGCGAAAATCGTGTGTAAGATCTCAAATTTTATATCTTTTATCTTCTTCTGGTCTTTATATATTAAAGGGAGAATTCTGTCAAGAATTCTATCGGCGATTAGGTAGCCGTGGATATTATGAAATTTCCTATGAACAGCATTACCAATATCGTGGAGATAGGCTCCGGCTAGAACTATTATTTTAGCATCTTCCAGCGTTCCTATCCCAGCTTTTACTGAGGAAGGAGTAAAGCCTTTAGAGACTAGTATATCTAACATCTCCAACGCGCTACCGGCGACTATTCGAGAATGCGTGACTCCGTGGTCATTGTAGTTTAGCCTAGAAACCGCGTTTATATTGGCCATTTTTAATCCTTCCTGAACTTCTATATCGCTCTCTAAGATATAGAAGAGTTTTTCGAGAATTAGATTTTCACGTATTTTCTCGTATACTAGGTTAGGTGAGATTAAAGCCATTAACGACCTACTCCTAATGCCCGCCTTTATGTCGCCTAGCTTCGTGTCTCTTCTTTAACTCCCTCTCTTTCTGCTTCCTACTCCACTTATAGTGATGAGTATACCTGTACTTTAGCTTTAGCAATCCTCTCATTCTCCTACCGGCCATAGTCTTGCCTTTAAAGACTTTCTTGCCTGGCGGTTTTATCTTTATGACTTTAGGCAGAGTCGGCTCTGGAGGTTCAATTTCTCCCTTCTTCACAGCTTCTAGCCATTGTTTAAGTCTTGAAATATTCTCCTCGTAAACGATTTTACGTCTCGGATCGACATATATGCCTAGCTTCCTAGCCTCATATACTGTTAAGCCTACGGCTTTTATCTCACCTTTGGAATATCCTTTTCCCTCCCTATATTCCTTAGGCGGTACACCGGCATGTTTTATTAATATGGGAACCTTCACTATCGGTCTTGGAGGCTCAACAATCTTCCCCATTACTGCCACCTCCTATTCTCGCACGAGCTTTCCTATAAACGTTCTCTTTTATCTTTTACTCTCCATGCCCCGCTTATAAAAGACTTCTTTAATAATAGAGTAGGAACTGTAGACGAAGAACACAGAGATTCCTAAGCCGCCTATAGCCGCTAAAGTTAAGGTTATTGGAAATATCTTTACGATTACGTCGTAAGATGCTTCCTCGAATTGCTTTAAAGAGAAATAAAGCGTGAGCAATGCCATGAGCGAAGTTAAAAACAGCGCTACTGAAAGAGTCGGGTCGAGGAGTTGATATATTAGGACATAGATAGCTATGAAGGCCTGTAAGGAGGGGAAGAGGAGGGATAGCCTTAAACGCTCTTCGGCCTTCTCCATTTTCTTCTGATGAGATGCCCACATATTGACCACTGAGAGTATAAGGCAGAGGAATAAATAATTTATCGGCCGGAAGTCAGTAATAGGTATGCTGCACTCAGGACGACATATGAGGGAATAGCGACGATTAATGCAGAAGAATAATCTCTACCCTTTAAAATTTTTAGACATACGACTTTTATTGCGGTTACTAACACTACGGCGATTATAGCGGTGTAGGAAGCTGTAATAGGAGATACTATGAACGCCACTGGGTGTATCGGGTATTTAAAAAATAGGATATGAGTTAAACCGAAAATGAAAGATATAAACGCTCCGATAATTATACAAACCAAGTTTGAATTTAACCCTCTTACTTCTGGAAGAAAACTCTCTACTTCGTAAATTTCGTTGCCGTATTTAGAGAGGAAAAGAGCAAAATATAGATAAAACATTAAAATTATAGCTGGCAAATATACTATGAGGCTAATTTTTTTCTCTGTCTTTTTCTCATACAAGGAAACTGTACTAGCTATATTCGCTAATATAGCCGGTATTAGAGGAGATAGAGCTAAATATAAAGCTGGCATTGTTAACGCCGAGAACTCCTTTAAGCCCTCTATGTCAAGGAGAGATGACATTAAGCAGAACGTGGGGAAGCTCAACTCTGAAGCTATAAACAATACTTGAAACTCGGCTTCTATCCTAGCCATTAAAATTGTATTAAAAAACACAAGCAACAGTAGGAATGGAAACAAAGTTAGAGTAGCCACATCAATTAACAAATATAATGTAATATACATCAAAGAAATTCCTAGTACAAAGGTTGAAAATACTCTTATGCGCTCCTTACGGGGCATAAACCTCTTAATTATACCCTTCTTCCAAAATACTAAATTAAAAACTATAAGGAATGCTATCAGACCCATTTGAGAACCCGCCATTAAGTTAATTCGGAAATTTTCAGACATGACCCTCCCTAAGATTATCTGCAATACGCTAAACAATGCTATTGACGTGTTTAACGATACACTAGTAAATAACAAGACAAGAGAGGGAATTTTAGGGCTTAAAACTCTATCTATGGCAAATACGCAAGCCGCTATGGCTATCCCTGCAAAAACGTTACGTTTGCCGATTTTCCCTGTTCCGGTTAGATAGGTACTTAATGGCTTGAAAAGAGGGGGAGTAAGATTTTCTAGGAGAAACCATGAATGCGCAAAGTAAGAGATCACCGATACGGATATCAGGAATATAGCTGCTATTAAGGACGTCCAGAGGGCCACGATCACTAACGTATAATACGATGTTTTTACGGGAATCTCTGCAAGCCTTAAGTAGCTCTCAACGAATACCGAAAGCTTTTCCCCTCTAATAAAAGCTTTCATAGTTTCTAACACGGTCTGTCTCGCTAAAGACGGCGTTATATAAAAAAAACCTAGGTATAGGGTCAGCGCTCCTAGCACAACAACTCTAAGATTAAAATTCATTCTACAAAGAAAAAGATAGAGAAGTATTGAGAAAACTATTCCCAATGCATACCTTTTATCTGGCGGGAGAGAATATGTCTGTACAGATAGAGAAGGAGCCAAAAGAGATACAGCTAAGATTACGAATACCTCCGTGACTTTTTTTAAAAATTTTCTAGTGTTAATCACTTAAAATCTCCCATCTAAGCTTTTTTTACTGATATCGTTTTTGAAGTTTTTCCTTAAATAGAGCATTAATACCGAGCATCCTCTTCCCTTGCTCATGCAGAAGCGTTTAAGCGCGTCTTTCCTCTTACGCCATTCTTCAGGAGATAGCAGAACACACCGTGCTCCAAGAGCCGTGTAACGGTAGAATTTGCACTTGTTTCTCTCAGGAACGGACACGTATCGTAGTGTTGTTTATTAAGATTAATATTCTTATTGCTGTATTTAGAATAGATATGCCCGCCAACCTGCCGGCAGAAGCCAAAGCTAAATGGGTTAAAGTAATGGAGGCACGCACGCCAGCGGAGAAAATTAAGGCCTTAGAAGACTTCTTATCCTCAGTTCCTAAACATAAGGGAACGGAAAAACTGATCTCACAGGTAAGGAGGCAGATTGCCGTTTTAAAAAGAGAGCTAGAGCTTGAAAAGAAAAAGAGAAAAGGTAGGAGACCTGGATTTTTTATCGAAAAGGAAGGAGATGCTCAAATAGTAATCCTCGGTCTTACGAAAAGTGGCAAAAGTGCTTTATTAAAGCGATTAACCAATGCAAAAGCTATCGTTTCCCAAATTCCTTATCAAACTAAGCGCCCTATTCCGGGCATGATGACCTATAGGGGGGTTGATTTCCAGTTAATCGAGGCTCCAGCTGTAATAGAGGGGGCGGCGTCCGGAATCGGATGGGGATCTCAAACTTTGGCTCTTGCTAGGAATGCGGATGGCCTCATGATAGTTATAGATGCTCAGGGAGATTTATACTATCAGTACAGCGTTTTAGTGAGCGAATTGGAAAAAGCCAGAATACACGTTAAAAAACCTCGCGTGCTCGTTAAGGTGGAGAGGAGGAGTCAGGGAGGTGTTATCGTACTTGGAGAACTTAAAGATTGTACGGTCAGAGACGTGGAGAAGTTGCTGAAATCTTATAAAATTTACCACGCTTTAGTCCGAATAGAGGGATGCGCCACGTTATCTGATATAGAAGACTCGCTTTTTGAAAATGTTGTTTACAAACCTGCTCTTTTTGTGATAAATAAGGTAGACATTGTGGAGAATGAAAAGAAAATTCGCGAATTTGAAGAATTTCTTGAAAGAGAAAACTTAGTTTACCTCGAGGTTTCCGCAGAAAAAGGGATTAACGTGGATCCAGAAACTATAGGGAAAAGACTATTCGAGCTACTGGGGTTAATTAGGGTTTATACTAAGAAACCTGGAAACCGGGAGATAGCTGAAAAGCCGGTCGTAGTCAAAAGAGGCGCCACTGTACTGGATATAGCCAAGCTGATTCATTCTCAGCTTTATAAAAACTTTAGATATGCTCGCGTGTGGAGTTCCCGCTTAAAATTTAGCCCTCAAAGAGTCGGCGCAGATTTTGTATTAGAGGATGGGGATATCGTAGAGATAGTAGCCTTCTAAACCTATACCAACCTGGTGCGCATTACTAAACAGGCTTAATCCTCGGCGATAAGATCCTGATCTCGCGTAAATTGTAAAAGCTTTTAAATCAAGTAGGCAATTAAAAGGATTAGGTGCACTCTATGAGAGAGATCCAGGTTAGGGTGGCTGAGGCAAAACAGAGAGACGTAGGAAGAGGCATAGTCAGGCTCGATAGGCAGAGTATGGAGGCTTTAAATCTAGAAGCAGGCGACATAGTTGAGATAGAAGGTACCAAGAAAACAGTCGCTATTGTATGGCCAGCCTACCTGGAGGATGAGGGTAAGGGAATTATAAGAATGGATGGCACGATAAGGCAAAATGCGGGCGTTACAATAGGAGACGTAGTAACTGTGAGAAAAGCAGAGATTCGCACAGCTAGAAGAGTAGTTTTAGCCCCTGCAGAGGCTCTCCGCTTCGGACCGGATTTTGTCGAATATGTAAAAAGACGGCTTACCGGCAGGCCGCTCCTACGCGGAGACACGATAGTAGTCCCAGTTTTAAGCACAGCTCTAAGATTAATCGTAGTCTCTACACAGCCGGGCGGCCCCGTCATGATAACCGATGATACCGAGCTACTCATCCGCTCTGAGCCAGTTAGAGAGGAGGAAGTCCGTGTCCCCAGAATTACCTACGAGGATATCGGAGATTTAGAGGAGGCTAAGCAGAAAATAAGGGAAATGATAGAACTTCCTCTAAAGCACCCCGAGCTCTTTAAGAGATTAGGGATAGAGCCGCCTAAGGGAGTACTCTTATATGGTCCGCCGGGGACGGGTAAGACTTTACTGGCGAAGGCAGTAGCCAACGAAAGCGGGGCTCATTTTATCGCTATTAACGGACCAGAAATAATGAGTAAGTATTATGGTGAGTCCGAAGCCAGGTTAAGAGAAGTCTTTAGAGAAGCTGAAGAAAACGCTCCTTCTATAATTTTCATCGACGAGATAGATGCCATAGCTCCTAAGCGCTCAGAGGTCACGGGTGAAGTGGAAAGGAGAGTTGTAGCTCAATTGCTTGCGCTGATGGACGGTTTGAAGGGAAGGGGGCAAGTGATAGTCATAGCAGCTACGAATAGACCGGACGCGATAGATCCCGCTCTCAGAAGACCCGGCAGATTCGACCGAGAAATAGCTATTCCTGTTCCGGATAAACGGGCTCGAAGAGAGATATTCCACGTCCATACCAGGAATATGCCGTTAGCCGAAGATGTAAACCTAGATGAGCTAGCCGAGTTAACGCATGGGTTTACGGGAGCCGATATAGCGGCTGTATGCCGTGAGGCCGCCATGCATGCTCTTAGAAGATTTCTCCCTAAAATTGATCTAGAATCCGAGCGTATACCTGCGGAGGTGCTAAACGAGCTTAAGGTTACTAGAAAGGACTTCCTAGAGGCATTAAAGGATGTCCAACCGTCGGCATTAAGAGAAGTTTACGTCGAAATCCCCGAAGTTAAGTGGTCTGATATTGGAGGGTTAGAAAATGTAAAACAGGAGCTTAGAGAGGCCGTTGAATGGCCTATCAAACACCCAGAGTATTTTAAGGAAATGGGTATAGATCCTCCTAAAGGAGTTTTACTGTACGGCCCTCCGGGTTGTGGCAAAACTTTATTGGCGAAAGCTGTGGCTACTGAAAGCGGCGCTAACTTTATCAGCGTTAAAGGACCAGAGATACTGAGCAAGTGGGTAGGAGAATCTGAAAAAGCAGTCAGAGAAATATTTTCGAAAGCTAGACAGGCGGCACCCTGCATAATATTCTTCGATGAAATAGATTCTATAGCTCCGCGTAGAGGCTTAAGAGGCGGTGACAGCGGAGTTACGGATAGGATAGTTAACCAGTTGTTAACAGAAATGGATGGAATAACGATGCTTGAAGGAGTTGTAGTCCTAGGCGCTACTAACAGGCCGGATATCCTAGACCCAGCTCTCCTAAGGCCTGGCAGATTCGATAGAGTGATTTACGTACCCCCGCCCGATAAAGAGGCAAGGCTTGAAATATTCAAAGTTCATACTCGTAGGATGCCGCTAAGCGAAGACGTAGATTTAGAAGAATTAGCTGAAAGAACTGAAGGCTATACAGGCGCTGATATAGCTGCGGTATGCAGGGAAGCTGCTATGACCGCGTTGAGAGAAGTTGGAAAACCGACTAAGGTTAAGAGGGAGCACTTCCTTAAAGCTTTAGAGAAGGTAGAGCCGAGCGTCTCTAAAGAGGACTTAGAGCGTTACGAGAAAATTAAAGAAACGTTTAGGCGTATTTTATCGTAGTCGACCGCCATTTATTATCCGCTTACTTTTTTCCCGCAGCGAGGACAGTATACCGCTCCAGGAGGCAATTTGGCTCCACAGTAGGGACAGTGTAAGGAGCCCGTAGTTGCTTTAGCGAAGTCAAAACCGCAGTAAGGGCAGAAACGCGCGTCTGCTGGGACATCCCTATTACAGCTAGGACATTTCTTCACAGGTACCCTCGGAGTTGGGGGAGCGGGACTCGGTTGCACCGGAGGCGGCGTAAATACCGGCGGAATCATCACCATACCGGCTCCTAAAGCTGCTCCTGGGGATTTTCCTAACTCTCTAGCCATGGTTTTCGCCGTCTCCATCTGAAGTACATAAGCGGCCTGCCCGCTCTGTTTGATCCAGAAAAGCCTCTCCCTGTACTCTGGCGTGGTGTCTATTCCTTCAAACTTTAAATCTATTAACTCAAGACCTATCCTCTTAAACTCGTCCTGCACCATAGCTTTTGCTTTAAAGCTTACCTCATCTATTTTAGTGAAGACTGTTAAGAGGTCGTATTTAGCTAGGAAATCTATCAGACGCTCGTTTATAAAACCGCGTATGAACTCGTTTACCTCGCTCGTAGTGTATTTATCCTGTCCACCTACGACCTCGTTCACGAACACTTTAGGATCTTCGACTTTAAACCAGTATCCGCCGTAGAATGTAAGCGGCGCTAAATCAGTTGTTTGTGATCTGCCTCCGAATCTGCCCCTGAACTGTTTCGTAGAGACAAATATTACTGTGGCTTTAAACGGTGATTCAGGGTATCCGAGCAGCTTTACTAGGTAGTCCGTCAGGAGCGGGAGATTTAGCGTTGTAAGCGTATGCCTTCCGGGTCCTAGAACGTCGTAAGCTTTTCCATCTCTAAAGAAGACCGCTACCTCGTACTCGCGGACTATAAGCTGAGCCCCCCACTCTATTCTCTCCTCGGGGTAACGCCACACTATGTCTTCTTTCCCTGGATTTTTCCACTCGATAACCTGAGGCATATTATCTCAACCCTATTATCACATTTTCTCTCTGGTTTATAAATTCATTAAACCGATCTAATGACCTTTTCAAATCTTGCAGTTTTGACATTAACTCATCGAATTTTCGTTCAACTGCTAAATCCCGAGCAGATTTAGCTAGGAGAATTATCTCATCAGCGATTTTTATTAGAGAAGAATCATATTCGAGCAATCTCTCTAAGTCACCCGATTTTATCTTAATCGCGTCGAAGAAACCGCTATAGCCATAGTCGGCATGCTCTATTTTACTAATCATTAAGTCTAAAGCCGCCGACACCCGACTTAGTAGATTGTAAAATTCGGCTTTATCACTTTCAGCAACTGCTAAAATACAGTCTTTCAAATAGTCTTTAGCTTCTTTCAGTTTCCGAGCTATATGCTCCCGTATTAGCTTATCCGACTCTCTCCTTATCTCGCGTTTCTTGTATCCCCTAAAGCCGGGTATTAGGGTCTCGATCTCCTCTAAAAGCCGTTTCTCCTCTCTAACTTTTTTAAATGCCTCCAACTTCTATATCACCAAGTAGACAATGAACCTAAGATATATTAGGTTAATTATTTGGTGACAAGTATGATTCACAAAAAACCCGTCCATATACTGGCTAGACCGGGAGATATATCTCCTCTCGTAGTAGCATCGGGCGATCCAGGAAGAGTGAAAATGCTTAGCAGCATGTTAGAAGATTCTATCCTCGTAAACAAGAACAGAGGCTTTCTAGTCTACACCGGCTATTGGCGCGATACCCGGATAACCGTAGCTACTCACGGCATAGGAGGACCTAGCAGCGGCATAGTTTTCGAGGAGTTAAAGATGTTAGGAGCAAAAGTCATAGTTAGACTCGGCACCACCGGTTCTCTAACCCCCGATTTAAAGGTAGGAGATCTACTAGTTGTGATAGGGGCGGCTTATCCTCGAGGACATCTAGAAATGTACGTGCCAGATGGGTATATGGCCGCCATCCCCGATTTCGAGATAACCAGTACTCTCCTAGATAAAGCCCAAGAGAAAAAGATTCACGTGAAAAAGGGCGTGGTGTTTAGTAGTGATTCATTCTACGCGGAGGATAAGGACTTCGTAGAAAAGTGGTCTTCTAGAGGTGTAGTGGGAGTTGAAATGGAGTGCGCTACTTTGTTCGTTTTAGGTTTAATTCGCGGGTTTAAAACGGGGGCGATATTAATAGTTTCTAATAGTCTTGTCGAAGATTTTAATATATGTAAAGATGAAATGGAGGTAAAAGTTAGAAAAGCCGCTGAAGTAGTTTTTGAAACGTTAACCACCATAAATAGGAAACTAAATTATTTCATTAGCTAACAATCCAGAAAATCAAAATAATTATCTCCTGTCCTTATACTAAGCAGTACGTCCTGCTTTTAAAGGATGTTACGGTTTGATATGTTTCTAGTATTTCTCTTATTCTCCTTTTTATTAGAGGATGACTGCTAAGCATTTCCGCTATATCGTTAAATACTCTATCTACTATATCCCTATCGGATACCAGTTTTTTAAGTTCTTTAATATCGTATATCTTCCCGATTCTGCCTAATTTAGCCAGAGCCCCTATGGCAGCAATAATGTTTCCAGTAACTGCCAGTGCTTCCCTATCGGCTAAGAACTCGCACTCCCTTAAAAACCACAAAAAGGCCAGTCTCGCCGGTATAAGTATCGTGTACAATATGAAAACTATTGGAGGCGGCGTCGTGAACGGGAGAAACGTTACAGCATTAGCGAAGTTATGGATAATCCAGATCCATCTATGCTTTATGTGAGCCATTTCGTGAGCTATAACGAAATCTACTTCCTCCGGGTTGAATTCCTCAAGGAGTTTTTTAAAAATAACAATTTTAGGTCTGAAAATACCGTAGCTAAATGCGTTTATTCTATCATAAGGCGCGATTCCTACCTTCTCCACATATACTCCAATTTTCTCCGCTAAATGTAAGGACCTATGCAAAAGTCCATTATAGGCATCCATATCATTTAACCATTCTATTTTTTCCACTTTAAGAGATCCTGCAAAGTCTGTTATAACTAGGAATATAGCGACTATAGAGAGTACTAGGATTGGGTGTATTACCAACGCCAGAAGGAAGAGAGGAGGAAATATAAAGAAAACTATGAGAACAGTGAAAAACCAACTAGCAATAGCCTCTAAAATAAGTAAGAAAACTGCGACAATTAATGAAATCCAAAACCATATTCTAGTTTTAAACATGCTTACACCTGAAGTTCAGACACTCCTAGGAAAAATCAAGACACAACTTTTTAAATATTGCATATCACTGTTAACGTTGTTATCAAGAATGTTTTGCCAACCCCTACTGGGTACTGGCTAATCAAAAGCGAAAAATTTATATTTTTGATATACAAGTCTATCAAAGAAAGCATGTCCGTGGCGAAGCTCTCACTAACATTCGCGCTAAGAGATATAAAGTTCAGAAAATTCATATCCATACTTAACATTATTGCCATTGCAAGTGGCATCGCCACTTTTATGGCGTTACGCTCCATAAGCTTTGGATGCCGAATAGCAGCGGAAAACGTGGTGTCTCAAGTTTTGCCCGGCGAGATACTAGTATATGGCGAGGGCTTATGCGACTTACCGGAGGAAATAGTTCAGGATTTTGAGAATGTACCGGGGGTTCAGCGGGCGGTACCCGTTGTTTTGACCATGGGGTATATGGAGGGGGCTTTAACTTTTATTTTGGGAATCGAAAGCAAAGATTTGGACTTAGCGGTTACAGAATACTCTTCCGGAGGAAGATTTAACGAGAAAGATTACAGGGTCGTTATTGTAGAAACGAACTTCGCCGAATCAAGGAATATCTCTGTAGGGAAAACCGTGTTTATTAAACCTCAGATAAGCCCTAATTCGTATCCTTTTAGGGTTGTAGGCGTAGCTGATATTGGAATGAAAATTCAGGAGATAAGCTCCACTGGAACCTACGTTATCATACCTCTAAGAGAAGCTCAAGAGATTATGGGTAAGGAAAGCTTCGTTACAATGGCCATGCTCAAGCTTGACGAAGACAGAGACCCAAGTCTTGTGGAAAAAAGTATCAAAGAGGAATTCCCTGAAGCTAAGATTTTCCGTAGGGAGGATATTTTGAAAATTGTTTACCAGGTTATATCGCTCATCGACGGTCTTCTTCTCTCAGCCACTGTTATAGGAGTTATAATAGCCGTTTTCGGAACGGTTAATACTATAATGGCTAATGTCCGCGAGCACGCCCGTGAAATAGCTATTATGAGAGCACTAGGTGCACGCGTATCCCATATAGCTACAATTTTTCTAACTGAAGCCTTCATCTACGGCGTGATAGGGGGCGTTATTGGTTTAGCACTAGGATTTTTAGAGACAAGCCTGATTAGGAATTTAATAAATTCGATGGGTTTTTTCGAAATTCCGATGATCACTGAGCCAGGGATTACACTCCTAAGTTTTTCTTCATCTATAATCGTTAGTTTGCTTTCAGCTGTATATCCGACAATAAAGGCTTGTAATGTAAAGCCTGTGGAGGTGCTAAAGTATGAGTAAAAAAGTTCTGGAATTAATTAATATATGGAAAATTTACGGCAAGAAACCGAATCAAGTAACAGTGTTGAAAAACATCAATTTAACTGTAGAAAGAGGCGAAATAGTCGCCATAATGGGCCCTAGTGGCAGTGGAAAAACTACGTTACTGAGTATTGCTGGCACTTTAGAAAAACCGTCCTCTGGACGAGTTATTATTGGAGGATTAGACGTTACTAAGTTATCAGAGGAAGAATTAACCAAAATTAGATGCAAAAATATCGGATTTGTATTTCAAACATATAACCTGGTAAAGAATTTTACTGCGCTAGAAAATGTGATTTTCCCTATGCTAATTTCAGGCCAATATGCCTTTGATGAGGCCGTGGAAAGGGGGAAAGAACTGCTTAAAATGGTGAAATTGCAAGACCATATTAATAAGTATCCGAGCCAGCTAAGCGGAGGACAGCAACAGAGAGTAGCTATAGCTAGAGCACTAGCCAACGATCCGGACATAATCTTAATGGATGAGCCTACCGGAAATCTTGATTTAAAATCTTCCGCGAACGTTATGAGCCTAGTGAAGTGGTTAAACGAAGCATATGAACAAACTTTCTTGATAGTTACTCATGACTTCGAGGTAGCATCGCTTGCTACGCGGATTGTATACATACGCGACGGGCGACTATATGAAAAACCTCCGGAAGGCATTTTCGCCAAACATTTTAAAGAAGAAGTTGAAGATAAGGAATTTCTGGAAAAATTACTAAAAATAGAAATTAAGTTGCTAAGCTTGAAAGCTCGCAATTTAGAGAGAAGAATAGAAACTGGTAAAGTGGATTTGGAAGATTTAGCAAAGGAAACTGCGTTTCTCAAACATAAGGTAGAATTTTTAGAAAAAATTAGGAGGGGATAACGATGCGTCGTCCGAACCTATATAAGTTAATCCTTTTGTCGTTTATTTTAATTACTTTAACCACTCACTTAGTAGAGTCGACACCTAGCGTGTATAAGAGCATTACTAGGAAAATTACAGTTCTACCTGGGAATAACACTTCTACGTCAGAAGTTTATGTATCACTCACAATCGAAGGGAACGGTACTTTTGCTCTCCTCGATAAAACATTTTTAAATAATTTAACAGAAATATATTTTTATAATAAAAATTCTACAGAAATTAGAAGGAATCAATATTTTGTTAATATAGAATGGAGAAATATCAGCGTAAACGGCAGAAAGACGATTGGATATTTCGCTCGAGAAAGGGCCTTCCTTGACGTGAACGTTTCGATAGGGGTTAATGGCGAGCCGATAGACTCTATATATTGTAGCAAGGGATACTGTTTGATTCAAGCAGACGCTGGAAGTTACGTAGATTACTCAATTAACTTAAGCAATAGATTTACTATAAACGGCACCACAACACCCCTCACCTTAATAGTTTCAGCGAATATTGACAGCAAGTATCTTGAAATAGTTAATTGCTCAGAGTATCCTAGCTTCGTTAGTGAATTAGGGGATTTCCTGTCTTTTACGTGGATTTTAACTTTGGTCGATTTTAAAAACCTAAAAATTACCTTCAAGGTAAAGCGCTTGAACTCATGGAATGAAACCACTATACCTTCAATAAAGATATTAATTCCACTAGACCCTAGGGCATCCTT
Source organism: uncultured Thermofilaceae archaeon (assembly GCA_964501905.1). Lineage (GTDB taxonomy): Archaea > Thermoproteota > Thermoprotei > Thermofilales > B69-G16 > B69-G16. Next base: position 97,177 of record CAZCTW010000003.1, on the reverse strand, counting down.
AAAATCTATTAAGCAGATCGAAGAGAGTCTTTCCGGCGGTATAAGCGGTTTAGAGAACATGGATAACTCCATGGCTAATTTTGCCTTATTTTTAAGAAATGCTACTATTATGCTTCAAAATTTAAGCTATGCTCTTCGGAACATTAGTGCTATGCTGGATCTAGCAGCGAATCAATCTTTAGAGGCATCTCATAGATTAAAAGAGGCTTCGAGAATAGCGTTAAAGTCCTCTGACCAGCTAAATGATATGGCTAAAATGCTAGATGAACAAACGGAAGATCTTGAAAAAATAGAGTCTATTCTGAGAAAAACAGCTAAGCTTCTAGAGAAGATGGAAGAAAATACTCCATTTCTCCCCGATCAGATACGAAAAGTTATAAAATCTCTGAAAGATACTATTAATAAAACTTCTAAGACATTATCTTCTTTAAGAAGTGCTAAAAATAAGGTAAAAAATGCTTCAGATAATCTGAAGAAGCTAGGCATAGCGTTAGAGGAATCTTCAGAAGGCATGGAAGAGCTAGGCGAGACATTGCTATGTTTGAAAACGATATTTAATGAAACCGCATTCTTGATAGACCGTTCAATCGACGAAATAGAGGACAACGTTCGTGAAATGGAGCAATTCTTTAGCGCCATGCAACGAGTAAGAGAAAACATGAAGGCAGAACTGGAGATAGTAAGGAAAGAAAGACTCGCTTTGGAAATGCTGTGTAGGATATACGACGAAGAAAAACCGTATATTATCACTAGAAGGGAGAGGAAAAGCGGTTTTTTGATAAGCGATAGTGTAGTGGTTCGTATTGCTTGTCTTAAGCTTAGAAAGATGAGATCTTTAAGGTTTTCGAAAAGTTCAGAGAAAGAGGATAAAAAAGTTGAGAATTTAAATTATTTAGTCATTTCCACTCTATTAGGGGGAGCGAGTAGTTTAGGAGTGGGAGTTTCACTAAAAAGAAGAAAGAAAATATTAGTAGGTGTGAAAGAACTTAATGAAATAAAGGAACTTATTTCTCGCATTGAAGAATTAAATACTTAAGATAACTGGTGGTCATAAGTGTCAACGGAAAAGAAAAAGAAAGACGTACTAATAAGAGGAGTAGATGAGGAAGCCTACAGAGAAGTCGCTACTCTCGCCAAGGAACTGAATGTCAGTATTGGCAGTATCGTATCGGAAGCTCTAATGTTATTCTCATCACTCGTAGAGGAGCAAGATGCAATACTCTTCGTACCATTGAGGATAGTTAGGAAAACGAGAAAGTATATGCCTTCTCCAATAAGGAGGATAGTCCCTTACGTAGTCAGACATCTGGGGAAGCTTAGGATAAACGGGAAAGATCTAGTTAATTTAGATTCTCCGGTCATATTCCTAAGTATTGACGAACTTATTTTTGAAGATGATGTGGATGAAAAAATATTTGATGAAAAAGTATTTAAGATTGTAAACTGCGGTACCATAGAAATTCCCAGTCACTTAAGAAAATTCATAGTTCTTAGGAAAACGTTCTATGTTAGGGAAATAAGGGTTAGACAGAACACACATAAACATTAATATTGAAACGTGAAAAATAGTTAGATTTCAGATGATGAGCGCTGGAACTTCGGATGCGTGAAGAAGGCATGGGAAATCTGATAAATCTTGATATCGCCAAAGTTCTAAAGCGAACCGGGTAACAAATAGCAAGTATCGATTTTCATTAAGTTTTTATTCTTCTTCTCCGTCATATTAGCGGCGGTGGGCATGTTTCTAGTAGAAGAAGACATATTCGTCATAACTTACGTAGCTGGGAGAGAGATTATAGATTCACGGGGAAACCCCACAGTAGAAGCAGACGTGGCTACTAAGGCGGGGTTTGGACGAGCTGCCGTTCCGGCTGGGGCTTCAAAAGGAGTACACGAAGCCCTTGAACTTAGAGATGGAGATAAGAGATTCCATGGTAAGGGCGTAATAAAGGCGGTGAATAATATTAATGAAGTAATAGCCAAGGAGATATTGGGGCTCGACTCTAGAAACCAGAGGGAAATAGACAACTTGATGATAGAACTTGACGGTACTCCTAACAAGTCACGCCTTGGAGCTAATGCCATCCTAGCCGTCTCCCTAGCGGTTGCCAAAGCAGCGGCTGACAGTTATGGCCTCCCGCTCTTCCAGTATATTGGCGGTATTAACGCGAATAAACTTCCAGTGCCTCTCATGAACATAATTAACGGCGGCAAACACGCGGGAAATCAGCTCAGTATTCAAGAATTTATGATAGTCCCTGTTAACGCGGAGAGCTTTAGAGAAGCGCTCAGAATAGGTTGTGAAGTTTACCATTCGTTAAAGGAATTTCTTAGAGCGAAATACGGGAAGGCCGCTATAAACGTAGGCGATGAAGGAGGATTCGCCCCGCCCATGAAAAATACGAGAGAAGCTCTGGATGCATTAATTCAATCTATCAAAAAAGCTGGTTATAGTCCTGGAGATGACGTGTTATTAGCTTTAGACGCGGCAGCTTCGAGTTTTTACAACGAGAAAGATAAAGTATACTTAATTGATGAAAAGAAATTAAAAAGAGAAGAGCTAATATCCTTCTACGAAAAACTTGTTGAAGATTACCCTATAGTGTCTATAGAAGACCCGCTTCATGAGGAAGATTTTGAGGGATTTAAAGCAATAACCGAGAGTTTAGGGAGAAAAATTCAGATAGTGGGCGACGACCTCTTCGTGACTAACCCTCAGAGACTGACCAAAGGGATTGAACTTGGAGCCGCTAACGCGTTACTATTAAAGGTAAACCAGATAGGAACTTTAAGCGAAGCCCTTGATGCTGCCAGGATAGCTATGGAGAATGGATATAACGTCGTCGTCAGCCACAGGTCTGGAGAGACCGAAGATGAAACCATAGCACACCTATCCGTCGGATTGAACACAGGGTTAATTAAAACTGGAGCTCCGGCGAGAGGCGAAAGAACTGCAAAGTATAACGAGTTATTGAGGATAGAAGAATACTTGGGTTCGAGCGCCGTATACCCAGGCAAGAGAGTGTTTAAGCGCTTCCGAGTATAGAGCTCCGATTAGGGATAAAGAGTATTTATAAACTACTTTTGTATATTTTATTGTTGCATGACCAAGATAACATCTATAATCGACGCAATATACTCAATTGTACGACCAGCGCTACCCCTATTAGCGACTCTCAGCTACCTAATGGGTTACTACTGGAGGCAAATCTTAGACCTAATCTACTTGCAATTTTATAATTTACGCATCATTCCCCCCCTGAGAATAGACGTCATCGCTTCTATCTTCCTAGCCGGCACATATTCTAACATGCTTAATTCCTACAAGGATTCGACCGACACTGATAGAATAAACGAATTCATAAAAGATTACGTTAACCCTGTTCTGAAATACAATATGACAAAGGAGACTGTATGGTCTATAGCCGCGCTTTCATCGGTGTTTTCGATACTTATTGTAGCGTTTACAGCTCCGCTGGTAATACCGTTTATAATCCTTGGCTTGCTCATCTCCACGGCTTACTCCTATTATCCAAGGCTGAAAAGCTACGCGCCGCTGGACATAGTGGCAAATACTCTAGGCTTATTTCTCGTACCGTTTATAATGGGATGGACCTCTCACAGTAAACTAGAGGATTTACCAATCCCAACCATAACCGGCTTCTCTTTAATAGCCTCCTCGTTCTACACTCTTACCGCAATAGTAGATTACGACTCAGACCTTAAAAACAATATAAGAACCATCGCTGTAAAATTAGGCCCCAGAAATTCCGCCATACTCTGCGCGGCGTTACACTTCCTAGGAATCTTACTTTCACTAGATTTCCTAAAAGATCACTTACACGCGCTCGCGTACTTAATCATGGACTTGCTCCTATACCTAGATCTGATCAGAGACCCCGCGCCTAAAAATGTTTTAGAAACAATTAAAAAACTTGTTGTTATTAGCGTTTCCTATATAGCAATAATGGCCGTTTACTTCGCCTGGATCGCAAAGCTTATGTCTGGGTAATTCCTAGCGCTGTATTCTCCACGCCCCTCAGTCCTTAGTTCTATTTCCGAAATTCTTAGAGTGCCAGTTATATCTTCCATGTTTTCCTTCACAACTTCGCAATAAGTCTTCGTATAGATTACCGCTTTTTTCAACGGTTGATTTAGCGGTATCCTCATTTCGTGCTTTGCGTGACGCATAGATGCTATCAAGTCGATTATTACTTCTCCCCGTGAAATACTCTCTTCGTCTATAGGCTCGACCTTTGGCCAATCTGCTACCGTAATGCTGATCCACTTCTCGTATTTTCTGAACATTCTCTGGTATATCTCCTCAACTATATGTGGAGTGAAGGGGGCGAGTAATAGCAGCACGCGTAGCAGGACTTTATACAACGTGTACTGAGCCGCTCTCTTGGACTCATCGTTTCTAGCCATTCTATACTTTACGGCTTCAAGGTAGTGGTCGCAAAGCTTATGCCAAGTGAAATCTATTATAGCCTGAGCCGCCTTGTAGTAGTCGTATTTTTCCATAGCCTCAGTTACTTCTTTAGTTAATTTATTGGAAAGAGCGAGAATCCACTTATCAAGTAGTTTGAGTTTTAGTTCTTCGGTAGGGATAAAATCTTCGAGAAACATTGATATGAACCTAGCTGCGTTCCATAGCTTGGTTAAAAACCTCCTCGTAAAATCTAAATTCTCCCATGAAAATCTTAAGTCCGATCCTGTGGTTATGGCAGATGCAACCCAGAGCCTAAATGCGTCCGCACCGTACTTATCTAATACTTCCGATAAGGAGACGTAATTGCCGTAGCTCTTGTGCATCATTCGGCCATCCGTTCCCCTCATCATGCCGTTTATTAAGGCTATCTTAAACTGAGCTTTACCGAAGAGTGCTATTCCACGAACTATTAGGTAATAATCCCACGTTCTCACAATGTCATACCCGTTAGGCTGAAGATCTGCAGGGAGCAATCGTTCATCGAGATTGTCTGGCCACCCGGCGTGTACAGCTGCGGTTATGCTAGAATCCATCCAAGTATCCATTACATCTCGCTCGCCTCTAAACTTGGTTGAGCCACATCTGGGGCATTTATCTATTTTCGGGCCTTCTTTCCTAGGGTCTATCGGCAGCCATTCCGGTTCGGCTACTATCACGTTTCCGCATTCCTCGCAATACCATACAGGTATAGGTGTCGCGAAAAGTCTCTGTCTGGATATAGGCCAGTCCCAATCTAAGCTATTTACCCAATCCTCTAGCCTTAAACGGGCATGCTCTGGTATCCATCGTATTTTGCGAGATTCCTCTAGAACTTTATCCCTTAGCGCCATAGTTTTGACGAACCACTGTTTTTTCGAGAGAATTTCTACTGGTGTATGGCATCTCCAACAAGTCCCGATAGAGCTGGTTATACTCTCTTCCTTTATGTAAAAGCCCTTTTCTTTGAAAAGTTCCACTATTTTCTCTCTGGCAGATTTTATATCCATGCCTTTGAGAGGTCCAGCAAGCTCTGTCAGTAAACCCCTCTCATTTACTAGCTTTATTATAGGTAGGTTGTATTTTTTCTGCCATTTTACGTCTGTTTTATCTCCATAGGTGCATATCATCACAACTCCTGTGCCGAATTCGGGATCTACTTCCGGATCGGCAAGTATCTTCACTTTCCTACCATACAGGGGAACTATAGCATTTAAGCCGACAATGTCATGGTACCTATCGTCTCCGGGGTTTACGGCTAAAGCTACACAGGCTCCGATCAATTCCGGTCTAGTGGAAGCAACTGGAATTTTGCGCCCATCCTCTAGCTCGAAGTAGTAATAGTACAATTTGCGCGAGACTTCCTTATACTCTACTTCAGCTTCAGCTATAGCAGTTTCACACCTAGGACACCAGAAAACCGGATGCTCCCCACGATATATCAACCCCTTCCTATACATCTCGACAAAACTCAACTGCGTACGACGCCAATAATCCGGATCCATAGTCCTATACTCAGTAGACCAATCTATAGAACACCCAAGCCTTTTAATAGCCTCCTTCATCGGCTCTATCCATTTCAACGTAAACTCCCGACATAACCTAAGAAACTCCTCCTCCGGAACCTCCCTCTTCGATTTTTTAATTGTTTTTTCAACTCTAACCTCAGTCGGCAAACCATGGCAATCCCATCCTTGAGGGAAGAAAACGTTATATCCTCTCATTCTTTTGTACCTGGCGGCGAAGTCGATGTATGCGTGGTTTAGTGCGTTGCCTACGTGGAATTCTCCGCTGGGGTAGGGGGGTGGCGTGTTGATGGTGTATGTGGGTTTTTTCTTGTCTTTTCTGTCGAATTTGTATATTTGCCATTCTTCCCATTTTTTCTGCCATTTGGTTTCTACTTCTTTAAAGTTGTATCTTTTCTCCTTTATCATCGTAATGCACCCAATTAGGGCGTGTGTTAACTGGTTTTTTAACTAGAGTGTTGAGAAAACGGTTATATTTGGGTTTTATCTTACTCCCGGCTTCAATTCACCCACTCTCCGTCGGGAGCTGTCTATCCTATTGTTTAGCTTGCTTATATAGTCATCGGATGTTTCGTGGTTGGTGTTGGGTTTGGCTGGTGGTTTATGCGTGGTTGGTGGCGGCGTGGTTTTTTATATATTTGAGTTAGTTTGTGTGTTATTTTGATTTTTATTTCTTTGTTTGGGGTTTGTTATTTTTAAATATTTGTGTGCATTTTTATATTGGGTGGTTGTTTGCGGTTATCTGTATACGTTCTTATATTGTTGGTTTTATTGTTTAGCTTAGCGCCTCTACTTCAAAACTTAGCGCCAAACGTTAAAGCCGATAGCGAAATCGAAAAAGAGTTAGAAAATTTCATACTGCCACTACTCGCTGAAGGCTATACTACCGTTGAGCCTCGCGAGGCGTTAGTTGAGTATTTTGGTGATTGAAAGGTTTGGATTGGTCCTAACCGTTATCTAGAATTAAACCGTACGTTAATCGAAAGAGACTACACTATAACAGTTAAAATTCCAGTTTTCGGCTACTACAGCGAACCACCGCCAGAAGAACACCGACCGCCAGAACAAAATAACAGTGATGGAGATGACGGCGAGAACGATAACAGCGGAGGCGGTGATATAGGTGGAGGCTGTGTTTGCTTCGACCGTGGCTGCGGCAGAATGATATGTCCAACCAGTAGTGATTTAAAGAAATTCCTCATTCAACTAAACTTAGACCCCGGCATAGTTTCAAACCTCACACGTGTAAAACCTGATGTCCGCGCCCGTAAGATAGGAAATTACTTGCTTATTGAAGAAGGCAGTTTCTATCACGTATATGTACTATCAAATGTAGACGTTAAACCGGTACAGTTGAATAAACTTATACAAAAAACCTATAAAAACTGGACTATAAACTCGTATTATCAGCCATACTATTCTATCGGACAATCACCAAAAACCCCGAGAATTCTAGGTAGAAAAAGTATAAGAGCTAAACCTCCACGCTCATCTATAAGTAAAATTCCAGGAGTAGATTACTATACTAGAGCTAGAATTTTAGAAGCCTTCTTCATCAAGGGTGTTAGCAGTTTTAGATACGCATCTTTGGAAAACATCGAAGTTGATAGAATAATAGTTAAAAAAGATAAATTTAGAATAGAAGTAACCTCAAACGCCGAAAATACTACAAGGAATATTCCACGAACTACCAGACATAGTACTAATAGATGAAATATCCGAAAAAGTAGAAGATCCCAAACCCAAATACAAATGGTATTTCCAACCTTGGACACTAGAATTTAAGATTGCTAAACAACAAGGCTCAACAATCAAAATATTAAATCCACGAAATAAAAAACTAAAATATAAACTAGAGCTGGGCGATACCGCCTACACGTTTCAATCAAAAGGTAATGTAACTTATGCTAGCGTAGCGGTATACTCATTACTGAAGATAGAGTGGAGATGTACTAATCCACAAAGTAAAGTTTAGCTTTAAAACACTAAACCCAGTAAAATTCCCAAAGATAAACGCTATCAGCGATACGCCGCAACCGTACTGCTATACCTGTCAGGGAGTTGAAAGTAATGAAGGATGTGATTGGCTTACACTAGCTACGGAGTTCGCGACAGGCTTCTACGAGGCAGGCGGCGTAGCAGGCATAGGCTTCATACTGTTCAGCATGCCACACCCAGCAGTAAAGGCGGCAGGCGTAGTTTTAATCGTCGCCGGCAGCATACCCTACTTCCAATCATTGTATGAAGTAGGAGTAGAGTACTACAATACGCTGATAGGTGAAGGCTTATGGGCTGTAAACTACTACCTGGCCGCCTCTCTAGTATTGGAGTCTATGGGTTTAACTAGTGAAGCGTACTGGCTTAAAAACCACGCCCAGCGGGCGCTGCTACACCTAGCTAACCTGTTTATCGCTGATATGTTCGGGGGCTTGTACGCGATAAAAGAGGATTTCGAGATCGCGTTCGGTTTTAAAAAAGCGGATTGTAGACGCGTGGCTAGGGCTCAGGGCAGGATTGCGGGTATGGTAACGCTGGTGGTAAGCTTTATCTATTCATCTTATAAGGCGGGAGCGGGATTGGCGAAGGCGGTTAAAGACGGTTTGAAACGTTTTGGCTGGGGCTTGGCGACGCCGGCGATATACGATTTGATAACTATAGGCTATGGGGGAGTTACGAGTATACGGTCGAGCTACTTGTTGAGGTTGTTGTATTCTGCCGAGTTAGATTTTGTTGAGAAGCTTAGGGGTTTGGTTGATAGAGAGGGAGTATTGAATGTTAAGTCTAAGCTTGACAAGGTGGTTAAATGGGTTAAAATCTTATTCGATGACTGCGCCGAAGACCACTACAAGGCTAAATGGCTAGCTGAAATCGGAGACGAAATCTCCAAAGACCCAAACCTAGAAGGACTAGCAGTAAAACTAGGAGAATTCGTAGAAGATCCGGATACCCTTATGATCGCTCATGAAATATTGGAAAAAATAAAGGTTCTAGACGAATCCGTCAAAGTTAAAGTCGTCGAGTTTCTAGGGGTATTGGATAGGAAATATGCTAGAGTAGTTTTGAGCGATTTAGTATATTTATTGGAGAATTGGCATCCCTATTATATTGAAATCCTAGATGAATCAATAAAATCTGAAGGAAGGTTTCTGCCTAGGAAAGTTTCTTATCGACAGAGTTCAAATCAATACTGGGTTTATATACCGGCTAGCTGGGGATCGGTTATAGGTGGCATTAGGTATGTTGTTTTTAGGATTCCGGGTGTTGGGGAGGAGGTTTGCCGTGTTTCTAAGGGTAGTATTACTATTAGTAGGGCTGTCGTAGATGTTCTTGAGGATTATAAGAGGAGTGTCGTGTTGGTCAGTCCTGAAGTCTATAACGCTGGTTTTATAGGCGTCGTAAGTTCTGAGCCTAGGTTTAAAGTTCCTGATGATTATGTTCCAGATACATTTTAAAACCAATAGAAAGCTTCCGAGAACGCGACTTGCTATATTTTAAGTCCATTTATGAAGAAATTGAGTATGGAAACCTAGACTTAACGAATGAGTATAAAAAGAAAATCAAAGAGGCTGAATCGGATAAGGTAAGAGAAAAATGGAATAGAAAACATTATTGTGCATCTTTAATTGAGAGCGGATATGAAGAGTACCAGGTATTTACTTCTGATGCTCTTATACCGGCTAAGAAAGGTAGAGGAAGACAAGTTGACGTATTAATACTGGAGAAAAAGGATGAAATTTTGACCATAGTGGAGATGAAGTGCATTTTCAGGACTGGTGAAAGTTTCTCCTCGTTCGAGAGAGCAGTACGTAGAAAGATTTGAACAGCGGCCGAACAGTTAGACAGTCTTAAAGAGTGGTTTGAAGAGAATGGTTATGTCGATTCGGAGAAGAGGCTTAATAGGGATGGGGCAGAAGCTATAGTTAAGCTTGTAGGAAAATGGAGTATAGATGAGTTAGTAGGCTTAAGATTAGAGTTCAAGATTGTAATCTCTGACTCTAGGCTAGTATTAGAGAATCCGGAGAACGACATATATTACTTTGAAGTAAGCATAGGTGGAGTGACAGGAATATGGAAGGATTAGCTAGTAAAAACAGGTTCAAGTTCGAAGCAGTAGTTGCTTTCTATCGTTCTGAAGAAGATGACTTTAGGCCACGTATTTATTATTCTACTAAAGGAGAAGAGAAGAGAGTAATTTTCGAAATTTATCTAAGCAAATGTGGGATTTACTTTCCTATTGATATAGATCTAAATAACCCTGTTGAGGTTGGACTTCTTGAAGAATTTAAGGCTTTATGTAGGAAATCGATAAGGTGGAGATATTATAGGTACGGGGTAAACTGGTTCGATAGGCTGGTTAAGGAGGCTGACGAGATTTATACGCGTAAAGATTTAGACAGGTTGGTAAGGGAATTAAGAGGAAAAGATGCACTGGAGGTTGCGTTCGGTGAGAAGGAAGTCAGGAAATATGTGTTCACAACTGGAATACTTTTCGCTTTCGAGAGAAAAAAAGGGTTTAAAGTTCGTCGATGAGTATGAAGGTTTGTGCAAAATACGCTGAAGAGAAAGTAGAGAGAGTTTTGGAGAAGTTTAAAGATAAGTCGGAGTTTTGGTGGAAAGATTTAGTTGATGATATTAAACCTAGAATTCGCTACTACTTGGATGAAAAAAGTGTCATTAAGTGGTTAACTAAGTATCTTTCTAGTGGAGAAGTGGAGGCAAAAACTGAAATCGCCGATAAAATAGTATTAACACCCAGCAAGATAGATAATTTATGTTTAAAGAGGAAGTTCAAAGATACGGTCGCAGTCGAGTTCGAATATTGCTCGGCTAAAGTATTTTTTTATGGCGCTGGGATTGATGCTCAAATTAAGGTGTGAAGAAGGGATCGAATTTTTCAAGGAACTAAAAGAGGAATGTGGTAAAAAGATAAAATACAGGTTTTATTCCGATTGCTTAAACATGTATAGCATGCTCTTTAATCGAGCTTATAGGATAGAGACTTATGGTCCTGTACCACGGGTGTTTAATAAACTTGGTCCTCTAAGCGTAGATGTTAGTTTTGGTGAGAAGAATAATGAAAAACACGTTATAATGTATAAGAACAAGGCGATCATCCATTTTGTAGTTAGAGGAAAGCATGTTAAGTGGATTGAGGAATATGAAGATGAATGCAGAAAGGAAGTATATCGTTTATATAGAGAGAGTCCTAGAATCCGCTATTACTTGGACGAGGATTATATGCTAAAGTGGTTGAAGCGTTATTTGGAGGTTGTAGGCTCGGTTGAGGTAAGGAGGGTTGGCAGGAAGGTTGGGATGAAGTTGAGTTTGGAAGACATGGAAAAGGTGTTTGGTAAGAAAAGGTGTAGGACGCTCCAAAAGTCTTCTCCGGATTTCTTTGAGACTCGTCGTAGATAGGGATGAATTGGGGGCTTTCTACCCGTATGTTCATTTTATTTAATCGTTGTATAATTATTGGAGATGCTCATCATTATGTCAGATTTGGTACCCTTCAGCATGTTTCCTCAGACATATCTTTATACGGCTTCTACCTTAAAACCTTTAGCCTTGTCAAATCTTCCTTTAGAATATAGAGGACTTCTTGATAATTGATCCGCCCTTCCTCAATTTCATCCATGATCCGTAGAAGCTCCCGTGTCTTATCTTCAGAAACTAGTTCCGGGAATTTTTGGGAGAGGAATTCGTATACTTGAATACCCCTCTTCATAGGAATTAGATAGCCTCTCTTCCCCACGCTTATAACGTACCTGCGTTTAAGTAAAGTAGCGATAATCTTAGCATAGGTAGAAGGCCTACCTAGCCCACGTTTTTTCATCAGAGATATAGTATCTCCTTGAGTTAGGATTTTTACTTTCGACGATTTTATATACTTTATCTCACTAATCGAAACTTTTCCCGGGCTTATTTCCCTGAAAATCGGCTTTTTCGATACTAGAGTGAAGCCTGGCTCTCTTATGCTTGTGCATAAAGCTAAATCCACTTTATAGGAATCTACTGTAAAAGTGTAAATAGTTTTTACTACTTTAGCTGGTTTCATCTGGCTCGCTATGAATCTATTAAATATTAGATTGTATAGAGCATAGTGGTCTCGGGTTAACCTACGAGGAAGTCTTAGGACCCCAATAGCTATCAGCTTAGCTAAATCTTGGCTATCTAAAGGTCTTGTCGGTCTTATACACTCATGGGCACCTTGCCCACCTAGCGCCCAGCTCCTGCCTTGATAATTCTCTAAGCCAAACTTCTCGGATATGTATTTCTTCGCTATTGAAATACCCAATGGTGATACCCTTGTGCTATCAGTTCTGTGATAAGTTATTAGGCCCATCTCGAAGAGCTCCTGTGCTATCCTCATAGTCTTCTCGGCTGACATGCCGAGAACAAGGGCTACATCTCTAAGCAGAGAATCAGTAGTGTAGGGAGGTAACGGGCTTACTTCTTCAATTTTCCTATCTTTTGCCTTTACTTCTACCTCCTTCTCCGCTAGCTCCTTTATCTTCCTCCTCGCCTCCCAACCGTTACTGACATTTAAGTCGAAGTTAAGGTATATTCCGTTGCTCAGCTTCGCCTGTGCTATATAGATTTTACTTTTCCGTTTCTGTGTGTATTTTTCGATAACCCAACCTAGTACAGGTGTTTGGACTCTACCAGCTGAAAGAGATTTTAATTCAAACTTTTCCTGTATTATTACGCTTAAGCCGAATCCTATCCATCTATCTTCTATACGCCTTACCACCTGAGCTTTTACCAGGTTCTCGTTTATATCTCGGGGATTTTTCAAAGCTTCATTTATAGCCCTCAAAGTTACCTCGTGAAATTCGATTCTCCTTATCTTGTCCGCATAGGGTTTTAAAACTAAAGCTACATCCCAGGCTATCTTCTCTCCTTCAGAATCGGGGTCTGTGCCTATGAGAACTTCATCTACTTCAAAAGCCAAACTTCTGAGAGCTTTAATTACGTCAATTGAATCACGGAACATTTTCGACCCACATTTGGGGCATCTACCCAAATCATCTACAAAAGTTTCGCCGCATTTAAGACATCTCTTTATGGTGGAATATACTGGCGTTATACGGTTTTTATCGACCAAAACTCCGAAAACCCCTTCGTCTGTGACTAAATCTAACAAGTGTCCTCCCGTAGCTGTTATCTGTATTATCCTATCACCTGCATTAACCTCGTAGACCAAAAGATTTCCTATAGTCCTCCTAGCCGGTACACCGTAAAACCTCGATATCGTTCTTGCCTTGTTCGGAGATTCTACTACCAAAAGAACAGTTTTAATGGGATCTTTTAGAATCTTAGAGGCCTTTCCCTCCAAAATCATTTTTATTAATTCCCTTTCTTGAGAGATTTCCCGAATAAGCCCGTCTATATCTACGCTTTCCAGATTCCACCATTTAAAATCGGTAAGTCTGTTGGAAAGTTCCTTGCTAAGTTGTTTAAATGCTTTCTCATCATCGACCACCGTGATGGCAAGTCCTTTTGATACTCCTCCGCTGTAAAGTCTCGAAGTCCTGCCGGAACCTTGTATATACGCTACAGGATCAGCAAGCACGAACCATATACCTGAGTTGTCCATAGTGATTCTCAGCGAGGAACTTTTTCTTATTTTCTCGATCACCCCTTCATCTGATAGCACCTTTTTCAAGAAATCATACACCGAGATTATAACCCCTTGTGCAAAGCCCTCAAAACCCTCCAGCTTCTCCCCCGTTTTTATAGCTTCAATTATTTTGTTCAAGCTTTCTCTGTATAGCATGATTATATTGCGTAGCCTAGCTATATGTCTGTCACACTCATACCTCGTTTTCCGGTCGAGAAAGTCCCTTATGTTAGCCAGTAATATTATCATTCGCGAAGGCTTGAACTCATCTATGTCCAAAGAAAGTTTAAATTTAGGGACACCTGCGAAAATAACGTATTTTATAACATGGGGAAGATCTATACCCCGCGTTAGAGGCGATCTATAAGATGTTATCCCTATGAGGACATCAGTCTCTCCTTTTGAAAATCTCTTTAAGATTCCCTTCCGGGGTTTTAAATAAGCCTCCGATCTAATGCCAGCCTTTTTCAATGCATCATCTATCTCCTTGACGTATTCTAAGCCTTTATCTTGAGGTACAAAAATTATGCCCCCAGAGCCAAGCTTTTTGACTAATTCCACTACTTTGAGCTTTACATTCGATGCGGGAATAAAGATGTCTACTATGTTCCTCAAATATTCGGTTTTAGACCCGACGTCGAATCCTAAGAGTTCTCTAAACAGCTTCACTCTCTTAGTGCGGCGTCCTCTAAGTGAAGCTCCAGATACTATCAGGATGCCCGTGCTCCCTTCATCGAGCTTTTCCTTTAACTTTTTAGATAATTTCTCCACTTCCTTGGTGTATTTCTTCGCTTCTTTTTCAAAACCAAACCGTTTAGCTTTGGCAACTTTAGCTTTAGCATCTAGCAGTTTTAGCGCCATCTGTATTACGTCTTGTCCAAAACCGATGTAAGCTAGAATTTTATCAAATATTTTACTCGATCTGAGTATGCTATCTACATCATCTATGAAAGCTATATCGAATTTGCTACCGGATAATAGAGTGTGATAACGTGAGATGAAGTTTGAAGTAACTATTACTATGGGTGTCTTTCCGCTTTTTATTATGGATAGCATTTTCTCTTTTTCTTTTTTAGATAAGAAAGAGTGGTAGTAAGCTATTGTTAGGTCATTTAACTTCAACTTGTTCTTATAGGATTCAGCTTTCTCGCTTACCTGCTCTACTAAGATGGAGGTAGGTAGTACAAATAGAATTTTCTTGCCTTTAGAAGCTAAGTAGAGACTGAGAATTATACCGAAAACAGTTTTTCCCGAGCCTGTGGGTGCTATTACGGCAAAGCTTTTATTTCGAAAAACTCTTTTTGCCCATAACCTTTGTGCACTCCACATTTCTGAGCCTATAGACTTTTTGAAAAAAGTGTTTAGCTTCTCCACTTCCTCTTTCACAGCTATTAAAGTACCCCAGTTAGATGATTTGAGCTTTTTGAAATGGTCGGAGTTAGGAGTTCGGGGTAGACACCTACGGCAAGGTAGACCTGCCTCAAGTCTCTCGGTGGATATTTCGCCTCCGCATACCGGACAGAGTCTCTTGAAGATTGCGAAAGCCAAACTACCCCACTAGTTAGGCGGATTAAAAAATGCGTTATTTAAGCTTTATGAATGCTATCCATTAGCGACTACTGATAAAATATAGATAGAGGTTAGGCGTATTATTGAATAGCTGCGGTGGAAAACGTGATATCTTTCGGTAATGAAATCAACATTTGGTCAAAGAATCTATTCCGCAAAGTACTAGACAACACGCAAGTTTCAGCCATCTTCCTGCCCTCGATAACTTTAGATACAAGCCTAATAGCGGAGAGAACCCCACACTTTATAAAGGCAAAGCTAAGCGGAAAAATAGTTTTAGGTACACAAGTGTACCCCACATGGGTTAGCTTAGAACGTCTTAGAGATTGTATAAAGCAGATTAAGGGCTTAACTGGGAAAAAAATCATAGCGAGCCTAACGTATCTCAAGATAAACTCTCTCACCCTTATAGCTGAAAAAATTAGGGATATCTTCTCAGAAATAGACGGGATAGAGATAAATCTCATACCAGCGCTGTATAAATTAAAAGGTGAGGAAAGAGAGCTCTTATTTTTAAAAACCGCCGAAGCCTTAAGAACGATAGAGAGCTTACATTTTCACGATGTATACGTGAAAATTCCCTTCGCAGAGGTTCGGGAACGCCATGTTAAAGCTTTAATAGATGGAGGCGTAGATTACGTCATTCTATCATTACATCAACTAATTCTTCACAAAAACACGGTTTATGCTTTACACTCTCCTTACATTTCGCAAGCATTCTTACAGTACTTCCCTCTAGCATTTCACTTCGAGAAAGACTATTGGAATAAAATAGGTATTAGTGCCGATTTTTACAGCCTAGAACATGTAGCCAAACTGATAAACGAGTATTCTTTAGTACAACTTGACTTCAACCTCTTAAGCGAACATATTTTCCCACTATTCGGGGAAACTCCTCCCGAAGACTATCGACCGATCTCCCCACATCCACGCGCACACCTGGGATTTAAAGCAGCCATAAATACCTCTAAATGTGACGCATGTGAAGGCGGCTATCTATGCATGAACGTGTGCCCAGAGGATGCCGTAGTTCTAGAAAAGAATGAGCTTAAAGTGAATATCGCTAAGTGTACGGCGTGTGGATTGTGCATGGCTATGTGTCCTAGAGACGCGATTTACTGGGTACGCATAATCTCTCCTTGATAACGCCTAATTAAGCCTAGTTTCTACTCTATTTCTGCCCGACTTACAGTTTCTAGATCAAGAAAGAGGAATTTTTCTGCTTCGCTCGCTTCCTTAATTTTGAAATAGAAACTCGAAAACTTCTTTGCTATGTTCTTTATCTCAAACATGACATCAGGCGGGTTTAACTCGAGCTCTTCGCACACCATTCTCCAGCTCTTACCTTGGAGAATTCTAAGTATCAACAGCAACTCCTGTAATTCCGAGAG
Organism: uncultured Thermofilaceae archaeon; assembly: GCA_964501905.1. Classification (GTDB taxonomy): domain Archaea; phylum Thermoproteota; class Thermoprotei; order Thermofilales; family B69-G16; genus B69-G16. Next base: position 80,602 of record CAZCTW010000003.1, on the reverse strand, counting down.
ATTAGGCTTTGGGGAAGCAACAAAGTAATGTTTTACAACTTCAACCATGCAATCCATACAGCTTTCTAGGGTTAGATCGCTCCAGGCGTACGACATGAAACGGCCAACTTGAGGTGGCGAAAGATTGATTTTAACTCTCGGAATATCGGGCGTCGACTTTAAAAGCATTAACGCTACCCTAGGGTCTAGATCGTGATAAGGCTCATAGAGAGAGTTCAGTAGTTTTTTCTTAAACTCGCGGGCGATATAATCGATGTACTTCGCCGCTTTTCTGTTCAACGGTTTCACTACGAGGATGGTATATTCGCCACTTACGGGGTTCCTGTCGGGGCTTATATGCACCGGAATGTACCCATTCTTCACCCAGAAGTTCAATAGTTCTGCGGTAACTCCGAAACCCGCCCCAACCCAGTCATATCCCCTCTCCATGGCTTCTTTCTCTAATTCGCTTAACATCTTTGAGCCTAAGCCACGTCCCATAGCAGCTGGGTGAACGGCTATCCTGACTATCCGCCATCCCTTAAATTCCCCAAAATCGATCAGCTTATAATGCTTAATTACCCTGTCAGGTATTATGTTCCCGGCTATCCACGCCCCTCGTGCCGATTCTTTGGCGAGTTCGTCTAGAAGAGGCCCTTCCTCGGCCAGTTCAAGAGAAGCCACTATCTTTCCGCCGGGCAACTTAAGTGCGCGGACTGTATGGTGGGGGGCGTCCATCATCATGCCCAAGTCGTTCGGGTTATTCCTGTAGTGTGCCATTATGTATATCCCTATAAACTGTCTAAGCTCTTCCTCCTTCTCTAGGAAAAACTCCTCCAAATTCGGCTTGTAATAGACCACATCTAGCCTATCTATGTAGTCCATATCCTCTTTAGTTAGAAAAGCGGGCTCCGCGTCTAAAAGCAGGGTGTCAAAAGCCCATTTTTCAATAGGATCGTTTTCAGAGAATCTTATAGGTTGCTCCATCTCATACTCGTATACTCTAATATTCTCCATTTTCTTCAATCTGCCGAGAAACCTCACAGAGAAACCTCTCCCAGCACCTTCATAGCCGTGTATAGTAGACGAGAATATTACCCTGTCGAATTTGCTCATTATAGTAAATAACATGGGCACTTGAAGCCCTGCCGCCTCATCGACAGCCACTATGTCAGCTCTGCGCCTACTAGCTTCAAGGGGGCTATAATACTCTATTTCTATCCCCTTTGCCTTTAGTGCCGTAATAACGCCGTCCTCTTCTATAACGGTAGGGGGATGTTTCAGCTCCTCCAGCGTCCTCTTAGCCAGCATGAACAAGGGTTGAACATTATATTCGTTGGGCGCCGTAACTATAATTCTAGTTCTTCCCTTTGCCTTACGGAGCTTATGCGCTAAAGCCGCCAGTCCTATTCCAACAACTGACGACTTGCCTCTGCCTCGATCAGCCGTTATAACTATTGCTACGCCCTCTCCTCTTTTAGGCCTCTCATACAACTCTTCTAAAAGCTTTAAAACTTCTACCTGATCTAGGGTTAAAGCCAATTCGTAGGCTTTTCTCGGCAATCTGGTTTTCAGAGGAATTTCGAAAGGCTTACCCTTGTACTCTACTCGTTTCTTATATCTCCTTTTTATCTTGAACCTCTTGAGAAACTTTTTCTTCTCCACGTCGTATATAGCTATGCCGTCATGCTCGAATAGCTTTCTTATAAAGCGTCGAGAAAAAATGTGACGAATATCCTCTATTTTGTACTGCGGCGTTAGCAGGGTTCTTTGAAATCGGGTTATGATTTTCTCATAATCAGCTAGCTTCGCCATTATGAAGATATAGAAACCACCACCGCGGACTATACCGGAAAGCCTGCCTATATCGTTAGGCTCTAAATTGTTTATTAGGTCGAGAACAGCTACATTGTATGTTAATCCTAGAACTCTTCTGATTTCGTGATAAGGTATATAGTCTACTGGAAGCTTGATTTTAAGCATTCTTGAGAAAAATTCCTTTCTTTTCACTCCATCTTCGTAAAACGCGTGATATACGTAGGCTATTTTTTTATCGCTGGTTCCATACTCTTCCATATACTGCTCTACTAGTTGCGCCGTGCACTTAGCAAGCTCTTCATCGTCATCTCCAGTAAGGACTACTATCCTGCGATGGTTATCCCTTATGGCGTCTCTTATCGATCTGAGTATATGCTGCACCGCTTTTTTGGGCAGCATTCTATAGCACCTTTTGCGAGTTGGCTATCTTAAACTGCTATATAAAATCGCGTTTTAAAATATTAAAGCTGAATGAACCCTAAAAACCGGCTTTGTAGACATCAGATGGCTTCATCAATTCTCTCAAGAACGTAGTAGCGTATAGACCCTTTTTTAGCGTGAATTCTAGATGTAGCCTATGCTTTTGCGGAAAAACTTCGTCTTTTTCTATGCCGTGAATTTTAACATCTTCGGGATGGAAAGCTGCCACTCTAAAAGTTCCTCGTGAAGATATTTCCGGCATATGCTTTATACGGAATTCTTTAATTGAAATACCCTCCTCACGTAACACTTCTCGCTCTATCTCTCCCGGTATCCCCTCGCACAACACCGTATTGTATCCGAAGACATTTAACACTAGTGCCGCTGCCCCCCTCTCTATGAATTCATTTAATTTATCGACATTCAAGCTATTCGCGCGGAAAATACCCTTAATGCGTATGCTAAAGTCTCTGCGTGAAAGCACAGCCACTATATCTCCTACAACTGCCTTATGTAAAGGCAATTCTCTCTTAATCCGCTCGCTCAGAACCCTATTAAATAGGTATGCTTGGAAGGCTCCTATGAAAAGCCTCCTTATCGTCAAAGGTAATGTTCGGAAAGCGCCAAAGAAATCGTCGGGGTGTTTCGCTAGGTAATATAAAATAGCTCTTTCGTGATGCAGGGTTCTAGGGAACAACTCCAATGCTCCTTTAAAATCCATGGTGTTTTTCAAATACTCTCTGGCTTCTTTAGCCCTCTCAGATTCATGAGGGAAAATCTCTGTGAGTAGCGTCAGTATGGCTTTTTTAAAATCTCTCTTTACGACGTGCCGCCCGACGACGTGCGTTATCGGTCTTATGGTTCCGAATCTCTGATAGCCATAATAAGCCGGAACGCCCCCCTTCTCCTCTACTTCGCTTAAGATTCTGTCGACGCGTTTCTCGATCTCGTCGACTGTAAGATCTATATTTCTTATAATTACGTTGAAGCGATTTCCGTAAAGCATCCCCGGCATGAGCTTAAAAGGTCTCCTAAAGGCTACGAGTATCCTGACTTTTCCGCGCTCGTCTTTAAAAGATAACAACTCTTCAGGTGAAAGCCCATCTACGCACACGAATTGGGCTGTTACAGCGCGTGAATCCTTTAGACCCGCGGCCGTGAAACGCTTACTGCTGATTTTAAAGTACCTCGCCACCTTCCTTATCGCCGATAGGGTATCTAGACCTCTTTTAACCAGTATAAACCACGTATAATCTCCGCTACCCTCAATTACTTTTGACTCGCCGGTTATCGAGCATATAGTTCCATCCTCTGATATCTCCTCAACCAAGAAATCCTCAATAGAATATTTTATTTCGCCCCCTATGCCCTCTGTAGAGGTTATATAGACCTCTAGCCCTAACAACTTATCTAAAGCGGCCTTAGAGAGACGCATATGAAGCCCTATTTTAACAGGCTAAGGTGCCCCGTAATCTTATCTACTAGCTCCTCCGGAGCAGGCCCCACGGCTATAGCGGTTACAGTTCCGGGAGGAATCTCAGTTAAACCCATATCTCTTATGACCACAGTCGGTAATCCCTTTTCTTTTGCCATTTGGTAAAGGTTAAGCAGCTCCTCTTCCGATGAAGCTCTCAGAACTACCTTTTTTTGACCTTCGTTAAACCATTTTTTAAACCACTCTGGGAACTCTTTGCGAGCTAGCTCAGCAGCCGAAACTGCAGCGTGAGCAACTTGCGCCGCGATTTTCCCCCTGCTCATTTTAATATCGTCCCTGACGACAATAGATTGTTTAAAAGAAAAAAAATTAGACAAGAAGACACCCTACTTTTTATAGCCTATTTTTCTGAGAAATTCCATACGCTCTTTGCGCTTCTCCTCATTCTCGATTCCTAAGGGCTTGAATCCATCCACTACGCCGATTATAGCTCTGCCTTGGTCAGTCTCTGCAACTATTGCCTGTACAGGGTTCGCCGTCGCGCATAGAAGAGTTAAGACCTCTTGAACGTGTTTTATGGCGTTTACAACGTTTATGGGCCAGGCGTTCCTGATTAAAATTACAAAAGAATGCCCCGCTCTTATCCTTTTAGCGTTTTCTATGGCTATTTTTACGAGCTCTTCGTCGTTTCCCTCATATCTTATCAATCTATCCCCGGAAGCTTCACAGAAAGCTATTCCAAACTTTACTCCGGGCACGTGAGTTACTAAAGTCTCATAGAGATCTTCTACTGTTTTGATAAAATGCGATATCCCTATTATTATATTGGCATCTTTAGGTAATTCCAATTGAACTGCTTCTATCTTCACCTGCAACGACCCCCACCAATAAAAGTAGTAGCTGAACTATTATAAAGTTTATAATAGCGTATAAGCTTTTAAATAGGAGATAACATAAGGTGAGCTGAATGAGCGAACATTCCTGCAACTACGTTAATTGCGAAAATAGAGCCTCCTATATAGTAATCTTCAACGGAAGACAGTATCTACTGTGTAAAACCCACTTTAAGAGAGTAGTTACTGGTTTAACAAAGATAGCAGTCCTATACGGACACTCTAAACTGGAAGACCTTAAGATCAAAAAGGAGAGAGGTAGAATAAGATTGATATCTTCTCGAAAAATTAGCAAGGAGAAATTCCTAAAACAATTAGAAAGATTGAAGAAATTCGAAGGAGTAAAGAGACATTATATAGCTAGCTTCTCGACGCTTTCTAAACGGAGGATATCTACCCAGAAGCAAGCCTGAGTAATTCGGTAAGTTCGCTTTTAAGTCTCCTATACATGGTTTCGCTTATCTCTCCTCTTGCGAACCGCTCCTCTAACTCGCTCAATTTCCTCTCCAACTCATCTCTAGGAATCTTAACTTTAGCTGGTAATACTCTTTTCTTGTGAATTTCCGCTCTCTTAACGAGCTCGTTGTAGGCACGCTCTAAAACCTCTAGCTTGGCACTCACTTCATCAACGGCATTTTTTAGTTCTTCAAGACTTCGCTCAGCCTCCTCTTCAGATATAAGGCCCACATCAACCTTAATTTTAAGCTCGTTAATCTCCTCATTTAACCGCTTTATTAGACCAGATAGCTTGGAGATCTTCTCTAAGAGAATTACTTTATCTTTTTCCCATCGATGTAAAACATCAAAGCTATTTCTCTCATATTCTTCCCATAACTCGTCTAATCTCGAGAATAAGACACTATACTCTTCATAAATTCTTCTATCTTCGCCCAATAATCTATCCATAAATTCCACCATAGGCTTCAACTCGCCAACTTTTCTAACCTCTTTATCTCACATTCAATTTCGCTTTTTATCTTTTCATACGTATTCTTATCAATTTTACCTTGAGCATGCATTTCCTCTAGCTTCATAAGGCTTATTTTCAATTTACCAATATCCGGCTTCGCCGAGGTTATCTTAAGCCTTTGATAGTGCTGAGCCACGCGATCCTCTATAGTGTCTAGGTATTCGATGATTCGCACTCTAATATCCTCGTATTTCCTCAGCCCGCTTTCAAGCTTTTCCTTGATATCATGGAAGCTTTCTTCATCTAGCAATCCCATTTCGTGTTTAAACTCGATTTCTTTGAGCTCTTCCGTGTAAGTCTGCAGAGTGGAATCTATGCTAGCTAGAGCTCTAAGTGCTTCGTTGCGTAGATTATCCCAGGTTTTTAAAAGCCTATTTGCCGAAGATTCGTAAGCTACCCAGCGAGAATCTATTTCATCTATCTCTTTTAAGATTTCCTCAAATTTATCAACAAGCTCTTTCTCCTCTCTTTCTTCTTCGATTTTTTCAATTTTCGGCTTTTCAACTACCTCTGTAACTTCTTCTATGCGCAGTTCCGGTTTTTCCGCCTCTTCTATCTCAGCTCGTGATGCCGCCGAAAATATCGGACATTCAGCATAATTTGACAAACATGGCATAAAAACTGGATCTACTTCTTGTTGCGCATAGCTGCAGATAAATCTTCCTTCTTTATCTCGGTATAACGCGGGGCAGACTGTGCTCAATGTAACCCCCAAATATAGTACTGTAAGAGAAGAGAAGAAGCACGTAATAAATGTAATCTTTATTTACTCTTACTTGAGAAATTTAAATCTTACAACAGAGGAAGTAATTATTTAAAGACACGCCCAGTATTAGAGAAGAAATACTTATATTCCCGTCCCTTTAACTAATTGAAAAACTCTCAAGCTATATGATAGGTGTTTACATGCGTGAAATAACAGCCTATATACTTGCAGTTGCGAGAACGGGACGTGAATATGACGTAGCTGAGAAATTATCTAAACTTGAAGGGGTGCAAGAAGTTACGATAACTTACGGTACATGGGATATAGTTGTAAAAATTGAAGTAAAAAGCATGACAGAATTGGATAAACTAGTCACAACTATTAGGAAGATAGAAGGCATCGTTAGAACTGAAACACTAATCGGCGTTTAGCTAGTTCAGGATTTAATAAAGCCGTAGCCTATAAGTCTCCATCTACCTTCTATCTGTCTACTGATAGCTACTCTAGCCCCGTCGAAAGCCGCTACGGGTATTCTCAGCTTTATATCAGCTTCCTCTTTTCCTACATGTGTAACCACGCCTATCGAGACTGCTGTCCCGACATTTACCACTAAAGCCTCGCCTTTTCTAATAGGCTCTACCCTCTTCATTTCCCTCATACCGACGACTCTTTCTAAAAGATGCACCTCTAAGCTAATTTCATCCCTAACGGGTGGTAGAGTACCCGGTTTCCCAGCCACATTACCTATAAGATTATCGGATTTTGTCAGGCTAGGATCGAGCTTTGTCCCAACGCCGATTAAACCGCCTGGATAAGCTTCTTCCAATTCGAATCTTCCAGATCTTAAGCTTACAATCTCAGTATAGAGAGGCTCGTATACGACCTTTCCCCTCTCCTCTATTCTTACTCCAGGTCTTATCTCAATTTCGTCGCCAACTCTAAATTTCCCCTGCATAATGGTTCCGCCGAGAACGCCTCCTTTTAACTTTTCAACGGGAGTTCCAGGAAGATTGACGTCAAAGGATCTAGCCACTAGCATTAAGGGGGGCTTAGCAGGATCTCGCTGCGGGTTCGGCATAAGCTCTTCCATAGCCCAAATGATTACATCTAAGTTTACTCCATGTAGAGCTGATGAAGGTATAATCGGAGCTCCTTCCGCCCAAGTACCCTCTATAAACTTTAGGATCTGCTCGTAGTTCTTCCTCGCTTCCTCTTTAGAGACTATATCTATCTTATTCTGAACAAATATAATCTTCCTAGCCCCGATGATCGTTAAAGCCATAAAATGTTCTCTTGTCTGGGGTTGAGGGCAGGGTTGAGAGGCATCGATGACAAATATTACTCCATCCATTAGCGCTGCACCCGCTAGCATAACCGCCATTAACATTTCATGGCCCGGCACGTCTACGAAAGATACACGCCTTAAGTATTCCAGCTTGCTGCCGCAGTATTTACAAGTCAAGTTTTTGGGTGCGGTATTCTCAGTGTAATAAGCTTGTGGAGGAGGGCAGTTGGGGCACTTGTATATGGCCGTGTCGGCGTAGCCTAGTTTTAGAGTTATTCCTCGCTTAAGCTCTTCGGAATGCCTAGCAGCCCATATGCCCGTGAGCGCTTCTACCAGCGTCGTCTTTCCATGGTCTACATGCCCTGCTGTTCCGATGTTAATGAGAGGCTGCATGATTTTCAAACAGCGACACCTCTCTCTACATTATTGTTGACCTTCTTCGGGATACTCTATCACCATATTTATTTGAACTATCTCATCTGTAATTGTATTGCCTCTTACCAATTTACGTTTTCTCATGCCTTTCTTCTTAGGGTGAAATCCTGGAGGATTGGAAAGAAGGAGCCTTCTTTTAACGCCGCCGGGGAGAAACGGCAACATGGGCTCTCCTGCTTTTCCCGAACCTCCAGTTATCCTTAGCTTTAGTCCAGGCTTCCCTATTATAGCTCCGTCTATAACGTCGCCTATTTTACGGCCTATCAGCCGCAGCGCCATATCTCCCTTTACTTCTACAGTTTCAGCTCTCCCTGTCTTAGGGTCAGATACTACTACCTTGAACTCGGGCATCTGAACACCTCTCTGCCACTCAACAATTAATAAACGAGTATTTAATATTACTGCTATCGACTTTGCGCTAACTTTAAATATTCTGTGCTTTTGGAAGAGATGGGGCAAGACATGGGCTACTATAAGTACGTGGCGAAAATATGGAAGAGACCGAGTAGTGGAGAATTTAGAGAAGTCTACAAGAAGAGACTAATACTTTGGAGGAGACAACCGACGATTGTCAGGGTGAAAAAACCCACTCGTATAAATAGGGCACGGGCTCTCGGCTATAAGGCGAAGCAGGGTTTCATAGTAGTTAGAGTTAGAGTTAGAAAAGGCGGACTCAACAGGCCTAGACCTAGGTCGGGTAGAAGACCTAAAAGAATGGGTGTTTACGGATATTCTCCTCACAAAAGCGCCCAGTTAATCGCCGAGGAGAGAGCGCAGCGCAAGTATCCTAATTTGACAGTTCTGGGATCTTACTGGGTAGGGGAAGACGGCATGTATAAATGGTATGAAGTCGTCATGATAGATCCACATCACCCTGTCGTGAAAAGCGATCCAGAGCGAAACTGGGTGTGCGGCTTCTACAAGCGAATAAAAAGGAAAAGAGCGTTCAGGAAAAGGGAGAAAACAGTCAAAGAAAAGGAAAATGAGTAGAAAAGAGAAAATAATATCCGCTCTATATCTCGAATCCTTCTGTCATGCAACTGAAGATTGTGAAAAAGTAAAAAAGGCGATGTTTAACTTAATCCCTAGCGAAATTTGGAAAAAAGTTAATGTTAAAGAGATTCCCTTAGAGGGCCATTATAGAAACCCGATAACTATCATAAGGGTTGACCTAAAAGATAGAGAGAGCGCCCAGAAGGCGGTAGAGTATATATTTTCTAAGCTTGACGAAATAGATAAAAGAACTATTATCGGCTCCTTGGATTTGAGGATGGATTCTTCCTCAAACCTCTACCTTAGGTTTGATAAACAACAAGCTTACCTAGGAAATATCCGCTTGCTTCACGGCGATGATGTTGTAAAGGTTAAAATATCGTTTATGCCACATATACGCAGAAAACATAGTATTATGTATGCCTTGGAAATTCTCGGCCTAAAGTCAAAGTAATTAAGGGAGATATCCCTTCATACTTGTGAGAAATTGAAACGTAGATTCGCCGAGATAACAATAACTCCTAGTTCCTTCTCAAAGGAAGAATTTAAGAACATGCTAAACACAGCGTCTTTTTTAGGCTTTAAAGTCGTAGGGTTCAATATACACGTAAAAAATTTCAAAAATATCCCTGAGGTAAAAAATTACGCCGAAAAATTGGGACTAGAGTTAGTCTCTCGAGTTGACGTCACATTTTCAGATATAGGACTGATTAAAAAGTACTTAAAAAAATATAGGAAGAAAGTAGAGCTAATATCGATAAAGGGGTTTTCCAGAAAAATTATATCATTTGGCTGTAGAGACCGTAGAATTGACATTATCAGAGTGGATCCTCATTACAAATTCACACTATTTAAAGGAGATGTTAAACAGATACTGGAGCAGGATAAGGCTATAGAAATCACTGCTAAACCGCTAATATACGCTAAAAACTTTCAAGAAAGAGTAAGAACGCTACAATCCTATGAGAAAACTCTAAAAACTATACTAAAGAAGAGAATTAAGTTTGTATTCGGGAGCGGGGCCTGTTCGCCTGCTGAAATGCGTGACGCGAGAAGTTTGGCGTCGCTATTAGTTTCATTCTTTGATATGGATTATGCTAAAGCTCTTGACTCACTTTCCTGCAATGTAATGTCTATTGTCGAAAGGAACAGGCTTAAGCTTTCCCCGAATTTTATATGGCCCGGGGTATATCTATTAGAGGAAGAAAAATATGAGGGAAAAATTTAGATACATAGTGTTCATTTCCAAATCTCTGCCCGAAGATAAAGACGACTTTTACAAGATAATAGTATCAACGTTAGTAGAACTATTTGGTCTGCGTAGCCTCGCGTTTTCCAGGTTAACCCTTGTAGACTATATCCCTGGAAGAGGAGGAGTGATAAAAGTTAGACGAGAGGCCATACACATAGCTAGGACCGCACTAGCTTTCTACAAAAATAATAAAACTCCCATTCGTGTTATAAAGATTGCCGGGACTTTAAGAAAAGCTAAAAGTATACTGAGAAGCTATCCTTGTGATGAAAATGCGAAGAATAAAGGTGACAAATAAAAACTTTGAATACGCATTTTCGGCGGCTATTGAAATTATAAAGCAGGGAGGAGTAGTAGCTATACCTACAGATACTTCCTATGGCCTAGCAGCCGATGCTTTAAATGAGGAAAGTGTGCTAAAAGTTTTCAGGATAAAAAGGAGGAGTTTAAGTAAGCCGCTGTCTATATTTGTTGACTCCGTAAAAACCATAGAGAAGTACTTTATAGTAGACGAGGTGGCGGCTAAGCTAATTTCACTTCTTCCAGAAAGATTAACCTTAATACTAAAAGCTAAAGATCCAAGCATTTTTCCGAGAGGAATCGCGAACGAACAAGGAGGAGTAGGCGTTAGGTTGCCGCCTAGTATATACCCTGTTAAGCTTGTACGCGCGACGAAAACCTTTCTAACAGCGACCAGCGCAAATTTATCCGGTAAACCGCCTATCTACAACCCCTTCCTTATCGAAAAAGAATTGCGTGACGTGGATTTAATACTTGATGCCGGCGTGCTTAAAAGAGTGCCGACGTCTACGGTAATAGACTTAACTAGTTGCCCACCTGCAGTTATTCGCGAAGGCTCCGTCCCGTTGAAAACATTGGAGAAACGTACAGGATTAAGGTTTAGTATTAAGACTATGTGAAATTAGCCCAGAAATAGATTTTATTCTAAGCTATTAAAGCCTATTTCTCGCCTATACTCCTATCTATTCTACATATTCTTAGAAATAAATTTAGAAAGAGATGAGAATATTCTAACAAGATAAAGTTTATATTAACGAAAAACTATCCTACTCCTGGTGTAAGAATGGCTTTACCACCGCCACCTCAACCAACTAAGGCAGCTATCAGCATGGGAGAGTACTCGCCTAGCGATGACGAAAAATTGTTTGGATTGATTTCATGGATAATACCAATTATAGGATCAATTATAGTCATATTGTTGAAAAAAGAATCAAAGTTCGCCCTTTTCCACGCGAAACAAGCCTTAGTAGTACACGTAGCATTCTTAGTGCTGTACATAGTGACCGGTATTGGAGGGTTTGTTTTAACATTTCTAATCGGCTTAGGATTTTTACTATGGCTCTTAGACTTGTTGTTTCTACTTGTACAGATTGTAATAGCAGTTTATGGCGCTTTCATGGCTTACCAAGGTAAATGGCTTAAATTGCCGGTAGTTTCAGATATTGCACAAAAATTCTAAAATTGGGCTAAAAACAGTTAACTATTTTTTATTTTTAAAAAACATTAGCTAATTCTTCCTAACAGACGCTAATGGAATAAACTTATTACGTTAATAATATATAATTCTCGAGTGTTCATTTAGAAGAGGTTGTAAGCTATGTTTGCACCGGGACCTATGGGTTATGACAGAGCTATCACCATTTTCAGTCCTGATGGAAGGCTATTTCAGGTTGAATACGCGTTCGAGGCCGTGAAAAAGGGATGGACTACTCTAGGCATTAAAAGCAAGGAGGGCGTCGTACTAGCTGTGGAAAAGAGACAGGTATCCCCTCTTATGGAGGGCATGGAGAAAATTAAGAAAATAGATGATCATGTAGGCTTGGCTTTTGCCGGACTTTCAAGCGATGCCCGCATATTGATAGATCAGGCTAGGATCTACGCTCAGATACACCGTTTAGTCTATGGAGAGCCTATTCCGGTAGAGCTTTTAGCTAAGAGGATATGCGACATAAAACAGGCTTATACTCAACATGGTGGAGTAAGGCCTTTCGGTGTATCATTCCTTATCGCAGGAGTTGACGAAAGAGGGACCCATTTAGTGGGAACGGATCCTGGAGGAACTTATGTTAACTATAAAGCTCACGCTATTGGAAGTGGAGGGCAAGTAGCGCTAGAAGTTTTAGAGAAAAATTACAAGGATACTCTTTCACTTAAAGAATCTATGAAATTGGCTTTACTGGCTATGGATAAAGCCATAGATGGAGGAGTTAGCATTGAGAGAATAGAACTAGCGTATGTTGATGTGAAAGAAAAAGTTTTCAAAAAGTTGACAGAAGAGGAGTTAGCTAAGATTATTGGAGAGTTTAAAGAACAGCGTCTGTAAGTGATGCCTATGGTTCATAAGCAAGCTATCGCGAGATTAAAGGTAAAGGATAAGAAGTTTGAGGTAATAGTAGACCCCGATAAGGCGTGGCTTCTTAAGAAGGGTGAGAAGGGAGTTAATATATACGATGTGCTTTTAGGCGATTTCATATACTACGACGCTAGGCGGGGGCTTAAGGCTTCAGAGACTGAGCTTAAACAGGTATTTGGAACTGACGACGTGTACAAAATTGCTGAACGTATTGTAAAGCAGGGAGAGCTTCAACTGACGGCCGAGCAGAGGCGAGAGATGATAGAGGCTAAAAAGCGCCAGATTATAGAGTTTATATCGAGAAACTGTATAGACCCGAGAACTGGATTACCGCATCCTCCTAAGCGTATAGAGTTGGCTATGGAAGAAGCTAGGGTAAGCATAGATCCATTCAAACCAGTTGAGATCCAGGTTAGCGAGGTCATAAAAGCTCTTGCTAGAATCTTACCCCTTAAATTAGCTAAGGCGCTCGTAGCTGTTAAAATTCCTCCCCAATATGTCGGTAAGGCCTATGGCGTGTTATCGAAAATAGGGAAAATCGTTAGAAGTAGCTATCTATCGGACGGGTCATGGTCGGTGGAGTTAGAGATACCAGCCGGACTACAGAGCTCTCTAGTAGAGGAAGTAGCTAAAATGACTAAGGGGCAAGGAGAGGTACGTATTATAAAAAGTACTAGCTAATTAATTTTAAGCTAGTTTTTCTAATTTTGAAAACATAAGTGATGAATTCTAAATCTATTATTATTGAATAGCGCAGCTTGGGCAATTAATAAATAACCTAGCAATGTATAGCATACTAGAATTAAGTACCGAAGTGGAAAGCATGACCGTTTACGTAAAGAGTAAGCAGGTAGTGATACCCGGAGAGCCGCTCGCTTATGGCAGGTACGAGTACCAAGGACCTATCTACGTTGTAAGACAAAAACTATACTCTAAAGTTATAGGCATAGTGGAAATTGAGGATAAAAAGAAGATAACATTAATCCCTTTAAAAGGGAAATACATGCCGAAAGAAGGAGATGTAGTCATAGGGAAAATAGTCGATATAGGTATAACGGGATGGACCGTGGATATTAACTCTCCTTACAAAGCAATGCTACCAGTATCTGAGGTCTTGTCACGGCCAACAGATGCGGCTAAACTAGATCTTTCAAAACTCTTAGATATTGGAGATTTAATCGTGGCTAAAATCCTGGCTTTCGAGTATACCCGGGATCCATTGCTGACAATAAAAGAATCAAAGCTGGGCAAGATAACTAAGGGTACCTTAGTAGAGATAACCCCGGTTAAGATACCTAGAGTTATAGGAAAGAAGGGCTCTATGATAAACCTAATAAAAAACACGTTAAATGTCGAGGTAGTTATAGGGAAAAACGGTAGGATTTTAGTTGTGGGCGATGATCCTTTAAAAGAGGCATGGGCTGTTATGGCGATAAAGAAAATTGAGAAAGAAGCCCATGTTCCGGGATTAACCAATAGAATAAAAAAGTTCTTAAATGAAGTAAAGAGAGGGAGGTAGATGACTGGGAAAGCATTAGTGAAATTATTGGACGAGAACGGTCTTAGAACTGACGGTAGAAAGCTTAACGAAATACGGCCTATAAAAATTCAAGTCGGACTCTTAAAAAATGCAGACGGGTCAGCCTACATAGAGCTCGGCAGAAATAAGATAATAGTCGCCGTGTATGGGCCAAGAGAAGCGCATCCACGACACGTAGTAATACCGGATAGAGCGATAGTTAGATGCCGCTATCATATGGCTCCCTTCTCGGTTGAGGAGAGGAAATCCCCCGGCTTTTCGCGTAGAGAAATAGAGTTATCTAAGGTTATACGAGAAGCACTAGAGCCAGCTATTTTTATAGAGGAATTCCCCCGAACAGCTATCGATATATTTATTGAGGTTTTGGAAGCTGATGGAGGGACTAGAACTGCGAGCATTACAGCGGCTTCCGTCGCTTTAGCCGATGCTGGTATACCGCTGAGAGACTTAGTAGCTGCTGTGGCTGTAGGCAAAATCGAGGGAGAGCTAGCAATAGACCTGAACGGTTTAGAGGATCAGTATGGAGAAGGGGATATGCCTGTGGCTATGATGCCTAGTTTAGGTCAAATAACTTTACTTCAAGCAGACGGAAGGTTTAGTGGGGAGGAATTTGAGAAGGGGTTAAAAATGGCTATCGAGGCGATAAAGAAGATATATAAGATTCAGAAAGAAGCCTTAAAAAGAAAGTATATTGAGATAAGCAAGGAGGTTTTAGAAGGTGAATAGTAAATCCGAGTTAGTAATACCGAAAATAAAGAAAGAGACGATACTTTCGCTACTAAGAAAGAACGAGAGAATAGACAATAGGGGGCTCGAGGACTATCGTAAAATACAGATCACAACTGGGCTTATAGGTAAGGCTAACGGATCGTCTATTGTAAAACTCGGCGATACGACCGTCATTACAGGGGTTAAAATACAAGTAGACCGGCCTTTCCCCGATACCCCCGACCGAGGCATACAGATAGTGAACGCTGAGCTTATACCATTAGCCTCTCCAATATTTGAACCCGGCCCTCCAGGCGAAGACGATGTAGAACTTTCCCGAGTAGTAGATCGCGGACTTAGAAGCGCCGAAATAATAAAGCTCGACGAGCTAGTGCTTATCCCCGGAGAAAAAGTATGGGCAGTGTTTATTGATATATACGCTCTGGATTATGGAGGCAATATAATAGATGCCTCTGCTCTAGCTTCGGTCTCAGCGATTTTAACGGCGAAGTACAATAAAGCGGTAGTTGAGAATAGCGAAATCGTTATCACCGACGAGCAAGTACCGCTTCCTATAGGTAACATCCCCATCTTCGTGACTATCGCTAAGATAGGCGATAAGCTAATTGTTGACCCATCATATGAAGAGGAACTAGTCATGGACGCTAGGATAACCTTTGTAATAGATGAAAATGAAAATATTACAGGAATCCAGAAAGGCCATCCCGGTGTCTTCACATATGGAGAGCTAATTGAAGCTAAGAACATAGCCATAAAAGTCTCTAGAAAGTTGAGGGAGACGCTCCCCCTATCAAAACCTGAAACTTAGGCTTTATCCCTTTTTGAAACTCTAACATATCCTCTATTATTAAAATCTACTACACTAAAATAATCTTTCTTTTTAGTGAAGCAATACCCTGTATGGAGGAAGGTTAATTACCACAATTATATCAGAATTTTAGAAAACCCCTGAAGCAACAAATATAAAGGAGGCTAAGGTTGTTAGGATAGCTTAACCCCGAAAAAGTCTATGACCGGATGGTGGTAAAGGTGGGCAGGACAAAAGTGGTAGGTAGCGCTGGACGCTTCGGAGCTAGGTACGGCGCGACGCTTAGAAAGAAAGTCAGAATCATAGAAAAGAAAATGCGCGCCCCCCATAGATGCCCTCGTTGCAGAATGCCTGGTAAACTCAAGAGAGTAAGCGTCGGGATATGGACTTGCAGAAAATGCGGATATACATTTGCTGGTGGAGCCTGGGTTCCGCGAACTGCCGCTGGACGTACATTCTCGCCTGAAGAGCTTAAGAAAATAGGGTTAGGATAACGCTTCGATGAGAACAGAAATTCTACTTCTCAGTTTTGGTGTTAAAAGTGCGTATTATCGTTACTACTACGCGCCACGTAAATCCGCGAGTTAGATCCCTTGCCAACGATCTCGCGCGCGCTCTTCCAGACGCTATCCGTGTAAATAGGGGTAAGAGCAACATTGTAGAATTAGCGGAAAAAGCTCGAGCTTGTGAGGCTAAGTCCGTTTTAATAGTTGGCAGAGGCTTGCATGGTAATCCAGGTAGGCTAGTATTTTTAGCAATAATGGAGGATGAATTTTTCTTCTATCCCATAATCATCTCTTTAGCTGGTGTTAAGCTAGCTCGCGAGTTGAGAATCAAAGTTGCTCCGGTTTCCTTTGAGAAATTCAGCGTAGCTGTCCTTGAAAACGCTTCCAGTGCTGCTAAAGACTTTGCTCTCTCGCTTTCGGAAGCTTTACAGGTGAATTATACTGAGTCTTCTAGTTTGAAGTTTCTGGCTCCCGTTTTTGACAGGTTGCTTTTTGTTGAGGAAACCAATATGGAGAAAATTCCTTATCTTGTGAAATTTGTGAAGCCGAGCGGTAAGGCAGACGGACCTTTTTTAAAAGTGAGTCGAGTCCTCTACAAAGCTCCGATATAGTTCACCCAGTATCGACTTCCTCTCCTCCCATTGTTATTTGCTGAATTATACCATAAATTGCATCTAAACCTAGCATATTTTTTGCAGAAATTGGATATATTGCTATATTTTCTAAAAAGTGTCTTAAAGTTTGAAAAAGACCTTCGCTAAGTTCTCTCTCAAGTCCACGCGTCTCCTTATATAAATCATCCATTAACTTTTCCGGGTTTTCTATCCATTCACTTATGCTCTCGAATTCTTTAGGCGTGAGAAGGTCTATTTTGTTTATAACATTAATTTGTGTTTTCTTAAGTTTGAAATCTACAGCCTCAGCTAGAAATAGCGATGAAAGAAAGGTTGAGGGGGAGCGGGCTAGGACAGCGTCTAGGATGTAGATTACGAAGCAGTTTTCCTTGCATAAGAACGAGGTGAAGAATTCTCCTGTTTTGCGAAAAGCAAAGAGTTCCATTTGCCCAGGCGTATCCACTATTACATAGTCTGCGCCTAACTCTTCGATATCTTCTCTGAGAAAATGAGCATAATTTAAAGATAAATCTACAGAAGCTATTATAGCTCCGTTAGGTCCTAGCCCATACTTCTCCATGACTTCTCTCACAGAAATATAATCTCTTACATCGACTTCGGGATCATAAGGAAGCTCTTCAACCGCTGGATCTACGTTTACCTTTATGACATCTACCGATTTCCTCTGAAGGAATTCGGCAAAAGCCCTAGTGAAGGTGCTCTTTCCGCATCCCGCAGTTCCTACTACAAAAAGTACAATCAAACTTCTCTTTCCTCTTTTAGCTTTTTCTTCCTTTTTTCATAAGCTTTCAAAACATCGAGGGCAAATTGTCCATCCATTTCATCTATTTGATCTTGTAAACTCTTATAGCCTTTATCTCTAATCTCCTCTAGCACCTCGTTTATAGTTTTTCCTCTCCTATCTTCAATCTCCTTAATCAAATTCTTGAAGACTTTTTCACCGAATCCTCCATAATCTTCAACACAAGGTGGCGCCATGTTTAGAAGTTTACCTATCTCCACCATAATTATACAGGTATCTGGATCTCTTTTCTCGGGACAGACCTCTCTACAGTGGGATAGAGCATAACTATAAATCTTCTTGAGATCTTCTATTGTCATTTCGATTTTTTTCTCCATCATTTGAACCATCGTAGTTTAAGTGTTTAAGTTTAACCGAAAAGGGAAGCTAATATTTTCGCTCCCGTCTCCGCGTGCTCGAAAAGCCTAGTTTGAGGTATGTTACGCAGGTTTATGATTTTTACGGTTGCCTGTACTTCGTTTGCCGCGGCGGCAGCGAAATACCTATTCATTTGCTGGTGAAGCTCTATGTCTTCTTCGTTTTCAATTTCGCGTTCCCGTTTCTCAACGACTGTACCTATTTCGGTTATCTTCTTTCCTTTTATTGTTAAATCTTTTCTCCTTCTCTCAAGGATGACTTTGGGATCAAATTCTAAGAGTACTATAATGTCGGGCTTTAGCTTAGATATGACTTCCTTAGGCATACCCGGGTAATACCCTATCTCCATTCTAATAGCCAAGTGAGTGTCCACAATTAAGTCTCCGCTAATATTGGCTATCTCTTCAGCAGCCTTTACCTGAATCCATCTATAGTCTTCAAGAGATAACTTCTTTCTCATGTCATCTCTCTTCTTTATACCGAATTTTTCGTTAGCAATTTTCATCATATAGTCTCCGAAATTCACAATTTTTACATGTGGCTTCATTTTAGAAAATATCTGTAGCGTTGTGGTTTTACCAGCTCCTGGCACAGCCGCGAGTATTACCTTCAAATTCTCACCCAGCACTTGTTTACATTTCTAATAAAATTTAAAAATTAAATTAATTTTTATTTATAATGACGTTTTACGCGGTCAAAAAGCCAAATACGGTTTTGTTGATATCATTATTTCAACTTTTTATCAATTTATGCTTTATAAGGAAATCTTTGAGGATATCTTCTAGATCCGGCTTGCCTAACTCTTTAAGTTCATAATATACATGGACTACGGGTACCTTAACGTTAAGATACCTAGTTATGTCAGAGGGCGTGCCAAGGATTATCGTGTCACACTCGATTTTACTTATAGTTTCTTCGAGCTCTTTCATCTGTTTTTTACCATATCCTAGAGCGGGGAGTACTGGGCCTAAATGAGTATACTCCTCATAGGCCTTTTTTATCGAACCCACCGCATAAGGCCGTGGATCCACAATTTCTCTCGCTTTGTACTTTATCGCAGCTATATAACCGGCTGCGTAGGGAAGACCTCCATGTGTTACCGAAGGTCCATCTTCGACGACGAGAACTCTTTTATTTTCTATTATTTGCGGATTATCGACGCTAACTTCGGATTTTGCCCTTATTATAATTGCTTTTTTGTTCACTTTTCTAATATTCTGAATGACTTTTTCTACGTCTTCATCTCTGGCAGAATTCACTTTGTTTATTACTATAACATCCGCTAAACGTACGTTTACTTCTCCTGGAAACGAATTTAACTCATGCCCAGGCCTTAATGGGTCGACCACCGTTATATAGAGCTCTGTTTCGAGGAATGACCAATCGTTATTTCCGCCATCCCATAAGATAACTTGTGCTTCCTTTTCGGCTTCGGATAGAATCTTCTCGTAATCTACACCTGCGTAAACTACATTTCCCTCTCTTAGATGAGGTTCGTATTCCTCTCTTTCCTCGATTGTACATTCATACTTGTCTAAATCCTCGAATTTTTCGAATTTTTGAAGTATTTGTTTCTTTAAATCTCCATAGGGCATCGGGTGTCTAATAACGACGAACTTCACGCCGTATTTCTTGAGTATTTGAGCTATACGCCTACTAACTGTGCTCTTTCCAGCACCCGTTCTAGCTGCGCAGACGGAGATTACCGGTTTATTAGTCTTAAGGATAGTATTTTTCACGCTTAAGAGTTTAAAGTCAGCGCCCGAGCTGAGAGCAATTGAAGCTTTATGCATTACATCCTCGTATAGGAGATCGCTATACGATAGCACTACCTCGTCTACGTCATATTTTTTGATAAGTTCAGGGAGTAGATCTTCAGGATAGATGGGTATTCCGTCTGGGTATAGCGGACCTGAAAGCTCGGGAGGGTATCTACGCTCAGTAATATTGGGGATTTGAGATGCTGTAAAAGCGATTACTTCGTACTCAGGTCGGTTCCGAAAATACACGTTGAAATTGTGAAAATCACGCCCTGCCGCTCCCATTATTATAACACGTTTCCGACGTTTCCCGGACATAGTCGCCTCCGCTTCAAAATGCATGTGATGTAAAAGTTAAGGGTTATTTATTAATTCGCCCAACCATATATTTACAATATCAAACGAGTTAGATTTAAGAATCTTTAAGAAAAACGTAGAAGATAGTTAGAAAGATGAATAAAATGAGAAATAATATGAATAAATCTAGACGAAAACGGAAAGTCGTTATCATGGATACAGATATAATAATACACTCGCTAGAGAACAAAATAGACTTTATGAACGAAATAATTGCCATCATAGAGCACCCTGTTAAGCTTTGTGTAACAAGTAGTACGTTACGTGAGCTCGAGAAAATGGCTAAGCGGGGTTCTTGGCGAATTTCAAGGATAGCGAATATAGCCCTCAACCTGTTGAAGAAGAAAAGCATCGAGGTTATAGATGATGAATATTTAGGCGAACTATCAACTGATGAAAAAATAGCTATTCTAGCGGAAAAACTGGAGGGTATAGTGGCGACAGATGATAGAGAGTTGAGAAAAAAGTTAAAAGAGAAAGGCATACCAGTTATATACGTGAGGGAAGAAAGTAAGCTCGTCTTAGACAGAAATATTTATTGGTGAGAGTTCCTTAGATTGGAAGAGCGTTGCAATCAATGGTGATACAGAAGTGTTCAAAATAGTTAAGATGAAAGACGTTATACGGATACCACCGCGCATGTTCTCGCTACCGCTCGAAGATTCCGCGCTAAGAGTGTTAAAAGAAAACCTCGAAGGAAGAATAATAAGAGATCTAGGTTTAATAGTAAGTATCCTTGACGTAGATGTAGAAAATATAGGACGAATAGCTCCAGGAGACGGTGCTGTATACCACACAGCTACTTTTGACGCACTTGTGTTCACTCCAGTATTGAAAGAAGTAGTTGAAGGAGAAGTTGTTACCGTTGAGGATTTCGGCTTATTGGCGCGCATAGGACCAGTGGACGCTTTTATACATAAATCACAGATACATGACGATTACTTCTCATTTAGTAGAGAACAAGGTGCTATGCTAGGCTCTAAAACGGGACGTATATTAAGGAAAGGCGATAAGGTTAGAGCACGTATTGTCCAGATTAGCTATGGCGGTCAGGCGAAAATGTTGAAGATAGGTCTCACCATGAGACAGCCCTATCTCGGGAAAATAGAGTGGATAGAGCACGATGTTAGGAAAGCGAGAGAGGCTGCTAAGGGTGTTAAACCATGAGGAGAGCCGGTATCTCTCTAAAGGCATGTCGGCGCTGTAAACTACTTGTTCCGCTGAAAACGGATTCGTGTCCTAACTGTGGTAGCCGTGACTTTTCAACGGACTGGATTGGAATGGTTATAATAAGTGATGCTGAAAGATCTATTCTAGCTGAAAAGTTAAATATCGAAAAACCTGGAAAGTATGCGCTTAAGGTTCGTTAGAAGAGAATTACTAAAGGATTTACTATTTGAAGAAGACATAAAGGTTGTTCTAAGAAAGCCTCTAGGAATACCCATTTTTAAAGAAGAAGAGGAAAGCATAAAGAAGCTAAAAATTTTAATACAAGATTTTAGGCCCAAGCTTTTAATTTCCGTAGGTGATGTAGTCTCCCATAATTTAATAGTAAAAGGCCGCTTATGCCCGGACATCGCTATTATCGACTACAAAACTATGAGAAAGAAGAGAGAAACTCCTATACTGGAATTTTTTAATAAAATTTTTCATGTAAAAAACCCTCCATCTCACCTTTTAGAAGCTTCATGGCTTACAATAAGTAAAGGAATAGCTGAAGCTCTGAATGGGAAAAAAGTAGTCGTAGTAGTCGAAGGAGAAGAGGATCTACTAGTCATTCCTTCTCTACTGTTATCGCCCGAAAACAGCTTTGTAATATACGGACAACCTAAAGAAGCGCTTGTTGTAATCATTTCTAACAGGTACATTAACAAAACTTTTTCCGATTTTCTCTTAAATTATATATTAAAATCCCATAAAACTCATCCAAAATAACGAAATATGATCTCTAATTGAAAATTCTTTTAAAATAAACCAAAGAGCAGAATGCTTAACTGGCTTTTATAAAGCTTCGGCTTGAAGCTGATAGCGAACTAACGATAAGGATAGACGTTAATGATAATAGATTTACCTATCACTGGAGCGCACAGGGGTAGAAAAATTTTAATAAAACACTCGCTCTAGTCTGCGTACGGGTGGTAAATATTGAGCGAGGAATACGAGCTAAAGATAATTGAAGACGTTCAAAATAAGGTTGTGGGTAGGAGGGAAATTAAAGCGGTAATATTTCATATAGGGAAAGGAACCCCTTCGAGAATTGAAATTAGGAGAAAAATATCTGAAATTCTCAAAGTTCCTATGGAAAATGTATACGTAAGGATTATTAAGACGGAATACGGAACCGGGCGTAGCGTAGCTAGAATTCACGTGTATAACGACCCGCAGAGAGCTGTAGCAATAGAGCCCGAGTATATTATAAAACGTAATACGCCAAAGCAGGAGAGTGAGTGAGATGGCGCGTGCTCATAAAAGATATGAATTTGATTACGAAAAGGGGGAAATAAAACTGAAGAACAAGGTTTGCCCTAAATGCGGCGCAATTATGGCTCATCACAAACAGCCCGTGGAAAGGTGGCATTGCGGAAGGTGTGGCTATACTATATTTCTGAAAAGTAAGGCGTAGCATTATATTACTAACTCAATTTATTATATTCTGATGGAGGAAGTACTGGTTTTAGGCATAGAAAGCACTGCTCATACAGTCGGCGTCGGTATATTCTCCTCAGAGCACGGAATCATTGCTAACGAAAAATCCGTATACAAACCCGTTAATGGGGGGATTCACCCGCGAGAAGCCGCGGAGCATCATAGCAAAGCCTTGCCCTCGGTTTTAAAGAAAGCTTTGCAAACAGCGGGGTGTCAAATTAAAGATATCGACGCTTTTGCAGTAGCGTTAGGTCCGGGTATGGGCCCCTGTCTGCGAATAGGCGCATCTGTAGCTAGAGCTCTAGCTCTCAAATATAAAAAACCTTTAGTACCTGTGAATCATGCAATTGCGCACATCGAAATAGCACGTTATTCTACTGGAATGAACGATCCACTTGTGGTATATGTGGCGGGGGGTAACACGTTGATAACCACCTATGTCGAGGGACGCTACCGCATTTTCGGAGAAACCCTAGACATCTCTCTGGGCAACTGCCTTGACGTTTTTGCTAGGGAGACTGGACTTGGCTTTCCGGGAGTTCCCGAGGTAGAGAAGCTTTATAGGAAAGGCGGGCGGCTTCTCGATTTGCCGTATATAGTTAAAGGTCAGGATGTATCATATTCGGGTCTTTTAACCCGTGCCCTAGAATTGTATAAAAAAGGCTATCCTATAGAAGATGTTTGTTATAGTCTGGTCGAGATAGCTTACAGCATGCTAGTGGAGGTAGCTGAGCGCGCCCTAGTACATACAAAGAAAAAAGAGATAGTTCTAACCGGGGGCGTCGCAAGGAGCCAGATATTACAAGAAAAATTATCCATTATGGCTGAAATACACAATGCTAAATTTTCCAGCGTAAAGCCGGAATATGCTGGCGATAACGGAGCTATGATAGCGTACACCGGCTACTTAGCCTTAACCTCGGGAATTACTATTCCCGTGGGTGAAAGTTTTATAAAGCCACTTTGGAGGCTTGAACAGGTGGAGGCCCTATGGAGGAAGTGCTAGGCATAGGTGCTGAAGCAATTTTAGTAAAAACTGAATTCCATGGGTTTAAAGTTGTTCGCAAGACCCGCATTAGGAAAGAGTATCGTGATCCCATTCTAGACGATAGAATTAGAAACAGGAGGACTGTTCTCGAAGCTAGGATATTAACCGCTTGTAGGAAAAGCGGAATACCCGTACCCACGGTTCTGTACGTAAATACAGAAAAAGCCGAAATAGTAATGGATTATATTGAAGGAGCTCGGTTGAGAGACGTTATGACCTCCCTTAGTGATGCAGAAATTAAAAGATACTTTAGAATTATAGGGAGAGAAGTAGGGTTGCTACATAAGATAGGAGTGATACACGGAGATCTAACTACCTCTAATATGATATTGGTGGGGGATAGAGTTTTTCTAATAGACTTTGGCCTTAGCTACTTTAGCAACGAACTCGAAGATAGAGCTGTGGATATACACCTACTCTTGAGAGCGCTTGAAAGCACTCATCCAAGCTATGTAAATATGGCTTTTCAGGAATTTGTGAAGGGTTATAAAGAAATCATGGGAGAGTACGTTGACGCAGTGTTAAAAAGAGTAGAAGAGATAAGAATGAGAGGAAGGTATGTTGCCGAGAGAAGACACAAGCTAAAATGAGCGAAGGTTTTATAAATCCAAGTAAGAAATAGCGTCTAGGTGATTGAGTGAGGAAAAGTAAAAAGAAGGGGAAGTCTCACTCTACACGCCCAGCGAGGAAATCGGTGCCCCCCTGGGTAAAATACTCTCCAGTGGAAGTCGAGGAACTAGTGGTTTCGCTAGCTAAAAAAGGCTATCCGCCGTCTATGATTGGAATTATACTCAGGGATCAGTACGGTATACCCTTGGCCAAGATGGTTACTAAGAAAAAGATTACTCAAATTTTAAGAGAGAGGGGGTTGGCTCCGGAGATCCCTGAGGACTTATACAACTTGATAAGGAGAGCTATGAGAGTACGCAGACATTTAGAAGAGCACCCGAAAGATTACCATTCTAAGAGAGGTTTACAGCTAATTGAATCAAAAATTAGGAGATTGGTAAGATATTATAAATCAAGGAGGGTGCTGCCTCCAGACTGGGAGTATAAGCCAGAGCGTATAAGCATATTTGCTTAATAGCGGAGGCTTTTTTAAAACATGGGAATTGCGGATAAATACGCAGATTTCCTAAATTTTGTAAATTCTCAAAGAGAAGAATTTAGTAAACAAGTATTGGATGAAAGAGAGCCGGTTCTCTTAATTTCCCATTATGACGCTGATGGACTTACATCAGCGTCCCTCTCCGCGATCCTATTGAGAAAAAATGGCGTACCTTTTCACTTGCGTATAGTAGAACAAATAGACGAGCATACGCTCTCCAAGATGAAGGACTTAAGCTATAAAAAGATAATCTTCACGGATCTGGGAAGCGGTGAGTATAGTTTAATTAAAACGCAATTAAAAGGGAAAAAAGTCTTCATTATAGACCATCACCAACCCGAAGAATCGCCCAGGAAGGAAGACATCTTAGAGGTAAACCCTTACTTCCACGGCATAAACGGTTCTATAGAATCTAGCTCCTCCACTCTAACTTACCTCTTTCTTAAAACAATTGACGACGAGATGATAAAGCACTCTCCTTTAGCCATAGTGGGCGCTTTAGGAGATAGACAAGATGTGGGACCACGATTCTCTCTAGTGGGGCTAAATGAGATAGTTGCTAAAGAAGCCGAGGAATATGGCCTCGTGAGGCGGGAGATAGGCTTACGCCTCGCTGGTTCAAAAAGTAGACCCATTCTCAAAGCTCTCGAATATACATTCGACCCTTATATTCCCGGGCTTAGCGGTAAGGAAGATTCCTGCCTAATGTTTCTGAAAGAAATTGGCATAGAGCCGAGCAAAAACGGCGAACTAAGGTACATGAAGGATCTATCTAAAAATGAAATTAAAAAACTAGCTACAGCTCTCATAAAGCATATGTTGGATGCCGGTGTCCCCCTAAAGGATGCTGAAAGAATCTTTGGTACAAACTATTATCTCCAGAGCGAACATGAGGAGAGTTTCCTACATGATGCAAGAGAATACGTTCAGATACTTAATTCCTGCGGTAGGATGGGAAGATATGGCGTCGCTATCGCCATATGTATAGGAGTTAGAGAAAAAGTACTGGGAGAAGCTCTAGAAATAGCTAGAGAATACAGGAGGACCCTAGCTAGAGTTATAGAAAAAGCTCATGAGCGGAAAAAGATCATAGAGGGACACGCCATTGTAGATTTAAGAGATGTGGCCGATAGCAGGATAACCGGTGCAGTAGCTTCTATTCTCTCCTCGATTTGGAGCGACGAAGCAAATGTTGTTATAGTGGTAGGCCGCGGCGATTTAACGGATAAACTTAAAATCTCGGGAAGGCTGACTAAAAGAGTGCCAGAGCAGGATACTAGTAAGAATTTAGGCCTAGCCCTCAGAGATGCCGCTAGAGATGTAGGGGGCGTAGGAGGAGGACATTTGAGGGCGGGCGGCGCGTTAATTCCCGCAGAAAAACTGGACGCTTTTATTAAATCCTTTATAGTTAGATTTGAGGGTAGGGATTTTTGGAAATTGAAATAATAGTTGAACTATATGAAATAAAACATCTCGAAATTTTATCTAAAGCCATGGAGCCGGACAATACTGTTTATAAACATCTTCCTCTTAGTAAGGTTTTATGCAAAGCTGAAAAAAATCGTTTAATATGCAAAATTAGCGGTTCTGATATACTTAAGGTAAAGGGATTATTCAATGATTTAACAGCAAACCTATATGCCGTTATGAAATCGCTTGAAGTTTGAGAAGAGAAAATAGTGACAGATTTAAAACCGAAAACTTAATAAAACCATGTGTGTTATCGAAGTAGCTACGCTTGGGTGAGAAATTGTCTAAGCTATCAAAAGTAGCCAGAGATAAATGGGCTGCAAAGAAATGGTTCACCGTTTACGCCTCACATGCCTTCGGCTTTGCAGAACTAGGGGTAATACCGGCTAACTCTGAAAAACACCTGCTTGGAAGAGTTATGGAAGTCAGTTTCTATGATATAACAAAGGACGTGTCTCAGCTACCTATAAAGCTTAAGTTCCAGATAGTAAAAGTGGACGGGGACAAAGCGTACACCCAATTTAAGGGTTTTGAACTCTCCGGCGATTATATTAGGAGCTTAGTAAGGAGAGGCACCACACGGATAGATGCCATAGTGAATTTAGTCACAAAGGATGGAATAAGGCTAAGAGTTATGGCTATGGCAATAACTATGCATAGGGTTAAAACTTCCCAAGAAAAGGCTATAAGGAAAATTATGACGGAAGTATTGTTAGAAAAGGCTTCACAGCTAACCTTCGACGAGTATGTTCAAGAGAGCGTTCTTGGAATAATTGCTCAGGAGATATTCAATAGAGCCAAGAAAATATACCCCATTAAAAAGGTAGAGGTTAGAAAAATAAAAGTTCTAACGCCTACTTTCGAGATACCCCTCAAAATTCCTGAAAAACAGAAGGTTAGCTCACAGGCTTAAACTTCTCCCCTAGTAGAGCCTCAAGTTTCTTCTTGATAAATTGAAAGACTAGTTCGAGATCTCCCTTACCGTTGAATCCGGCAGCCATTTTATGACCTCCTCCTACTCCCTCAGCTACTTTGTCTAACTGCATCATGAGATCTGATGCTAGATTTACTTTGGTTTCTCTCAAAAATTTCGACGAAGCTCGTGCACTTATCCTAATATAGCCGTCGTCTTCGTTTCCCACGATTGCTACATCTGCTCCTAGATCTATAAGAGCGCGAGCCGCGGAGGCTTCGAAAGATCCTACCCTGCTTAGCGCTAAGATCCACTTTTCGCTTTTGAATATTGAAGCCCTTTTAGCGGCTTTTAGGCGAGCTATCCGTTCCGGGATTTCTGCCTCGCTTTTTAAGAATTCTAGGACTTTATCGTAGTTGACTCCATTCTCTAATAGCTCATAGAAAACTTTAAAAGTTCTAGACGTTGAATGGACGAATCGGCGCGAGTCGTAGACTATACCTGCCGCCAGTAAGTGAAGCACACCTAAGGGTAGGTCTATACCAGCTTCTAAAATCAGCTGGTAAACTAGGACACTAGCAGCAGTTTCTCGCTCAATAATATAGCCGCATGCTTTTTTCACAACCTGCTCTATAGGCTCATGATGGTCAATAATAAAGGAGGGCTTTTGGAAAATCACCTCCTCACAATTTTCCAATTGTTGAAAGAATTGAGTATCTACGACGAAATAGACGTCACAAATTTTTGTTATACATTCTTCGGAGAACGATAAACAATAAAATTCTTCCAGCAACCTTTTGGAGATTTTACTAGGGCCTTGAGGGAATACAACTTCGATATCCTCAATTTTGAAGAATTTAGATAAAAGCAAGCTTAAGGCTGCACAGCTGGCCACAGCGTCAGGGTCGGAATTCACATGCGTAATTATTCCTACGGATTTAGGCTTATACTTGTTCAAAAAATCTTCGATTTTCTGTAAGAAATTCATAGCTCGCTTAACCCTATTTTAGAGAAGATCTCTCTAGCCTTCTTAAATCCTAAGTCCATAGCCTCTTTTGTTATTTCTTCTTTCTTATCGCTCCAAAATGGATTTACAGAGACTGAGAGGTCGATCTCCAATGTATAGGGCCAATCATCTGAAAGTTTAATGCTTAACTCGTAAGTTCTTACTTTATTCTCCTTTACGAGAACATCTAAGAAATTAGAAATAGAATTTGAAATCTCTTCGATTATTTTCCTGCGTTGATCCTCACTCAGCCTTTTAACCAGCAATGCTAGTTCCGCCCAGTCTCGAGCGCAATTTTTTATCCAAATCCTCAACTTGCTTCCTAAGCATTTCCTCCTGTTTTTTCAGAGTTTCAAGTTGCATCTCTATAAGCTCTTTCTTCTCGTTTAACTCTTTCATTATCGATTCTTTATCCTTACTGACCATTATCGACCCTACTATTTTGTAGATTTGCCTGCCCTCCGGAAGTTTTTCCAATTCTGCCAAGGCGCTTTTAACTTCGTATAACTGGGCTTGCCACTGTTGTTTTGCCGAGAGAACATATTGAAGCTCTTCCTGTAGCCTCTGCAACCTAGCGATTTGTGTTTTTAATCCAGGTGGTACTTCCTGACCCATAGACCTTCACCTATACCTAGTCTATTTCTCTTAAAACTCTTATCAAGGCATTTATCAACCTTAAATAACTATTCACGGCAGCTCTAAAGCTAACTAGATCTGCTGCTTCTATAGTTAAGACCATTTTTTGGGGAGAAACTCTAATTTCGCTGCGTGATCTGTATGAGGGAGGGGTGCGTACTTCAGGTAAAAGGGAGGAATATAGAATGTTTATTACCTCTGCGTGCTCCGTTAGCACTATTTCTCCGTGAATCCTCATACCAAATTAGCACCTGCTTATGTATTAACTTTCGACAAATAAAAATACTACTCATCTAACGCTGTAGGAGATTTGAGATTTAAATGAGGATGTTCTTGGTTTAACGTATATTTCTGTGCTTGGATTTGATTAATAAGTCTAAGGGTTAACTTGCTGTAGGATGGTAAGATTTATAAAGAGATGGTAGATGTAGACTTAGATGCTCAAGGCTTTAAAGCCGGGCTGCCATATGCTAGCCGTAAACAACAAACGGATTTCAGTTCTTGAAATCAAAAAGTTCTCCCATGTGATCACATGAGAGGAAATAGTAACGGTAAAATCGAAGGGGATTCAATAGAATACGAAAAAAGGCTACAAGAGTTAAAAAATGCGTTGAGAGAAAAAGAAGCGGAAGCCCTAAACTTGAGAGCGAAACGTGATGAACTAAATAATGAAGTAAAGATACTATCCCTGAGAATAAGAGAAAAAAGAGAAGTTTTAGCTGAATATAGAGCTAGAATATCCGAAATTATAGAAGAGAAAAATAGGTTAATAGAGGAAATTCGCAAGTTAAAAGAACAGAAAAACAAAATATCGGAGAAATTGTCTGAACTCAGAAGTTTGTTGCGTGAAAAACGCGAAAAAATGAAGAATCTAAGAGCTTTAATAGGAAGACGTTTACCCTCAGAGGAGGACCTCGCTGAAAAACTAGAGAAACTAGAATGGGAGTATCAGACCAGGTCTATGCCCCTTGAAGAAGAAAAAATTTACGTCGAACGCATCGAAAAACTTGGCAGAACTTTAGCAAATGTTCGCAAATACAATAAGCTTAGAGAAGAAGTTGCTAAAATTAAAGAAGAGATAGCATCCTTGATAGCGATGAGAAAGGAAATAATAGATAAGATGAACGAGTATTCCAATAAGTATCTTTCTTTAAAAGATGAACTTACGAAATTGAAGAGCATGAGAGATCAGCTAAAAACTGAAATAGAGAACCTAGTAGAGCAACGCGATAAAATAAGAAACGAGGCGAATGGATATCATCAAAAATTCATCGAGACTAACAATGAGATTCGGAAACTTCAAGAAGAAATCGAAAGGATAGCTATACTCTTAAAAGCGAGCCAGCTATCGAGGATAATAGAGGAGAGAAGAAAGAGCTTATACTCTAAAGCTAAAGAAGTATACGAAAAATATAAGCGAGGAGAAAGGCTAACTTTTGAAGAATTTAAACTATTAGTTGAATTTAATATGATTAAACCCTAATTTTTCCGAAAACCTAAATTATTAAATATTTGTTCCAGCTTCATAATCTTAGGGTCGAGCTGTTAATGGAGGAAAAAACAGCGTTTCCAGAAAAACTACTGGTATTATGCGTAGATAGAGATGACGACATCGGTCAGATAACTAACTTTAAAACGCCAATAATAGGAAGAAGCAACGTGTTGAAAGCAGCTATAGACTTCGCAGTAAAGCGGCCGGAAGACTCTGATTCCAACGCTCTTTTCGCCGCCATACAAGTATACGATAGAATGTGTAAAGTTATGAAAGGAGAAAACGTGGAAATAGCCGTGGTAGCAGGTACTCCTGAAGAAGGCATAGAAGCAGATATGAAAATTTCCGTGGAACTGGCCACTGTTCTTTCAAAATTTAAAGCTAAAGGCGTGGTTTTAGTTTCTGACGGTCCTACCGATGAACAAGTTCTACCCATAATTCAGTCAAAAGTACCAGTTATCTCCGTCAAAAGAGTTATAGTTCAGCAGTCACGAGGTATAGAAGAATCGTTCATTTTAGTAATCAGATACTTAGAAAAACTTGTGAGAGAAGAAAAATACAGGAAGTATTCGCTCGGATTACCGGGTCTTTTCATAATCTTAGGCACTATTATGTCTTACACCGTCCCCCAGTATATATGGCCTCTATTGACAACCGTGCTAGGAACCATACTAGCTTTAAAAGGTTTCTCCCTGGACGAGAAAATTAAACAGGTCTACCTCAATAGTCCAATAACGTTTCTATCCTTGATAGCCAGTTTAGCTTTAATATCGATAACTTCGGTGTTGGGGGTTAACGAAATAGTAGGCAGCGGTGTCGAAACTTTATCCGAAGCCGTGGGAAACTTCCTATTAGTCATGATAGGGGGGCAGGTCTATGTCGCTGATTTGATTATAATTTCGACATCACTAGTGGTTGCTGGGCATATAGCGGATAGTTTAATGTCTAATAGACCTGTGCGCTGGAGCGAATACATACTCCTCATTTTCACTCTCCTGTTTAGGCAAGTGTTAGTTGAAATAGCTCGATTGCTGAGGGGAGAAGGCAATGTGGAGGCGCTAATCTATTGGACTATCTTCTCGTTAATGGTAGCCGTCTTGGCGGCTAGTTTTCTCGTAACTCGGAAAAAATTCGAAGTCCTAACAAAGGAGGAAGAGACTTTAGAGGAAGCCCATGAAGAAGGCGGAGAATAGAGTATTGACGTTTCTTCTCTCTGAAGAGCACAGAAGCATACCTCTAAGCGAATTACTCTCGATTCTAGCTTCAGAAAAAGTAAGCTATAAGTTGTTATCGAATAAAGGTCCTCTAGTTAGGATAGAGATTTCAGGCAATCTTAAAGAGATTTGCGATAGAATTTCTTATAGGGCATCTATGTTAAAACTCATAATTAAGGAACTAGTTTACCTTAGGACATTTGATCTTTCTAACCTTAGAAAAATACTGTTGAAACGCGATCTGAGCTTTCTCCAGAATAAGAGTTTTTATGTACGAATCATAAAAAAGGGAGAATGCGACGTCAGGCATAGTTCAACCGAGATTGAATCGGCGATAGGATCTTACATTATTCAATCAGTAAGCAAAGCTAAGGTGAACTTTGAATCTCCTGATTTTATACTGGTCGGAGTGTTGTACGATAATACCCTCTCACTAGGAGTATTACTCAAAAGTGTAAAAAGAGGCACGTTTTTAAGCAGAAGCCCGCGTAAAAGGCCTTTTTTCATGTCTAGCGCCTTAGATGTATACACATCTCGTGTCATGGTGAACTTAGCTAAAGCGGGAAGTGACTCTCTCATCTTTGATCCTTTTGCAGGTACTGGCGGCATATTAATAGAAGCTGGAATCTTAGGCTACGATATCTTAGGTTCCGATATAAAGGAGCGTATAGTGAGAGGATGCCTAGAAAACCTAGCTATATATTCAAATAAGGAGAACATTATCGGAATATTACAAAGCGACGCTCTCAAACTTCCATTAAGAAATAACTGTGTAGATGCTATAGTAACCGATCCTCCCTATGGTCGCTCTTCCACAACTATGGGTAGAGGCGTTAGCTACATATATACTCACTTCATACCTGAGGCTAAGAGAGTTTTAAAAAAAGGAGGAAGATTAGTAATTCTCTATCCCAAAAAATCCGAGAATAATATCAAAAAAATCCTCGAGCAGGAGTTTATGATCGAAGAGAAACATTTAATTAGAGTGCACAAAAACCTAATACGAGTTCTCGTAGTAGCTAGGAAAGAGGCTTGAACATGGAAGTGTTCTTTTTGGGCACAAACGCCAGCACACCCCACAGAGATAGATTCTTGCCCAGTATAGTTGTTAGGCGTAAAGGAAAACTGTTCATGTTCGACTGCGGAGAAGGAACTCAATACAGATTTCTACAGAGCGGGTTAGGAGTAAATAAAGACATGAAAATTTTCATAACCCACATGCACGGAGACCACTACTTTGGTCTCCCAGGCTTAATTCAAACATTCGCGCTGCTTGGCAGGACAAAACCTCTACATATCTTTGGTCCTACAAGTTTAGGTAAAGTTTTAAGAAGCTTCCTTGAAGAAACAAAGATTAAGATAAGCTATCCCTTACACTTTACCGAAGTAAAAGAAGGAGTTCTCGTAGACGATAGGGAATATCAAGTAAAAGCTGTAATGACTTCACATACCATTGTAAATTTTGCATATGCAATAGAAGAAAAGCCTAGACCAGGTAGGTTTAACAGAGAAAAAGCTGAAAAGCTAGGTGTGCCGAGAGGACGTCTATGGAAGAAACTTCAGCTTGGATATCCCGTTAAAACTCCCTCGGGACGAATCGTGACGCCAGAAGAAGTTCTAGGTCCACCCCGTGAAGGTATAAAAATAGTATACAGCGGAGATACGAGATACTGCGAAAAATTAATAGAATTTTCTCAAAGAGCGGATGTCCTAATTCACGATTCAACCTTTGAAGATAAACTGGAAAGTGATGCCATAGAATCTGGTCACTCGACGGCATCTCAGGCGGCCGAAGTAGCTAAAAAGGCTGGAACACGTTTTCTATTCCTCTTCCATTACAGTTCACGCTACAGCGAAGATTTAGTTAACTTACTCAGAGATTCAAGAAAAGTTTTCTATAGGTCATTTCTTTCCGTCGACGGGATGGCTATTGAAGTCAAGAAGAGAGATTCAGGCAGTGTTATGCTTCTCTTTAAAAAGTTAAGGTTTAAGGATCTTCCAGTGGAGGTTCGATTTCTTTGATAGGTTTACCATTTAGCGTGCGAGGAGTTAGCCAATCGATCAACCTTTGAGGATCACTTACCTGTACATCAAACACTATGGCACCAAGAGGGCTCTCTCCGTATTCTTGATTACAGAATGACACGACGCCAGCATATGCTGCTTGCTTATTTAGATAGAAAATAACACCATAATCATAAACACCCCTCTTCAAATGTTCACGCGCCGCATCTAGAATATACTGAGACCTAATCATTTTGTATAACTTTGATAAACATCTATAACTGTAGCCTTCGGCGATTAATAAAGTATAATCCTCAATTTTTTCCGTTTTAAGAACTTCAGCATCAAATACGTTTTCTAAAGCTTTTCGAACTTTTTCTAAATTTTCAGTTGGACGAACCTCAACTCTAACTATCACTTTCATCCTCAGCTACCTTTTCCAGAACCTCATAAGCTTTTCTAAACATCTCATTTTTATCAATTTCCTCATTAACCAGCATTATATCTGCCAGCGCGATAACACCCCCTATTCCAAATTCTAACTCTCTCCGATCCCGCTCACAAAATTCCTCCCAAGTCTTAGGATCATCATTTCTCCCTCTCTTTAATAATCTCTTAAACCTTGTTTTGGGAGACGCATGAACAGCTATTAAAATTAAATTTTTCACCTTTCTTCTAAAGAAATCTAGTTCAGGAAGGCTCCTAATACCGTCTACGAGTACGACTTTAGAATCCTGTAAAACCACTTTTTCAAGAGTTTTCTTAGCTATTATGTCGTCACCGTGTTCCTTTCTTAAGAGCTTGGCCGTTAATCCTAGGTTTTGCGGAGTAGGCTCTAATCCCCTCTTTTTAGCCTCTTCTCTAACTACGTCTCCCATTACTAGCACTGGTATACCAAGCATTTTAGCCGCTTTACTAACTAAAGATTTGCCAGCACCAGGCATGCCAGTTGTTAGGATTAATTTTTTATCTTTCATCTAGATCCACCGTTAGCTATATCAATGATCTACTCTATAACAGTGTGGAAAGGTATTAATTTAAGAATTCTCTTAGCGGATTGGAGAGGATATCCTTGAAGGTGGCTGTGATAGGTGTAGGGCGCTGGGGGAGAAATCACGTAAGAGTGTTAAAAAAACTTTCCGATTTAGGAGAAATCGATGAATTAGTGTTAGTTGATCCTGATCTAGGGGTTCTAAAGAAAGTAGCTAAAGATTACAAAGTGGAAAAAATTTATACCAACATTATAGATATGAAAAATAAGGAAAAACCAGATGCGGCCGTGATAGCCGTTCCTACGGCCTTGCACTATAAAGTTGCGAAGACCCTCCTAGATTCCACCGATTTGTTGATCGAAAAACCGATAGCAGTTACCATTGAGGAAGCCCTCGATATAGTTAAGTTAGCGGAGAAAGAGGAAAGAGTAGTTGCCGTCGGGCATATAGAACGTTTTAATCCGGTCATCGCCGCTCTCAGAGAAAAGCTAGGCGAGCTGATTAAAATTGACGAAATAGCTTTTATAAGTGGCGAGCGAATAGGACCCGGTCCCCCCTCTTCTAAATCGGAATCATATCTCAGCGTAGCCCACGATTTAATGGTTCACGACATAGATATAGTAACTTCTCTACTTCGCAGTCTCCCTAAGAGAGTCGCGGCAATAGGCGTGAGGAATTACAATTATCCTCACGAAGTTGAGATGAGCACAATTTTCGAATTTCCGGAAAATCTCCATGTGTTTCTAAGGGTTAGCTGGAGAAGCTCTCCTACATTTAAGAAAAGAGTTTTATCCATACATGCTTACGACAAAGCAATTACCGTCGACTACATACTTCAATCGTTGATTATCGAGCGTGGGTTAATAGAGCACAGCACAGCCTTAGACTACTACGGCCTATTAGCGGCTTATAAGAGTAGAACCAGGCAGGAATACGTAGTTTTCGGCAGTGAGGCAAGCGAGCCTTTATTGTTAGAGGACTCCCACTTTATAAAATGTGTGAAAAAACACGTTAAGCCGTTAGTAAGCGCTGTCGAAGGATATGTGGCTCTTAAAAATGCCCTTATGGCCGTTAAAGCATCTCGAGAGAGAAAATGGGTTGAAATCAGCTGGAATGAAAGTTTTATTAGATCTGATTATGAAACGTCGAGTTAAGGAAAGGTTAGGATGCGATTCCTTTGATATACTTAACTTAAAGATTTACCGAATTCTTCGTCATCCGGCTCCTGTTAAAATATTTAATTCGCTAAGAACATTGCCAGATTAACCATATGACTTACTATGATGATAATAAATTATTAAATACTTCAACTATCGCATCTATACTAGCTCGTGTTTTAAACCCTTTAGTAGAAAAGTGAGTGAAAGTAGTTCTGTATCCCATTTTTTCTAATCCCTCAATAACAGACTTTAATGAAGGTTCATTTTTAAAGCCATAAATCCTCGTTATGAAGTCTGTAGTGTAAAAATAGGGTGGCATATCTAACTCCTCAGCGAGTTTTTTAAGAATTCTTAAACCTTCTTTGCTTGACTCGCCAAAAAACTCCTCGTATATTTTTATGGTCTCTCTTAGAATGTTTTCGTCACCCAGCTCTCCAAGCCATAGGGGTCCTCCAATTTCAACTTTAGACAAGCATTTTTTGCAATTCTTTTCCAGAGCGAAAGGGTGTTTTTCAATATAAACTCTTCCACACCTAGGACAAAACGCTATATAACCTAATTTACCTAAACTCTCGTCAGCTCGTTTCTTCCCAATGCGTATATTTAAAAAAAGCCTCATATAATGTCTCCTACTATAAGAAAGAAGAGGGGTTACTTTTAATCCATATTTTGCGCCTATCCTCACAGTATAACCTATTAAAATTCTTAGACCAGCTTCTCGAGAAAGGATGCATCTAAGAGGGATTGCGCTGTACTTACGTATACAAGCTTTTCTAAACACGCCCATTAATGGCGCTAAATCCGTAGCTGTCACACAGAGTAGACCCTTATTTTCTACCGCTCTGATAGCATTATCGAGAAAAGGCACGGGCGATCCAAATGGATCTATGTCGACTACGTTAAACCTTTTACCCTTGCGAGCAAAATGAGCTAA
The DNA here is from genome assembly GCA_964501905.1 of uncultured Thermofilaceae archaeon. Taxonomy (GTDB): domain Archaea; phylum Thermoproteota; class Thermoprotei; order Thermofilales; family B69-G16; genus B69-G16. Next base: position 43,925 of record CAZCTW010000003.1, on the reverse strand, counting down.
AAGTACGTTAGCGTCAGCATGGAAAGCCGATACTATACCTTTCAGACCGTTTTTCTCGATATTGACTTTCATTAGATTGTACGCTAGTTCGTTTATGTCGTTTATTACTACACGTTCTACATTGGCTACTTCTTTAGCGTACCTTAACCCTCTCACTCCTGTGGCGCTTAAGGCGTCACAGATCCTTAGCTTCCTGTTTGTCACTCTCTGAAAAGCATAAAGAAAAGCCACGCTTATATCTCGGTCTGTTTTCATAGCTGGATTATAAAAAATCGGTGCCCAGCAAGGTTCTATTCTATTTTTATCAGAATATAACTCGAGTCTAGGGCCTAAAATTACAACTTTTCCTTCTTTTATCTCCTTTAATGGCGTGCTCATAAAAGCTCTTGTATTTTATGTAAAGTTTGATCGCTGAGTACACACAATCTCTCATCTTTCTCTTCAACATGCTTTTCGTGCTTTCGGCTTACAATAAGAAAAACACAAGCGCTTACGAGATCTGCGATTTCCGATAGTATGGAGATTTCATATTCTTTCAGTGTTTTCCTAGCATTTTTGGCTATTACTTTTTTCTCTTTGCCTTCCTTACGGGCGGCTATATCAAACGGAGTTTTCTTAAAGACCCATATCCTGAAACCAGACTTTGACAACATGTCATAGAGCATAGAAAGAACTTCATCATTAAGTTGAGCCCTTTCTTTTGAAATATTAAGTTTTATTAGCTCTGAGAGCTTGGTCACAGGCTCTATTAAATCAACGTCGAGTATCTCTTCTAGCCTTAAAGCTACGTCTAGTGTCGCGTCCATATTCCCTCTCTCATACTCATAAATAGTTTTTCTTGATACTCCCACTTTCTGGGCGAGCTCCCCGAGAGAAAAACCCTTTTCGTGTCTCGCGGCTTTCAATTTTTGCGGGTTTATTTTTGCATAAAGTCCTCCTTTATCAGCGTATATAAGAGGAAAACTTCTCTCCTCTAGGAAAAGCCTTAGAGTCTCCTCATCAACAACGAATACCCCGTATTTTCTGTAGAATATCCCAGTTTTAAGCTCCTTTTTGCCGATTTTCGACCCTACCAATAATGGCATTCCATCTATGGTTACCGCTAATTTTTTCATATCTTGGATTGTTTGTCTACCACACTGATTTACGTCCTCGGATACGCGTATTATAAGGTGTTTCTCGCCTCCTTTTTTACTAGCTATAAAGTCAAAACAATAGTCTCCGCTGCCGTAGTCCGATATTATTCTATACTCGCTCTTTTTAAGTAATTTCGCGACTGTGTATTTCTTCTCAACCGTATCCATACCACTATTTATTATTACGACATGTGTATTTATAAGGGTATCACATAGAGCTATTTTTTACGAGCTAGGACGAACGCATGCGCCGTGTCGTAAGGCTCCAAATGCACCACATCGACTACTTCGTAGCCTCTCTCTTCTAAGTGTCTCATCTCTAGCCTATACGTCTCAGAGGGCTCTCTAGTTACATCGATGCTCATAGCCTTTATAGCTTGTAGAATCCAACCCCCGCTTTTGAGGTATATATCAGCGTTATCGGCTACTATCTTACTCTGGAAAGGCTGGGCTATATCTGCGTAAACTACATCCACTAGGTCCACAAACATTCTATATCGCGTAGGGAACCTAGCGTCGGCCAGTATAGGTATTAGGTTCTTTCTGTGAACCGCACATTTCTCTATAAATTCCCGCATTACTCTCGGTGAAAACTCTACGCTATAAACTATCCCCTTTTCGCCTACTATATCGGAGACATGGCTAGGCGTAGTACCGGAGGCCGCGCCTAGGTATAAAACTTTTGATTCCTCTTTAAGCGGAATCATCTTCAGACCTTTGTAAATAGCAGCCGCCAACTTGCTTCTGTATGGATTCCATATCCTATATTCTTTTTCGCCGAATTTGACAAGTTGTTCTCCATAAACCTTTACGCCGGGAGCTAAGTTTAGAGTTGCGATCTTCTTACTACCATCTTCAAACTCTACCCAGTAAACTCCATAGAATTTTTCGTGAGGAAAAACTTTTACCGCCCTTATCATAATTCTCACCTCCTGCCCCTTTTCTTTTTCTTTCTTTTCTTCTTAGGTTTAGTTGGAACCTTTTTTCTAACAGGCGGCTTTGCGTATAAAGTTTTTATCTCTTTAATTCTCTTCTCTAATTCTTCTCTAAGTTCTTCTGCTTTATATTCTCCAGTAAAAGCATCTATTCTTGCAGCAATCGCTAACTTAGCCGCGAGTGCGCGTGCGATCTTACCTCGTTGCCAGCGAGGAGCACGATGTATCTCCGGATGTTGAAATATAACTCCATGCTTTGGCGGTTTCCCTCCGGTTCTTAAAGCCCTGAACAATGCTTTTTCAGCGCCCAGCACCTGAATAGTGCTAGCTGGCAGTATGGCTAACTTGGACAAACCCCCAGCTAGGGCTATAAGCCTAGCGCCAAGCAAGGGACCTACGAGTCCCCTTATATTTGGCGCGACCTCCCTCATAGCCTCGTCTATGTACTCTTGGAGAGCCATTCTTAAATCGTAAAGATCTAGAGTTAGTTTGGCTAAACCTCTCATGGCTTGGAGATCAAACTCGGTTATACTAGCTCCCATGCTCGATTTAGCCGCGGCAACTAGTTTGTCTAAAATCTCTTTTGGCAGATCGAGTTTCTCTAGTTTTTCTTTAACGAAATTGGATCTATTGCCTATTTCGTAAACTAGTCTAACGTAATCCTCATGATCCCTGACTATGTCATCCATCTCGGGGAAATGTAGTCCGTACCATTCCCTTATTCTAGACGCGAAAAGGTTTATCGTCTTGGTGATTTCATCCATGGCAGAAACAGCCTGCGCTACGAAGAGATCTCTTTTCTCGGCAGCTTCGCGAACTTTCATTTTAGTGATTTCTAGCGCTATTTGATGGGATAACTCTCTATACTTATCTTCGCTTATGCCGAGTTTAGACAGGTAATGGGCAATTTTACCCCTAAATAGAGATACTACGTCGTTTCCCGGCTTTACCTGAACCTGCACGTTCTTATTACTAGCTACTAGACTCCTCCCCAACTCTTCGTCCTCCACTACTAGATCAGAAAAACCTTTCTCCTTTAATTTTTCAACTAGATCAGCTAATTCCTCAATCACCTTGCCCCGTTCAAGCATTGCGAGCTTCTCCGCTATTTTCTGAGGCTCTTCGTCGAAAAGCTTCGTCGCTATAATCTCTCCATGCTCGTCTAGCGCCAATATTCCTAACACGTTTTCAATTATATACGCTTTCATTAAAGTTCATCCTCTTTCTTTTTAAGCTAGAATATATGATAAGCCACCGGTATTTTATATTTTGCCGATATGTGGAGATAGTTGGAGAAGCTGTATGAATGAGATTGAGAAGCAGTCAGAGCTGTTACCCGGTGTTACATCTGACCGGCGGCGATAACCTAATATCTAAGTTTTAAAACAGAACTACGGAACTTAACTATAAGGGAGCGCGTATGGGGGTATATCACGGAAACGATTTAAGGAAAATAACAGGAGGAAAGAAACGACTACACCGTAAAGTTAAGCTAAAGGCTCACATGGGCGGCTATCCAACTGAAACAATACTAGGAGATAAACCTCTAGTAAAAGTTGTTAGAACCAAGGGCGGCGGTTTAAAGGTAAAGCTTAAAAAAGCGACAACGGCTAATGTGATTATACCTTCACAGAAGATTACGAAAAAGGTAGCGATTATCAAAGTTGTAAAGAATCCGGCTAGCCGAGACTACACTAGAAGGGGCATTATAACTAGAGGAGCCATAATAGAGACCGAAATCGGTCTAGCTAGGGTAGTCTCTAGACCAGGTCAAGACGGCGTCGTCAACGCCGTTTTAATAGAGGAAGAATAGGAAGATGAGAAAGGGAGAAAGGAGATTCATAGTATTATGGCTCGTCTATTTTGACAAAAACAAGAGTAGGAGTGAAGGAAGAAGAGTGCCTAAAAGCCTAGCTGTGGAGAAACTCGCTCTTAAAGACCTTGAAAACGCCGTGAAAAGCCTAAACTATGAATACGTAATCGAAGAAGATAAAAAACATCCTGCCTCGTGGTTCGATTACCAAGGTAGAATTTTAGTCTATACTGAAGAGAGAAAAAAGGAAGTATTAAGAAAAGTGGCTGAAAAATTGGCTTCAACTAAGAAGAAGTAGTCTCGGCTAGTTTAGCTTTAAGTTTACTTCTGACAACCTCGTTTACTATTCTACCGTCGATCCTACCTCTCACAATTTTCATTACGTCCCCCATTATAGCGCCGAAAGCCCTTTCCTTCTTTCTTCTGATTAAATCTTCATTTCTTTCCAAGATCTCTTCGACTATTTCCTCCAACTTATTTCTGTCAATAGCCCTTAAACCTAGTTCGTCCACTACCTGATTCAAATCTGCATCAGGATTTTTAGATAAATATTGCAGAACTTCGGGTATCGCCTCTTTAGCTATAACCCCGTCTTTAAGGAGCTTAAAAACACCTACTAGCTTTTCATCAGCAATGTTTTCGACAGGGAAGCCGTCCCGCTTCAGGCTCTTCATAATGCCTTCCAGCGTATTAGCCACTATCGTCGCGGGCACGCCTATATTCTCGACGACATACTCGAAGATATCCAGATGATATGAGTTAAGCATACGTTTAGCAAGGACTTCGTTTAGCCCATAAATGCGGATAAACTTGTCCAGTTTCTGCTCAGGCATCTCTGGCAGGTTCTGCTTGATCCTATCTAGCATCTCCCGGGAAATCTTTATCGGCCTTATATCGGTCTCCGGATACATTCTAGCTCTCCCTGGCATAGGCCTAGAATACCTAGTTGTTCCGTCGGGGTTAGCAGCTCTAGTTTCGTTAGGAACGCCGCTTAAAGCCTCACGAGCTCTCTCCACAACGGCCTTTAGGGCGGCTAAACACTTACTCTCCTCGTCAGCAACTACGACGAAAGCATCATGTTCTCCACATTCAAGGCGCTCTGCTATAGCTTGTACTTCACTCTCTCCAATACCATAGCCTGGAAGCTCGTCACTGTGGATAATACCGCCTACTCCGCTCCAGAATCGTGCTCTATCTGCAAACTCGGTTCCCAACCTCCTGTTAGGTTGTATCTCCATGCCTATGAGCCCTTTAAAGAGGGGGAGCTTTACGGCTATGGCTTTACCACCTCTACTCAAGACCTTTTTAATAACTTTAGACTTAGAATCTGCCAAAATGTCGGAGACGTCCACAAACTCATTTTTTATATCTTCGGGCTTTAAGCCTCTCCGCTTAAGCTCATCCCTGATCTTAAGCAGGTTTACCTGGCGTAGCACTTCGTTTTCGATAACCTTCTTTATAAGCTCGATTTTTTGAACTCCCTTTATCTCTACTCTTGCCCCTCCTTCAATCGAGATATTCAAGTCTTGCCTTATAGTTCCTAAACCACGCTTTACCCTACCCGTTATACGCAACAACTGTCCTATCTTCAGCGCGACCTTCTCCGCTTCCTCGGGCGAGCTTATATCGGGAGCAGTCGCTATCTCAATTAACGGTATTCCAAGCCTGTCTAGCCTATATACGACCTCCTTTGCCTTCCTATTCTCCCTAATTTTACGCGCAGCATCTTCCTCCAAACATAAAGTTTGGATATGGATGGTTTTACCGTCTACGGTCACATAACCTCCTGTCGCTATCAGCGCCGTCCTTTGGAAACCAGTAGTGTTCGAGCCGTCTATAACTATCTTACGCATAACAAATATCTCGTCTACAGGCCTCGCATTTAGCATCAGAGCTATCATCAGAGATATCTCTAAGGCTTCAGGGTTAAGATCGTGAGGCGGTTCTTCGTCCATTTCTACTAGGCACGTTGTATCACTGTATGCTTCGTAGACGTAGGTCAATCCTTTTTTAAACTCAAACAGCGCGGCGGGGTCTACCTCTCCAAGCTCGCTTCTCGTAGGCCTTAGTCTACGCTTAAAAATTATATCTGGCTTATCCTTGCGTAAAATAGTGGGGCAATTACAAAATAGCTTACTTTTGGTATTCAGCATTTGATGGAATTCTATTCCACACTTTATTTTAACGCCCTCAGGTGGAGACTCCATCTGAGAGCACCTCTGGATAATATTTCGCGCTAGAATGTGGGTTAATTTCGCCCGAGATATTAGTCAGCATTAATCTTCTAATCTCCTCCAAATCTTCGGTTTTAGCAAGAACCCAACTTAACTTTACAAAAGCAGTTTCGGGTAGCATATCCTCCCCCGGGATTACTCCAGCTTTCAACAGCTCTACTCCAGTACTATACACGTTCATGTTTACTCTGCCCCATATACATTGAGACGTCATGACAAACGCTACTCCATCTTTTACTGCTCTTGAGATAACAGGTATCAATTCATTTCTTACATGTCCTAAACCCGTTCCTTCCAAAACTATACCCTTATACCCGGCCTCAACTAGAGCTTCTATAATTCCTCCGTCCATTCCAGGGTAAAATTTCAGAAGCACGACTTTATCCGAGAATTTATTGTCGAGAATAGGCTCTCGATCCGAATCCCTTGGAACGAAATTTTGAGTTAGCATCCTTATCTCAGTCCTCCTTATAACAGCGAGAGGAGTTTCATTGATGGATCTGAAGGCGTCTCTTCGACTAGTATGACATTTCCTCACCTTCGTACCTCGGTGAGCTAAGCAGTAGTCGTCACTGACGCTCCCATGCATAACCACTACCACCTCTGCAAAAGGCGCATAGGCTGCCGTAGAGACAGCAGCGAGTACATTTTCTATAGTGTCGGTTGATGGCCTATCTGAGGAGCGTTGGGCCCCAACCATCACGACTGGACCTGGAAGATTTCTCACAGCAAAACTTAACGCCGCCGCAGTATAACCCATAGTATCAGTTCCATGAGCTATGACTACTCCGGCATAGTCGTCATTTTTAAAACTGCGGTATACATGCTCTGCTATAGTAGCCCACCGCGCCGGAGTCATATCCTCGCTGAAAATATTAAATATCGTTTTTGCCTCTACGTAAGCTATTTCGGCAAGCTCTGATATCATCGAGTATATCTCTTCGGCGGTAAAGAAAGAATAGACAGCGCCTGTCCGATAGTCTATTCTTGAAGCTATAGTCCCCCCTGTGCCTAACATCAAGACTTTAGGTAGTTCCTCCGAAACGTAGGGCTTAATGACTTCGGCTAATTTAGGCTCGGGCAGTTTCTCTAAAAGCTCTATAACAGTATTTTCGTCAACTTTTACGCCTATATTATAGCCGTTATCTAGCTTAAGTACTATAGAGTCTGGATCTCCGTAGCCAGGCCTCGGTAGTATAACCCCAGTATAAATTCTTCCATCGCTAAGAGTAATACGTACATAATTAAATACTTCCACGTTATATCTTTCCAATAGTCGGAGTACCTTATCAGAGTACCCTAGTTCCTTCATTTGGGTCATAGAATACTAATCTTCTAGGGTGTTATTAATCTTAAAGTTCGGAAAGACTTAGAAGATGCGATTACCTAAATCTCGTGGAAGTAGCGTACAATATTCGCCTCTTATAGTTTCTCCTGTTACGACGTCTGGGATGCAAATTCTTTTTGGGCTGTTTCGGTATTTTAGGCGTAGCCGCCCTTACTTTACCTGCCTTGGTTAGTGAACCATGTGAAGGCATGTTATCACCTTAGATTACCAGTATACAGCGTCTATATTAACTTTCTCTTAATACTTAGAAATTATAAAAAGTCACTAAGCCCAATAATTCCGGAAGTGAATAACATTTTCGTGTTATATTATTTAACTTCTTATACTTAAATTGGTTAATCAACAAAATGGATATTTCTCTGCAAACTTTCTATTTTCATAAAATAAACAAAATCTTTGCACAAAGCAATAATAATTTGATAAAAGTCTCTTTAAAACAGTGTTTTTATGAATTTATGCTTTAGAAAAATACTTAAGCCAGAAGTACATATTGATAGTCGCTCTATCTTGGCTAAGGGGGCTCAATTTGAAAGCGCTGGGCAAAGTGTTACATATTTCAAAAAGTAAAAAATTGATCATAAAGGCTTTGGCGCAACCCCCGCCCATAAACACCTTAGTCTATGATGAAAAATTTAACGTTATAGGGGTAGTGTACGATATAATGGGCCCCGTCTCCTCTCCTTATATCTCCGTCTTGGTTGATAAAATCGGTGTGGAACCTAAAAGTCTAGTCGGGAAAACTCTATATGTGAAAGAGCGGAGGCGCAGGGTTCGTGGGAGGTAGCGGAGCTCTTAAATGTCCTTATTGCGGTAGCGAAAGGATAATCTACGATCCGAAAAACGGTGAATATATTTGTCTTGACTGCGGTTGCGTGGTAGAGGATAGGGAGATAGACTATCAGTATGAAAAACGCATACACACCCCGGAGGACTGGATGAAATCCAGAATAGGGCCTAAACAACCTCATTACGAAAAGTTACTGCCAACCGATATAGGACCTCCTTTCAGAAGTAATATTGCCAAGAGCAGGAGGATTAGAAGCACTCATAAGCGAATAGTGGACAGCGAAGATAGAAATTTCAAAAAAGCGAAAAGGGAAATCGTCAGGTTATGCGATATACTCGGCGTAAAATCGGTAAAAGACTACGCTATATTGATTTATAGAAAAGCTTCATCGAGAAAACTTGTTAGAGGTAGATCGATCGAAGGCATGGCCACCGCCTGTGTTTATGCAGCATGTAGAGCCGAGAAAATAGGCATATCGCTAAATACTTTAGAAAAAGTGTCGAAAGTAGACAGGCGAGTAATAGCTAGAAATTATAGGCTATTAGTGGAGAACAGCATAATCCACCAAGGCAGTGTAGATGCCTGGAATTTCGTCTCGAGAATAGCCTCGAGCTTAAAGCTTTCGACTAATACGATAAAGCTGGTAGGGAAAATATTGAAACGATCTAGAGAGAAAAAGATTGGAATAGGAGCGCGTCCAGAAGGACTTGTCGCCGCTTCCATCTATATATCTTCTATCATTATGAACGAGCCGCATACACAACGTGAAATAGCTAGAGCCGCCAATATAACTGAAGTCACTCTACGAAATCGATACAAAGAGATTATGGAAAAGACCAATATTATCGTCTATATCTAAGCGTCATAAGCCAAATCTATTGCGTATAATTCTCCGGGTAGCTACGTTATACGGACAACTCTAGTATAGAAAAATAGAGGCTTTTATATTTTGGATTCTTCATTAAATACACATAAGAGGAAATGCTTGAGCGCTAGGTGATAAGCCTTTGAATAGTGTCCCGGAGATACTAGAGAGGAAGCTGCTGAAGCTGTTAAGCGAAATCGGAGACGAGGGAATTCTACAGAAAGAATTATGGAAGAAGTTAAATATCGACAGTCGGAAGGGCATTAAGATTGTGAGAAGGCTTGAGAGGCAGGGATTGCTTACGAGGAAAAGTGTCATATACAGGGGGAGGAAAACGTACATAGTAAAGCTAAGTCCTAAGTATTATGTCAAGAAAACGATTCCAAATGATGTAATGGAGGTGCCCTGTTTTTTCTGTAGCTTACTGGAAGACTGCGGAGAAAGAATAAGCGTAAACCCTATAAACTGTCCAAAACTTAATGCATGGCTTATAGGTGATCCTTAATGGAAAGGATAAGGTGTTTCATAGCTGTAGATATTGAAGATCAAGAAGTAATAGGGAATATAACCCGGGTGCAACAAGCTCTACTACCTCTAGGAAAATGCTTAAAACTCGTAGAAAAGGAAAATATTCACCTCACTTTACGCTTTCTAGGCGAGCTTCCACAAACTCTTGTAAACGATGTAATTGAGATTTTAAGTCACATTGATTTCACACCTTTCAAAATCATGTTACGCGGTATAGGGGCTTTTCCTAGGCTCTCAAGGCCAAATGTTATATGGGTGGGCGTTGAAGAAGGCGCTGAACAGTTAAGGGATTTAGCTTCTAAGATTAACGCCGCGTTGAGAAAGCTTAGGCTTCCTCCGCCGGATAAACCCTTTTCACCGCACATAACCATAGCAAGGGTAAAGCGGCGTCCAGACATTAAAACTTTAATGAACATAATGAACGCGTTCTCAAGCGACGTGTACGGTTCTCTTCTCGTAGATAATTTCCGTCTCAAGAAAAGCACATTAACGCCGAAAGGACCTATTTATACTACATTATACGAGAAAAAAGCTAGCATGTAATTATTATGCATGACGATCAAATCTTAAAGCTATTAAGGCAAGTTTTAGAGAAAATAACTCCAAGCACTGATGAAAGAGAAAAAGTAGCTTCTATAGTTAAAAAGGTAGTAAACTCCCTTCACGAAGTGAAAAAACTATACGGAATCGATTATAATGTAGAAATAGTCGGATCCTATGCTAAAGATACATGGCTAGCCGGCGAAGCGGATGTAGACATCTTCCTGCTCTTTCCTCCAGAAGTGCCAGAGCAAAGCCTAGGCTATTATGGGTTAACGATAGCCAGAAAAGCGATAGAAAAAGTGGGAGGAAAAAGCTTTGAAAGATACGCCACTCACCCCTATATAGAAGCAGAGATAGCAGGACTCATGATTGATATAGTACCAGCCTATAAGGTACCTTCGCCAAGTAGGATAATATCTCCCGTCGACAGAACTCCTTTCCACACCAGATACATAATTTCCAGAGTTAACGAGAAGCTTAAGTCTGAAATCAGGTTATTGAAGAGGTTCATGAAAGGAATCGGCGTTTATGGAGCTGAAATAAAAGTCCAAGGGTTTTCAGGTTATCTAGCCGAATTATTAACCATATATTATGGGTCTTTCCTTAAAGTACTCGAAAACGCTACTAAGTGGAGACCCAAGCGGGTATTTATCGATATAGAGAATTTTTACGGAGAAAAGGAGCGGAGAAAACTGTTAAAGATTATGCCCGGGGCCATAATCGTGATAGATCCTGTAGATAAAAGCCGCAATGTGGCCTCAGCCCTTTCTGTGCAGAAAATGTGTGAATTCATAGCTGCTTCTAGAGAATTCCTTAGAAAACCCAGTCTAGAGTTCTTCTTCCCGCCGGAGACGTCTGCGAGAAGGGATGATATAGTATCACTCCTAAATGCGCGTGGAACAGATATAATCGCATTAATTACCAGAGTCCCTCAGTTGGCAGAGGATATAATATGGGGTCAAATATACAAGAGTCTAGACGGTATTGAGAAATTGTTAAAGCGATTCGACTTTAAGGTACTATCTAAAGGATCTTGGCTATCGCCGGAAAACAACCTATTCCTCTTGTTCGAACTAGAAAGGGGCGAACTCCCTCTAGTACAAAAACACTACGGCCCTCCGGTAACATCTAAAAACGCAGATTCCTTTCTAAACAAATACCTAAACTCCTCAGACACAATAGCTGGGCCCTACGTCGAAAGCGATAGATGGGTGGTTTTTAGAAAGAGAAAATATAGCAAAGCTCGCGACCTATTAAGAGAGCGTTTCTCCGAGGCTAGGCTTGGAAAGCACATATTAGATAGCCTACTAAAGGAGATGAAAATAGCTCAAAACTACGAAATTTTGGAGTATTTGAAGAAAAAGGGGTTTAAAGAGTATTTTTATAGCTGGTTATCTAAGAGACCGCAGTGGCTAAAAAAATGAAAGAAGTAAGTAAAGTGGAGACAGGCGAACAGTTTTTGAGGTTAGCGCTCTGTTATCCGAGAGAAGAACCAGAAATATTTGAGAAACGTAAAAGACAACTGGAAAAACTCGGTGTCGAACGCTTAATTCCAGAGGGAAAAGTACAGATAGGGAAGTTTTACGTTTTGGGTAAGGGCTGCACTAGTATAGTAGTTAAAGCTTTGCGTCGTGGAGAAATAGTCGTATTAAAAATTAGGCGAACGGATTCCGACCGGAGCGACGTGCTCAGAGAAGCTGAAATTCTTAAAAAAGTTAACAAGTACGGAATAGGACCTAAACTACTGGATTACACGGAAGATATTTTAGTAATGGAGTATGTAGAAGGATTAAAGATAGAGGATTGGATTAAACAAGTGGAAAATGCCCGCTTACTTAAAGAAGTTTTAAGAAAGCTTCTAAATATGCTATACATTATGGATAGCATAGGAATCTGTCACCTAGAGCTAGCTAGACCTCGAGGACACGTGATAATATCCGGCGAACGGCCAGTAATCTTAGACTTTGAGACTGCAAGCACAAAAACAAGGAAAAGCAATCTAACTCAGGTATTAAACTTCCTAATATTTAAAGAGAGCGCAATATCAGAGAAAATTAAGACCATCTTAAAAATAAAGGACCTGGATAAACTAAGGCAGCTACTAAAAGAGTATAAGGAAAGGAGAACTAAGCAGAAATACTTGGAAATACTGGGAGCTCTAAATCTCCTCGAGACAAATTATAAATCTAACCCCTTACTTATATGAAGGGGGCCGTCGTCTAGCTTGGGAAGGATGCCAGCCTGGGGCGCTGGTGAACGCGAAGCAGTGCTTCGCGGCCAAATCCCGGGTTCAAATCCCGGCGGCCCCATTTGCTCCCACAACATAGCTATTTTTAAGTCCAAGTCGATATTTTATGCTTAGAATTCAATTAGTGGATAATGATATGCGCATAGAAGAGCTGGATTTGCCGGAAGAAGCGATAAGATGCCTGACAGCAAACGGCATCCAGAGGCTATTTCCTCCTCAAGAAATGGCTATTGAGAAGGGATTACTTAATGGAAAGAGCTTGGTCGTATGTTCTCCTACGGCTTCGGGAAAGACGTTGATAGCTGAGATAGCTGCGCTGAAGCACGTGTTAGATCTTGGAGGAAAAGTACTCTATTTAACTCCTCTGAGAGCGTTAGCGACGGAGAAATTCCATGACTTTAATGGGTATAGAGACCTGGGTATAAGAGTTGCCTTGAGCACAGGAGATTACGATAGCGATGATCCCTGGCTCGGCGACTACAATTGGATAATTACTACGAATGAAAAAGCTGACAGCCTGTTAAGGCACAGAGCTGGGTGGTTACGTTCTATAACCTTGGTAGTTGCAGATGAGATCCACTTAATAAGGGACTCTAAGAGGGGGCCTACTCTCGAAATGGTTTTAGCTAAGTTGAGAAAAATTGGCTCAAACCTGCAAATTCTAGCCCTTAGCGCGACGATACGCAACGCTGAGGAGTTAGCGGCGTGGCTTGGGGCTGAGCTCGTGAAGACGAATTGGCGTCCAGTCACTCTCAGAGAAGGCGTCTACTTCTCCGGAGAAATATACTTTGACGATGATTCTAGGATACCTATACCTGAAGTCTACTCTAACCCCGTGGATAACTTAGTCGTGGATTGCCTAAGCAAAAAGGGACAAGTTTTGGTTTTCGCTAGCACGCGGAGTAACGCCGTGAGTTATGCTAGGAGACTCGCGGATAAAGTTAAAAAGTTCTTATCCCGTGAGGAAAATCGGTACCTAGCTGAGATAGCCAGAGAGATCCTCTCAGTAGAGAAAAACAAGATTTCAGAAACTCTGGCTGAGTTTATAAGGAAAGGCGTCGCGTTCCATCACGCAGGTCTCTCGCATAGGATTAGAAAAATTATCGAGGATTCGTTTAGGACTATGAAACTAAAGGTTATATGCGCGACACCCACGCTAGCCGCCGGAGTTAACCTGCCAGCGAGGCGAGTAGTAATAGCTAATTACCGGAGATATAATCCGGAGCTTGGATATTTCGAGCCTATACCGGTGTTAGAGTATAAACAGATGGCAGGTAGAGCTGGAAGGCCACAATACGATAGATATGGCGAAGCTGTGCTTGTAGCGAGGACTGTGGATGAGCTAGATTATTTGATGGAGAATTACGTTTACGCAAAACCTGAGAGGATATATTCTCAAATGGCTTCTGAGAGAGTTTTAAGGACTCACGTCTTGGCTAGTATAGCCTCGGGATTCGCCAATAATAGGTACGAGCTCTTGCGGCTTCTGAAGTTTACCTTCTATGCCTACCAATTTAGAGTAGAGAATTTGATGGAGGTTGTAGAGGATTGCATTGAGCACCTCTACTCGAATAACTTAGTTAAGGTGAGAGACGAATACCTTGAGGCAACTCCCTTGGGGCAGCGAATCTCGCAACTTTACATAGATACTGAGACCGCAATCACGATTATTAAGGGCTTAAAGTCGAGAAATAAAGCTACACCTTTCGCCTATCTGCATTTAATGGCTTTGACTCCAGATATACCTAAACTTCACATACGCAGAAGAGAAGTGGAAAAATATGAAAAAATTCTGGAAATGCGAGCTGGCGAGCTTTTGGTTGAAGAACCTTTTGGAGAAGAAGATTATAAAATCTTTCTCTCGAGCATTAAAACTGCTAAATTGCTTGAGGATTGGATAAATGAAGTTAGTGACGATCAATTGATAGTAAGCTATGACGTAGGTCCCGGAGATATATATACGATTACCCAAGCCGCTGAGTGGTTAGTGTACTCTGCCGGCGAACTTGCTAAAGAGCTGGGGCTTTACTCACACGTCGCGAGTCTTCTAGAATTAAGGCAGCGGGTTAAGTTCGGAGTGAAGCCAGAGCTTCTAGAGCTCACTAGAATCAAGGGTATAGGAAGAGTCAGAGCACGAATACTCTATGAAAATGGGTATAAAACCCCAGAAGATTTATCTAGAGCCACTATAAGCGAATTAAGCAAATTGCCTTTAATAGGTCCTAAACTGGCTAGAAGCATAAAAGAATACCTAGAAGGTTTGAGAGAAGAAGTATCGGTGGCAACGGAAAGAGAGCTTAGAATCGAGGATTACTTTTAGCAGAAGCCGAAATCTCAATTCTCTATATAAGCAGATTTTGGTAGCTCTGAGCAAGCAATAGGCGGCTTTACGGCAACTCACTACTTGCATGAAATGGCTATAGTATAGTCTTAAGTATGTATCCAGGCTTAGGCTCTAGAAGCTCTCCGCTATCCTGTAATTTCTCGATGACCTTTTCTACGAAATGCCTTTCAAAACCTAATGCCGTCGCGCGCTGAATAACGTCCTCCTTCCTAACAGGTTCATTGTTATTCTCTTTTATCATGTCAGTTATTATATCTATTATTTTGAGTATTTTATCTCTTTTAGATTTTGGCTGCCCAGTCATTATTATATCTATATCTATAGCCTTTGTCTTGACATCCATTCCAACCTTTCTCAGCATATAGAGCATAAGCTCAATAGCTACCTCGGCGTCTTGAGCCGTAACGACATCACTCAACGCCATTTTAGCATGTGCTTCAGCCAGCCTAACTAAGGCCTCGAGTTGTCTCGGTGTAATTGCTATAGGGTTACTGGGATCCTCACTACGAGAGCGCATGTCCACGTAGAATTCCACTAGCTTCTTTTTAGCCTCTTCCGATAGCCTAGGCTTTATGTGTTGGCGTGCATAGGCTATATATTTTTTCAGAATATCGGGAGGTATAGTATTTTCGAAGGCATCTACATATCTATATCTATGAAAATCGAGGACGTATTCTGCTAGCTTACGATCTTCCTCCTTATCCGGTCTATCCGTTATGACGAATATTAGGTCAAACCTAGATAAAATTGTAACGGGAAGGTCTATGTTTTCGACAACAGATCTCTCCATTATATACCTACCGAACGCAGGGTTTGCTGCCGCGAGTATGGACGCCCTAGCATTTAAAGTAGCTACTATTCCTGCTTTCGCGATGCTTATGGTCTGCTGCTCCATAGCCTCGTGTATGCTTACTCTATCTCTTGGATCCATTTTATCAAATTCGTCGATACAGGCTATTCCTCCATCCGCCAAGACTAGCGCGCCGGCTTCTAAGTAAAAATCACCTGTCCTCTTCTCTCTTATAACTGCCGCCGTTAGTCCAGCCGCGGTGGAGCCCTTCCCCGTAGTATATATTCCGCGGGGGGCTATTGAGGAAACATACCTGAGGATTTGGGATTTAGCTGTACCGGGATCGCCAACGAGCAAAATATGGATGTCGCCCCTAACTCTCACGCCGTCAGGGTATACTTTAGGTACTCCTCCGAAAAGCAAGAGTGCTATAGCCTTTTTTATCTCCTTATAGCCGTATATAGAAGGAGCTATGGAATTTACGATAAGTTCTCTAATATCTTTTCTCTTGGCCAACTCGAGTATTTTCAGCTCATCCTCAGGAGTTATCTCGACGTCAATATTCTCCTTAGATGCTACCTCAACGTAGTTAGCATTCATGTAAGTGTAGAATATGGGGGGTTGGTCTTTACGTACAGCTTTATCCTCTGCTATCGCCAGCACTCCCGTTACCGTTATTCTATCGCCGGGCCTAACTGCGTCAACTAAATCTTCTTTTAAAATAACCTCTAAAGAGCGTGGTAGCTGACCTGGAGGTAGCTCTTCGGGTTTTTCCTGAAGAACGAACTTTTGCCAATCAATGAATTTTGAACGCTCTAAGATTAAGTCAAAGGAACTTTTTTTCCTCCCCTCAGCTTGGCACACGGGGCAGTATGGGGGGGTTCTTAATCCTCTGCCTGTCTGTGGAACTTCTATCTCCTCACTACACTCCCTACACCTGAAAAGGGCAACCGTCAGCTGTTGCTTTACTGGGGTCATTCTGGTCACTATTCCCTCGACTGATATCAGCTTATTTATGTGGACAGCCCTAAGCTTTCTCAAAGGAACTCGCAGATTTTCGGGTAACCCCCTAATCCTAGCTACGAATCTCTCGACAGAATTTGCGTATTCGGCATTTTCGATCCTCATTACATCTTTTATAGCCTTACCCGCTTCCTCTAGGATAGACACAGGATTATCTATAAGAAGATTGGCTAATTCCTCATCGAACGCTAGTAAATCTTCAAAGTCTATTACGAGGGATATGCTTTTCTCGAGAACCATCTGACTTATACGTTTCCTGTATTTGTAACCGCTTTCGTCCTCGAAGGTCTTAAAGAATTCTATGAATTTCCCTCTCGGGTCTATCCTCTCCACAGATACCGGTGCCTCGACCAAACTAACTCCCCTCCACATATCTCATTAGAGATTCTTCCCACATTTGGAGGATATCACATATCCTAACATAGAAGTAACGCTCCTCCTTGGTCATAAGCTTCATTAAGCTACGAGAAGGATGGGGATCGGCCAGAGCTAGATTTACAATCTTATAAATACGCCTCTTTATTATATCGACCAGCAATCCTTTAAACCCCCTATATAACTTTAAAAGCTTTGGATCCAACTCGCTACTCCTCATTAAATC
The DNA here is from genome assembly GCA_964501905.1 of uncultured Thermofilaceae archaeon. Taxonomy (GTDB): domain Archaea; phylum Thermoproteota; class Thermoprotei; order Thermofilales; family B69-G16; genus B69-G16. Next base: position 26,730 of record CAZCTW010000003.1, on the reverse strand, counting down.
CTCACTTAACTTCCTCAGAGTATAACGAGCTTTCACATAGAAACTTTCGTCTAGAGGTTGTAATTCTGCCGTTTTCTCCTCTTTCCATCTGATTTTATTCATCTCCGAAAAAGAAAAAAGACGTTCGCTGTCGACTTCGGCAAAGCCCTTTTCTAGTAAAACTTCAGCGACTCTTACAGGGACGTCTATTGTTACTCCCTCTCTAATGCTTGTGTCTACAAATACTCCTAAGGGGGCTTTCGGAATTTTCCTTTTAATCTTCACTGGAACTTCAGCATCTTTGGCTATAATCGAGATTAAGTCTACGTTCTCCATAACCTTACCCTGATTATCTTATTCCTATAAGCTAAAATAAGGAAAAAGCTTAGAGAGTTAAACGAACATATTGGTAAATATATAGGATTTATAGAACCGCCGCTATGTCAGCGTATTATGATCTTGAAGAAAATTAGGTTATCTAGTGGATATCTTACGGGCTTCTCTTTCAGTCTCTCTAAGCATTAGTATATCTCCTAGCCTTACAGGTCCCTTGACATTCCTGGTGAGTATACGTCCTTTATCTTTTCCTTCTAAGATCCTAACTCTAACTTGGGTTATTTCTCCCGTGACTCCGGTTCTGCCTATAATTTGGATTACCTCTGCTGGCGTAGCCTCATCTTCGCGTTTGCTCACAGTACCACCTTAGGTAAGAGTAGTGGAAGTCTAAGATAAAACTTTAACTACCCGCGGATATGCCAGCTTTTATTTTGATCTCTTCAACTTCCTTCGCTATCTCCTCTACAAGGCTTGCAGCGTTGCCAGGCTCTATTATACACGCAGACGCCGCCGCTACTTCAATTCCGGCTTCTTTACCCAGTCTTTGCTTAGAGGGAACGTAAACGTATGGTATTTTCTTCTCTTCGCAAAGAAGAGGTAGATGAGCTACGATTTCCGGCGGGTCTACGTCCTCGGCTATGAGCACAAGCTTCGCTAATCCACGCTCAACAGCTTTCGTAGTCTCATTGGTGCCTTTCCTTATCTTCCCCGTCTCTCTAGCAAGCCTAACTGCTTGATAGGCTTTTTCCGCTAACTCCTCTGGTACTATAAACCTTACATAGAAGGGTTTCTCGGACATGCCATCACTCACCTCTCGTTCATTTGGCGATAGCACTACAATATATACATATATAAGCATTTCGCTTAGTCTCCGTTAATTGGCCATACTTTAGAAAAAGAAATTAGTGACAACGGCTAAATCATCCACTTGTACAAGATACTCTTAGGTCGGCAAGGGAAATACTTATAAGCTCGTCGTAGCGTAGGCTCTCAGGGGTTAACATGCCGAAGATATATCGATGCGCCTTTTGCGGAAGGGAAATAATGCCAGGAACAGGAATAATATTCGTAAAAAACGACGGCACAGTGCTTAGGTTTTGCTCTCGCAAATGCCGGGTAAGTATGCTTAAATACAAACGCAATCCTAAGAAACTTAAGTGGACAAGAGTATATGCTCCTCATAGGTAAGTAGTGGTGTCGCTGTGGAGCGAAACATTAGATCTCCCATAGTAGTGGTATTAGGACACGTAGATGTAGGTAAGACCGCCCTCCTAGATAAAATTAGGGGCACCGCTGTAATGAAAAGAGAACCCGGCACCATGACCCAGCACATAGGTGCTTCTTTCCTTCCCTGGAATACCCTCAAGACCATGTGCGGTGAACTGGCAAAGGGATTAAGGCGTGACGTCATTCTTCCTGGTTTATTAGTTATAGACACTCCTGGACATGAGGCTTTCGTAAACCTAAGGCGTAGAGGCGGGGGGATAGCAGACATAGCCATATTAGTGATTGACATCAATAGAGGTTTTGAAAAACAAACTTATGAATCTCTAGAAATCTTGAAAGCAAGGAAAACTCCCTTCTTAATAGCCGCTAATAAAATAGATAAAATACCGGGGTGGAAACCCAATCCCGGTCAACCTTTCATCTACACGATTAGAAAACAAGACCCGGAGGTTGTGGCACGTTTAGAAGAGCTCCTATACTACATCATAGGCGAAATGGAGAAACAAGGATTCAGAGCGGATAGATATGACCGTATAAGGGACTTCACTCGGGTAGTCGCCATTATACCCACTAGCGCTGTAACTGGTGAGGGAATACCTGACCTCCTCCTCGTACTAGCCGGTTTAGCTCAAAGGTTTATGCTAGAACGCTTAAAGACAAGCGAGGGACCGGGAAGGGGAGTCGTTCTAGAAGTTAGAGAAGAGAGAGGCCTAGGTACGACAATAGCGGTGATACTCTATGACGGCGTAATAAAGAAGGGCGATATAATCGTCGTGGGAGGTAGAGAAAAGCCGATAGTAACTAAGGTCAGAGCTCTACTAATGCCCAAACCTCTGGACGAAATGAGGTCTCCAGAAGATAGGTTTATGAGCTTAGAAGAAGTCAGAGCCGCCGCGGGGGTCCTAGTAGTAGCTCCAGATTTAGATGATACAGTAGCAGGCGCACCGATTATAGTCGTAGAAAGCGAGAAAGATATTGAAAAAGTAAAAAGTTTTGTAGCCGAAGAAGTAGCTAGTATAAAAATCTCCAGGGAAGCCGCCGGGTTAGTAGTTAAAACCGATACCCTTGGCTCGCTGGAGGCACTCGTAGGTTATATAGAAGCACAGGGATTTCCCGTGCGCTACGCAGATGTAGGACCTGTAGTTAAGAGAGACGTAGTAGAAGCTTCGCTAACAAAGAAAGAAGATAGATTTCTAGCAGCCATAATAGCTTTTAACGTTAAGGTTATGGAAGAGGCTAGAGAACTAGCAAGAGAGTACGGCGTTCCAATATTCGAAGGGAATATAATTTACAGAGTTGTAGAGGACTTCACAAAATGGTATTATGAAATGCGTGAAAAAGAGAAGAAACAAACATTAGAAAAGATCGTTCTCCCCGGGGCCATAAGAATACTTCCCGGATACGTGTTCAGGAGAAGCAATCCCGCCATAGTTGGAGTAGAGGTGCTTGAAGGGAGAATAAGGCGAGGTACGCCTCTAATGACGGGAGATGGTAAGAAAGTAGGTGAAATCATGCAAATACAAGAGCATGGAAAGGTCCTAAACGAGGCAGAGAAGGGCATGGCCGTCGCCATATCCATCAAGGGAAAGGTTATAGTCGGAAGACAGATAGACGAAGGCGACGTGCTATATGTAGACGTGCCCCTCGACCATATAGACATCCTACTCAGCAAATTTAAGGAAGACCTATCAGAGGAGGAAATAGAGCTCCTGAAGAAAATTAGGAAGATAAAGATTAAAACTAGAACCAGCTAAATTTACTAACTCTCTGGCTATATTAAATAATATAACCGCTGGCGTCTACAACTTCGGAGGCGATTCTAACAACACTTTTTACGGCACGTCGTATCCATTATAATACTTAACGAGAATATAGAATAAAAACAGCGAAGTCGACGTTAAAACCTGCACTTTTGAAAATTTCTACGGCTTTTTATCCTATGGGATTACACAATCACCCGGAGCATTAGAGGCTATTTTTTTAACAATTTCCTCCATATTCCCTGACAAGTTGCCTTAAAGGGATCGATTAACCTTGTTGTAAACGGAAAATATAGGGGAGGAGTTAACACTACATCATCGATGAGGAGGTTATTGGCCAAGAATGCCAGGATTTGATATAAACCATGCGCATATTCCTTCCCACAGATCACCTGCACCCCATATATAGTTCTAGTCACTCTATCGGCGATAACCTTTATGTATACGTCATTTCCTTCTCCACGACTAGCTACATCGCCTGTATAGAAGTGATGACGAGCAGTTACAACTTTTTTACCGTGCTTAGCCAAGATTTCCGAGGAAAAGCCAGCGGAGAAAACTAATTTTTCTCCGAGCAGCGCTTCGTATAATGGAAAAAACCTCTTTACTTGGTAGTTAAAACCCTCTATGTTCAGAGCGGCGATAATACCTTGAGCGATAGATAAATTATCGGATAAATGGGAAAAGCTTATCCCTGTGCTTTTCTCAACACATTCAACTACACTGCCGGCAGCGAATGCATTCCTAAAAGCCTTCATATACTCGTCGACTAGTACGCCTCCTTGCTCGCCCACAACTATTCCTTCCATGCGGGGGATTATCGGCTTGGCATAACCTCTCGCTATTATAATATCATTGTCCGCTGCTTTATCCCACTCCATCTCTTTGAATAGGAGGTTAGACGGCAGTATTTTTCTAATAAGTCCGATCATATCGCTGTCTAACACTTCATAGAGAGAACGTTTTTCATCGAAAAATAATTCGACGTCATGGCCTAAAACCGCTAGCTTATAAGCTATATCTAATCCATAAAAACCTCCTAATACCCCGATTCTTGTGCGCTCGCCTAGCTCTTGAACACGCTCAGCAAGGAGTAAAGCTTCTTCGATTTTCTCTAAAGGATAAATTTCTCCAATTCTTTCCGCGAATTTCTTGGGAACCCCCAGAGCCTCTACTCCCGTAGATATGAGCACTTTGTCCGAAGACTCCAAGACATATTCCTTATCCCCGGCCTGCAATACACCCTCGCTTAGGGAAATTTCTCCGAGTTTCTTCACTCTTACGAGTTCTACCCTTTCAATTTTCTCGACAAAAGCCTTAGGGAAGGCTATCGAAAGAAAAGGCTCTACTTCACCCAGCGCAATGTAGGGCAAAAGGCTACGTATAAACCCGGGAAATTCAGTATCACAGATCAAAGTTATCTTAGAGATAGGATCTACTTTCCTAATCCAGTGGACAGCATAGACAGCGGCTAAATCCCCGCCTAAGATCAGTATCCTCACAGACACACCTCCAAACAAGTTCAGAGAAGTTTGATGCAAATTAAGCCTCCGCCACAACACTTAAATTTATCGGAATGCCGGCTTTAGGACTAAAGCATAACCCAAATTTTGGGGACAATCACAGAGCGACTACATTGCCGGTCCTAACATTGTATAGCAGGCACAATATTTAAACCCGTGACGCTCTATCTTAGACGAACGTGGCGATAGCCTTGACTGTTCAGGCGGGCGTTGTAGGCAAGCCCAATGTTGGAAAATCTACTTTTTTCGCAGCCGCCACGCTCGCCGATGTAAAAATAGCACCCTACCCCTTTACGACCATAGACGCCAATAAAGGCGTAGGCTACGTTAGGATAAAATGCGTTTGTAAAGAACTCGGCGTGACCGATACTCCGGTAAACTCTATATGTATAGACGGGTGGCGTTTCGTACCCGTAGAGCTTATAGACGTAGCCGGCTTGGTGCCGGATGCCTGGCAGGGTAGAGGTTTAGGAAACAAGTTTCTCGACGAATTAAGGCGTGCTAATGTGCTTATACACGTTATAGACGCCGCTGGAACTACAGATATCGAGGGTAAACCGGTTAAACCCGGCAGCCATGATCCTTTAGAAGATGTAGAATTCTTAGAAAAGGAGATAGTGATGTGGATGTATCAGATAATATCCAAGGACTGGTCTAAAACAGCTAAAGCTCTAGACTTGAAGAGTGATATCGCTCGGGAACTCAGCAAGAAACTCAGCGGCTTAGGGATAACCGTAGCGAATATAGAGGACGCGCTTTCTGAAACTGGGCTTTTCCGTAAGAAACCATCGAGATGGACGGCTGACGAATTGAAGGATTTTATCCGAATACTTAGGGAGAAATCTAAGCCTATAATTATCGCAGCGAACAAATCCGACTTACCTACAGCCGAGGATAACATAAGAAAATTGAAAATGGAATTAGAGGGTAGATACCTAGTTATCCCGACTAGCGCCGAATCTGAGCTAGCTCTAAGGCGCGCCGCCTCTAAGAATTTAATAAAATATCTACCGGGCGATTCCGATTTCGAAATTACGGGCGAGGTTACACCTAAACAACTGAAAGTCCTAGAGTATATAAGAGAGAAGGTTTTAAAGAAGTGGGGGTCTACTGGTGTACAGCAAGTTATAAACGCGGCGTTTCTTGACGTACTAAAGATGATAGCGATATTCCCCGTAGAGAATGAAAATAAATACACGGATCACCACGGGCGCGTGCTACCTGACGTATACTTGGTTCCAGAGGGCACTACCGCTAAAGAGCTTGCCTACATGATACACACCGAGCTCGGGGAAAAATTCATTAGCGCGATTGACGCGAGAACTAAGAAAAGATTGGCAGCCGATTTTAAGCTAAAGCATAGAATGATAGTGAAAATAGTAGCTGGAAGATAAGGTAGCACGAATGACAATTGTAGAGATAAAAAACTTAACATTCACGTATAAAGGCAACGACGAACCCTCCCTCTTAGATATAAACGTGGAGATAAGAGAAGGAGAGTTTGTGCTAATAACAGGTCCTTCTGGCTGTGGTAAAAGTACTTTCTGCCGCCTCCTTAACGGCTTAATTCCTCACTTTTACAGCGGCGAGCTTAAGGGAGAAGTTAGAGTACTTGGAATGGATGTGAGAAAAACGCCCACCTATGAATTAGCTAGGTACGTAGGCATGGTCTTCCAAGATCCGGAGAACCAGCTATTCCTTTCGAGCGTAGAGAAGGAAATAGCCTTTGGACTGGAGAACCTAGGGTTGCCCCCGAGCGAGATAAGAGAAAGAGTAGAGCAAGTGATAGCGTATATGGGTCTGGAGAATTTGAGGGATAAAGCTCCCTTTGAGCTCAGCGGTGGACAGCAACAGAAAGTAGCTATAGCCTCTGTACTTGCTATGCAACCTAAAATCTTGGTATTAGACGAACCTACGGCCAATCTAGACCCTTACTCTAGTCTAGAACTGCTCGATATAGTTACGCGTTTAAATAGAGAGGAAAAAATCACGGTGATTCTAGTTGAACATAGATTGGAGGCTTTGCTAGATAAGGTTTCTAGATTGATTTTAATGGATAAGGGGCGAATAGTGTTAGATGAACATCCAAGAGAAGCAGTCTTAAATCCTAAGATTAAAATCGTGGGCGTGCCCAAAGTGATCGAAGTCTACGAGAGGCTAAAAAAAATAGGCTATAACTTTAATAATCCTCCCCTATCTCCAGAAGATCTTTCAAATATGGTGCATGAAATGGTTGATCTACATGGCAGACACAGTCGTAGAAGTTAGAGACTTATACTATTCGTACAACTCTCAACTAGTTCTCCGAGGAATAAACTTAGAAATTAAAAAAGGCGAGATAGTAGCCATTATGGGCGAAAACGGAGCTGGAAAAACCACTCTAATAAAACACTTTAACGGACTGCTAAAGCCTAAAAGGGGGGTAGTAGAAGTTTTTGGAGTAGATACCAGAGAAGCCAGCGTAGCTGAGCTTTCCAGAAAAGTGGGATTGGTATTCCAAAACCCCGACCATCAGCTCTTCGCGGAAACTGTGGAGAAAGAAGTAGAGTTTGCGTTAAGGAACTTTGGGTTTGAAGAAGAGACGATAAAGAAAAGGGTAGATTGGGCTTTAAACCTAATGGGCTTAGCCAGGTACCGCCACCGCTCTCCCTTTACACTGAGCATAGGTGAGAGAAAACGGCTGGCGATAGCCTCTATATTATGCTACGACCCGGAGCTTATAATATTCGATGAGCCAACAGCCGGCCAGGATTTTCTTCAAAAAGAAAGAATAGCAGAGCTGTTGAACCTACTGCGAACCCGGGGCAAAACCGTGGTGGTGGTAACCCACGATGTAGAGTTTGTAGTTACTAGATTTAAGCGAGTAATAGTGATGAGTCGAGGCGAGATTATCGGAGACGGGGATATAAGGGACGTACTGTCAAACCCGGAGATATTGAAGAAAGCCAAGCTTGTGCCTCCTCAGATCGTCAAATGCGCATGGCTTCTATCGGACTTAGGCGTACCTAAAAACATTATCTACCCCGAGGAATTAATTGAGAAGATAAAAAGCATACTAGGCGCCCCGTATGGATAGCATACTTGAAGGCTTTAAGTTTAAAAGAAAAAACACGCTCATCCACAATCTCGATCCTAGGGCTAAGTCTGTATACCTGGTACTGTCGTTTATATCAGCTCTCCTATTCATAGAGCCAGTACCGCTGGTAATAATATTCCTCACTTCAATTCCACTAGTGGCAATCGCTAAAGCTTTTAGAGAATGGAGTAGAAGCATGAAAGGTTTGCTTTTCTTCATTATTTTTATTTTTGTCCTGAATTTATTCTCTGCCGCGGAGAATAGAGTTAACTATGCCTTTTCCATGGTATTCAGGTTTTTAGCTTTAACCTCGGCTTTCTCAGTTTTCTTTCTCACGACAACACCTGACGATTTTATGTCTGCACTGGAGAAATTGGGGCTTCCTAAGGAATACACGCTAATGTTTACTATGTCAATGCGTTTCGTACCTACGTTGGCAAGAGATCTGCAAGTTATAGTTGACGCGCAAAAATGCCGAGGTCTTGAACTTGAAAAGGGCAACCTGATTAGGAAAGTCAAGAACTACGTGCCTATATTAATACCTCTAATTATATATGAGATAAGGAGGAGTATAATGATAGCGGAAGCTCTAGAGTCCAGAGCTTTCGGAGCTTTAAAAAGAACTACATCTTATACCGAGTTAAAGTTCAAGCCTAGGGATTATGCCTTTATAGCTGTAGTATTAGCTTTCTTCGGAGCCCTTATATACCTAAAGATAACAGGCTTAATGCCTGAGTGGATGAAAGTGAAACTGCCAGAAATCCCATGATTCACTAAACACGATGTCCTCTACTCTTTAAGACCGCTAGCCAGGGATTACCTCGGACAAAAGAAGGCATATACTGCCCCGAAGAATTATCGCCACTACCCTGACTCTCCTCTTTTGAAGTAACTACTTTAACGTTAAGTCCCGAAAATGCTGCTGCGAGCCTATCTATACTTTCAGCTAATTTTTCAATGCTGCTCTCTAGTCTATCTAGTTGCTTAATAATGCCATCTACATTGATTTGAGGCTGAATGCTCCGCGGCGTCGACTGAATCCCCATTATATCGGTCAGAGTCTCCCTAACCACTTTTTTTATCTCCTCGAGAAGCACCTCTCTGGTTAGCACGTTTTTCAAACCTCTAGCTTTCAGCGCCGGAGGCTTTGCTTGTACGGGCTTTCCGTCCTCTCCTCTCTTAAGATCATTTAAATCGATTCCTAGAGCTTTTAGATTAAGCCTATACTTGTAAGTTGCCTTATATACAGTTCTAGGGGCCACTCCTAAGACCTCGGCTATCTCTTTAGCGGTGCCGCCGCGTTTAAAGAAAACCGATATTATTTGTCTCTCCGTTTTTGTTAAACGAACCTTAGGGCCTTCTAGAGCCTCCGGGACTGGAACGTCCATGAGGACACCTAAATAACGCACTCAAAGATTTACTCGATTAGAGGTATAAAACTTTATGCTGGCGAAAGAATTTCTTCGAGATATTCCTTAACCTCCTTGAAGCTTCTTGCTTTAAAATCCTCAAACCCTATGTCCTCGTTTCTAAAACCAATATATTGGATTGTTTTTAATCCAAGCTTTTTAGCGCCGTAGATATCGCAAAACTCGTCCCCTATCATAACCGCATTGTCCGGCTTTACTCTCAACCGCCTCAAAGCATACAAAAAAATTTTGGCATGAGGTTTTCTAAAGCCTATCTCATCGGAAAGGGCTACCACTTTAAAATACTTCTGCACCCCCAGACGTTTCAAAATTTTCCTCGTAGCTCTACCATACATAACGTTAGACACTAATCCCAAAGAAAGACCTGCTTCATCAGCCCACAATATAAAATCCTTTAAACCGTCCGCTGGCTTAGTAAAAAGATAGTAGGGCCTTATATAGGCCAGCGATAATTCCCTGAGAATACTCTCGTCAGCTCTTATTCCAAGCTTATCCGCGAAGACGACCATTTCCCCTAGAACAGTGACCTCGCGAAGCGAAAGACTTCTGACTTTATCCATAAGCCTCCTAGTTTCTAAAAGTTTTTCATAAACATCCTCCACTCTATACCTATACCCATGTTTCTCTAAAACTCTCCTTAAATACTCCGCTCTCCTCCTAAAGTACTTTTCTATAGGAATATCAGGGTATACCATCGTACCCCAGAAATCCAGCAAAATCGCGCGTATCTTCATATCCATCACTTGCTTTTTAGGGAAGCACCTTCCCCGGGTTCAGTATGTTATTAGGATCAAATACTCTTTTTATCGCCTTCATTAACTCAATTTCCTTCTTGCTGAGACATAGTGAAAGGTAGCTCCTTCTTATAGCTCCTATCCCGTGCTCGCCCGTTATAACCCCTCCTAACTCGATAGCTGCCCTATATATTTCCTCCCTAACCTTACAGTATTGTTCAGCGGTCCAATCCTCAACTTTCATGATATGAGGATGAAGATTACCGTCACCGACGTGCCCGTAAACCGGTATATGTATGCCATATTTCCTAGAGATCTCGTCTATCTTATCCATGAGCAAGCCGACACTGGCCGGGGGCACAGCTACATCGAGTATATCTACAGTATCTGGCTTCAGAGCTACGTAGATCTCGCTCCTAATTTTGAGAATTTCCTCTTGCTCCCGTCTAGACTCAGCGACTAAAGGCTCCAAACCTCCATATTCGCTGCATACTTCAGCTATCTTCTCGCATTGCCGATAGGTAGCTTCTTCATCGACTTCGGTCACTATTATCAAAAGGAAAGCGTTTCCCTCTCTACAGGGCCAAGCCAATCCTAGCCTCTTAGCCGATTTCTCTACAAGATCTTTCTCCACGTACTCCAAGGCCAGAGGGATAACTCCGCTCTGGAGAATTCTTGGAACAGCATTTACCGCCTCGTGCCTACTCCCGAAGGGTACGATCATAGTCACCGTGGCGCCGAACTTCGGGTAAAGCCTGAGTATAGCTTTAGTTATTACTCCTAAAGTGCCCTCGCTACCTATTATCAAATGCATTAGGCTGTAGCCCGTGTTATTTTTTATCAACTTCCCCCCTAGGTTTAACACCTCTCCGGTCGGCAACACTACCTCAATACCCTTTACATAGTTTCTCATAACCCCGGTTTTAACGGCCCTCGCTCCTCCAGCGTTACACGCCACTAGACCTCCTATATGCGCTCCTTCATCTCCCGGATGTGCTGGAAAGAATAAGCCTGCCTTCTCCGCCTCTTCTATAAGCTTTCCGAGAGTTGACCCGGCTTCGGCGACCGCCATTAAATTCTCCCTATCTATCTCCACCCTGTTCATCCTCTCCAAAGACAAGATTATACCCTTCTCCGTCGGTATACATCCTCCTACAAGCCCCGTTCCCCCTCCTCTAGGAAAGACTGGAATCTTCTCGCAGTTGGCGAGCTTTAAGATTTCAGATACTTCTCCAGTACTTCCAGGCTTTACCAAAACCACATCCATAGCCGCTTTAGGCCTGACAGGTTCTGCCGTCTCATCAACCAGATAACCCATCATTTTTTCCATTTCTACAACAACCCATTCGCTCCCAACTATATCCTTAAGTTTCCTCACTATTTTTTCGTCCATCCCTAACCCCCCTTCTCTTCTTTAACTCTCCAATTAACCTAGGCACTATTTCGTATAAATCCCCCACGACTCCGTAATCCGCTATTTTAAATATTGGGGCGGAAGGATCTATGTTTATAGCTATGATTACCTCTGAGTTTCTCATGCCAGCTATGTGCTGGGGAGAACCCGAAATTCCACATGCTATGTACAACCTCGGCTTAACCACGTTTCCGCTAAACCCGACTTGATGGTCTCTAGAAATCCACCCTTCATCAACCAGCGGCCTGCTAGCCCCCACAACTCCGCCCAGAAGACTGGCTAGCTCTTCTATCATTTTTAAGTCTTCCCGTTTCCTCAGCCCACGGCCACAGGCGACGATAACGTCGGCTTCTGCAATCCTAACTCTTTTTGCCCTTTCCTTTCTTATCACTTTGATACCAGTATCTCCTGAAATTTCCACTTCTTTAACTATAACCTTACCCCTTCTGCTGACATCTCTCCTTCCTGGCGGCAAAACTCTATACCTGACTGTAGCCATCACAGGTTTGGTTTTAGTTTTTATATGAGCTATGATATTCCCCGTAAAAGCTGGACGAATCTGCACTAAGTCTCCATTCTCATCTATCTGAAGATCTATGCAGTCGGCTGTTAAACCCGTATTAAGAGCCGCCGCTATCCTAGGAGCGAGAGAACGGCCTAAGCGCGTAGCTCCTACGAGGAAAATCTCCGGCTTCTCCTCTTTAATTAAATCGACTAGAATTCGCTTATACAGAACTACGTCGAATTCCTTCAGAGATGGATGGTCAAAAAGGAATACTTTATCAGCTCCATAATATATGAGCTCACGAGCTTTATCCTTTACCTGGTATCCGAGCAAAACTCCGGAAAGCTCGGCTCCCAGTTTGTCGGCTATTTCCCTTCCCTTGCCCAACAATTCAAAAGTTATCGGGTGTGTTTCACCTTCGCGCTGCTCGGCGAAGACCATTACCCCACTGTACTTCCTCACAAAAATCCCCTCTCCTCGAGAATTTCTAAAAGTTCATTTACGGCGTCTTCACCTCTGAGAATTTTCACATTCTTCCCTTTTTCGGCGGGGAAAGTGATTTCGTATACGGTGGTCGGGGAGCCTGAAAGCCCAAATCTGCTTACATCGGCGACATCCGCTAGATTGTCGGCCGTCCACACTTCTATCTTAGCCTTCCTCGCCTTAAGCTTGTCACGCAAGGTGGGAAGCCTTGGAGTATTTATATCCTTGGTCACCGTAATGAGAGCCGGCAGCCTTACCTCAACTAAGTAGTAGGCGTCGCCCATATCTGAGACCACCACTATTTTCTCTTCCGAGACTTTTCTTATTTCAGAGACGTATGCTACATGAGGGATATCGAGGTGCTCGGCGAGCTCCGGGCCTACTTGCCCGGTATCCCCATCCACCGTTTTTTCTCCACAAATTATGAGATCGAATCTTCCTAACTTCCTTATAGCACACGCCAGGGTGTAAGAAGTAGCTAGAGTATCGGCTCCAGAGAATCTTACGTCGGACAGGAGTATCGCCCTATCGGCGCCTCTCGACAGTGCATCCCTTAGCGTAGATTGAGCTTGAAGAGGACCCATGCTTATAGCCGTGACCGTTCCTCCCAATTTCTCCTTTATCTGAACAGCGGCTTCTAACGCGTTCAAGTCGAAAGGGTTAGTCTCGCCCGGCGCAGAGCTCCTATCTATTCTCCCTATTTCAACGTCAAACTTTACTTTCTCTATGTCTGGAACTTGTTTAATGGGCACGACAATGTGAAGCCCCATCGATTTGATATAGTGCTAGCATCTCATTAAAGTTCTGCTCATTTTTAAGTAAGTAATGTTTATATTGATGATTTTTTATGTTGTGAGGGAGTGCAAAGTATGGGTCGAGAAACGTCACAGCCTAGAAAAGTCAGAAAGAGGATGTTAAATGCCCCACTCCACATTAGGCGTAAGTTTTTGACAGCACCCCTGGCTCCTACGCTGAGGAGGGAGTATGGCATCAAACGATTGCCTGTCAGAAAGGGAGATACTGTGCTTATTCTTAGAGGGGAATACGCCGGCCACGAGGGTAGAGTGGTTAGAGTCAGCTTTAAAAAAGCTAGGATATACGTCGAAGGCGTCACCAGGAGGAAGGTCGACGGGACTGAAGTTTTTATTCCCATTCATGCATCTAAAGTTATGATAACTAAGCTCGATCTTTCGGACGAGAAGAGAAAGGAGATTATAAGACGTAAAGGGGGTAAGGTGAAGTGAAGGATATTAGAGGTAGCTTAAGACACTTATCGAGAGCTAGAGCTCCCTGGTACTGGCCCATACTAAGAAAGGAATTTAAGTGGACTATAAAGCCCAGTCCCGGACCTCATCCTCTCCGCAGATGTATACCTCTGGGCATTATCATAAGAGATATCCTAGGCTATACCTCGTCTATGCGGGAGACAAGGAGAGTGCTTAGCGAGGGTAAAATAGAAGTTGATGGCAAAATAGTGAAAGATTACAAGTATCCAGTTGGGCTCATGGACGTCATCCACATTAAGCCGACGGGAGAATATTTCAGGATAATGCCTCACCCACAGAAGTTCTTGTGGCTCCATCAGATAGATGAAAAAGAGGCCGGATTTAAACTCTGTAGGATCGAGAATAAGACCATGGTTAAGGGAGGAAACCTACAATTGAACCTTCACGATGGCCGTAACTGCTTGATACATTTAGCCAATCCCATGGAGCCAGAGGAAGACGTTTACAAAACGCTAGATACTATTAAACTCGCTATACCCAAACAGGAAATACTAGACCACGTGAAGCTAGAGAAGGGAACGCTAGTCTATATAATAGACGGTTCTCACGTGGGAACAGTCGGTAGAATAGAGGAAATAAAGCAGGTCTTTAAGAGAAAAAAAGCAGCGGTAATTGTCACGGATGAAAATGGCAACAAGAAAGCTACAATCCTTGACTATATCTTCGCCATTGGGAAGAATGAGCCCCTAATAAGCCTGCCGGAGTGGTAGATATGTCTGAGGAGAAGATTTATCTTGAAACTGGACATCCCATGAGGAGAGTGATTCTTGGAAAAGTAGTAGTTAATATGGCAGTTGGCGAGTCTGGCGAGAGGTTAGCGAATGCTGTTAAGGTTTTAAAGGAACTTACGGGCCAGAAGCCTAGTTTAAGGAAAGCTAAGAGGACAATAAAAGAGTTTGGGATTAAAAAGGGAGAAAATATAGCATGTATGGTCACTCTCCGCGGTAGAAAAGCCTTCGAGTTCCTTAAGAAAGCTCTTGAAGCCGTAGACAACGAAATCCTCGAATCCAGCATCGACAAGTACGGCAACTTCGCCTTTGGAGTCAAAGAGCATATATACCTGCCCGGAGTGAAATACGACCCCGCGGTCGGGATATTCGGCTTCGATGTCATAGTTGCTCTCGAGAGACCTGGATACCGCGTGATGAGGCGGAGGAGAGCTAGATCTAGGATACCGAGAAGGCATAGAGTAACTAAAGAGGAGGCAATAGAATTTATAACTAAGGTTTTAGGAGCTAAAGTTGTGAAGAAGAAAGTAAGGAGGTGGTAGTAATGGGAAAGATAAAACCCCCTAAGGAGAGAAAGTACGGCAAGGGATCAAGGAGATGCGTCAGATGCGGAACTCATGAAGCGTTAATAAGAATTTATGGTTTAAATCTGTGCAGGAGATGTTTTAGAGAAGTAGCTGAAATTATAGGATTTAAGAAATACATGTAGGAGGAGAACATGGTTGTCATAGATAACTTAGCGAACGCTCTCTCGACTATAATGAACAACGAAATGAGAGGTAAAAAGGAGTGCGTAGTCTATCCAGCGTCTAAGTTTATAGCGCAGGTACTGAGGGTTATGCAGAAGTATGGCTACATAGGCGAGTTCGAGTACATAGACGATGGCAGAGCGGGTAAATTCAGGATACAATTACTGGGGCGGATTAACAAGTGCGGAGTAATTAAGCCTAGATTCCCTGTTAAGAAAGACGACTTCGTCGAATGGGAGAAGAAGTTCCTGCCATCTAGAGATATAGGAATACTAATAGTCTCTACGTCCAAGGGAGTTATGAGCCATATAGAAGCTAAAGAAATGGGAATAGGCGGGGTGCTAGTAGCATATGTCTACTGAAGTATCTGAACGCGAAGTAAAGAGGTTACTTAGAGTAAGAAGTTTGTTGAAGAAGAAAAAACCCGATTTCATCCGAATGAATTCATGGAGACTTCCAAGACTTGGAGATGGATGGAGACATCCCAGGACTCTTGATAACAAGATAAAATGGGAGAAAAAGGGATTTCCAGCTAGGGTAAAAATAGGCTACCGGAAGCCTAAACTCGTTAGAGGCTTCCATCCTTGCGGGCGTATAGAGGTTCTCGTACACAACGTGAAAGAGCTAGAAAAGCTAGATCCTAAAGTTCACGTCGTCAGGATAGCGTCTACGGTTGGCAAAAGGAAAGAAGCAGAAATACTTAAAAGGGCTAGGGAAATAGGGTTAAAGGTTTTAAACGCGTGAGGTGTCTTCCATGACTATGAGGACTATAAAGAGAATGGCCGCGGAAATACTTAAAGTTGGAGAAAGCAGAGTATGGATAGACCCAGAGAGAGCAGGCGAACTCTACGACGTAGTTTCTCGAGAGCAGGTTAGGAAGTTAATTCATGACGGCGTGATAAGGAAACTATCGCCTAGCACTCCCTCCAGAGGACGGATAAGAATAAGAAAGGAGAAGAAGAAAAGGGGACGAAGGAGGGGGCAGGGTAAGAGGAAAGGTCCTAGGTTTGACGAGAAGGATTTGTGGATTTCTAAGATTAGAGCGCAGAGGAAGTTTCTTAAAAACCTGAGAGAGCGTAGGCTTATAGACAAGAAGACCTATAGACGCCTATACAGGCTGTCTAAGGGAGGATTCTTCAGGAGTATAGCCCACTTAAAACTGTATATTAAAGAACATAAATTGATTAAGAAGAGGCGGTTGTAACTTGGCGAGAGGCGCTAGGTATAAGGTTCCGTTTAAACGCAGGAGAAAAGGATTAACTAATTATCGTAAAAGACGAGCTTTAGTTATTTCAGGGAAGCCCAGGCTCGTGGTGAGAAAATCTAACAGGCATATAATCGTCCAAATCGCGGAGGCAGAGCCTCAAGGCGACGTAATCCTAGCTTCAGCGCACTCTAGAGAGTTGGTCAGGGATTACGGTTGGAAGGGGGGTACCTGTAATACTCCCGTTGCTTACCTGCTTGGATTGATAATCGGCTATAAAGCCCTTAAGAAAAACGTGAAAGAGGCTATACTGGATATAGGGTTGCATAGATCAACTCGAGGTGGGGTAATCTACGCCGCTGTAAAAGGCGCTCTTGATTCAGGACTTAAAATACCGGTAAGAGAAGACATGCTGCCCTCTGAGGATAGAATAAAAGGAGAGCACATAGCTAACTACGCGAAGGTTTTAAAGGAAGAGAATCCAGATCGCTATCAGAGGCAGTTCTCTTCTTACTTAAGTAGAGAAATACCTCCGGAAAACCTTCCGGAGCATTTTGAAGCTATTAAAGAGAAGATTGTCAAAGCTTTCTCTTCTTAAATCATCCTTAGAACGAGTTCGTTTATTGCTTCTCCCCTATAGCCCGTTTCTCCGCCTTCTCTATAGTGTTTTTTTATGGTACCTTCAAACCCTCCTTTAGGAGGCCGCAGTCTGAAGACAGGCTTTAGCCCCGGAATATCAGTGATCTTCTTTCTCCCCTCTATTAGGTCGCGAGCCAGCTCTTCAAAACTGTTATAACCTAGCTTTTTAAGGTACTCTAAGGTAATCCTCTTATTGCCTGTTAAATAGCCGCGTTTCTCTATGAGCTTCGCTAACGTCTGTTCGTTTATCTCCCCCCAAGTGGCTACATGGTCTAATACTTTGAGCATTCCTCTATACGGCGGCGTGTCCCTCACCAGTACGGCGTGGAACTTTCTGTGAAGTCTTAGCAATTCTAGGGTTTTCCTCTCTTCCGGCCTCCTGCCCGACTCGCCTTTAAGCCTAATTACTAATAACAGAGTCATCTAGGCTCACTTCCGCTTCTACCATTCTGAAGGAACTTTGAAAGCGTAGGTGGACTTTAAAGCGTTATAAACGGCCTTAGCCATATTATGAGCCGTCCTCGTCTCTCCTCTACTTCTGGTCCATATATCCTTTATTCCTGCTAAGCGCAGAACAACTTTAGCCACGTCGCCAGCGACCAAGCCCACGCCCTTGGGCGCTGGTATAAGCAGTATCTCAACGCTTCCACTCTTTCCCATTACGTTGAAGGGTATGCTGTGAGGCTCGCCGCAGAGGCACTCCCAGCTACCGCAACCCCTCCTAACCGGGATTATGTTCATCTTAGCGTCTTTAATAGCCTTCTCGATAGCTTCTCTTATCTGCTTAGCCTTCCCCATGCCGACTCCAACATAGCCATCCTCGTTTCCCACAGCTACAGTTACCTGAAACCTGCTGACTTCTCCTGCGTCGGTTTGGCGCTGGACCAGATTCACGTTTATGACCTCGTGCTTAAGGTCGGGGAGCAGGGCATCTACTATTTCCACCTCTTTTATCGGCAAGTTCATTTCGAATATCTGGTCTATCGATACTATCTTTCCTTCTTTCACCAGCATTCCAAGCCTGGTCCGCGGCTTCCAGTAGTCTAGCGTTGACATCCTACCACCACGCGTCTAACCATTCTACGCATTTTATATTTTAAGCTTTTCGGATAAACGAAGCCGCGTATACACGCTGCGACACTCAGCATGTCATAAGTTGATAAGCTTAGGGCGGTAAATGGCCCTCGAGAACAAATATATATTAGTTTTAAGCCATCTAGGGATTGAGCGGGTGGAGTTAATGGTCGTCAGAAGGGAAAAGAAAAGGAAGTACTATAGGGGATCGAGGACGTACGGATGGGGAAGAGTAGGCCAGCATAGGCGACGCGGTAGAAAAGCAGGACGCGGAAGAGTAGGCTACCATAAGCACAAGTGGACATGGACCGTAAAGTATGCCCTCGACATGTTCGGGAAACACGGTTTTACTAGGCCTCCAGAAATGGTTCCCGAGCACAGGTGGATTAACCTAGGCGAACTCGACGAGTTGATACCTGTATTGCAGAGTAAGGGCTTAGTCGATACCGTTGAGGGGAAGATTTCCGTGGATCTCACTAAGCTGGGGTATACTAAACTGCTTGGGCGAGGACGCGTAACTCAAGCTCTTCTTATCAAGACTATGTACGCTTCCAAGACGGCGATCGAGAAGGTAGAGGAGGTTGGAGGGAAAGTTGAAGTTCTGAGAGGGTGATAGAAGTGGGAGCGTACGAAACTCTTAGCCCTATTTTCCGATTCCTGCCAGAAGTTGAGAAACCGGCTTACAGGCTAAGCCTAAAGGAACGGCTTTTCTGGACTGGCGTCGTTTTGCTAATTTACTTTGCAATGTCTCAGATACCGCTATATGGAATTCCATGGGCTCAAGCTCAATATCAACAACTGCTCTTTTTCCAGATTATAATGGCTTCACGCCGGGGTACCCTGCTTGAGCTAGGGATAGGCCCTATAGTAACGGCAGGGCTTATCTGGCAGCTACTCGTCGGCAGCAAGATCGTAGACATAGACTTGACAACTCCCGAGGGCAGAAAGCTCTTCTCAGGAGTTGAGAAATTGCTGGCTATGGCGTTTGCAGCTATAGAAGCTTTAGCATATATAGTGGGCGGCGCCTATGGCCCACTAACATTCGAGAAAGCCGCTCTGGTTTTCGTTCAACTTTTCGTAGCCAGCACGATAATCCTCCTCATGGACGAATTGCTCCAAAAAGGGTGGGGAGTAGGCAGCGGCATAAGCCTGTTCATAGCAGCTGGTGTGGCTCAGCAGATATTCTGGGAGCTCTTCTCGCCAATCGGTCCCTTAGAAGACGGTTTGTATTATGGCGTTATCTCATCGGCGATATACGCCCTGAGCATTGGGATATCCACCGGAAACTGGACACCCGCTAGCCAAGTAGTAGTTAGGAAGACCGGCTTCCCCGACCTCTTAGGCTTAATCACGATGATAGCTTTCATTCTCTTACTTGCCTATGTAGAGAGCATGCGGATAGAGATACCCATCTCCGTCTCCAGGTATGGAGGACTTAGGTCTAAAATACCTCTAAAATTCCTTTACGTCTCAAACCTCCCGGTCATATTGGTCTCGGCGCTTTACGCCGACATACACATCTTCGCCCAAGCCCTCTGGCCTAGGTTTAACCCCAACAACGATAACACTTGGTTTAACATCATAGCCATGTATAACCAGACGGAGAGAGGCAACTTAATCCCGCTCCCAGGCTCGCTAGTCTACTACATAAGTCCGCCCAGGTCTATATGGGCTATTTTCGAAGATCCGGTCCACGTAGCCATATACTCGCTGATGTTCATAGGGTTCTCCGTCCTCTTCGCAATAGCGTGGGTAGAAACTTCGGGAATGGACCCAAGGACGCAAGCTCAACAACTAGTGGAAGCCGGCCTCCAGATACCCGGCTTTAGGAAATCGACTAGAGTTTTAACCTCTCTATTCTCCAGATACGTGTGGCCCTTAACTATCCTAAGTGGTCTATTGATAGGTATAATCGCTGTGGTAAGCGATTTACTCGGCGTATTGGGCTCCGGCATAGGAATCTTGTTGATGGTAGGTATACTCGTGCAATATCAACAGATACTAGCTAGGGAACAAGCGCTGGAAATGTATCCGATACTGGCTAAGGTCCTCGAGTGACGTTGTAAAACAAATTTTTTATCTTACTGCTTCATAATATCAAGTACCGCTGGTGGTTTCCATGCCTAGAAGCCCTACGAGCCGCGTGCTAGAGAGGAAGAAAAAAATATACGAGTTCATCAAGCAGAGAGGAGAGACTACGACTACGGCTATAGTAAACGAACTCGGTCTCTCTCACTCCCAAGTATTTTATATCCTCAGGCTCCTGCTTAGGGAGGGATTGGTGGAGGAAGTTAAAAGAGGCAAGATAGCCTTTTGGAGAGCAAAGGGGTGAGAATTATGGGTGGTAGACAGAGGACATCTATCTTCTTTACAGAAAAGGAGAAGAAGGAGGAACAGGGCAAGAAAAAGGGCAAGAAAAAATAGTAGAGCGGCATTAAATTAGCGATTTAATGCTACCGCGAAAACCTACGCCTAAACGCATAGTAGCCATACCGTCAAACCTCTTTATAGAAAAGCCTCTGAGAGAAAAGAGTGTAAAAACCGGGTTTGTAGCTAGAGCTTTAGCGATATTTAGAATAGAGCACGTAATACTTTACGGCATAACAAACGAAAAGAAAGAAAAGGAGAACGCGCTAACTCTGAAAAAGATCTTAGAATACATGGAATGCCCCCAGTACTTAAAGTCCAAGCTTTTTAAAAAAGATCCCGTACTCAGGTACGTCGGACTACTTCCGCCTCTGAGAACTCCTCATCATCCTCTAAAACATGAAAAAACACCATATCGAGATGGCGTTGTGGTGGCGAGGCGGAAAGCTCACGTGGTGGTGGATGTGGGTCTCGAAAAACCGTTAGAAATAGCTACAAGAGAAGTCTTAAAAATCGGAGAGAGAGTTTCCGTTAAACTATCCTACGGTTCTAAAGGGAAGATTTCTAAAGCCGATATTGTCAAGAGGGAAGAGATAGACGTGTACTGGGGTTATAGAGTTGACTTAGCCGAAAACTTGCTCGAGGCTATCAAAAAAGCGAAAGCAGACTTGGTAGTAGCGACGTCTAGACGTGGTACACTCGTAAACGAGATAATGGATGGGCTTATAGAAAGCATCAGAAAATCGAGAAAAATGCTTCTGCTCTTTGGAAGCCAGAAAGAAGGCTTGTTTGAAATATCAGAAAGAATAGGCTTAAACCTAGAAGATATAGCGGATTACATCGTCAATTTCATTCCAGAACAGGGAACCGCAACTGTTAGAACGGAAGAAGCTATGATAGCTTCCCTCTCTCTCATAAATTTTCTTGATACTTTGAAGGCTAAATCCTAAGTAAATCGCTACAGAGCAACATAGATAATACTTATTTACTAGAGGTATGAGTAGGATATACACCGGTCTACTTAGGATTATGGTGTCTTATAACCAGAGGAAATACTTAAAAACCTGAAGTTTTAAACGTCTATGAGCTTTAGCTTGCTATCCAAAAGGTGCCGAGAATGGGTAAAGGACATAGACCGCGAAGAGGATCAATGGGTGTATACCCAAGGAAGAGAGCTAGGAGTATCATAGCCAGGGTTAGGCGTTGGGCTAGGATAGACGAGGTCAAGCCCTTGGGTTTTGCAGGGTATAAGGTAGGCATGCTACATGTAATACGCGTCGAAACTAACCCCAACAGTCCGTTCTATGGACAAGAGGTAATGAAAGCCACTACGGTTGTTGAGGTTCCGCCATTGAGAGTGCTGGGCATAAGACTTTACTCTGATACCCCCTATGGAATGAAAACTTTAACTGAGCTATGGGATAAAGAATTGCTTACTTCCGCCATTGAAGGAAAAGATGACTATGTTAAAAAATTCGTAAAAGATTTAAGAAAAGTGTTCACTTTACCCGACCCAGAGAAGCTGCCCGACAGATCGGAAGTAGAGAAGAAGATAGAAGAGGTAAAGGATGGAGTCAGCGAGGTTAGGTTGATAGTCGCCACTCAGCCCAGGAAAGCCGGAATACACAAAAAGAAACCGGAGCTATTCGAAATCCCCGTAGGAGGTAGCATAGACAAGGCTTTAAAGTATGCGTTAGAAAAATTAGGTAAGGAGCTGTCAATCAGCGAAGTTTTCAAACCCGGCCAGTACATCGACGTTATAGCCGTTACAAAAGGCAAGGGGCTTCAGGGCGTAGTAAAGCGGTTTAATGTAAAGATACTGCCTAGGTGGCATAAGCATAGAAAAGGACATAGAAGAATAGGGAGCGTAGGACCAACTAAACCCGCCATCATGTTCACGACGCCCAGAGCCGGACAAACAGGCTTCCACCAGAGAACTGAATACAATAAGTTAATACTCAGAATAGGAAAAGCCTCCGACGATGATTTCAAAGTAAACCCGGATGGAGGATGGCCCCGCTATGGACTCGTCAAAAGCGAATATGTGCTCATCGAAGGCAGCATACCCGGTCCACCTAAAAGATTGGTGAAGCTACGCTTTCCTATACGCCCTAAAACAACTGAGGAGGTAAAAGTAAATATAGTCTACGCGAGCACAAGTCCGGTAGAGGTCAGGAGACATGTCGCCTAATCAGATTCGGATAGAGAATACAAAGGTAGCGGTAATCGATCTAGAAGGTGAAACTGTCAAAAAGATAGAGCTGCCCGAAGTATTCAAGACCCCCGTTCGACCGGATCTAATACGACGCGCTTTCCTAGCTATCAGAACCTCGAGGCTTCAACCACAGGGAAGAGACCCCATGGCCGGAAAGAGAACCACTGCCGAAAGTTGGGGAGTAGGCTATGGAATAGCTAGGGTACCCCGAGTAAAGGGATCTAGAAGAGCCGCACTAGCTCCCATGACTGTAGGTGGCAGGAAGGCACACCCGCCTACCACCGAGAAGAAGATTAAAGAACGCATAAATAAAAAAGAGAAATTACTTGCCTTGAAATCCGCGATAGCGGCTACCGCTTACAGGTTTTTTGTGAAGAAGAGAGGGCATGTAATAGACGAAGTAGAACACTTCCCCCTAGTGGTTGTCGACGATTTTGAGAAACTGGAGAAAACTTCAGAGGTTAAAGAGTTCCTAGTTAAAGTAGGCGCGTGGGCCGACGTTTTAAGAGCAAAAAGCGGTATTAGGGTTAGAGCGGGTAAAGGGAAGATGAGAGGTAGGAGGTATAAAAAACCTAAAAGCCTGTTAATAGTAGTGGGAAGCAGAGGCCCCATACTGAAATCCGCCAGAAACCTGCCAGGAGTGGACGTCGTCCCCGTAGATAAGCTAAACGTCGAACTCCTAGCTCCTGGAGGAGAACTGGGCAGATTTACGCTATGGACGGAATCAGCCCTCGAATATCTAAAGAAGAGGATGGGGTGAAGTTATGGATCCCTTTAAGATTATAGTAAGGCTAGTCTCAACGGAGAAGGCGCATCAGCTCAGGCTCAAAAACAACGTGCTAACTTTTATAGTGGATAGGCGCGCAACGAAAAGAGATATAAGGGAAGCCGTGGAGAAGCTCTATAACGTGAAAGTCTTGAAAGTCAATACCCTTATAACTCCTCGCGGAGAAAAGAAAGCCTACGTAAAGCTAGCGCCAGAGTACGATGCCGAAGATATAGCAGCTAGAATAGGTGTACCGTAGGAGGTGAAAACATGGGTAAGAGGTTACTAGTACAGAGAAGAGGACGTGGAGGCTCGGTCTTCAGACACCCCGGTTGGAAGAAAATAGGCAGGGTTGCATACCGCAGATACGACCCAGCGGAGTTCAGCTCTAAAGTAATCAGAGGTAAGGTAGTGGAACTGCTCCACGACCCAGGGAGAGGAGCGCCCGTAGCTAGAATAAAGTTTGAGGACGGAGTTGAAATGCTGATGGTAGCCCCAGAGGGCATGGCAGTGGGCCAAGAAGTGCTCTACGGCGAAGAAGCGCCCCCGAATCTAGGCAATATCCTCCCCCTGGGGAAGATACCCGAGGGTTCGCAAGTATGCAACGTCGAGCTAAGGCCCGGCGACGGCGGTAAATTCGCCAGGTCCAGCGGAACCTACGCTATAGTGCTAGCTCACGTCGGAGATAAAACCCTAGTTCAACTACCATCGAAAAAAGTCAAAAACATAGATTCCAAAGCCAGAGCTACTATAGGCATAGTCGCCGCCGGAGGCAGAATAGAAAAGCCTCTGTTAAAAGCGGGCAAAGTATACCACATCTCCAAGTCTAGGTCATTTAAATACCCGACCGTCAGAGGCAAAGCCATGTCTCCCTACGCCCATCCGGCTGGCGGAGGTTCTCATCCTAAAGGACTTAGGCCAGCGCCTAGAACCGCTCCACCTGGTCAGAAAGTAGGCCACATAGCTCCTCGCCAAACTGGACGTAGAAAAGGAAGAAAGAAATAAATAGTGAAGATATATTATTTATTATTATACATTGAAGTCTATAATTTACGAAAAACTATTCTTCTGTGCGAGATTAGGCTTGCCCATCTCTTTTAGCTTTCCATTTTTTGCTTTTTAGATAGCTTTTTGATTTTTCTAGTACGCTCTTGTTTTTAGGTTATATGATTTATTGCTGTGATGCCTTTATAGCATATGGGCCAGGTTAAGCTTATGCTAACTCTCACAGACAAGCAAGTCGTAGAGATGCTCCGCGCACACCGCTGGCCCAACGGCGTAAAATACCCATACTGCGGCTCTTCCTAGCTGGGAGGAGCGCTGACGGCAAAACAGTGGCTACTGTTTTATTTGGGCGTGTGGAGCGTGGCAGCATCGTTTACACTGAGGAGTTTCGCGGCTACAGGCGTGTCTGCAGGCTTGGTTACGTGCATTTTTCTGTGAGATATTCTGGCGGGGTTTATGCTGTTGGGCTTGTGCACGTGAATGGTGCTGAGAGCAGGAATTGGCATCTGAGGGCTTTCCTGTTCTTTAAGCGCGGTGTCTCGCTGGAGTACGCGTCTTTTTACGCTTTTCCGCGTCGGCTCTTGCGAGGCTTTATACGGATGTAGCACTGCATGCGTGCCACTAGCTGCTAGAGGTGATTAGTCATGTAGCTTAAAAACAAGAGCGTTCTAGTAATTTTGTCGCTTCAGTAAGTTTTTTCCTTCTATTTTCTTCTCTAAAGTTAACAGAAGACATCACCTCCGAGCCTTTACTCCCTAGGCTCATTCCCCGAGGAAAGCTTGGAGGAGCGGTGAAGTGCTGTAAACACTGAGAGCCGTAGATAAAAGCCCAGCAAATTTTGATCATTTTCCAACCTCAATATTCTACTTGAGGAAAACTGCGAGTTTTAGCTGGACGTATATTTTAATTTAATTATATCAATTAATTATACTATTATTTATTTTTTATCTCAAAAGTTACAATAATATTGTTAATCAATTAGAAACGTTTAATAGTTTGTGAAATATATAATTTCTCGATGAGACGTATAAACGTAGGATTATTAGGTTATGGTGCTGTAGCTAGACAGCATTTATATGCGTATTATACCATACCTCTTTATTTTCCTGAATTAAATGCTGACATAAAGGTTGT
Organism: uncultured Thermofilaceae archaeon; assembly: GCA_964501905.1. Lineage (GTDB taxonomy): Archaea > Thermoproteota > Thermoprotei > Thermofilales > B69-G16 > B69-G16. The sequence continues at coordinate 1,096 of CAZCTW010000003.1, read as the reverse complement.
TGCAGTTTATGGAAGAACGGAAGAAAAAGTTAAAAACTTCTCCAAAAAATATAGTATAAATCGTTGTTATACCGATTACAATGAGTTAATTAAGGATAAAGAAGTCCAAGTAATTGACATTTCTTTACCTAATAGATTGCATTATGAGACAGCGTTAATAGCCGCTGAAGAAGGCAAAGATATAATTTGTGAAAAACCGCTTTCTGTAGATTACAAGAGTGCTTTTGAAATGTATAGAGTTGCGGAAAAAGCAGGTGTTAAACATGCAATAGTATATAATTATAGATGGCTCCCGGCAGTATTACTTGCTAAAAAATTAATAGAGGAAGGTTTTATAGGCAGAATATACCATTTTAGGGGGATGTACTTAGAGGACTTCGCAATAGATATGAACCAACCCTTAGCATGGCGTTATATAAAATCTGAAGCTGGCTCGGGCGCGCTGGGAGACGATGCTACACATGTAATAGATTTAGCTCGCTTCTTAGTAGGTGAAATAAAAAAAGTCTGCGGAAAAGCCAAAATTCATATAGAGGAAAGACCTCTCATTGCAGATCCTACTAAAAAAGGAAAAGTCGAAACGGACGACGAATTTATGGCTTTAATAGAATTTGAAAATGGTGCTATTGGAAGCATAGAAGCATCAAGAGTTTGCGCTGGGCGAAAAAACTTCCTATATATCGAAATTAATGGGTCAGAAGGTTCAATAATTTGGAATCTAGAAAGGCTTAATGAGTTAAAGATATATACAGTTAGAGACCCTCCCGAAGTGCAAGCCTTTAAAACTATCTATGTAACTAACGAAAAACATCCCTATTTCAGATATTTCTGGCCACCTAATGGTCCAATAAGCATGGTTGATAGTTTTGCCATTGGTTTTGGAGAATTTTTCAAGGCTATTCTAGAAGACTTAGAATATATACCAAGCTTTTACGATGGTGCTGTAAATTGCGCAGTTATCGATGCAATGCAAAAGGCTGCCGAAGAGGAAAAATGGATTGAAGTTTATAAGCTACTTTAGTTTTATCGCTTTGCGTGTTCATATTATCGCTTTGCCGGTTTTCTTATCGAATATGTGTATCCTATTGATATCGAA
>CAZCTW010000002.1:264805-266554 GCA_964501905.1 uncultured Thermofilaceae archaeon | reverse complement strand
ATACTTAGTAGCAAGGCTCTTTCCGATAGTCTACTCCTGGTCTCTCAAATATCCAGAAATATCCTTCTTCTTCACAATGGTTATGTGGATAGGCGCCCTCACGGCATTCGTGGCAGCTACACAAGCCATGGTATCTACTGAACTGAAGAAAGTCTTAGCGTATTCAACCGTTAGTCAACTCGGCTACATGATGATGGCTTTAGGCGCCGGCGGATTATCCCATGAATATATAGTCGGCTATGTAGGAGGAGTATTCCACCTCATGAGTCACGCGTTATTCAAAGCGGCTCTCTTCCTCTCAGCCGGAGCGGTTCTACACGCAGTTGAGTCTAGATTTCTAAGAGATTTCGGCGGGCTAAAGAAGTACATGCCGAAGACGTTTACGTTAATGACTCTAGCAGCTCTCTCGCTTATGGGAGTACCGCTCTTTAGCGGCTTCTGGAGTAAAGACCTAGTTTTAGAATCTACGCTAGTTTCTAAGCAATACTTCCCATACATACTCGGCGTGATAACCGCTGTTTTAACAGCATTCTACAGCATTAGAATGATAAGTTTGACTTTCTTCGGGCATGAAAGCGAACATATTAGAGAATTAGAGAAGGAGGGACACCACATACACGAGGCGCCGCCTGTAATGCTAGTCCCAGTAGCACTACTTGTACTCGGAACAATCGCCATAGGCGTTTCCGGATTCTTTGTAAAAGACTTCCTCGAACATAGATTCCATGAATACCTGTCAGAGTATATTCACGTGCATGGTAGTGGAGGCGGTGAAGAAGCTGTCTTCATAACGCTAATCTCCTCTATTACAGCTTTAACGCTGGGAGCTGTACTATCTTATATTACGTACATGAAGAGGATAATAGATCCAGAAAAGCTAATCTCAGGTAGTGAAATTCTAAAGTCCATACATTACTTCTTCTACAAGAGATGGTTCTTAAATAAGGCATATTACAAGCTAATAGTCAACCCGACGATTGCCCTTGGAAGAAAAGCATACAAAGGTATCGAGGTAAAAGTCATCGATAACTTCAACTACGTAGCCACCGCTTTCATTGTAGGATTTAGCCGCATATTCAGGAGAACCCATACGGGAATGCTCAACCATAATATCATTGGCATACTCTTGGGAATTTTACTTTTGGCAATTATGTTAATAGGATTATAAACAGAGGTAACGCGTATGAACGACGTAGGTGGGTTGTTAATTCAGGCAATAAGTGCGCCACTACTATTCTCTATAATAGCCCTGTTAACTGGCAAGAAGCTTAAGGAAAAAACCGGGTGGCTATGCCTAATACCCCTGCTATACTCAACAATACTACTACTTTACGTTAACCTAAATCTACAATTCTGGAATGGCGAACTAGTAGCATCATACGATTGGGCTCCACACCTAGGCAAATTCGTCCTACTCGCAGACGGATTAAGCGCCCCAATAGCCTTAACCATAGCTTTCCTATCGACAATCATATCGATATACTCGGTATACTACATGAAGGGAAAGGAGAAACTCGAACTCTACTACTGCCTATACCTACTATACGCCGCCGGAATGATAGGAGCTGTACTAGCCGTAAACATGGCCGCATTCTTCATCTTCTTCGAATTCATGCTTCTCCCATCATGGGCTTTAATAGGCATATGGGGGACGGGAAGGAAAGAGCTCATAGCCTTTAAATACTTCATGTTCACAGAAATCGGAGCCCTTTCGCTTTTAGCAGGAATAGCCTCAGCATACTCTTTAAC
>CAZCTW010000002.1:261711-264795 GCA_964501905.1 uncultured Thermofilaceae archaeon | reverse complement strand
TAACATTATAGAAATGGGCGCCTTAACTACAAAACTACGCTATGACGTCATCGTTCCCACGGCAATAGCGATGCTAATCGGATTCTTTATCAAAATGGCTATATTCCCGCTGCACAGCTGGCTACCGGACGCTCACGCAGAAGCTCCAACTCCAATCAGCGCGCTACTTTCACCGGCCATGATCGGTATAGGCGGGTATGCTTCGATAAGAATAATCTATGAGGCTTTTCCAAAGCTTGTAGAACTATGGCCTTTTATGATCGGCTTAACGTGTTTAGCATTAATAACAATGGTTTACGGCGGATTAATGGCTCTTGCCCAAGACGACTTAAAGAGGCTTCTGGCATATTCAAGTATAAGCCAAATGGGCTATATGTTATTCGGAGTTGCCTCAGTTTCAATCATCGGCGTTATGGGCGCCGTACTTTTATACATTAGCCATGGATTAGCCAAAGCCGTCCTCTTTATGATCGCAGGAGTATTCATGCACGAGCTTAAGACCAGGCGTATATCCGATTTAAAAGGGCTAGCAGGGTTGATGCCCATTACAGCTGTAGTAACCTTAGTGAGCTTCTTAAGCTTAGCTGGAGTGCCTCCTCTACTCGGATTTTGGAGCGAAATATTCATATTCGTCGGTTCGATGTACGCGGCCATCCAGAGCGGCTTCGACGTCTTTAGGGTAGCCATAACTTCAATCGCGGTTATAATGTCAGTTCTCACCGCCGGCTACGGTCTTTGGACCTTTAAGAAAGTTTTCTACGGGGAACCTTCGGAAAAATTAAAAGATATCAAGAAAGAACCACTCACGGCACTAGCCTTAGCAGTAATCTTAGCCTTCTTCCTAGTGATATCAGGGATCTATCCGACTCCAATAGTAAGTCTAGTAAACAAAACTCTCAAACAATTTTTCAATTTAATTTTTGCTTCAATATAAAGGTGTTTACCGTAAAATCTCCCGTTTTTTACCTCATTAAATGATTTATTTTAATACGGTATTATTTTTATTGAAATCTTCTTCTTTCGATAGCCGTATCCAGCTGACCGCGGTTTTAGTGCTTACCGTAGCAATATTAGGTTTTTAATAGCCGTTGCGGATTATTAGGGTTGGTTTATGAAAGTCGTAGTAGTGGGAGATAGGGAGACGGTAGAGAGTCTAGCTTCGCTAGGCGCTGTAGGCATAATTGTCAAAGATAGTGTAGAGATGTACGAGGTACTTCAAGAGGTCGCTAAGCGGGAAGATGTAGGGCTTATTCTCCTAAGTGAAATTTTTTCTCAGGAGATAAGGGATAAGATAAGCAATTTCAGGCTAAAAAATCCGCTTCCCATAATCTTAGAGATTCCCTATAGACCGCGGTTCATGACCTACATCAACAACGTTACTAGAAAGATGGCTATGAATCCTAATGAAAATTCTATATTTTGAAAGTTCCCCTCTATTCCAATGGGGTAGGCCTATTCCTGCACAAAGAACGCGTCAATGATATAAGGAAGGCTTTCCTTAAGGATGCGAGGAGGCGATTATTACATGATTGTAGCTATTACTAGGAGCAGATACCTGGAATCTCTGAAGGCGTTGGGGATTAATGCTATAGTTACTAACGGAACGGGGGAACAATTGTGGGAAAAAATACATGACAATATTGCAGAGTATAAAGCATTAATTATTGAAGAGGATCTTTACAAATCTATCGAAACTAAGTTAAAAAGGTATTTTCAGGGGCTCCGGTACCCGCCCCTCCTTATTATCGTCCCCAACGTCGGTGAGAGAAGGTCCGCAAGGCTCAAAGACATGTATGAGTATTTATCAACTGCTGTAGGCGTTAAGTTAAAGGTGGGTACTTATGGCTCAAGCAGTGAGTAGCACGGATATAGTCCTCAAGTTTCTCAAGGAGGCCGAGGTTAGAGCGGATAAAGTGGTGGAGGAAGCTAGGAAAGAGGCAGAAAAAATAATTGCCGAAGCTAAGGTAAGAGCCGATGAGATAATTAAATCGTCGATAGAGTTTAACGAGAAGGAGATTGAAGAAGCTGAAAGGAAAAAATTGGAAGAGGACGTAGAGAATCTGAGAGCCAAGCTCGAGGAGGAGATAGGGACTCTACGAAAAATAATCAACGTGAATAGACAAGAACTAATAGATAGACTTGCAAAAGCAATACTAGGTTACGGTGATGAATATGAGCAGTGACGCCGGGTTAATACTTGCCTTAGCCGACGAGCTATGGGAGAAGGCTAGAGAAGAAGCCAAAAAAATAATTGAAGATGCTAAGCTAAGGGCAAGTCAGATAATAAGGGAGGCCGAGAAAAAAGCGGAAGCTCTTAAAAGCGAAAAAATGGAAAAGCTGAGGACGAGAATACGCAAAAAGCTTTACAAAGAATATGCAGTAATGAAATTAGAAATCAGGAGACAATTTACAGTAGAGAAGAGCAAGATAATCCAGAGTGTGCTCAACGACGCCATAGAGAGAGCTTACGCAGTCGTCGAAAAGGGAGGCCCTCTATACGTCGAAGCTCTCAAAAAATTAAGCGTAGAAGCTATCTTAAAGTTATACTCCGAAGATATAATCCTATACTGTTGTAATGAACGCGATAAACAGATTCTCCAGAAACTTATCGACGATATCGTTGACGAGGTTTCAAAGAAGGGCAAGAAAGTGAAGGTAAGAGTCGCCGAGGAGCTTTTTAGGTGTAAAGGAGGAGTGCTTGCGATGAGCGCCGACAGTAGGGAGTACTATAATAATACCTTAGAAGCCAGGATTAAAAGAGTAGAGGAGGAAGTTCTACCCGAAATACTGTCAAACTTAACGGCAGCGCACTCCCCCAAGCAATAATGCATGCATGATTGACTGAGGAGGTCGATATAATGCCGGAGGAAATGGTAAAATTCGTGGTTATAGTCCCCGCCGAGTACGAGGAAAGATTATTAAAAGTTTTTATGAAACTCGGCCTTGTGCATTTAAACCCTCAAATCTCAGAAGTTTCCCTCCCAGTACCCGCCCTAGCCGATGAGCACTTAGAAGAGCTTGAGGGTCTTTGTAGGAGTTTTCGGGAGCTTAGGGAGAGCCTTGAGAAGGCGGAGGGCCTGCTCG
>CAZCTW010000002.1:0-261611 GCA_964501905.1 uncultured Thermofilaceae archaeon | reverse complement strand
TCTAGAAAAAATAATCGAAGAATACAACAAACTAAAAGAAGCAAGCCCAAGCGAGATAATTACCAGGTTTGAAAAAGCATTACAGGACATTCTCGCGAAATCCGGTTTCAAGCACGTAAGCCCGCAAACCCTCAAGTTTATCCTGAGAATGCTTATTCTGGAACCTGAAAAACTCGAGGCTCTCTGTAGGAGTTTTCGGGAGCTTAGGGAGAGCCTTGAGAAGGCGGAGGGCCTGCTCGCCGATATAGTTTCTTTAAAAATTGCCGAAGCAGTTCTTAAAAATGAAGACTTGAGCATTCTAAAGGAAATAGGATTACCGAAAAAATCGATAAACTCTCTAGAAAAAATAATCGAAGAATACAACAAACTAAAAGAAGCAAGCCCAAGCGAGGAGCTTAAGGTCCTCATTGATGAAATGAGGAGAACACACTTAGCAAGAGAAATAATAGCTCAAGTTCGAGATATCCTAGGGGACTACGAAGGAATTTCCAGAATACTTGGCATAAAGGAAATACCCGCTATATCAAATAAAATAACTGAGCTAAAAGAGGGCGAGCAGAAAATAGAGGAACCCTCCGTTGAGAAGCTAAGCCGTCTAAGAGAGAAAGCAGACGAAGCTCTCTCCCTCCTAAATTCTCTCTCAACAGATATAGAGAAATTGAAAATAGAAGTCTTCGATACAGGAAAAATATCTATCAATCATAAAAAATTCCTCGAGGCACTGAGTAAGTATATAGAAGTAGTTGGGGATATCCTTCCCTACGAATCCTTCGTCAAAACTCTTAGCGAGGTTCAAACGCAACTCGGAAGACTCGCGATCTTCAAGGACTTGCCTCCAGAATACGCTGAAAAGTTAGTTGGCACTTTAAAAGAGTTGTTTAAGGAATACGATAAGCTTAAAGAATTCCGGCCGAGCGAGGAGCTTAAGGTCCTCATTGATGAAATGAGGAGAACACACTTAGCAAGAGAAATAATAGAACACGTGAGGAAATACCTAAAAGATTACAATAAGGCGTTTAAAATGCTAAAACTCGAAGATGCTTCAGAAGTATTAGAGAAGCTCGAGGATTTAAAAAGAGGAGTAGACAGCTTAGGCAAAGAATCCCTTGAGAAGTTAGACGTCGAGGAACTTAAGAAAATAGCAGAGGAAGGTGGTAAGGCGCTGGCGCTACTAAATAGTCTATCTTCAGACGTTGAAAAAGCTATAAAGGAGGAGGCAAGCTCCGGAAAAATAACCTTCGACTATGATGCCGCTATAAAAGGCCTAAAGGAGTACATAAAACTCGTTAGCAGGGTTCTACCCTACGAGCCTTTAGCCGAGCTTTTACTAAAAGCCCATAACCGGGTCAAAGACTTTGACGTAGTACGCCGAGTCCGAGTCTCTGTCGCTGAAGGTTGGATACCCTCAAAGCATGTCGAGAACTTCAAAGAATTACTTGAGAGTACGGTACCAAGAGTGCTTTACATGCGTACGAGAAAAGCCTTACAAGGAGAGCCGGTGCCCCGGCTTATCCAGCTCAAGGGATTCCGAGGCCAGATAGCGAAAATAACGCTCATGCGGGGCGTGCCCAGCTACTGGGAAATAGACCCAACCCTCATCTTCACAGCGTTATTCACGATCATGTACGGAATGATGTTCGGAGATATCGGTCTAGGAGCTATCATAGCGCTCTTCGGCATTTTGATCCGCAGAGCAAAGGAAGGTTTCTTAGGCATGTCTAAAGCAGGGATAAAAGCGCTTTCAACGCTTTCGCTACTCTGCGGAGTCTCCGCAATTATCTTCGGAGCCCTATATGGAGTATCATTCCTCGTAGAGATATGGGAACCTATACTGCTAAGCCCCCTACATAACCTAGGCGAAATCATAGGCATGGCTCTCCTATTCGGAGCTCTACAACTCATACTCTCTATGATCTTAAACATAGTAAACTGCCTCAGGATGGGAGAACGTTTTGAAGCAATCTTCGGCGCCAGAGGAGTTGCAGGATTAATCTTCTACATTAGCGGGGCATACATAGCCTATAACATTATAATCTCAGGCTTTAACCTCGGAGTAGCCGTAAGCAGTAGTCTCCTCCCCGTCACGGCAGTCGTTATAGGCATGATGGCTTTAATCCCCCTAGCTTTCATCTCAAAAGGAGTCATGACTAAACACTCCGAATACATGATACACGGCGTCATCGAGATCTTAGAGCTAATCATCGAGTACCCCGCTAACTCCCTATCCTACATAAGACTAGCCGCCTTTGCGCTCGCGCACGAAGCATTCGGTATCTTAGCCGAAGCTCTGGCCGGCTTCCTAGGATATGCTCCAAGCATACTTTTCTCAAACGTACTCGTCTTAATGATCGAAGGATTCGCTGTCGGCATACAAGCGTTAAGGTTGACCTACTACGAGTTTTCAACAAAGTTCTTCAAAGGCGAGGGAATATTATTCGAACCTATCACAGTTCCAGCTTCTACAAAAACTTCCTAAATTTATTTCATTTCACGAAACCTTCTAATTGATACATACTCCTAGCAAACAAATAGCGTATACAAGTTTTCCAGTTAAAGGAGATTTCCCGAAATGTTTATTAGATATTCGTTACTAGAGAATACTGGTGTGGCGCTTGCAGAGAAAACACCTAGCATTCGTGCTATTGATTTCGAGCATTCTAATAGCTACAGTCGCACTAGCAGTCGTGGCCTACGCCGAGGGTAGCGGGACCGAGAATGCCCCTGAGGAAGTTACCCCGTCCGCCAGTCTTGAGAGGGGTCTTGTCGCTCTCTCGGCAGCTATAGCAGTAGCTAGTTCTACGATAGCGTCGGCTATGGCTCTCAGAATCGTGGCATCCGCGGGCTTCGCCGCCTCTGCGGAGCGCCCCGAGCTATCTTCATACCTGCTAATTCTCGGCGGTCTAGCCGAAGGTATAGCGATTTACGGTCTCCTCGTAGCTATACTGCTGCTTGGAAAAATCTAAAGTTGAAAGAGAAGTGTTTGTCTGATTTTTTCCCTCTTTAACCCCATAGCTCTGCCTAAGACTATTCTATGAAGGTTGTCTCTCTCACATTTGATTAGGAGAAGGTAGTAATAGAGAAAGAGCGATGATAAACAGGCTCTTTTGGCCTCCTCTCTTACAAGCCTTAAGTGTATGCTTCTTAGTTTTTTCATTAGCTTAGAAATTTCTCCTCGCTTGACGAGGTTTTCCGCAAAGCTCCAATTAAACTTTAAAAGGCTACATATATTTCTTGGATTAAGCTCCTCAACTTTAATGAAGTTGGGTTTAAAGCCGCGCAATTTTTCTTCAATGAGCTCCCTTGTCCTATCCTTATTGAACACCAGCATCCAATACGCAGAGACGATGAGTCCCTCAAGGTCTAGGAGTCTGCCAAGTCTCTTTCTCTCGTTTTTGGGGAGAACGGATTTGATATACGTGTAATAGCAGGAATCAAGATAGGCTTCTTTGAACTCGAGGCTCTCTTTTAATATTTCCTCCGTCGAAGCAGCTGTATGGTAAGGAGTATTCTGAAGCGAGGTCCAGAGCTCTTCCTCGCTATCTACTTCCATGAGCTTATCTAGGGGGGTGAAGTGGACGTACTGAGTATATATCCCAGCTTCACTACGCCGGCCGTATAGCTGTCTAAGCTTCACCTTAATGTTCTCGAGTTCTAACCTATCGCCAAAAGCTGTAATAAACGATGAATACCTACTCTGTAAACCCATTAGGAAATTTAACCTCTTTATAAGTACATCGTCTACCTTAGCTAATACTTCCTCTAGGGAATTCTCGTTTTCTATATGTGAATATTCTGGGAGCTCTCTAAAAGGTCTCCCCTTTAAAAGCCGTTCATAGTCTTCTCTGCTGAGTAAATGTTGAATTAAGCCGTGAAGTCTTACAATAAGATAAGTTTCCATTCAAGCACCCCATATACCTTTAGTTTCGCGATAATATTTTGCTATATCCATTCTCAATCGCAAAGTCTTTAAACCCCTTCTAGAGGGATTTATCGCAATATTTATTATTTTCGAAACACCATATAGCTGGGGCGGTGAAGATTGCACGCTGTTAGTTTAATTTCCGAAATTAAGTCTATTGGCGGTCCTGTAGTTATCGCTAAAGGATCAGGCGAGGTCAGAATAGGAGAAGTAGTTTACGTAGGAGAAGAAGGTTTAGTGGGTGAAGTAGTTAGGGTTTCAGGTGACTACTTCACGGTGCAGGTTTACGAGTCGACGAGCGGTTTAAAACCGGGAGAGCCTGTATATACTACTGGAAAGCTTCTCATGGCCGAGCTGGGGCCCGGGCTCATGGGTAATATATATGACGGTATTCAAAGACCTTTAGATGAAGTGCTTAAGATCACAGGACCTTTTATTCGGAGAGGAGCAAGAGTTAATGCCTTATCCAGAGATAAGAAGTGGAATTTTGAACCTAAAGTTAAAGCAGGTGGAAAAGTAGAAGAAGGTGATGTCCTCGGTACGGTTCGAGAAACGCGTTTGATCGAGCATAAAGTCATGGTGCCTCCGGGCGTTAGAGGAATTCTTGAGGAAATTTATGAAGGAGATTTTACAGTTGATGATGTTATAGCAGTAGTAAGAACTCCAGAAGGAGAAAAAAGAGAGTTAAAACTAGCTCAAGAATGGCCAGTGAGGATTCCTAGACCTTATAAAGAGAGGCTTACCAGCGAAGTCCCTCTCATAACAGGGCAGCGAGTGATAGATACCTTTTTCCCGGTGGCGAAAGGCGGTGCTGCCTGTATTCCTGGAGGCTTTGGCACTGGTAAGACAGTAACTCTTCATAAGATTTCAATGCATAGTAAAACTGACATCGTGATATATATTGGATGTGGAGAGAGAGGCAACGAAATAGCCGAATTACTTAAAGAATTTCCGGCACTGAAAGACCCTAAGACGGGATATCCAATAATGGAGAGGAGTATAGTCATAGCTAATACTTCAAACATGCCAGTCTCCGCGCGAGAAGCCAGTATCTATATGGGCATTACACTAGCCGAATATTACCGAGATATGGGCTATGATGTTACTCTAATAGCTGACTCTACTTCGCGATGGGCGGAGGCTATAAGAGAGATTTCAGGCCGGCTCGGCGAGATACCATCGGAGAGAGGTTTTCCTGCATATCTGCCAGATAGACTCGCCGAGTTCTATGAAAGAGCTGGCCGAGTTCTCTGCCTTGGAAGACCTGAACGCCAAGGCTCTGTTACTGCGTTAGGTGCAGTATCTCCGCCAGGCGGAGATTTTACAGAGCCCGTCACGACGCACACGTTAAGGTTCGTTGGTACAATGTGGGCTTTAGACACGGATCTAGCTTATCGTAGGCATTTTCCGGCGATAAATTGGCTCAGAAGCTTTAGTCAATACGCAGATATAGTGGAGAGGTGGTGGATCAAATACGTAGCTCCTGATTACCCGGAGTATAGGAGGAAAGCACTACGGCTACTCGCTGTAGCTAGTGAGATCGAAGCCATAGCTTCGATAGTCGGCGAAGGAGCACTTCCGGACGATCAGAGGCTTATTCTGTTGGCCTCTGAAATTCTAAAAGAGGGTTTTCTGAGACAAGTCGCTCTCGCAGGAGAAGATGTATTTTGTCCACCAGAGAAACAGTACTTAATGCTTAAGATGATGATGGACTTTTTCGACCATGCTTACAAATTAATACGTGGCAACGTTTCTATAGAAGAGATAGCTGCATTACCTGAAGTGTTTGAAATGATGAGAGTAAAAGAAGACGAGAGGGGTATAGAGGCCGTGAAGGAGCTTCATGAACGTGTAATATCTAAGTTAAGGGAAATTGCCGAGAAATATGGGATAAGCCTAGAGGAGGGAGTTGAAATTGAGTAGCGAAAATTTAGTTAATATTCTTTTAAAAAAAGGTTTCCAAGGCAAGATATACAGAGGAGCCAGAGAAATCCACGGCAATATAATGATCGTTGAAGGTGTAAAAGACGCTGCCTACGATGAAGTTGTACGTATAATAGGTAGCGATGACAAATTGAGATACGGTAGAGTTCTCGAAGCCGCTGAGGGAAGGGCAGTTGTCCAGATCTTAGGCGAGAAGGAAGGACTTCAAATGGATTGTCTAATACAGTTTACGGGAACAGTCTTTAAGATTCCAGTTTCCGAAGACCTCCTAGGTAGAATGTTCAACGGACACTTCGAACCTATAGACGGCCTACCTCCAATTATGACCGGAGAGAAGAGAGAAATTACGGGCGAGCCCATGAACCCCGTAGCCAGAGAGTATCCTCACGATTTCATACAAACCGGTATATCAGCCATAGACGGAATGTTAAGCCTGGTGCGCGGTCAAAAGCTACCCATATTCAGCATTTCCGGATTACCTCACAACATGATCGCTGCACAAATAGCTCGTCAAGCCACAGTCAGAGGTAAAGAGGAAGAATTCGCCGTAGTTTTCGCCGGCATCGGGCTAAGAAGCGCCGAGGCTGAGTACTTCATCAGAGAGTTTAGAGAGTCAGGAGCTATTGAAAGATCCGTTGTGATCCTAAACCTAGCAGACGATCCAGCAGTAGAACGTCTCATGACGCCGCGAATAGCTATGACGATAGCGGAATACCTAGCCTTCGATCTTGAAATGCACGTATTGGTAATTCTCACAAACATGACCAACTACTGCGAGGCTCTCCGAGAGATAAGCGCAGCTCGCAGAGAGATTCCGGGCAGGATGGGATACCCTGGGTACATGTACTCCGATCTCGCGACAATATATGAGAGAGCGGGCATAGTAAAAGGTAAGAAAGGCAGCATAACTCTCCTAGGCATACTTACAATGCCCGGCGGCGATCTGAGACATCCTATACCTGATCTCACTGGCTATATTACTGAAGGACAAATCATACTCAGCGCAGAGCTCTACGCTAAAGGCATATATCCGCCCATAAACGTGTTGCCAAGTCTAAGCAGGCTTATGAAAGCCGGAATAGGACCAGGCTTAACCAGAGAAGACCATAAGTACGTGTCAGACCAGCTCTATGATGCGTACTCTAGAGGCGTACGCGCCAGAGATTTGGCTAGGATAGTAGGCGAAGCCGGACTTAGCGCAAGAATGAGGAGTTACTTAAAGTTCGCCGAAGAGTTCGAAAGCAAATTCCTTTCCCAGGATCCCTACGAGAATAGGAGTATTGAAGAAACATTAGATCTCGGTTGGGAAGTGCTATCCGTACTGCCTGAGGAGGAGCTGGTTAGGATACCTAAGGAAATAATAGAAAAATATCATCCAAACTACAGGTAGCTGAATATGTCTTCACAACTGCTAGGCTACCTCCCAGCTTCTCGAGGAACTTTACTAATGTTGAGACGGAAGTTAGAACTGATTCGGCGAGGCAAGAACATTTTAGAGATGAGAAGAGATCAGCTAGTAAGAGAAATCTTTCTTTTAATAGATAAGCTCAAAAAAAGAGCGGATATTGAGAAAAAGTTTGTGGAAGCTCTCGAAGCTCTCTCCGTTTTAAGAATGTATAGAGGGGAGCAGGAATTTCGCTCGATGCTTGAATTAGTAAAACCTCCCGAAATAGAAGTTCTCCTTATCAGCGTGCAGGGAGTACCTGTCCCCCAGGCTAGGGTGAAGAAGGAGCCTGACCTATCGCTTATTAAGGATCCCGAGTACCGCATGACTTTCAAAAGGCTTTGGGAAGCCGTGAAAGAGCTAATAGAGATTTCAAATATAGAAGTAATTGTTGAAAGATTAACAGCACAATTATCCTATATTAATAGAGTAGTTAATAGCATTGAGAAGAAGCTAATACCATCCTTCGAGGAAACTATTAGATATATTGAGGAAAAACTCGAAGAAGAAGTTCTCGGAGAATACATTAGATTGATGAAAATAAGAGAAGAATAAGCTAAAAATGAAAAAGAAGAGATTTTAAACTAGTTTAATACATGAAATGAGTCTTTGGTATTTTATTTTTCGAAATTATTTTTTACAATTAGTTACTATAAATAAATACTACTATGAAACAAAAGGTGTAAAAACTTATAAATTAGCTGTAATATTCTTACTTTACTTCAATGTGAGGATTGAACGATGAAACTATACTATAGCCCCTTTGGCTTTCCGCAAATCGAACTAGAAGAAAATGAATCCGCCATAATATTTTCTGATGCTCATTTAGGAGTATCCCCTGAGGGTAGTATACGTTGTAATTTACTCCAACTTTGTTCTTTCTTAAAAAAGTTAAAGGAGGGCAGGTTAGAAGGTAGTGAGGAAATAGACACGCCTACTTTATTCGTTCTGTTAGGCGATATTCTGGATTTCTGGCAGGGAAACGTAAACGCTATACTCTCCGATTTCTATGGAGTAGCTAAAATATTACTTTCCCTCGATCGTCTTAAACTTTACATAGCGGGAAACCACGACCGTATAATAGGCAGACTTATGTTAAAAGACGCTGATGGAAAAGAAGATTTCATAGTGACTCCAGAGATGGCTATTTTGGAAAGCGGAGATAAGAGATTCGTACTATTACACGGGCATCAATTCGATAGCTTATTCGTCAAACTGGGGGGATTATGGAAAATAGAATCTTATATATACTCTTTGGCGGAAGGTTTTATGTCTCTACCGGGGAGGACTGAGTGGTACATGGCGGGTCTCTCAGCTCTCTCAGGATTACTGCTCTTAGTTTACGGCGAATTTCTAAAAGGCTTGCCTGCTTTTATAAAACCCTTCATATACATGGCACCTCCCCTGCTGATGTTGCCTTTACTCATAATGACTATAAGAAAGGTGCAAGACGAGCTATGGTATTTATTTATCTTACCTCTCTCCCAGAGCTTAAATCTATACAGAACTAGGTATCGTCATCCCGAAGAGCTTGTCAGAAAGGGAACTATAAAAGATTGGCTTGAGGCAAACGAGGATATAATCGGTGAAGTAAACGGGGTAATATTCGGGCATACGCATGTCCCTGGCGTAGCTAAAAGCGGCGAGCTCATCGTGGCTAATACGGGCTCCTGGATAAGCGAGAAGTATCAAAAACTCATCAATAACACTTTCATCTATTTGAAAAACGGAAAGATAAAACTCTTCCAATACATCGATGGAAAGTGCGAACTTCTAGCTGAAGCTTAGCCTCGGACAAAGCTATAATAAATTGGAAATTAATATTACATTGGGTGAAAATTTGGGGTCGAGGTTTGAATATGGAGGGATATTTTTAGAGCGTATATCTCATGCTGCGTTCAAGATAACCGACGGAAAAGTAGTGGTATATATAGACCCCTTCGAAGTGCAGGGAAAACCTTCAGACGCTGATGTGGTAATATGCACTCACGACCACTACGACCATTGCAGTTTAAAGGATATAGAAAAAGTAGCTAAAGAAGATACCGTAATCGTGGCATCGGTCAACTGTAGAAGCAAGCTTGTAGGAATCCGCCTAGAGAAGAAATTCTTAAGCCCGGGAGAATCGGCTAAAGTACGCGGAGTTCTAATCGAAGCAATTCCCGCCTATAATGTCGGTAAACCTTTTCATCCTAAAAACTACCAAGGAATAGGCGTCATCCTGACTATAAACGGTGTTAAAATTTACCACGCGGGAGACACCGATTTCATACCAGAAATGAAGAAACTCAAAAATATAGACATAGCCTTACTGCCCGTAAGCGGCACGTACGTCATGGATTGGAAAGAAGCCGTAAAAGCCGCCGAAGCTATCAAACCTAAAGTAGCAATACCCATGCACTATGGATCCATTGCGGGGAGTTTAAAAGATGCTGAAAACTTTAAAAAACATGCTTCTAAATTCTGCAATGCAACCATAATCTAAACTTTCTTTAAATTTTAGAATCCTAACGCAACTACAACCTCTATACTATTCTTCAATCTCTCAAACAGGTTTTCATCGAAAAGTTTATATATATGGTTTAAAAATATTTTCCGACCGTTAAATATAAAAATCTTTCCATTAGAGGTGAAAACTTGGAAGAATTTGAAGAAGCTCCTCACAAATGCCCAATCTGCGGAGGAACTAGACTAGTCTATGATCCAACCAGAGGAGAGATCATCTGCGCAGAGTGCGGCTATGTAATTAGAGAGAGGGAGATAGACAGAGGTCCCGAATGGAGAGCGTTTACGCCAGAAGAGCGGGAGAAGAGAAGCAGAGTCGGAGCTCCGATAACCCGCCTAACCCCCGATAGTCTTTCAACCGATATAGATTGGCGCAGCAAAGACGCAGCTGGACGCGAAATAGGGCTTAAGAAAAAGATCGAAATGCTCAGACTTAGGAAGTGGCACATAAGAGCTAGGGTACAGTCTTCCATTGAAAGAAACCTAAGCCAAGCATCTATAGAGTTGGAGAGGCTAGGCTCTCAGCTAGGATTGCCTCAATACGCCATGGATAGAGCGCTAGAAATCTATAAGAAAGCTTTAGAAACGGGCTTAGTCAGAGGTAGATCTATAGAATCCGTAATGGCCGCCGCCGTCTACGCCGCCTGTAGAGAAAAGAAGATACCGAGAACCTTAGACGAAATAGCTAAATACACTAGAGCTGGCAGAAAAGATGTAGCCCGCTGCTACAGGCTACTAGTCAGAGAGACTCAAGTAAAGGTTCCGCTGCCCAGCCCGATAGACTTCGCCCCTCGTATAGGCGAGTTGCTGAAATTGAGCACTCAAACAATCAAAAAGGCCATAGAGATACTGAAGAAAGCCCAGGAGATGGGGCTGACGGCTGGAAAAGACCCGGCCGGGCTTGCAGCAGCGGCTATTTACATAGCTGCCCTGTTGTCGGGAGAAGTTAGAACTCAGAAAGAGGTAGCTAGAGCAGCACAGGTTACCGAGGTAACTGTGAGGAATAGGTATAAGGAGCTAGCTAAAAAACTGAAAATCAAATTGCCCATTCGCTAGAATCCCCCATTTCCTCCAGCGAGAAATACTGCGGCAAAGTAAGATCAGCGCCCAAGGTCCTAGCCGAAACCTTGGGGATAGGCGGCGTACATCTCTTATGCGCACTTTTAGATACCCGCTCTAATATAGCCTTCACCTTCCATTCTTCAACTCCAGTAGCTTCGGGGACTTCTCTAATCTCGATCTTCCTATCGAAAACCGCGTATAATACTAGGTCTATTTCGCTGTAGCTCATTCCTAGCTCTCCCTCGGCTGTCTGTCCTGGCCAGAGAGCGGGACTGCTAGGTTTTTCCGCGATCTCTCTGGGCACTCCTAGGTGTAGAGCCAACTGCCTAACCTGGGTCTTGTAGAGATCCCCTATAGGCAGTATATCGACGCCTCCGTCCCCGTATTTGGTGAAATAGCCTATAAGCAGCTCGCTCTTATCACCAGTCCCTACTACTAAGGCATCGTTAGCGTTAGCGAAATAGTAGAGTAGAGTCATCCTAAGGCGGGCTCTCAGATTGCCCAGAGCAACTCTATGGCCGGCGTCGAAGAAGGGGAGAGTCTTTTCGTAACTTTTCAGGATACCCGCTATATCTACTTCGTACTTTTCAATCTCTAGCTCGCTCACTACTTTCAAAGCGTCTTCCAAATCTTTAGCGGGGGTTACCCGGCTATCTGGCATGATTAAGGCTTTTACTCTATCGCTGCCTAGGGCTTTAACGGTTAAGTAGGCCGTTACGGTCGAGTCCACTCCTCCGCTAATTCCTAAAACCGCTTTTTTAACGCCTGTCTTCTCGAAGTAATCTCTTATAAAGTCGACTATCCTTCTCTCAACGTAACTATAATCCAGCTTTAAATCCTCTGGCGTGATCTTCATAGTTTTACCTAAACTCTATGTTCTCAGATTTAGTTAAAACCCCCTTATAGAGGAAGTATACCTGCCTGTAGGTAGCGTATCTATCGAATTCGGTCAGCGCCGAGATACAGTCGACAGGCACCACTATTTTATAGCCTAGAAGCGCGGCGGTGCCTGCTGTGTGCAGAACACATATGTTGGCGACTGTACCCGTTATAACTAAGTTTTCTATTCCATAAATCCTCAACAAGTGATCTAGAGGAGTTCCGAAGAAAGCATCATATCTTAACTTATGTACCGTTATATCCTCTTTTTTAGGCTTTAATTCTTCTACTATTTCGGCGCCCCAGGTCCCTCCAACAGCGTGCTCTCCCCAAATCTTAAACTCTATATCGTCTTCACGATGCCAATCTTGAGTATAGACCACTAAGACCCCAGCTTTTCTAGCTTTCTCTAATAATTTCTTTATCGCTGGGATAGTCTTCTCTGCCTCAGGAACGAATAACTTACCATTAGGGTGTGCGAAGTCGTTTTGCATATCGACGATAATTAACCCGGTCTTTTTAGAATCTAAAACTACTTTTTCCTCCGTTATCTTATACTCGGGGACTTCTATCGCAACCATAAGGATCGATAATAACATTGGCATAAGCTTATATACGTTTAATCATGAGACGGTTTAAAAATTATGGGAACCTGAGGTTAGTCAAATTTTTTATGGAAGAAGCAGTTATTATTGTCGGCGGTGAAAATGGTTAAAATAGTCAAGGTAGATGGTTCTATAGAAGAATTCGATAAAGAGAAGATAGTTAGGAGCTGTGTAAAGGCCGGAGCTTCTGAAGAAGCCGCCAGGGAAATAGCCAATGAAGTAGAAAAAAGAGTCGAAGAAGGAATGAAAACTACGCAGATAAGAAGGATGGTGTTAAAACTATTACGTGAGAAAAATCCTGAATGGGTGGAAAACTGGGAGTTTTACGATCGCATAGTAAAAGGACGCGTAACTTTCGAAAACGGCAAATTCGTAGTAGTCGAGAAGGGCAATCTCTACCTAGGTAGAGAAGTCAGAGATATAGGAAAGAAAGGCCTCAGCGATTTTGAAGAAGTCAAAGCTATTCTCAGAGAGTTAGAGGAAGATTTGAAAATGGGAGTCTCAAAGAGGACTATACACAACAGGACCTACGTGCTCTTCATGGCAGTTTTAAAAACAAAGAAAATGTCCCTCGAGGATAAGAAGAAATCGATAGAAGCTATAAACGAGTTCCGCAAGAAGCTTGGATGGAAACCTTTCGAACTCAAAAAGCCGTTAGCGTAATACTACTAAGGGAATTAAAGTGTCAAAAACTCTGAAGATAGCACTGATAGGCGAGGCGCTGCTAGCCAATATATACCTCCCCCTAACCAACGGTATATTTCTAGTCTACTTAGCGTCGCTAGGCTATGATATCAAATCCATTTCTTACATCATAGCGGCAGTGCTTATCGGCTTTATATCCTTTCTAATATTGACAGCCTTGCTTATAGACATCTCCGCCTTATCCTCCGAGGTTAAAACGGCCCTCGTCTCCGGCTTATCTACAGGGAATAGGCTTATCCATAGCGATTTTCGCGGCCCGGTTCTTCTTCGGAGATTATGTAAAGGAGTACCTAATTAAGGCGAAGAAGGAAAGCGTTTAAACCAGAGTTTGTGAAGCAAAGCTAATATCGTCTTTTAAGTTAGATTATCTGGGATGATTACCCGATGGCACTCTGAGCTGTGATGATAGGGTAAGCTTATGACCGATAAAATAAGCAGCTTATAGAAGCTCCTTGATTTTGTCAATTAACTCCTCTACATTCCTATAAGATATTATCGATAAATTACACGCGGTATGGTCATAGTTGCACAAATTATCCCTTTTTACTGGAACCAGAATCCGAGCCCAAGGTATGTCTATAGCTTTTCCATAGACGCTGGGAAGAAAGAGTGAAGGATTCGGTATATCTACGCACACTATTTTTTTACCTTTAAACGCTAATATGCTAAAATGGTGCTCTATTCCGCTAACCCCCTCGAGAGAGCCGTCTAGGACAACCTTAAAGCCTTTCTTCTCTAAATATTCCTTGATAACATTGATTGGTGGCGTCATAGGATACGCCTTAAATAGCACTAAGTATTCCTTAATGATATTTATTATTTAAATTTTACCTAGAGAAATTTCAAATCACTAATTTAAGGCTTTTTAATTCTCCTTAGCTATAGCAAATCTCACATAAAATTGGACGAATAGTATTTCAAATTTTAAATAATTTAACAATGTCATAGAGCAAAATGTTTAAGTTTATAAACATTTACGCTTAGACAAGCTCAACGATCTGCTCCTTTTATCTCCATGCTGACTTTCTCATCCTAGTTTAAAGATTATTTAATTAATATGTACCGTATTGGACAAAAGTCGTAAAGTATTAGCGATAATAGTCGTAGATGGTTAAGGGACCAGCGATTTTCTTTACGCGTTTAAGATTCTAAGATTATTTTAAAAAGATAGTCGAATGGATAAACAATTAAACCGAAACTCATATTTTTGCTTCGATGAAAACTCGAGTAATCATATTCATCGCGATTATAGCAATCGCTTTCGGAGTATGGTCGCTAGCCCCATCTTATGACTTACGCGCCAGCCCAGCGGACGAAATACCGACGGACATTTCCATAAAGCTCGGCAAGCCCATTATAAAAAAAGTATCTAAAAAATACAGTTTAATACTTATCCCTGGGGCGGATTTTCACTTAGTTCCCGGAGCCCCTGTAGTTCCAGTTAAAACGCTAATTTACAAGCTACCGATAAACGTCGAGGTCGAACATTTAGAATATCGGATAGAAACTACCACCCTCGAGGGCAAGTACAGGCTTCTACTAACCCCCCAACCCAAACCGCTAACCCCATCAGACCGCAGAAAGGATATATTCGTGGAGGATCCGGAAATTTACAACTCTTCTAAACCCTACCCACCTCAGGTTGTGGAGTATGAGGTTAGGAGAGGCATAGATCCGGTATCTCTCGAGAGGGTAAACTACCTAATCATGAGGCTTTTCCCTGTTAGGTACTACCCGGAAACTTGGACCGTCGAGTTAGCAACGAACATTGAACTATCCATTACGTATAAAACCGTCCAAATTTCACAAATAGAGCCCGTACAAGCAGTAGACCTAATAGTTATAACCTCTAACACTCTGCAAGACGCTGCAGTAGCATTCGCTGAGTGGAAAAACTCGACTGGACTCGTAGCGAAAGTATACACCGTCGAGTGGATAAGCTCAAACTACCCAGGCGCTGATACCCAGGAGAAAATCAGAAACTTCGTAATCGACGCTGTAAATGCGTATGGAATTACTTGGGTTGTTCTCTTAGGAGACGCGGATGTAGTGCCCGTTAGACGCGCTTATATACCCGGCTTAGGAGATTTAGACTACATAGAAACGGATCTCTACTACGCCGACCTAGACGGAACTTGGGATACTGACGGAGACGGCTATTATGGAGAGGTAGAAGACGATATAGATGGAGTGCCTGACGTAATAGTCGGCAGATTACCCGCCAGCACGCTAAGCGAAGCCTACACGATAATAGACAAACTCAAAAACTACAACTCCAGAAACGAATGGTTTAGGAGAATACTCCTCCTAGGAACGGTAACCTTCGGAGACCCCCTAACCCCCGAAGGAGAGATGCTTAAAGACTACATAGAATATAAGTTACTCCCAGAGGATTTCTCCTGGACAAAACTCTACGAAGGACTAGGAAACCTAAATCCCGCAAGAGCAAAGGAAGAAATGAATAAGGGGTATGGAATAGTTAACTTCGCCGGACACGGCAACGTGGATGTATGGAGCTTTGGCGAGGGAGGCTGCTTCACCAACAGCGACGTATACTCCCTCACGAACGGTTACAACACCTCTATTATAGTGGCGATGTCCTGCCTCACTGGCGACTACGCCGATACAGACGTGTGTATAGGAGAAGCTTTCCTACTACACTCTTCCGGCGGCGGCATAGCGTACTTCGGAGCCGCCGATACAGCCTATGGATACACGGGATATTGGATAACGAGCGGGTTAGCGGGCGAGTTCGACTGGAGAGTAATTAAAGCCTTTAAGGATATAGAGGATTCCGGAGGCACCCTTTCTCCCGGCGGATTACACGTCTCGGCGATAACCGGCTACCTAGCCAAGCACGGAAGAAGCGACAAGTACGACTGGTACACCGTAGTCGAATACGGCAACCTGCTAGGAGACCCCTCTCTACTCCTAACCGGAACCGGAGACTCCCCGCCACCCCCAGAGACCCCGGTGCTGAAGGGCTATGTGCTAGACGAGAATGGATCCCCCGTGGCGAATTCCGTAGTAGAAGTCTACAACTACACCTCCGGCGTTCTACTATATAACATATCTACGCTTACAGGCTACTACGAACTCGTAAACATATCCTATGGCACGTACACTTTCAAAGCCTACGCCAAGGGCTACACGCCAACACAGAAAGATTTCTACTACCCGCGGGTAGTAATGGAGGTAAACCTAACCTTAATCCCTAGTGAAATCCAACCCAACACTATTTTAATAGTAGTGGACGACGACGCCACTCCCTTCACGGACCCGGGAGTCTGGCCTAACGAATTCATAGAAGTCGTAGAAGCCCTAGGCTTCAACGCGATGGTCTGGAATGAAAGCGAAAGGGGAAACCCATCTCTAGATATATTACTAAACGAGAACGTAACCGCGGTAATCTGGCACACTGGAACATACTACGATGGGGCGGTGAGCTCTGAGGACGCGCAAACTCTCATCCAGTTCGTCGAAAAGGGCGGTAGACTGCTCCTAGAGGGGGAAGATATAGGGTTTGACCACGGAGACGACGAGTTTATGCAGAAAGTTGCACACGCAAAGTACCTGGTAGACGACACTAATGCAAGCGTGGTGGAGGCGACCGAGAAGCACCCAGTAATGGAAGACCTAGAACATTTTACCTTCGCCTCCCAACCTCCATACCCAGACGGCGTAGAGCCTTGGAACAACGGGACGCAAGTAGCGAAATACGCGGAGACTAACTACTCCGCCATAATAGTCTATGACGGCCTATACTGGGGAGCTGGAGGCAGAGTAGTCTACATAGCCTTCCCGGTACACTACTTATCGGCCGATACTAGGAAAACGCTAATAGAGAATAGCATAAAGTGGCTCACCACTTCCTATGTCATAAAAGCAAAAACGGACAGGGAGAGCTACGCCGCCGGCTCAACGGTAAAAATAGTTGCGAGCGTGTTTAACGGAACAGAGCCCCTAACAGGGGTAAACGCGACTGCTAGAGTATACTATCCTAACGGCACGCTAGCCTTCGAAGCCCAAATGAGGGATGACGGAATGGGCGGAGACGACGTACCACAAGATGGAAACTACACAGTTATCTACGAGATACCCAGCGGGGCTCCAACCAGCAGCTACCTAGTGGAGGTTAGCGCGTATATAAAAGGCTACACGACGATCTACGATTCTAAAAGCTTTGAAGTTACGGCCGGGGGCGCAGTAGCTTTTACGATAAAGGTAGAAGACGTAGTCGTAATCGAGGGAGTTATATACATGAACATAACGGCGTCCAACAACGCGAGCTTAATCATAAGAATGGTCCAATACAGGATAGACGGGGGAGAAGCGGTAAACGTGACCAAGCCAATTGACGGAGCCTATGACTCGCCCACCGAGACAGTACGCATAGTCATAGATACCGCTAGCTACAGCCTTGGAGAACACAAGATAGAAGTGAGGGCTATTGCGGAGCAGAGCTATGCTTCCCAGTGGGAGCAGTATAGATTTCTCGTTAGAGAACTCGAAGCCAAGTACAACCTCATAGCCCTGTTAATACCCCCGCTAAAGCCAGTATACGCATCCGATATAGCCGAGAACGTCGGTTCCAACCTACAGGGGATATGGAAGTGGGACGTAGATAAGCAGGAGTTCATAGGCTACACCCCCGGAGTCAGTCCACCCGAAGAAGACTTTTTAATAGAAATGGGCTACGGCTACTTCGTCTACCTAGCGGCCCCCGCCAGATTTGTGGAAGTAGGGTGATAACATGAGAAAAATCGCGCTCCTGATATTACTCTTAACCATAGTCACCTTCGCTGGAGTAATCGAGAAAGCTCAAGCCCAAGTACCGATAACAGTCTGGGGCTACGTCTACATGCCAGACGGCTCACCCGCAGCGGGAGCCAGCGTAAAAGTAAGCGCGGCGGGAGTTTCAAAATCTACGATCACGGACAGCTCGGGCAAATATAAAGTAGACTTGACGGTCTCTCAAACCCCCGTCACGGTTACAGTTACAGCGAGCAAAGGAGAGTACAAAGGCTCGGCGTCCAAATCGGGAGAAGGAGTAATTAGAATAGACGTGCACCTAAAGAAGCCGCACCCCCCGCCTCAGGAAAAGAAGAAAACCAGTTTAAGCCTGAGCGCCGATAAAAGCGAGTACCGGTTAAACGAAACCGTAATTCTAACCGGCTACATATCCCCAGCTATGAAAGCCGAAATAACCATTACGGTAACAAAACCCGACGGCTCCCAGGTAAAAGTAAAGGTACAGAGTAAAACCGATGGAAGCTTTTCCCATCAATTCGCAGCCGACACCCTTGGCCTATGGAAGGCGTACGCCTACTTCCCAGGAACCAAAGACTATAAATCCTCTAAAAGCCCCACGGTACAATTCTACGTGAAAGTCGAATCCAAGCTAAACTTCAACGTCCTAGCCCTAGACTCTAAAACGGCCAAAATAGAAGGAGCTATAGAGCCCCCCGTAGCCAACGCCACCGTAATGGTATACATCAGCATAGACGGAGGAAAAACCTGGCTCCACTTCTGCAACACGACGACGGACGAAAACGGACGCTTCATCCTATACGTAAACACGACCATAAGCGGCAACGTACTATTCAAAGCCGTATTCCCCGGCAGCGAAACCCACGTAAAAAGCGAATTAGAAAAACCAGTGATCTTCAAGGTAGAAACCGATAAGGAGAAAGAAAAACTAGTCGCACGTGTAAAAGAGCTAGAACAACGCAAAGAAGAACTAGAAAGTAGAATAACAGAGCTAGAAAAAGAAAACAACCAGCTAAAAGAGAAAATAGAGGAACTATCGGAAAACCTGCAGAAAGCCAGAGAAAACCTAGAAACCGCCAACAAAACTATCACGGAACTAGAACAAAAAACAAGAGAATACAAGGAAAAACTACAACTCTATCAAATCACGACACTCGTGGGAATACCATCCTCACTAGCCATCGGAGCAGCCCTAGCTCTACTCCTAAAGAAACACCAAAAAATATGAAAAAATAATTTTATTCCAAGAACATTTCTAGCTTCATTTTTCAGTACTTTTCATGTTATCATATAACGAGAACTTATCCGGATAACACCACCAACCAACTCTAACACCGTACTCTTACACGGCAGAAATATTACATGACGACAGTCCTCTCCCCCTCCTCTATCGTCATATTTTTTCTTTCAGCGAATTCCTTTCAACCTCTAAAACACGGCCTCAGAGACGCCTAGAAAGTTAAGTCGTTAACCAGCACTCGTTTATAAGTTGAAGGAGAGGATTATCAGAGAGATGTCTCCAACTTTTCCACAATCTGGTAAAATGTTAACTAAAGTTTAAATTTTTTATATTTCAATTTTTAATATCCATAATATTCCTCATATACTCCTCCTTCCTCCTCATCTTCCTATACCCTGCCTTCCTAAAAGCGGCATATTCTCCCCATCCACCCCTACGAAAACCTTCCTATATCCCAACTCATAGGCTTTAGATGCCGCGCTTTCAGCTATTTTACTTAAAAACTCTGCTTCAAGATATTTGGGTTTAACCCAGATATAGGATATACAGAGCGTAGGCCTAGTAGCATGTCTTTGAAGCGCTAAAAGACCTGCCTTTTCTCCGCTGTAAATCCCGTAAATTTTAGGTTTTTAAAGGTTGAAGCCTTTAAATTTGTTATAGTCGGTCAACCGTATGAGGTTGTGCCAGACGTATATTGATGGGTACCAGTGTCCGGATACCAAGAGCATGTCTTTAGGATGTTCTCTAAAAGGAAGCTTCCTTTAGCGGAAGCGTTGACCGGCGTTTTTCGCATTTTATCCTCATTTTGTAGAGGTCAAACATTTTCCTAAAGCCGAATTTCAGGTATAGCCTTTTAGACCTCTCGTCTTCCGGCATCGTGTCGAGAAACTTGTGGCCGAGGTTTTTAGCGTATTCTAGGCAGCATCTAACAAGCTCCGTGCCTACCCCTCTTCGTCTATAATTCTTGTGGACTACCAGAACTTCGAGAAAGCAGTATCTTCCGTAGGGATTCGGCTCCCCCGCGAAAACTATTTCGCTCTCTCTCACGACTTTACCGCCTAGACTGCTACGAAAACTTCTCCTCCGTTTTCTTTTAAAATGTCGAAGTGGAGGCGCACCGTATCCTCGTCCATCCAAGGACCGCCGTGTAGCCATCTTTCGAAAGGCGTCAGCTCCTCATAGCTAGCCTCTACCTTTTCACTTCCAACACACCTGTACCACTTCTCCACGTCTGAACAGTGGACCTCTACAATACCTGTGTAGTCTTCTTTCCTCGCTTTTCTCACCGAAATCTTCAAGCCCGCATCCATATATCTTCTAGTTTAGTGTTTTAAGCCTTAGAAAATTAAAAATCTCTCTCGACTTCCCGTCTCATTTTTGTCTAATAAGAGCATAGATAGTCGAAGGTGGGCTGTGCGGAAAAAGCTTACCTCTAGATTTCAAATTTCTGTGCATCCATGTACAGTATAAGCGTTAAGCTCCGCATGAGCTTTCACGGCATTGCGGATATTCTTCTTCACCGATGTGGAGGTCTAGAATAATAATCATATACCTCACGAGTATATTGATTATCGAGGTGGCATTTTTGTCCACTAAGCAGTATCATATAGCTTTAAGAGAGGGAGATATCGCGCCCTATGTTCTCTTACCAGGCGACCCGGGGCGGGTCGCGAAAATAGCTAGTTTCATGGACGAGGCTAGGTTTGTAGCTCAGAATAGGGAGTATTTGACGTATACAGGCAAGTATAAAGGAGTCCCAGTCTCGGTGACGTCTACGGGGATAGGCAGTCCCTCGGCGGCTATAGCCGTGGAGGAGTTAATACGAGTTGGAGCTAAAGTACTGATAAGGGTAGGTACTAGCGGCGCTATGCAGGACTATACTAAGCCGGGGGATATAGGCATAGCCATAGGCGCCGTGAGAGACGAGGGCACGACGAGGCAGTATATACCCGTAGAGTACCCGGCGGTGGCGGACTATAGAGTCGTCGCGGCGCTAGTTGACGCCGCGGAGAAGCTCGGAGTCAGGTACCATGTGGGTATTTTCCACACGAAAGATTCTTTCTACTGTGAAGTCGAGCCGGAAAATCAGCCAGCCAGGGAAGTATGGATGAATAGGTGGAAGGCCTGGGTTAGGGGGAACGTTATACTCTCGGAAATGGAGGCAGCCGCGATATTTATAGTCTCCAGCATAAGAGGGGCTCTCGCGGGGGCTGTTTGCGCGATGATAAAAATCTCTGAAGACAAGAAGATTCAAAAACTCAATGAGGAAGCTAAGAAAAACGCTATTCTCACAGCGCTAGAAGCTGTGAAAATACTCGACGATAGAGGCATACCCGAGTAGGCGGTCTTTATGTGGAGCGACGCGCGCAGCGGACTCCTAGTCTTCATTTCTCACTGTATCCTAAACCAAAACTCGGTGGTTAAAGAGCTAGCCGTCAGCAAGGGGATTCTAAAGGAGATAGTCGACGTCCTCGCCGAACTGGGAGTTGGCGTAGTGCAGCTCCCGTGCCCAGAAACCGGCTACGCGGGTTTAAGGAGGTTCTGGTATACGAGAGAACAATATGACAATATAGGCTTCAGGAGGTACTGCCGCCGCATAGCTGAGGAAGCTGTGGATCTAGCCCTTGAATACCAGCGGAACGGTTACAGGATAGTGTGCGTTATCGGGATAAGAGGTAGCCCATCGTGCGGCGTTAAAATGACGACGCAGGGGTGGCTGGGCGGAGATCCGAAGAAAGTTGGAGAGTGTATTCGCGTAGAGGGTATGGGAGTTTTCATGGAAGTGCTTAAGGAAGTTTTCGAAAGCCGTGGATTAAAGCCAGCGATGACCGATATAGACGTTGCCGGTCTTAAAGAGAGCGCTGAGGAGTTGAGGAGTTTCCTAGGGGGCTTAGTTTGCCGGAAGTAGCTTGTCTCGGCGATGTAAACCTAGACGTATTACTATACGTGGATAAACTGCCCAAATTAGGGAGCGAATCTCTAGCGTCTCACCTGGAACTACGCCCAGGCGGCGCGGCGGCTAACGTAGCCGTAGCCCTATCGCGGCTAGGAGTTCCCACAGGTTTCATCGGCGCAGTTGGCGAAGATCCATTTGGGCGCATGCTCGAAGAGAATTTAAACAATGAGGGCGTCGACACGAGCCTTCTACAAATCG
Organism: uncultured Thermofilaceae archaeon; assembly: GCA_964501905.1. GTDB lineage: Archaea > Thermoproteota > Thermoprotei > Thermofilales > B69-G16 > B69-G16. The sequence continues at coordinate 239,384 of CAZCTW010000002.1, read as the reverse complement.
TAAAAGATGACCATACGGGGTTAGCGATTATAGCCGTTACTAGAGACGGCGAGAGGACAATGCTGGGATACCGTGGAGCCAACAGGAGGCTCACGCTCGAAGCTATAGTTGAGGAATATTTCGGAAGCCTACGTCTACTGTTCATATCTGGCTACGCTCTCCTCGAGTCTCCTCAAAAAAACGCAACGCGAAAAGCTCTCGATACGGCTCGCAGATTAGGATCTTTAATCGCTATTGACATCAGCGAACCTCTAGCCGCCATGGGCTTAGGAGAGGTAAACAGGCTAATAGGGCGGGTAGATTACATATTTGTAAATGAGAGGGAGGCTTTACTGCTCGCCGGGGCTTTAGGCGGTCTAGGAGAATTGACGCGTAGGTTAGCTAGGGTAGTAGTTGTCAAAAGGGGAGGCGCCGGAGCCCAAGTCTTCTCAAACAGCGGCTCCTTCACAGCTCCAGCATTCAAAATTGAAGTCGTAGACACCACGGGTGCGGGAGACGCTTTCGACGCTGGCTTTATCTACGGCGTCTTACATGGATTAAAGCTCGCGGAATGCCTAATACTGGCCAACGCCGTGGCAGCGTGGAAGTGTACGGGAAGAGGATCCCGCCACCTCCCCACGCTGAAAGAGTTAAAGCGTTTCCTTGAAGAGAAAAACTTAGGAAGTTTAGCGCGTAACCTGCCCAAACCTGCAAAAGAGTTTTAGCTGTGAATCTAGTCTGTAAAGTTGTGGTATCCGTGGAATTTGAAGTAAAATGGGCTAGGGACTTCTACGGTAAGAGACTGAAAAGTCTAGAAGAACTATTCGGCGTCAAAAAACCTATCATAGGCATGGTCCACCTACCCCCATTGCCCGGCGCCCCCGCGTACCAGGGAGAGAGCATAGACGAAATCATAGACTTTGCTCTTAAAGACGCGATGGCTCTAGTCGAGAACGGCGTCGACGGGTTAATCGTGGAGAATATGTGGGACTTGCCCTACTACGTGGGTAAAGCCGTCCCGCCCGAGGAGATGACGGCGCAAGCCGTAGCGGCTAGAGAAGTGGTTAAGAACGTAAACGTGCCCGTTGGGATAAACGTGGTCCATAACGGAGGGAGGGTTACGCTGGCGATAGCCAAGGCGGCGGGGGCCAAGTTTATACGCGTCTGCCTTCTAACGGGCGCTATGGTCTGGGATACGGGCGAGTTCGACCACGGATGCGCAGCTGAACTACTCAGGATTAGGAAGGCGCTCTACGCCGAGGATATAAAGATCTTTGCGGATGTAACCAAAAAGCACGCGGTAATGTTCCCGGGCATAAACGCTAGAATACACGCGGAGTGGACGGATTTCTACATGGCAGACGCGCTTATAGTTTCGGGTAAGATGACCGGGTTCCCGCCGACTGTAGAGCACATTAAAGAAGTAAAAGAAGCGGCCCCCGAAAGGCCCTTGCTTATAGGGAGCGGGTGTAACTTGGAGAACGTCAGGGAATTCCTAAAATACGCGGACGGCGCCATCGTAGGGACCTACTTCAAGAAGGGCGGTATAGCCCAGAACCCTGTCGACCCTGGGAGGGTTAAAAAGTTTATGAGTGTAGTAAAGGAAATCAGGAAATCCATTAAGTAAAGTTACAGGTACTTCGCTAGAGGCTCTACTACCTCGTCCACGTTTAAAGCGGTCTCCGGAACTCCATCTAATCTTTTTCTCTCCGCCAATTTCTGAGTAAACTCCGATATCTGCGGCGGTTTAAGATTAGTTAAAGCCATGAGCTCGTGGTCTGAGAAAACCTCTCTAGGCGTTTTATCGGCGAGTATTCTCCCATCCTTCATGACGATGATCCTCTTAGCTGTTTCGGCGACAAGCCTCATGTCGTGCGACACCATGACTATGGTAAATCCTTCTTTCTCCAGTTTAAGGACCATATCCTCTATCATTCTAAGCCCTATATGGTCCTGCCCCGTGGTAGGTTCGTCGAGAACGAATATGCGGGGTCTCATGGCGTACACCGAGGCGACGGCCACGAGCTTCTTATAGGGGAAGGAGAGGCTAAACGGGTGGACGTTTCTAAAGCGCTTTAAGTTGAAGAACTCGAGAGCCTCCTCCACTCTCTCCTTAACTTCCTGCTCGGACAGTCCTAAGTTCCTAGGGCCGAAGGCCAGCTCCTCCTCTACGGTGCTGGCGAAAAGTTGGTGGACGGGATTCTGGAAAACATAGCCTACGTATTGGGCTAGTTCGTGGACGGATTTCTTCCTCGTATCTATCCCCATTACCGTGACTATGCCCTTGGTGGGCTTAAGCAGTCCGTTAAAGTGTTTAACTAACGTGGTTTTGCCCGACCCGTTCTGGCCGATAACCGCTACGACGTCTCCATCTCTTATCTCGAGGTTTACGTCGCGCAATGCCTCGACGTCTCCAGGGTATATATGCCAAAGGTTTTCACATTTTATCAAAACTTCCCTACTCATGCTTTCACCCTCTCCAGAACTTTTTCAACTGCCTCTTCAACCAGTACAGGGTATCTTTCATCCCACTTCTCGTAGTTTTTCCTAAGTTTATGCGCCAACTCCGTCACCTGGGGTACGCGAAGCCCGATACTTTCTAAGGTATCCACGTGTTTAAACACCTCAGCGGGAGGACCCTCCAACACGATTTCTCCCTCGTTCATGACTATAAGCCGGTCGGTGAAAGAAGCCATAAACTCTACCTCGTGATCCGCCATGATTATCGTCATCCCTCTCTCTTTGTTTAACTTCCTAACCGTAGCATAGACCTCCTCTTTACCTATAGGGTCTAGGTTAGAAGTCGGCTCGTCGAGTACCAGAATGCTGGGCATCATCGCCAGCGCGGCGGCTATAGCTAACCTCTGTTGCTGGCCGCCGGAGAGCTCAAATGGAGAGCGTTTTTCAAGCCCCTCAAGTCCCACGATCTTAAGGGCTTCCCGCACCCTCCTTATCATCTCCTCCCTCGGAACTCCTAGGCTCCCGAGGCCTAGCGCCACCTCCTCCTCAACCGTCATCTGGCTTAACTGGTACTCGGGGTTATCAAATACCATGCCCACGTACTTGGCTATCTCCCTAGTCGGAACTTCTCTGGTATTCATCCCCATGACTTTAACCTCGCCCCCCATAAAACCCTGAATCATGTTCGGTATTATCCCATTTAAAGTAAGGCAGAGCGTAGTCTTCCCAGCGCCGCAAGGCCCTAAAATACCCACGAACTCGCCCTTCCTTATCTTCAAGTTGATATTCTTCAGGGCGGGTTTCTCGGTGAACGGGTAGCGGAATGTGAGATTTCGCACCTCTATAACTACTTCCTCCTTCAAAATCCCCACCGCTGTATTTCTACAAATGCCGACAGGTTTATAAGCAATTCCCTTAATATTCCTTACAAAAGCAAACCTTGTAGCAGGTGGGCGTATGAGTTCTACTTTAGAGCGCATTCCCCCAACTTATATCGCGGTTCTAATCCCTGTCGCTGCTGCGATAAATATCGTCGGCGGCTACATTGTCACTGCCCTACACCTCCCCGTATTCCTAGACATGATCGGCACATGCGTCGTGGCGTGGGTTCTAGGCCCCTGGTGGGGCGTCCTCACCGGAGTAGTAACCAACCTAGGCTTAGCGCTCCTCGTTAACCCCGTATATCTCCCCTTCGCGGCGTGCAACGCCATAGGCGCCCTAGTCTGGGGTTATGGGTTGAAAATAGGCTTAACCAAGGACTTCCCGAGGCTATTACTCCTGGGCATAATAAGCGCTTTCGTCATAACCAGCATGGCAGTCCCCATCTACGTCTTCGTCTTCGGAGGAGCCACCGGGCACTTCGCCGACATAATGACCGCTGTTTACCTCCAGATGGGCGCTCAGCTATGGGTCGCGGTCTTCTCAAGCAACATACTTTCAAGCCTAGCCGATAAAATCCTAGCCGTGTTCTTGGCCGTGCCGATCGTTCAAGCCCTCCCGCCGATGCTACGCTACAGAGTCGAAATAACGAAGCAACCGCCGATGAAAGTAATAATGTACACCATCATCGGCCTAGTTATAGGCGTTGCTCTAGCTGCAGGCTTCGTCATAATAAGCGCGAAATAGGTGTGTTAAATGTCCACCCGCGCCACCCTCTACGTACCCGGCGACTCCTTCCTACACAAGCTAAACCCATTAACTAAGATAATTTTGATAATCGCCGCTTTCGTAGTTATATTCCCCCTGATGAACCCGTTTATACTATTCGTATTCGTAGCGATAACCGTACTTCTGGCCGCCGCCGTCGGAGTGTTTAAAGACTTCCTCAAGGGGATGTCCGTACTCGTCCCGGCCTCTCTGGCAATGGTCTTCTTCCAAACTTTCTGGCCGGCTATACCTCCCCCCTGGAGGCCCGTGTTAAGAATAGGGCCGCTAACGGCGTACCATGAGGGTCTCTACTACGGTCTAGTCTTCGCAGGGAGAATAATGGCCATGGGGGCTTTCGCTCTATTAATGGTCCTCGTAACCCACCCTGTAGACCTCTTCATCTCTCTACTAAAGATAAAGGTGCCGTATATACTCGGCTTCATGACTATAGTCACGCTCCAGCTAATCCCCATACTTATGAGGGAGTTCACCACGGTTATTCAAGCGCAACAGTCGAGAGGGTTAAAAGCCCGCGGGTTAACCGCGCTCGTTCCCAGCATGGTGCCCCTCTTCGCCGCTTCTATGGAGAGAGTTCAACAGCTAGCCATGAGCTTAGAGGCCCGCGCCTTCGGCTCATCGGGTAAGAAGACGAGCTTAAGAGAAGTAAAAATGAGAGTTGTAGACTACGTGTTCATAGCGTTATCCCTTATAGGAGCGGCGGTCGGAGTCTTATATTTCCACGCGAACAACTGGTTTAACTACTTAAGAACCTACACTTTCCCGACAGATATAGCCGCGGGGTTAATAGCGATCGTGACGGTGGGGTTCTTCGGAATGGCCGCCTACTATTTGGCGAGACTCGCCGGGTAGGGGTGGCGGGGTGGGCGTGTGTCCTCCGGGTGGTTGGGTATGGTTGAAAAAATGGATTTAATTGGGATAGGACTTGCGTTGATAGTAATCGGCGCGGCTCTAATGGTGTCCCCCTGGATATCTGCTAGAATAGCGGATCTAGAGTTCGTCAAGACTAGCGTTATATCTATAATGGCCGGTACTGTGATTTTCCTCTCGCTTTTCGTGGTCATCGCAGGCTTTGTACTCACCTATATGGCCGTAACAGGGGAAGGGGCAAAGCAATAAAATACCCCTTTTTCTTTTTTACTTGGTGATCGCTATGGCATTTAGACAACACCTTGGTCTCTGGCTAGGCATGATGTTCATACTCGTCGTCGTTTTCTTTAACGTATTCAACCTATGGTATGGCTTCACCTACAAAGTCCTGCCTAAAACCGAAGAGTATATATGGATGTTCCTCGCCTCTCTAGCACTCTCCGCTCTAATCTCCACGCTCATCGTAGTCGCTGCATCGAGAAGATCCAAGAAATAACTAAGTTTTTTTCTCTCTTTTCCATAATTATTTCCTGGTGATAATGTGAGTGAGCGGTTAATCTCGGCGGCAACCCCCCAAACGGAAACCGGTCTCCAATATCACATCCAGTGCAAACCGGGAGATGTCGCGCCTTACGTCCTCCTTCCAGGAGATCCAAATAGGGTAGGGAGGATATCTAAGTACTGGAACGAGCGTAGAGAAGTCGCCAGACATAGAGAGTACGTAACCCACACTGGCAAATATAAAGGCGCACCTATCTCGGCAACGTCCACGGGAATAGGCTGCCCCGCCGCCGCCATAGCGGTAGAGGAGTTATTGAGAGTTGGCGCACATACCTTCGTAAGAGTCGGCACGACCGGCGCTATACAGCGCGACATTAAGGTAGGCGATTTAGTGATTTCGATAGCAGCGGTGAGGTTAGACGGGGCGAGTAAACAGTATGTAAGGGTTGAATACCCGGCCGTGGCTCACTACGAGGTGGTCCTAGCGCTTATAGAAGCCGCGGAAACGTTAGGAGTCAGGTACCACGTGGGGATAACGGCTTCCACTGATTCCTTCTATACGGGTCAAGCGAGGCCCGGTTTTAAAGGCTACATGCAGAGTTGGATGAAAAATCTCATACCCGATCTTCAAGCGGCACGAGTCCTCAACTTCGAGATGGAAGCCTCTACCATTTTCACCTTATCCAACCTCTACGGGGCTAGAGCTGGAGCGGTGTGCGCAGTCTTGGCAAACCGTGTAACGGACGAATTCATAATGGATGCCGGAGTTGAAGACGCGATAAAGGTAGCTAATGAAGCCGTGAAGATACTCTACGAATGGGACAAAGTTAAAAAGAATAAGGGTAAACCCCACCTATACCCCGGCCTCCTACGCTAGCCGGTGCAAACCTTGAACAAGCGGCTCTTCGGAACTTCGGGGATAAGAGGGTTAGTTAACGAGAAGCTAATCCCGCCCACCGTAGCTAAAATAGCCCTTGCCTTCGCGATGTTCCTAGGCAACAAGGGAGAAGTCGGCATTGGAATGGACGCTAGAGTAGGCAGTTTTATGATTAAAAATGCCTTTACGGCGGGTTTACTCGCAGGAGGCCTAAACGTAATAGACTACGGCTTAACCTCTACGCCTGCTCTCCTACATGCAGTTAAAAGAGAAGAGTTGAGCGGGGGCGTAGCCGTAACAGGTTCTCACACACCCCCACAGATCCACGGCGTGCTTCTCTTCAAAAAAACGACGGCGGAGCTTTTTAGAGAAGATGAAGAATTGATAGAGGAGATATTCTTCAAAGAGAGCTTTAAAACCGTCGAGTGGATTCAAATCGGCAAGGCAAGAGAGGGAAATGCGGAAAAACACTATATAAAAAATATAGTTGAAAACTTCGGAGAGGGAGTTTTTAAAAGCCGGCGGGTAGTGCTCGACGCCGGGCACTCGCCCGCGGTCTACGCGCTAACCGAAATACTTGAGAAACTAGGTTGTCAAGTAACGGTTATAAACGGCGATGTAAACGGATTCTTCCCAAAGAGACCCCCAAACCCCCTACCGGAATATTTAGACGAACTCCGCAGGACAGTTGTTGACGTAAAAGCAGATTTCGGCGTGGCGGTTGACGGAGACGGCGACCGCGCGGTGTTCGTCGATGAAAAAGGGAGAGTGGTTACGCCGGACTATATGGGAGCTCTCTTCGCCAAACACGAATTGGAGAGAAAGAGCGGCGCGATAGTATGTCCTATAAACACTTCAAGTCTCATAAACTATGTTATCGAAAAATACGGCGGGCATATAGTCTATACAAAGGTAGGACCGCCCGCTATGGCCGAAGCACTCATGAAGACGGAAAACGCCGTTTTCGCATTCGAGGAAACTGGGAAGTACATATGGCCTGATAACATTTACTACGGAGACCCGGCTTATGCGGCCGCGAAAACCCTCCAGTTTATAAACGAATACGAGCCGCTATCTCAGCTCATAGCGGAATTCCCGACGCTGTATCAGGAGAAAGTGGCGATACCGTGCCCAGACCAATTAAAACCCCGCCTATTGAAGAAGCTCCGCGAAGAGCTCGAAGGATTAGAGGGGGTTGAGTTGATACTGGTGGACGGAATAAAAGCTGTTTTTGAAAACGGAGATTGGATACTTTTAAGACCTTCCGGGACGGAACCCGTTTTCAGGTGTTTCGTCGAGTCGAAAAACTTAGAAAGACTGCATGAGCTTAAAGACTTCGCACTAAACCTAGTTAAAAAATATATAGAGTTTTTATCGTAATTCTCTACACTTTAACAACTTTCAGCCCCGCAAGCTCGGCGTACCTTTCAATTAAATCGCTTATATCGCCAGAGACGAGGGCTAAGTGGTTGCCAAAGCTTCGACTTAGTAAATCCTTAGCGTTGCCATCCAGCCTAATCCTTATCTGAGTCCTGCAGTGCATAGCGTCTTCCATTCCGCTCTTGACGACTCTCCCTGTAGCCAATAGTACTTTCTCTAAATCGCCGCTAATACGGGCGATTGTAACCTTACTTTTTTCTTCGTAGACTACGTCGACGCCGACCCCTACCCCGCTCTCAAAGTGGGTTTTAAGTCTATAGCCGACTCCTGCGTTTACAGGCGCCGTACAGTGGGCTAACATAATCTCATTAGCTGAAATATCTACCCTAACAGGGTTTCCCATCCAAGCGGGTTTACCGGAAAGTTTTGAGAGAACAAGCATGGAGAGGACTGTCTGTTCATCGCCTTCACAACCCGCCACTACGAGCTCGGCGTTAAGGAGGGAGAGCGCCAAACAGGCAGTCGTACCTAATTCCTTGATAAGGTCGAAACAGCGGACGGTTACACCGTTCAAATTGTATTGTTCAACGATTTCCTTTATCGCCAGGTAAAGCCTGTAAGCGTCACTCAGCGACTTTTTAGAAATCTCCACTCTCTCACTTTCTTCAATAAGCTTCTCGATGCTTTTCCAGTCTTCCTTCGTTAACGTCTTCTTCTCAAATTTCCGTACAACCTCCTCAAGTGGAATATGGATGAAATTAACGCCCAACATTTTCCTAGCTTTCATGCGGTCTACGGAGCTAGCTACGAGCCACGGAGAAGGCTCGCCTAGAACTCCTATACGGGAACCCCTAACCTCGTAGAAGCGCCGCACTTCTAAAGCCTTAAAGACCACTTCGTCGACATCTACTAAAGTCCAATCGTCGAAATAAAGGAGCTCGACGGCGGCGCCTTTAGACTTGAGCGCGGCTACTGATTCTAAAGCAGCCGCAAGGGAATTAGCCAGTCCCGTAGCCACCAAGACCAGAGGCTTATCCCCCACCTCGTAAAGCCTAAGCGTCGTAACCTCAGTACCGCCCGTAGCCACGAGGAGAATCGAGAAATTCTCGCCTTCAACGACATCGTCAGGACCTAGGAGTAAACCCCTATCCTTGACTCCCCGCTCTATAAAAGCTTTAGAAAGCTCCGAGTGCACCTTTCTAGCGTACTCTCCTATCTCAGGCCTTAAAACCGAAGCCGCCGTATACAAATATAGCCTTTTCATCGACTAATAAGAGGAAATACTCATATTAGGCTCTATTCCATGCCAAATAGCTGGCTAATAGTATATTCTACGCCGACCAGTTTCCGTTAAGACAGTGTCAAATCTAATAGGGGGCATTAGGATTATGTGAAGATTTAGAGGGCGTGGCGTGTTTATTAGAGAAGTAGCGACGCCGCTAACCATAGACTCAACGTCATTAACGTGTCAGCTATCGAACTCGTCACGGGATTTACGAAATTGTCTGGATTTAACCCGCGGCTATGAGTTACTACAGCAGCGAAAATCGAGATAGGTATTATCGAGGCTATAGCCACGGCGCCCCCAACCAGTATCAGTAAAGGTGATGTCCCCCAGAAGGAAGTAGCAAAACCCAGCAACGCGTAAAAAACGAGAGCCGTAGCGCCCACCACTAAGAACTCGCCTCCATACTCTTTTACTAACTCTTTGCCGGTTTTAGCGTGTCCCACGGCTAGATACGTCGTTAAGCGCGAGCCTATAATAGACCCAGTATCTCCGAGAGAATCTATGAGAACCGGATATAGAGCCATTACAGCGGCGAAATGCTCTATTTTACCGGAGATAGATTGAAGAGTTAAACCAGCTATATTCTCGAAAAACAACATGTAGAGTATAGCATATACCGATTCTTTAACAGACCCTCTATAATCTCTATCCTCCCCAAACTTAACATACGAAACGACAAGAGCAGCTACGGAGGCTATAAAGATCAAAACTATAGGAACTAGAGAGAAAGAATACGCCTTAATCAATAAAGCATAGATAACAGTAGCCTCTATATCGGCTACACTAGACATAATCGGATACAAGATCACGTCGGGATCCAATCCATACTTAAATATGGTGAACGCTATTTGAGAAGTCAAAGGAACGAGAATCACAGTCGAGAGAAAAATGGCGGCAACAGCGACCAAAGGCAAAGACAAAGCCTGAAACAGAGAAACCTTATAAAACACCACCATAACCACAGAAGTCAAAACCCCCAAAAGAAGCCCTCCAAACAGTGGAAGAGTAAACGTAAACGCCATGAGAAGATAGAAATGGTAAGTATTCCTCTTCAGGCTAGGCTCAACAAGACCCAAATGCAGAGACGTGCTAAGCCTACCGCTAAAAATCCCGCTAATAGCCCCCCTAACCCCCAAAATACCTGGGTACAAAATTAAAACCCAAGAATACTCCAAATCCAACAAATAAAACGCCGCCACCCACCCAGACAACAACCCCAAAATATCAAATAACAAAGCAATGGAAGTCTGAAAAGCCAAGTGATCATACCTGGAAAGAAACTCCCTTACCCGCAGCGCTACCCCATACAGGCCCACCACGCTTGCCCGCTACACATTTAGCTCATCACGATTCAGTCCCACCTCGCCCACAACCCCCAACAGGACTATGAAGTCACAGACGGCGGTCAAGCCCGACAGCGCAAGGTCCAGGCAAGTCTAGAAAAATAGCGTCAAACCCATATATAAACTACTCACAATGAATGTTGGAAACTTAACAACGAAGCCATACAATAAAGATAGACAACTTGGCAGAAACAGGCTGTATGATAAAAACAGGCGATGACTAGCTAAAGCAAACTCCAAAAGCTGATGTACTCATCACAGACAAAATCTTAAGAATTAAACTTGAACCCTTGTAAGTATCACTAAGCCTGTAACTAAGTTCACGCTCAGGCTAGATTTTATACTTTTTCATTTACTTTTAAGGTTTAAAGAACTCCTAATACCTTAAGGCTAAAACCCTTACTCTTTAAGAAATGATCAGCTTGTCAGCACACTTAATAACACTAAACAATCAATAGAAAGACTTATATTTACCCACGATTTTAAAAAACGCACAAACCAACAAGGAGTGAAAACATGTCAGCACAAGAAGGGCAGATACTAGTCGGTCAAAAAAGCGTAATGAACTATGTTCTAGCTACCGTAATACAATTCCACCAAGGCATGAAGCGTGTAACTATTAAGGCGCGTGGCAGGGCTATTTCGAAAGCCGTTGATACCGCGGAGATAGTGCGAACGAGGTTTTTAAAAGACCAGGTTGATATCGTCGAGTGTAAAATTGGCAGCGAAGTTGTCGGCGAGCCTGGTAAGCAGCGTACTGTGTCGACGATTGAGATCGTGTTAGAGAAGAAGGAGGAGTAAAGCCGGTAGTATTTTATTTTTTGCTTTTATCCTTTGTTTTGTTTAAAATTTGTTGTTTGGGTTGTTTGTCATAAAAGCAGTGGTGTTCGTAAAATCGGAGAGTTGTTTGTGAGGTAATCTGCTGTTTCAGCTAGATGTATTTGGTGTGATTTGGATACTTGTTCAGAATACGGTTCTTGTCAGTAATGAGTGTTTGTGTATGGTTAGTTAAGTTTTAGCTCTTTATTCGGTTTGGATATGTATATTTTTCTTATTACACGGGGTTCTGGTTTTGTTGTGTCTTTTTGTGAGATATCTGCCATTAATGGTAGCGCTATTTTGGCTCTGAGACCGTCTCCGGGTTTCCGGAGGATATAGATATGTGTCGGTGGGTTATTGTTAAATATCCCTGGTGGGGTGGTGTTTTGGTTAGTGTATGTCTAAGGCTAGGAGGGTAGATGCTCCGTATATGATTGTTAAATTGCTCAACTCGTTGAAAGGATTTTATATGTTCAAGGAGTTGGAGGAGAATGTGGGGGATTTCTTCGCAGGTTTTGTAGAGGTATACGAGTTTAACTAGCATTTTTTAGGGATTGTCGGGTATGAAGCTGTGAAGTTTGTTAGATCTGAGGATATAGATGTGGTGGTTGTTTTTCCTGAGGATGTTGCTCCTTTGGCTTTAGCTGTTTCAGAGTGGTTGGGGAGTAGGACTTGTATTGGTTTTTCTCGTGCTGGATTATGTCTTGGGAGTTTTCTTCAGTCTTCTTATGTTTCTCCTGATCGTGGTATGTTGGTTAATGTTTATGTGCCTAAGGGGGTTATTAGGAGGGAGGATAATGTGTTTTTTGTGAAGAATATAGCTAGGGATTGGGCTTTTCTTAAGGCTCTTATGCATATTGTGGAGGTTGTTAAGGCGAGGGTTTGGGGGCGTTTGTGTTGTTTCTGTTTCGGATGTGCGGAGGAGGGAAATTGAGAAGTATGGAATAAGAAGGGTAAAAATTTTAAAAGAGTTTTTAAGTTAGCCTTTTCTATTTTGTTTTCTCCTCTTCTTCCTTTTTTCTTTCCTTTCTTCTTTTGGCCATTAGTATTCCTCCTCAGTTCTTCGTATTCTTCTACTTCCCTTAGGTAGTATCGCCTTCCTAGCTTTTTACTTCAAATTCTGTTTCATATTCTGGACATGCTACGATATCTCCTACTTCAGGTTCTTCGCCTAGGTCGATGATTGCACCGCAGACAGGGCATTTTACTTCTACCATTTTCTTCACCGATTCTACCGGTTATTTTCCTGTTTTTATAGCTACTTAGCTTTATGAGAGTATATTTTGGAAATTGAGGGAAGCGTGTTGCCGCCGGAATAAACTCGCGTAGGTATAAATTTCGCTTGAGGCTTTAAGGGCGATCGCGGATGCTTTAGGGTTTCGTGGTTGAGGGGGGCGTGTTGGGTTACCTCGATTCTGTTACAGCTCCGGGCGGGATGTTGGCGATCGGTTTAGGTTGAGTTTCGATGGCTTTAGTTATTTAAGCGTGTTAGTGGAGAATCTAGAGCGTATGAGGTTGTGGCGGAGCGGTAAGAGGGGATTTTTTAGAATAGTTTTTATTCTCTCGTTTGCCAGCTTGGTTAGTTACAAGGTTGCTTTGCCGCCGTTTATAGCGTTTTTAGGCGGGTCTGCTTTGTCTGTGGGGTTAGTTTTCTCGTTTGGTGCTGTTGTGAGGGCTTTTTCTAGGTTTGTAGGTGGTTTTCTTAGGGATTTTAAGGGGGATAAGTTTACTTTGTTCTTTTCTCTATTGTTTAGGGTTTTGGCTTTTTTATTGTTGTTTTTCTCCAGTGATTTACTTCGGGTTTTTACGGCAATTTCTCTTTTAGCTTTTTCTCAGGGTTTGGAGGCTACGGCTTTGTTGTCGACGACTGCTGTGTACGCTGAAGGGTTGGAGTTGTCGGGGACTTTGTTTGGATTGGTTTTGACTTTGAGGATGTTGCCCAGTGTTTTTTCTCCCGTTTTTACGGGGTTTGTAGCGGATTTATACGGTTTTTACTCGGTTTTCGGGTTGGGTGCTTTTTTCTCGGTTATAGCGCTTATTTGTCTGCTTCTTTCGCGGATTGAGTTGGAAAAACCGGGGATGGAGGAGGGTTGTCAACGAAAGATGTTGCTGGAGTATGTGTTGATAGCGTTGTCTACCTTTTTCCTTTTTATTTCGGTTTCTTCTTTTATCCCCCTGCTTACTTACTGGCTTACGCTGGAGCTTGGTTTTGACTTGGCCTTGGTGGGCTTTATTCTTTCTCTACGTAATGTTTTGGGGATGTTTTCTCGGTTTTACTCTGGCTATATAGCGGATAAACTAGGTAACGTGGAAGAGTTGATACTGGTGGGGATTATAAGGTCTATATCGCTTCTGCTCCTTCCTCTAGCGGGGAATCCAGTTCAGGTGGCTCTGCTAGTTATGCTGCATGGATCGCTCATGGCCGCGCCTTCTAGAAGCGCCTTTATCGCTAGCCTGTCTAGTAGGGAGAGGTATGGAAGGGCTTATGGAGTAGTGGGTTTTTTCCAAGATTTGGGGAGTATGGTAGGTCCGGTTGTCGCGGGTTTTCTAGCGGAGGCGGCCGGTTTTTTAGCTGCTTTCTACTTCATGACTTTTTCGCTGATGGTCTACGTCGCGCTTTTACTCTTATTGAAAAAACTGGTTTAATTTAAGCTGTACCGTTATTAACCTCTATGGGGTTATTTCTGTGCGATGTGGTACCTGGATTTGGCTAGTAAAATAGTTGAGGTTGGAGTTGGGAAAGGCGCCGACTACGTCGACGTGAGAATCGAAGTTTCTAAATCGACTTTTGTCAGAATTTCGCGTGGCCAGGTTGAAGAGGCGGGTTTCCGCGCAGCGGCGGGGGCGGGAGTAAGGGTTCTCTACGGGGGTTCCTGGGGCTTTGCCTCTACGGAGGAATTATCAGGCGCCTCCCTAACTTCGGCTTTGGAAGCAGCTCTTTCGATGGCGAGGGCTTTAGCTGATAAAAGAAAGGAGAAGATAAGGATAGCGGAGTTCGGGAGCATCCGAGACTCGGTCTACGCCACGGTTAAGGCGAATCCGTTGGACGTACCGGTAGAAGAGAAGGTTAAATTGATGCTAGACGCCGATGAGAGATTGAGATTTGACGCGCGGATAAAGGACGATAGAGCCGCCTATCTAGACAGCGTATTCGGGAAATACTACGTTAACAGCGAAGGAGCTGAGATATCGGTGGAGGGGGCGAGAGTTAGAGCTGCGTTCTACGCCGCAGCAGCTAGCTCGGGCATAGTTACGCCATCCTTTGACGTAATAGCGAAGACTGGGGGTTTTGAAGTATTCCGAGAGAAGGATCCTATCGCCTTAGCGGGTACGGTGGCCGAGAGGGCGGTTAGGCTTTTAGACGCTCCTGTGCCGAAGGGGGGATTGGTTACGGCGGTGTTGGATAATGATCTTTTAGGTTTAATCGTTCATGAAGCTTTTGGGCATACGGCGGAGGCGGATTTAGTGTTAAGCGGTACGGTTCTAACTAGAAAGCTAGGCGAGAAGGTAGCGTCGGAATTGGTCACGATAGTGGATTCGCCGGGCCCAGAGTACGCGTTTGGATGGACGCCCTACGACGACGAGGGAGTGAAGGCTAGAGATGTAGTGATAGTTGAGAAGGGCGTGTTAAAGGAGTACATGCAGAGCAGGGAGACGGCCGCCGCTATGGGCATGGAGCCTACGGGCAATGGGAGGGCTCAAAGCTACAGCTACGCGCCTCTAGTGAGGATGAGGAATACGTACATGGCGCCTGGCGATTGGGATCCCGAGGAGATAATCTCGGAGACTCGGGAAGGGCTTTATTTGAAGAAGGGTCTTCATGGGCAGGCGGATTCCAACGGCGAGTTTATGTTCGCGGTTCAAGAGGCGTGGGAGATAAAAAATGGCGAGTTAGTTAGGCCTTTTAGGGGTGTAGCTGTGTCGGGGAACGCTATTGAAGTATTGAAGAGCGTCGACGCTGTGGGTAAGGATTTACTTATTGAATCGCCAGGTTTCTGTGGTAAAATGCAGTCCGTCCCGGTCGACGGAGGCGGACCGCACGTTAGGTGTAGGATAATTGTGGGAGGGAGTCGGTGATGGAGTTTCTCGAGCTAGTCCTTAGGGAGGGTTTAAGGCTAGGCGCTGAGGAAGTTTTAGCCAGTTACAAGGTCGTTAGGAAACTGCGAGCAGAGGTTAGAAACGACGAGGTTAAGCGTGCGAATCAAACAGTGGAGAGGAGGATAGCAGCCACGATAGTGGTGGACAAGCGTCTAGCCACGGCGTCGACTACCATAGTTTCTAAAGAGGAGGTATTGAGGATAGTTGAGACGGCCGTGAACATGGCTAAAGCATCGAAGCCGAACGAGTATTGGAGCGGGTTGCCGGAGCCAAAGCCGTTGCCCAGCGTCGGGGGGTTATACGACGACAAGATAGCTTTTCTCTCAGCCAGCGATGTGGTCGAGATGGCGTGGGAGTCCGTAGAAGCCGCTCGAGGCTTTGATGAGAGGGTCTCGGTTACCGAGGGACGGGTCGAGGCGGTTGTCGCGGAACGCTCTCTAGTCACGTCGGAGGGCTTTATGGGGGAGGAGAGGGGGACGTTAATATGGGGTTATACTTTGGCGGTAGCTAAAGAGCACGGCGAAATAGGCAGTTTTTCTTTTGCAATGGAGACCGGCAGAAGGCTTGAAATCGATTTCGCCGCGATGGGTAGAAAAGCAGCAAAACTCGCCGTTGAATCGCTAGGAGCCAAACCCGTGGAGAGTTTTGAGGGCGCGCTTATCATGGATCCAGACGTAGCCCAGTCGTTTTTCTACACTCTATCGATGGCTTATAGAGCCGATAACGTGTGGAAGGGCAGTAGCCCCTTAGCAGGTAAAATAGGCGAGTCTATAGCCTGTGAGGGCTTAACGATTATCGATGATGGGATCCTTGAAGGCGGGACTTCTTCTTCTCTCTTTGACGAGGAAGGCTCTCCGAGGAGGAGAACCGTAGTTATAGAAAATGGAGTTTTAAAACGCTATATCTCGAATACATACGTCGGCAACATTCTCGGAATCGAAGCGACGGGCAACGCCGCTTCTCTCCTAGACGTGGCTCCAACCAATACGTTAGTATCACCGGGCGATATGAGCGAAGAGGAATTGCTAGAGGGCGTAGAGCGTGGAATTTATATTAGAAGGTTCTCCGGAGATATGAGGTTCCAAGATGGCGTAGTCTCAGGAGTGGCGAAGCAGGCGTTTTACGTCGAGAAGGGGGAGTTGAGATTCCCTGTTAGAGAATGCATGATATCCTCCAACATCTACGATATGTTAAAGAGCATCTCTGGTGTAGGCAGGAAAGTAGAAAAGATGTTTAACGTATACACGCCGGCTATACGCGTTGAAAAGGTGAAAATAATCGGGAAATAAACATTCCTTTTTCTCATTTTAGCCGTAGCTAGTAAGCGAGTAGAAAATTCTGTCCAGCTATTTTTGTCATAAAACGCACACCGGCTTTGAAATCGCGAATGTCTACGGTGTTATAGCGTAAAGTAGAAATTCGGGCTTATGTAACTATAATTGAACCATGAAGAAATTCGGCGGGCATGCTGAAAGCGTGATGAAAGCCCGCAGAACACGGAGCTTATAGACTTATCCATGTCTTTGACAGAATAATCATATATATATTATGTGTGCCCATTATATTTCTTGGAGGTTTAAAAGTTGTTATCGAAAAACCCTATTGACCTACCCGTTGGCAAGAAGTTTTCTAAGGAAGAGCTGGCGGAGGCGCTAAGACATTCTATAGCAGCTGAGTTAGATGCGATAAACCTATACCTTCAATTTGCTAGAGCGGTAGAGGACGAGAAAATAAGAAGAGTGTTCGAGGATATAGCTAAAGAAGAGAAAACCCACGTCGGCGAGTTTCTAGCTCTCTTACTAACGCTTGACCCTGGACAAGTGGATGAGCTTAAAGCTGGAAAGAAAGAAATCGAAGAGTTAACGGGTCTTAAAGTACCTTAAATTTAGTTTTTGTTCAAACCGTTTAAGTTTAGTCGCTATTTCGCCTATTTTCAATTTTTTCTCCTCAGCTTTTCTCAACAAGCTGACGCGTGTTAATTTGCCGTTCTGAAACTTAATATTCTTCCTTTGTTTGTATAGGCTTATGAAGAGGTTTGCCGGCATAATACTATTAACGGCTGCAGGGATCGTGTTAGCGTTGTTCGGGCAGGGGGATTTTATCTCCTCGATTATCGCTCTCTCCACGGGTTTTCTCCTTGTGCTCCTGGCCAGCGAGACCGTTGTTGAAGGGTTTAAAGGTTTTAGCCTGTATACGGGTTTATCGGAGTACACGACTGGAGTAGTGTCTAGCTTGGCGTCTAACCTACCTGAGGCTATCCTCGCCTTATTCATGGTTTTTTCTCCGCACCTAAGGGAGGTAGCCATCTTGACGGTGATGCTGGCGTCGGCGTTTAATGGTCTTTTATTAGGCGTACTGGTCGTGATGTTAACGTATAAAGGAGGTAGTATTGAAGTGCCTAGAGAGGCCTTAGAGCAGGACGTGGAGGTGATGAGGATAACTATAGCCTTCAGCACTATATTTTTAGGCACAGGTTTAATACTAAACATATTTGATGGGAAACCATACCTTCCCGGCGAAGTACCTGTATTCCTCCTGATATCTTATCTAAGCTACCTATACTTTATGTCTAGAGGTTCTAAGAAGGCAGTAAAAGCTAAGAGTGTAAAGGACAGGAAATGGATTAAGTCTTTGCTCCTAGGGCTACTCGGCATACTTTTAAGCGCCGAGCTTATATCGGGAGCCTCGGAATACTTAGTTCACGAGCTAGACCTTCACATGGTTATAGCGGCTACCCTGATAGCGTTCGCCGGCAGCATTCCTGAGCACGGCTTAGCTATAGTAGGCGCGCGGAGAGGGCATGTAGAGTTAGGGGTTTCCAATTTAATATCCGGCGTAGTTCAGAGCATAATGCTGGTTTTCCCTCTGCTTGCCATCGTAGTACCGGTGTATCTCGATGGCTACGTCCTCTACCAGTTTTTAGCCATAGCCTCGACTCTATGGATTGTTAAAAAAGCGATTGTAGACGATGGCAAATTGACCCTTGATGAGGGAGTTTCTATATTAATGGCGCACCTTCTAGGGATTATTCTCTTCGACGAGCTTAGCTGGCTAATTTAATTTCTACTATTTTAGGTTCACGTTAAAGTAAGAAATAAACGAATTCGCCTAATCCAGCATAGTCGAGAGTGTTGCTTTTTCTCTTCTACGCCTTAAAATGTTTCTAGGATCTATAGGTAAAGACGAAATCGCTTTAGTGAAATAATGACTTAATTCTAAACCGTTATGTTAAGCCAGGTGGATAATGTCTGGCTTCTCCTTTAGAGATATGATTGGCACCGGTATCCACCCCGATTTTATACCCTCTGAAAACTCTATGTTTTCTCCTCTTTCGTCTATCTTAACTAGTAGATAGGGCTTTTCGGGAGGTTCCTTCCTTATAGTATAGTAGAAGAG
This sequence comes from uncultured Thermofilaceae archaeon, assembly GCA_964501905.1. Taxonomy (GTDB): domain Archaea; phylum Thermoproteota; class Thermoprotei; order Thermofilales; family B69-G16; genus B69-G16. The sequence continues at coordinate 220,708 of CAZCTW010000002.1, read as the reverse complement.
GGGTAGCCCGTAGTACTTATAATAATCCCTGAACACTACAAATATCCCATACACGTGTTTACCGTTATGCTCGAAGTAGAGTATATAGCTGTTCTGTCCGAACGTCCTCATGGAGGTTGCGAATCTCACCAAATCTTCGAACTGAGCCACTTGGATAGGTATACATTTTTCTTCCAAGCTCTCAACCCAGATACTCACTCTACTGGCCTATATAAAACTCCCTTAGTTGTGAGATCTTAACACCGGTGCTCTAGTAGCTGACGCCTTTACAAAAATATTTGGAATAATCCTACTTAGGTTTAGATATTTCTATAAGGGATCCTTTTTTGAGCTTGGCTATTTTCTCTAAGCCTTCTGTTACTTTGCCGAGTAGGTTTACCTTGTACCTGAAGGTGTGTTTTTTAAGCGATACCCCGAAACCCTTGCCTAAAGGCCAATAAAATATATCTCCCTCGTCCAGCTCTTTCACCGAGTTTTCGGGCGGAAAAAGTACATCTAATATCACGTAGGCCACGTTTCCGAGGAAGAATAAGCGGCCTTGTATCGGCATCATATCGAGTATTTTAGTTATAGTTAGCGGGGCGATACTCCTCCTCAGATGTCCTCGAGCTATTTCATTATCTTCGTAGTAAAAAGCTATTGGTATAAAAGACTCTACCATCAGTTTTCACCTGGGCCTCATGGTATCAATTAAATATAGAACCTACCTTACTTAAATAGATAAAAGGTGGGAAAGTGGCTACGATAGAGCCTTATAGAAGAAAGTACGCATTTGCGGAGGATTACGGGACGAGCCAGTACAAATTCGGGCCTCTCGCGGAAAAACCAGAGGTTATAGAGAATAGAGGCTTTATCATAAGCGAGGATTCGATAATCTACAAGATAGCGGGCATAACTAAAAAAGTCATAGTGGGTCCTGAAGTAGCTCAGTACCTGGGCTCTAGAGAAGATATGGCAAAATACCTCGTGTATCCCATGAAGGACGGTGTAGTCGAGAAAGACGATAGAGTGGCTTGGGATATAGTTTATGAAATTACTAAGTATGGATTGTTGAAGTTTGCTCCTAAAGGCGATCCGCAGTTCCGCGGCTTCTACGTGACAGCTGCTCTCTCAGCTATAGCTCCGAAGTATATGTACGAGAAGATATTCGAGGTGCATGAGAGGATAGATGAGGAGTACGGAGTTATAAAGGCAGTAACTATAATCCCCCAACCCCTCGCAGTCGCTATAGCTCAGAAAACGATAACGTGCATAGTTGTCGAATCAGGACATGGGAACACGCAGATAACTCCAATCTCAAGGTATCCAATTAGAGGAGGGATTATTTCACTTAACAGGGGTGGAGCTGAGGCTAATGCTATCACAGCTGAAATCTTAAAGGATAGCGGTTACGGAGACCTAGTACCCGAGGAAACTTTAGTTAGAATGGTTAAGGAGAAACTGGGCTTAGTGCCCCGCGACTTAGATAAAGCGATAAAAGTAGCTAAGGAGGATAAGGAAAGGTTCAGGGCTGTTTTAAAAATACCGGGAACTACGATTACGATAGATCTAGGGGAGAATTCCTGGATGAGGTTTTTAATCGGAGAAATAGTATTTAACCCGGAGCACGAGATATTTGAGAGCTATTATAGGCGTGGAATGCCTAGACCCCGCGACACTATAATAGGCGACGAGAAGATATCGGGGACCATAAGCATAAGTGAGGCTATAGTTAAATCCGCCAGCAAAACCCCCTTAGAGCTGCAGCCGCACCTCTACAAGAAGATAATTTTAAGCGGCGGGAATTTCGCCTGGCGGGTACCTCAAGGCTTTGAAGATGTGGCTTGCAATGCGGCCGAAAAAGTGGCAATGCAACTCTCAGAACAAGGGGTTAATGCCCAGGTGGAGCTTACGAAAGATCCCGAGTATTCTGTATGGAAAGGAGCTATAGTATACAGCTTAGCAGTGCCCGACGATTATACGTGGTCTTGGGATAAGCTTGAGGGTTGGTACGTGCTACACTGATATTTGGGCGATAAGGTAATGGTAACTAGAGAGGTGATGGTATCTAGACTGAAGGAATACTTTCTGAGTAGGGGAGTTGAGCTTCTTCTTCCTGAAGAACTAAAGCTCGAGGATAATGTGAAAGATTTTTTTGATTTATTTTTGAGAGACGGAAATAACTTAGTGGCTGTAAAAACCTATATGTCGAGCGAGAAGTTAGCGCCGCGAATAAGAAGGGAGCTGGAGATACTTGTAGTAAATATCTTGAAGCTGAAAGACTACGTGGATAAGGCCTATATTGCTATACCTGAAGAAGTAGGTCTGCTTAAAATTCCGCTGGAGATTTTCGAAAGCGCGGGTGTCGGGATAGTAAAAATCTGCGAGGACAGGGTAGAGGAGGTTCTCCCTGCGAGAGCTTTTAGAAAACTGAAAATTGTTTTCGACGATACGTTAAGAGAAGAGTTTCAACGTTTTTCTCTGGAGCTATCCGAACTTTCGCTCAGACTCGAGAAAGAGGTAACTGAGCTTAAAAGGGAAATCTCTAAGTTGGAGGAGAGGCTAGGTCTAGTATATAGGGATTTAAATACGTTAAAGCGAGAGGTGGATGCGTTGAAGCGTTTGGAAAGGGTAGAGGCCGTGGAAGCTAGGGCTTTAGAGATTGTAGAAGAGGCGCCCGTCGAGGGGGTTGAAGGTTTACCCGACTTTATAAGCGATAACCCGTGGGTCTCAATACTTGTTAAGAGGGGTAGGGAACATGAAGGCTGAAAGAAACAAGAACGTTTTTGAGTTAGTTTTAGAAATGTTGGATGAGCGTTTTAAAGGCGAGGAAAGGAAGGCATCCTTAGCCAAGAACATGTTTAAAGAATACCTAATCTCAGGGAAGAAGGGGCTAGAAAAGATAGTTAGGCGGGAGATTTCTAAAATATTTGAGAGCGAGGAGGAAAATGAGGTTCAGGCTTGAGAAGATAGAGGTAGAGGGTTTTAAGGCTTTTAGCGAGCAGTGCAGCTTAAACCTAGACGCGCCTATAGTGGTAATATTAGGGCCTATAGGCACGGGCAAGACTTCGATTTTAGAAGCTATAGAGTACGCGTTGTACGGTATTCTATACTCGGTAAAAGTTCGGAGAGAGCTTAAAGTAGAGGATTTAATCAACGATTTCTCCAATGGTTTGAGTGTTAAGCTCGTCTTAAAAGACGAAAAGGGGGCGAGGTACGAAGTATACAGGGCGCGAGATAGAGCGGGGAGAGTTGAAGCTTTTTTAAAAATGGATGGAGAGGTAGTGGAGGAAGAATGGAGTAGAGTAGACGCTAAAATAGAGCAGCTACTCGGAGTTAGCTTAGACAGCTATGCTAGACAGATAGCACTTAGGCACAGGGAGATAGAGGATATAATCTACGGCACCGATATGCAGAGGAGCGAGGCCTTCGATAGGTTACTGGGAATCGAGACTCTCGAGAAAATCTTCAGAGGTATACCGTTGAAAATAGTGGAGGATGAGCTTTCCAGGGTAGAGAATGAAATCGACGTTATTAATATACGTTTAGAAAAAGAAGGCGCCATAGAAGATATTGAGAAGGTTCTTGAAGAGAAGAGAAGGGCGCTTTTTAACCTTGAAGAAGAACTTAAAGAAAAGGAGAATTTGTTGTCTAAGTATAGGGAAGAGCTTAGGAGTTTAAGAGAAAAAGAAAAGAAGTACGAGAAGCTTAGAGAGAAGGAGATACAACTCAGGGCCGAAGTGGCGCAGTTAAAAAAGAGGTTAAAGTTTCTGGAGAGGGAAGTACCGGAGGAAAACTTAGAAGTATTAATTGAAAAAGTACGATCTTCGATAATAAGCGCGCTCAAGGAAGCTATGGCTTATAAGGATGTCGAAGAAGTTGAGAAGCTCAAATTTACGGGAAATAATCTAGATTCTATGCTTAAAGTTTTTAGAGAGAAGTTAAGGAAACTTGAAGCGTCCCTAGATACCATGAATGAAGAAATGCTAGATGTAAACTACCAGCTGGCGTCGGAGCGCAACCGCTATAATACTTTAAAACGTAAGCTAGCCGATTTGGAAGCTAAGCTCCATGTTCTCGAGAAAGACTATAATACTTTTAGATCCCTAGTCGAGAAATATGGCTCTAGGGGGGAAGTGCATAAGAAAATAGAAGAACTTGAGATAGAGCTCGGAAAGATAGACAAGCTCATCGAAGTAAACGCCTGTGTAAGCAACTTAGGGAAGTACGTTGTGAGCACCTATTTAAAGGATGGAGAAGCCTCGTGCCCTGTCTGCGGCTCAGAGATAGACGAAAAGGCGGTTAGGAGAATAGAAGAGAGATTGTCTTCTCTAGAGGAGGAAGAGATTGTTCTTAAGAAAGAGAAGGTTCTTAGGTATCTCGAAAATCTTAGAAAGGTTTACTCTAGGCTCTGCGAGTTAGAGGAGAAGCTTATTGAAAAGAGGGAAATTGAGAGAGAAAAATTGAGGTTCACTAGAGAATTCGAAGAAGTCTCAAGTAACATTGAAGAGTTGGAAGAGCTCGTCAGCGACATAAGCTTCAGAATTAACAAAGTTAACAGTCTGATTTCTTCAAGCTCCTCTACAGTTTTGAAGCTAGCTAGAGTTAGGGAATTAGCGGAGTTGAGGGAGGAGCTAGAGGCTAAAAAACGCGAATTAGGAAAAATATTGAAAGAAATGGCTAAACTTAATTTCGATAGAGACTACTACAACTTGATCGAGGAAAAATATTATGCTGCGCTCAATGAATTCAACAGTATATCTTCGCAACTGAAGAAGCTGAGCATAGAGGTGGAAGACTTAAAGGAGAAGCTGGCTTATGTGCGGGAGTTAACGAGTAAGAAAATCAGGCTAGAGAAGAAAGCGGCTAAACTCGCGAAATTAAGAGAGGAGCTCGTAGAAGTTAAGGCGGCGTTTAGAGAAATACAATCCTCTATAAGGAGGATAGTTGTCGAGAAGATAGTAGAGAAAATGAATGAAGTCTTCCAGCAGATGTACGTACACCCAGATTTCTCAGAGCTTACTATCGAGATTAGAAATGTGAAGTTTAGGCGAGAGGGGAAAGAGTATGAGAGGAGCATGTATGAAATACTAGCGAAGAGGACCCGCGATGGAAAGTGGATACCAGCTCTCAAAAAGATGAGCGATGGACAGAAGAGAATTGTGGTTTTATCGCTACTAACTGCATTATTTAAACTATCTCCCCATAACGTTTCGTTCGTAATACTCGACGAGCCCACGCCCAGTATAGACTATGAATGTAGAAAAGCTATGATAAAGATGCTAGCTAAAATAGAGGGTATAGACCAAATAATAGTAGCTACCCAAGATGAGAGTTTTAGAAAGATAGTTCAAGATGAGCCAGCGGCGCTCATATACGAGCTTAAGCATGGGAAAGAGGGTGCGCGTATAGAGCTGGTGAGTCAGCCGATTTTAAAAACGGCTAAGTAACTTTCTCGGTAGGGAGCAACAGGCGTTTACGATTTTTAAATTGAACTTTTCTAAAATACTCCAAGCTGGTAGTGCAATTCGGTCTACAATATTCTCCTCGATTAAAACCTTATCTAGTGTGAACTTATAAGAAGGAGGTCTCATACACCCTAATACTATCTCCCCGCTGTAGAGAGATCTAGCATATTCAATTAATTTTACAACTTCTTCTATGCTCGGTGGCTTGACATTCTCCATAGGGGTTCCTCTAGTCGGCATAAGTACCAGGAAGACTATTATATAAGGGTCGAATTCTAGCAGTTTCTCCAAAGCTTCGTATTCGCTTTTCACAATGCCGTAGTTCAGGCCTATGGGGATGTGAACGGCTATATAGGGAGGTCCTTCCTCATGTAGGATCTTGAGCGTTTCTAGAAAATCCAGACTTGAGCGTTTTTCGAGATTCATAACATTTTTTATCACGAAATCGTCTACTATCAGCTCGTAATCGACTACGTCAATGCCGGCTTTCCTCATTTCAATTATAACTTTTCTATCGACAAGCCCAGAATGTACACTTATTACGAAATCAAAATCCTCTTTCACCTTCTTAATAACTGGGAGGAATGAATCTATAGGTAGTCGACCATTTTTATCAAATCCCCCGCTTACAAGCAATCCCTTAGCCCCGCGTCGCCAAAGCTTTTCCGCCAGAGAATAGAATTTTTGAGGGGTAGATGCGTGGTGCATTACTCTCAGATATACCCCTTCGCAATATTTGCACTTTAACGCGCACTTAGCCCCAGTTATGCTCACGCTAACATACTTTCCTCCCGGTGTAAAAGCCTCCAAAAACTTCACCTCACCAGTGAATCCAGGTTTATCCTCGATAGAGCCTCCACTATTTCTCCAATAAGCTTAGCTTTATCTCTTTCTAATAATTCTCGACTGGGGTAATTGTACATTCTTCTAGGTGATTCGTTGTAAAAGGGTCTATTGCAGCCAGGGCAGCCGCTCGTGAGGAGGGCTTCAAGTAGAGCTTCGGCTTCTGGAATTTTCCTTACTTTCTTCGAGAGAAGGAAGCGGGCTATTTGAGCTACTCTATAGTCTAGTACGTACGGTTGTGGGGCGCCTGCGAGGCAGGTCCCCCTTACTGGCGTAAAAGCGAAGAGAGCCACCTCACAGCCTTTGCGGTAAATGAGTTTCATTGTCTGGATGAATTCCTCGATTTTTTCTCCAAGACCGAAAATTAAATGCACGACAACATTGCCCTTTCCGAAAACTTCAACAGCTTCGTCGATAAACTTCATATACCTTTCCCAACTATAGGGCTTGCCTACTTTGTGGAAGACTTCAGGAGTAGCAGCGTCCAATCCAACGCCTACGTGATCTACTCCGATTTTCTTAAGCTGGCGTAGGACATCGACATCTATAGGCGTTAAAGCCGTGGATATTGGCAGGTTTATTCCAGAATTCTTAATCTTATATATTATTTCTAAGATCTCTTCTTCAAAACCCGGTTTAAGTACGCTTTGAATGCATACTCTAGCGAAGACCCTTCCTTTCTCCTTTACCTTTTCGATTAAAACGTCTAGCGGAACAGCGAGCCATGGGACGCGCGAAACGTAGCTCTTATCAGCATTGTTAGTGCTCGACTGAGGGCAGAATCTACAGCTGGCTAGGCAGCCTTTTTCGAAGTATTGTAGAATATAGAGCGTAGTAGGCCTAGCGAGCATGTATATTTTGTAAATTCCTAGCTCAGACAGAGATCCAATAGAGACTCTAACATGCACAACACCAAAATTAAAGCAATGATTTAAAACAGTTTACGCTAAATTGGAAAGTATGTGGCGCCTGATAATTGATGAAGGCGATGTTTACTGGAGCATGGGATTAGACGAAGCTATGCTAGAGCTTAAGCGGAAAAACGCTATTCCTAATACTTTAAGGTTATACGTCATAAAGCCTAGCGCCGTGACCATAGGGTATTTCCAAAAAGTTTCGGACGCTGTGGATTTAGACTACCTTAGCAAGGAGAATATACCCTTCACTAGGCGCATAACCGGAGGAGGGTCTGTATACCACGACGCCGAGGGCGAGATAACGTACAGTGTCGTTGCCGACCTTACATTCATACCGCGCGACTTACAGGAAAGCTACAAATTCATCTGCGGGGGGATAGTTGAAGCTTTATCTTTTCTGGGTTTAAAAGCCGAGTTCGTACCGGTTAACGACGTGGTGGTTAACGGAAAGAAGATTTCCGGAAATGCGCAGGCGAGAAGGGGTAAAGCTGTCCTTCAGCACGGAACCCTCATGTATAATACCGACTTAGAGATCCTTTCCAAAGTCTTAAAAATTCCTAAGGAAAAACTAGCTTCACGGAAGATCTCGTCCATAAGGGAGAGAGTGACTACGGTATCTATAGAATTGGGTAGAGAAGTCCGTAAGGAGGAGGTTATAGAAGCTTTAAAGAAAGGTTTCACGCAGGTCTTTAACGTGGATTTTGAAGAAGGTGCGCCTACGAAAGAGGAGATATCACTGGCGAAGAAACTGGCGGAGAGGTACTCGAGTCTGGAATGGATATTTAAGAGGTAGGGAATTTGCCTAGGAGAGAGATTATTAAGCGCATACCCGGCGGAAAGACTTTAAAAATAGAAGTTGAGGTTAGCGAAGGTAAGATAGTAGGTGTAGTCCTTAGCGGGGATTTCTTTGCCTACCCTCCCGAAGCCTTTGAGGATATGGAGAGATCCCTGATTTCGGCAGACGTAAAGGAGATCGAAGAGAAGATCAGAGCTTACGAGGATAAAGTGGTTCTCTTAGGCTTGTCTATAGAGGATATAATCTCGGCGTTTAAGGAACTGTTCAACTTAAGCTAGATTATTTAAGGTGTTTTTGTGTATATACTATATTGATTGATGAGGGTCTGGAGCTCTGAGCTACGCGATGATGTCTACTATAGCAGTGGTGCTGACTCAAGTATTCTCAAAGCCTCCGCTACCATTATCTTCAAGTCATAGAAGCCTATTTCTTTATCGGGTTTTAACACGGATTCTAGTTGTTTTAATAAAAGCCTATCTTCCATAGAGATATCTTCTTTTTTCAAAGCTTTTTCCAAAATTTTCCTTGCCTTCTTAACCTCAGACATAGAGCTTGATATGTAAACGCTGGCTAGGAATTCGGGTGTCGCGAAAATGTTCCCGGTCATAGCTAATACGTAGAGGGACTTTAAAGCATTTTGTCTCTTATTCCTTTTTATATTCTCAGCTACGAGAATTTGGGCGTACGCCATTTTCAGTTTCTTATGTATTTTCTCCACGTAATTCTTGCCCACACTATGAGTATAGTAATGTAATTTATAAGTATTCTCGAGAATTATCCTATAGAATTAGGCTTATCCCTCGGTGTTCCTTAAAGCTACGACTTCAGGAGTTTAGGTCTTGTTGAGATAGCAAATGTTTTAAACCTTCACGAACTAATTGCGTTGGGATAGTATATGCGGAAAGTGACAATACGCGTACCCGAGAGTTTATATTTAGAAATGAAAGAGAGGGTTGAAAGAGGAGAAGCTGAATCGATTTCGGCTATAGTTAGGGATGCATTGGAATTCTTTATCGAGAAATACTCTAAAGGTTTAGGGGAAGGTGAGTAGGCGTGAGCATGCCGGAGGCAAAAGAGGAACGCTTACAACCTCCTCCTCCACCTCCTCTCGTGTTAACTCCAACGGGCATTGAGGGCTTAGACGAGATTATAGGAGGAGGCTTTATCAGAGGGAGAACCTACCTTATAGCCGGGGAAACGGGCACGGGGAAAACTCTCTTCTCGCTAAACTACTTAGTCTATGGGGCTTCTATTGGAGAGCCCGGGGTATATCTACTTGTCGACGAGGATTACGAAGATTTCATAGGAGGGGCCCTTTCCTTCGGTTGGGATTTAGAAGCCCTAATTAGAAAGAACTTGTTGAGCGTTCTCACACTACTGCCCGATTTCGCAGAGAAAATGAAGGATAAGCCGATAGAGACCATAGTTAAGTCACTCGTTCTCAACTTGAAAAGCGAGGCTATGCGCATCGGAGCTAAACGCTTGGTGATAGACCCCGTAGCCCCCTTAATTATGGGAGAAAAAGACCCTACGTGGACACGAAGCTATATTAGAAATTTAGTGATTTCAATAGAGAAAGAGATAGGGACAACCAATATAATAACATCTGAGATACCCACGGGCAGTAACGCTTTAAGCCGTTTCGGTGTGGAGGAGTTCTTGGCAGCCGGGATAATAGTCCTCGGAGTCGAAAGGATTAAGGGCGAATATATACGCACGTTGTTTGTAAGGAAGATGAGGTGGAGACCTGTCAAACCAGCCATGTACTTATTCAAAATCGAAACCGGAAGAGGGATAGTAGTCGATGGCAAAGTGAAGATATAGCGTTGGATAACAAATATATTTCCTCCCAGAGTATATATCACGGCGGCAGATGATTGGGAACACGGGTTCTGACTGTGATGAAAGAGGCTAGGAAGATGCCGTAGCTTGCCGATGAGGAAGATAGGGAAATCTGCTAGATGAAGAAACCATCTCACGCCGAGGCCTAGCTCTAAATACCATACAACTTAGCCCTTTAGAAGCATCATATTAAGTTTAGTAAAAGTCCTAAAATGTTTCCGTAAAGGAAGTGTACTATGTAACCTAACTCTATGAAGACTATCAGAGGAAGTAGTGGGCTTACCCAAACCTCTTCATCCTCTGAATATCCTTCGTCAGATTCCTCTTCTCTTACTCTAACGCCTATCCTTAATGCTCTCTTTCCGTCTTCCTTTGCTTCAGCCAGCGAGTATTTGTACTTGTTTTTTAAATATACGCTGTAAGGGACTTTATAGGATGTGAAAAAACAAAGAATCTTCTTCTTGACATCTTCTTGTTCAAAGCCTCTGAAGAGATCGCCTTGCTTAAGAGAGTATATCATATTTCGGAGCAAAATTACGGGTATTATTAGTAGAGAAAGTAGTGCGCTGTTCGTAAAGATTGACAGCGGAGGTATCAGAGATAGAGGGTTTTTGTTGAGAGAGGGTATCTCGTTTATGCTTAATACTATTAGGGCTTTAACGTCAGCCCCCCCTACTAGGGCAAATCTATCCATAGCTAACGCCATAGTTATTCCCATAGTGAGGGATAAAAAGTACAGAATCAGCAGAGGTTGATTCTGTATCAGAAGGCTAGCCCTATAAACAAGCACGGGAATACTGGCTACAAGCATTGAGTACCAAACGTAATCCTCTATCTCTCTAGTTTTGATATCCATATACGACGCTACCGTTAAACCGGCGACGTTTATAGCGAACTGAGCTAACTCTGCATTCATAAAATACACCGAGCTCTATTGATAGAATAATTTTTAGCCGGAGCGTATATTAATTTAAGCGTTCAACAACTCTAAAGACGTATTGAAGCTAGTAGGTGGGCGAATGGAAGAGAATAAAGTGCGAGAGTTAGCGTTTAAACATGCTGTTATAAATGCGGTGAAATACGGAGGTAAAGCTAATTTCAAAGCGGTGATCAGCAAGATCTTTAGGGAAGATCCCTCGCTTAGGCCCTACGCTAGAGAGATAGTGCCGATAGTCCGGGAAGTAGTGAATAAGGTTAATGAGAAAACCCTTGAAGAACTAAAGAGCATTCTCGAGGAGAAATGGCCTGAAGAATTAGTAAAGAAAGAGGTGGAGGAGAAAAGAAAGGCGTTGCCTCCTCTGCCTAATGTAGATAAATATAAGCGGGTTGTGACACGTTTTGCTCCAAACCCGGATTTCGTTTTACATTTAGGTAGCGCGCGTCCCGCCATACTGAGCTACGAATACGCCCGCATGTACAAAGGTAAGTTCGTTCTAAGGTTTGAAGATACTGACCCTAAAACCAAAACTCCAATACTCGAGGCTTATGAAGCTATAAGAGAGGATTTACGCTGGCTCGGTTTAAAGTGGGACGAAGAATACATACAGTCCTTGAGGATGGACATCTACTACCGCTACGCACGCTTGTTAATCGAGAGAGGGGGAGCCTATATATGCACGTGTTCTCACAACAAGATTAAGGAGTACCGTAAGAGGGGGATAGCTTGTGAGCATTCTAAAGAAGAAGTTAACGTCCAGTTAGAGAGATGGGATAAAATGCTTGAAGGATTTTATGGCGAGGGGGAGGCGGTTCTTCGTGTAAAAACCGACATAAAGTATCCAGATCCCTCTGTTAGAGATTGGATAGCTTTTCGAGTTATAGACACATCCAAGTATCCTCATCCCTTAGTAGGCGATAAGTATATTGTGTGGCCTACATACAACTTCGCCTGCGGCGTAGATGACCATTTAATGGGAATAACCCATATTTTAAGAGCCAAAGAACACCAGACTAATACGATAAAGCAGAAGTTCATGTTTAGACACCTAGAATGGGAATACCCAGAGGCGATACATTTCGGCCGTTTAAACCTCGAAGGCATTGTGCTCAGTAAATCTAAGATTAGGAAAGGAATTGAAGAAGGCAGATACACCAGCTGGGACGACCCGCGATTGGGGACTTTGGTATCGCTAAGGAGGAGAGGCTTCCTGCCTGAAACAATATGGGAGATAATGATCGACGTAGGTGTTAAGCCCTCCGGCGCCGTTATCAGTATAGCCAATCTCTACGCTATTAACCGTAAATACCTCGAGCCTAAGGCAAATAGGTACATGTTCGTGCCCAACCCGGCTAGAATAGAGCTAGTAGATATACCGGAGAGGTTAACCGCCAAAATACCTTATCATCCCTCCTTCCCGGAAAGAGGCTTTCGTCTAATCTCCCTAGACGTAGATAATGGCAAAACGTCGATATTTGTCTCTCTCGACGACTTAAAATCTTTGAAGGAGAGAGAGATTAGGTTTCTTGGGCTAGCTAATTTTAAGTTAATAAAGGATGGCGAGAAGGCTCTTGCTAAGTATCTGAATAAGGATATGGATTACGCTAAAACGTATAAATTGCCGATTATACAATGGGCGCCAACGAACCGGTATGTAAACGTAAAAGTTGTGAAGGTTAAGGGGGAAAAGGTCGTCTCTGTCGAGGGAGTTGGCGAAGAAGAAATAGGGAAACTAGAGGTTGACGATAAGGTCCAATTCTACAGATTTGGATTCGTTAGGATAGATCAGAAATCGGAGGGGGTTATCACGGCTTACTTTACTCACGATTAGTTAACGTCCACGGCTTTCCTTCTTTCAGGATTTTCTCCGGGATTTTATCTTTGTACTTGTTCAGAAACTTCAGATCTTCCTGTTTACGTTTTTCTCTTATCTCATCCGGGAGAAATATCGGAATCTCCTCTACTATAGGATACCATCTATTACAAACTTCGCAGAAAATTAAACCTTCGACTATCTCCTTCTTTATACACTCTTCGCAGGGTGTCTCGTCAAGCTCTTCGACTTTCTTCTCTAAGAGTCCACAGTAAAGCTCGCAGAGAGGTTTTTTATCCCATACATATTCCCGCTCTGGATATACTTTTTCCTCAAAGACGTATAGCTTTAGGGGGAATTTCTTATCGTAAGGGCAGGCTAGTATATCCATCAAGCGGTACTTCAAGATTTTACACCTCCATGTAGGCAGAGGCTGTCATCTAGTAATTTCACCTCTATAAAGCTGTCTTAGCTCACGTTTAATTCTTTCCTGCATAATTTCATCTATAATTTCAGATCCTTCTTTCATTTTCCTCAAGGTTGAAACTGCGAGAACGTGAGAACATACGCCCCTGCTCTTAAAGCCGAAACAGGAGCAAGTTATTTTTTCTCCATCCCCAATTCTCACCAAATGTCTAGACCTTCTTCCAATTACATAGTATAGGATATCGCTAATCCTTACGATTCTACCTTCAGAAATTAACCAAGCAGCTTTTTCAACCATTCGCTGAAAAGCTTCAGCGGATATTTTCTGTGACATTTCCCTCTCCATTATATTATCATCGGAGGATTATAAGAAAATTCCGCTGCTCAAGGCTATTTTTTTAAGTACTATAGGAGGTACAGTGAGGGCTATACATCTAATATTCTCGTCAACATCCAAGGCTATTTCCCTAGTAGATCCGCCTTCTACCAGTATCTTAATTTCCTCCTCTCGAGTAATGTCTTCAAGTTTTAGCCAGAGATTTAGAGGATATTGGTAGTTGTTCTTGACGAGTACGGAGATTTTATGGCTCGAGATGTGGATGGATTGTATTTTAATTTTTTCTAAAACCTCTCTCGATATTCTCTCAGCCTCTTCAGCCCAAGCTTTGATAACCTTTTGTTCTAATTCTCTATCGCCGAACCAGAAGTAGTCACTGTCTATTGCTATGGATAACGCTCTGTATGCGCGGAACAGCGGAGATTTCTCGTCTAACAGCATTTTCTTCTTTAGCTGATGGGGTAGGGCATTGCTCAGAGCGGCAACCCACCTGGCTTTTTCCAAAACAAAATTCCACAAGTCGTCTTTAACGCCGCCCACCCATTGAGCATTCGAAAGCCCAGCCCATGAACCTTTCGGTATGTACTTTAAAGTTTTAAATGAATTCCCGTCGCGGTTTTTAAGGTATTCGGAGAGAGTTACGGTCTTGAATACCTTCTCACTTTCCTCTATATACCTCCAGAGTAAATCGAAGAATAGGGGGACATACTCTCGGGTCATAGAGCCTATCATCCAGTTTTCTCCGTCGAGCGCTATAACGCAGATCCCGCCTGGATGCTTGAAGTACTTCTCCAACAGCGTCAGCGTAAAACCTCTAGCTTCTCTTTCGGCGTGTTCTTCGTCCGTAAAATTGTTTCTAAAGCTTATCCAATCGCTGAGTTCTCTATCTCTGAAGAAGATAACTATAGAATTCCCGTTATACTCTACCCTGTATGGTTCATATATGGAGCCCTTTTCCCCGGAGCTCGCGCGGAAGTGCTGATCACAGAGTACAGTGTATTTATAGCCATTCCTAGAGTACAATTCAGCAAGTTCTGGACTCCAATACATCTCAGGAGTCCATGCACCTATGGGTTCGCAATCCAATACTTCTCTAGTTATTCTTTTACCATATCTAAGTTCCCAATCCAAAATCTCCAACGCCAATTTCTTCATGCCGCGCTTAGAGAACAGATCTATAACTAATCCTTGAACTGTATGGGCGAAGAGGTCTCCCAGTATCTCAACTTTCCCCTCTGCTGACATTTCACGGAATTTCTCTAATACATATCTTACTCTCTCTATCTTGGGGTCATCAGGTTCTATACGTCCATGTACCGTTTTTGCGCCTCTTTCAATGACAGCTTTCCACTGCAGGAGAAGAGAGGGGGATACATGATCGCAGTCTTTAATTTTAGTGTGTTTTTCGTGATTTTTAACGTGAATATAATAGGCTCCTCCTTCAAAGGGAGGAAACTCATCATCGTAGACGTGTGTAAAGGCCCATAAGCTGTGGAAGGTGCCGTCAGGGTAGAAGTTGGGCGCTTGGTGGTGGTGCCAGACAAAAGCCACCATTAGAGGTTTCCTCTTCGACGGGTCAACTATGCCCAATTCTACGTTTTTTCTCACTACTTCTCCATTTTCCACCAGATATACGTTGAGCTCGCCTAATCCCTCTTCTCTAGGTAGGGGCACCTCAATGGTTTCCCTATACTCCTCGCCTGGCCCTAGGCTAATTCCCTCACGGGCTAAAAAGGCCATTTTTAGCTCTCCGTTTAATCTTAGCTCTAAATAGACATCTTTTTTCGCAGCTTCACTAGAAGTGTTTTTAAAACTTAACGATAGGAGGGCGCGCTCACCTATCTTATATACGACCTTATCTAAATTCACTTTAAACATGAAAACACCGAATAATAAATGCTTGGAAAAAGAAAATCAGAAGTGATACTTATTTTAATCACTTATTTTCTCTCTAACACTATTTCTATAGTGGAAACCGTCCTCTCCTTTCCTGGCTCGCCAACGGTTTCACTGCCTATTTCACATTTGACTACTTCTACCTGTTCCGGCAGAAATCTGCGAACTATTTCGGCAGTGTTAACGGCTTTAGTTATGGACCTGCCTCGAGCTTTAAGCACCACTCTCTTAGATCCCTGGGAAAACTGCGTTACAGCTGCTAGAACGTAGTTTGCTGTCGGCTTTCGACCTATTAATATAATTCCCTCCTCGCTGGACATGATTTTCACCTCTGCGGCTCAACAATAAGCTAATCTTTTATATATAATTTTTCTTTTCTATTAAGTCGCAATTATATATGCTCTCAGAGAATTTAACGTGGTGATTCGATGTCCAGCGGCGTGCATATCACTCTCGAAGCCGTACCGCCGGGTAAAAAGGCTAGAATAGCGGGATTAAATGCAGGACCCGGGCTAGCTACCAGACTTATGCAAATGGGTTTAACTCCTGGCGTTGAAGTCGAGGTTGTTAACAGTGATAGAGGACCTATTCTTGTAAGAGTTCGCGGAGTTATGATAGCTTTAAGCAGAGGTATGGCAAAGAAAATACTTGTTGAAATAATTTAATTTCTCAGGTTAAGCTTATAACACAGTAATAGCCGCATTTTATGGGTATAGTAATGGAAGAAAGAAAATGCGATATTATAGTTGCCGTAGCCGGCAACCCTAACGTAGGTAAATCCACTCTTTTTAACGTACTTACCGGAAAGATCGCCCACGTCGCTAACTGGCCTGGCGTAACAGTTGAACGGAAAGAGGGTGAGAGAGTATATAAAGGTAAGAAGTTGTGTTTCGTTGACCTCCCCGGAACCTATGGTATATCAGCTACGAGCCTGGAAGAAGTCGTAGCCCGCGAATATATCATAAGCGGTGAACCAGATGTTGTCTTAGTTTTAATAGACGGCACGGCTCCCGAGAGAACTCTATACCTCCCCATTCAAATACTCGAGTTAACACCTAACGTTGTCATAGCTATTACGAAATCGGATTTAATCCATAAAAGGGGGATACACATCCACGTAGATAAGCTAGAGGAGATGCTAGGCGTCCCCGTAGTCGAGGTATCAGCTATACAGGGCAGTGGTCTCCGCGAACTACTGGACGCCATCGTAGCTGTCGCTGAAGGGCGACGAGGTAGAAAGGAAGTTTTAAAAATAAATTATGACGGGCTTGAGCCTTTCATCACTGAAATAGAAAAGGTAATTAGGGAAAGAGGGATTTTACCCGAATATCCACCTAGGTGGCTCGCTATAAGGCTTCTAGAAGGCGATCCTAGGTTAGAGGAGATCATAAAGAATAAAGGAGAAGATGTTCTTTCCGATATAAAACGTATTGTGGATGCCGTAAAGTTTAGCATAGGCAGAAATCCGGCTGAGCTCGTTACTATTGCAAGGTTTAACTATGTGGATAGCATAGCCAGAGAGGTTGTTGTAAGAGTTAAAGTAGAGGAGAAAGAAAGCTTCTTCGAGAAAATCATTCAGCACGAAGTATCGGGCATCGTATTTAGTTCAGTATTTCTTATTTCCGTGTTTTCGATTATATTTACCCTAAACAGCGGTTTTCCGCTAAACTTAATTTTTCACTGGTTAGGTTGGGATGCTTTAGCTGAGGTAATAGAAACCTATAGCATTATAGGATTAATGGATAGGATTTTCGCCCTTATAGCCGATTCCTTAGCTAGCTTTCTTGAAGGATTGGGTGCTCCTCC
Source organism: uncultured Thermofilaceae archaeon (assembly GCA_964501905.1). Lineage (GTDB taxonomy): Archaea > Thermoproteota > Thermoprotei > Thermofilales > B69-G16 > B69-G16. The sequence goes on along the minus strand of CAZCTW010000002.1, from coordinate 203,648 downwards.
ATGGCTTGTATCATTGGTATCAGATGGTGTAATTTCAGGAGTTGGAAGCGTATTATCATTTCTGCCGCTTCTATTCCTAACCTTCTTCATGTTGTCGCTTTTAGAGGATAGCGGTATAGCCGCCCGTCTAGCTTTTTCATTTAACTCGTTACTCAATAAGTTCGGGTTATCCGGGAGAGCTATATACCCGGTAATAATTAGCTTCGGCTGTAATGTTCCAGGCGTGTTATCTTCTCGAGCAGTTTTAGAAGAGGAGGAAAGAATTCAACTAATTTTATCCATACCTTTCGTCCCCTGCCAAGCCCGCTTAATAGTAATCCTAGCCTTCGTTACGGCCTACTTTTCCTCAAGTCTAATGCAAGCAGCGGTCATGTTTACTATATACCTTATAGCTCTAGGAATCGCTATGCTGATATCCCTAACTATCAGAATATTGCTCTTCAGAAAATCCGAGTCACCTATCTTTCTATTGGAAATACCGCCTGTCCACAGGCCTAGTCTTAAAGTTGTGTGGTGGTTGACCTGGGACTACTCCAAACACTTCCTCAGGAAAGCCGGTATCATAATATTATCCCTTAGCGTGGCGACGTGGTTCCTGTTAAACTACGGTCCAGCGGGTTTCATATCTAATCCGAGAGAAAGCTTTGCTTCTCTCATAGGAAGCTCTCTAACGCCGTTTCTGTCTCTTTATGGAATTCCCGAGAAAGAGGCTTGGATAATAGGCTTCGCGCTTCTTCAAGGTCTAATAGCTAAAGAGGGACTTATCGAGTCTATAGCCATGTTACAGGGAGGGGGAAGTAGCGTTAAAGGAGCGCTGTTAGCTCTTGGACTAACTCCTGTTCAAGCTTTTTCCCTATTGATACTTTTCACCTTATATGTACCATGTATACCTACTATAGCTTCGATAAAACAGGAAACTGGCAAAAATAAGCTAACGTTACTAGCAATAGTAATTATGTTAGCGTCGGCGCTCGTCTTATCTCTTTCTGTCAATGCCGTATTATCCCTCATAGTTGGTTAACATGTTATCTCAGAAAATTCTAAAGGTTTTACAAGTATTAAATGGCGAAGGGGTCGTAGACGTTTATACTCTAGCCAGAAAGCTAGGGATTTCTATAGGGGAAGTCGAGAGCTTACTGGGTTTACTGCTTTCACAAGGTTACATTAAACAGGAAAAAGTAGAGAACCCTTGTGATAGCTGTCCTTTAAGTTCCGCCTGTCCTCTTTTCGGGAAAAATAGGTCTATCCGCTTATATATTCTCACAAGTAGGGGAGAGTCGTTACTGAGGAAGTTTTCGAGGAGTTAAAGCTCGAGTTTCTCCGGTTTTAACTCGCTTATAGCGTCTAAAACTTTTTTAATGAAATCATCTACCTCTTCTGTACTAATACCTCTTTTCTCTAACTTCTTCTTTATTATAGACTCTACAATCCAATACCTTCTATATTTCTCGTTGAGTTTTTTCCACGGAACGCCCTTTAAACCTTCGGCGATTCTTTTATCGAAAGGTAGCAACCCTTTAAGCATTAGAAAAGCAATGCTTGGATAGCCCAGATACCCCCTATAGACAGATCCGTTGTCGTCAGCGAAAATCGCCTTGTCACCATTCCACTTAACTGTATACGTTCGCTCGCCTGTTGAGCTTATAACTCGCGCTTCGTGTTCTGAAATAAACTTGATCCGACCATCTGCTATGCATCCTAATGCTTCTAAAATTTTTATTCTTGGCGGGATTTTCCATACCTGACTCATATTCATTTATTTATACCACCGCCGAGGTTTATAAGACTTAGCGAACCGCTGTCGTATAGTATGACATTATCGCTACTACTGCGCCAGTAGTGCTTCCAGCTACCTGTGTTCGCTAATTTAAAATTATCATCAATGAAGGGAGCATGCGTATGACCCATAATCAACCATGATTTTTCCTTTAATCTAAGACTCTTCTTTAGAGAGCGCTCTACGAAGTATGGATATCCAAGAAAGCAAGCCGCCTTGTTCAGCAAATATGCTAAGGCACCATTTTTTACTCCTAGATCTCCATGTAATAGATAAAATTCTCTATTGTCGGCTATTAGGCGTATAGGATTATTAGTGGCGATTATCTCTACTGATCCCTGCTTCACCTTTGCCCCTTCCCGTTTAATCTTTGGGTCATGAGAGCTACTGCTAAAGGTTATGTACACAAATGTATGAGGCGGTAATTTTAGGATTTTAATGATTTCTCTTAGCTTGACTTTTAACTGGTTGGAAGAAACTTCGACGTGAAAATCATCAAATAAATCTCCCAGGATAAACAATAGACGTATATTGTTTTTCTCCATGTACTCACCGATCACACAGTACTTTTTCCCTGTTTTCAGACTCTTAGGTATGTGCAGGTCTGACACGAAGAGGATTTTTTTCTTATCCACACGAACTGTTAAAAAGTTCACTTTAGGACTCACCAGGAGATTCTTCACATTATACAAAGCATAAGCTATAAATGCAACAGCCGCTATTGTAGCCAGTAGCATCATAGAATCTAAATGCTGTGGTGAACTTGGAGAGATAAATTTTTCGCTTAAAAGCTAGAAGTCGATTTTTCCAACTCGTTAATTAAGAAGTTAATCACGCCTGCATATTTACGTACAGTATAGGATTCCGGGATTTCGGCAGTATGGGTAGGTCCTACTTTGAAATGCTTAAGAGGTCTTAAAAGCCCTATTATATCGCTGAGTTTCACGGTCGTATAAAGCCCGCGAAGGGGTTTTTTAAGTTCTACAGCCATTCTAAACTTATTGGCATCATAAACTAAAACCCTCCCCGGGGAAGTCACTAAGACCACATCCACTCGGGTTTTTAAAGGCAGAGGCCAGGCGATATCGCTATAGCTCTCGATAACTATTATGGCGTGTTTCTCTCCGAGATTTTTCAAACAAGTGGAAACAGAGCTAGTAAAGTACTTACTCACTAGATGGTTAAGCATTTTTGAGTCATTAACCTGTACTATTTCATCAGCTTTTCTAGTAATTCTATCTACGACCTCCTCGTCTACTATAAGCATCTTCCGCTGAAGGGCCCACTTATTGACGAGGTAGAGGTTGTGGAGTTTTTCATCGCCATATCTGGTGAATCTAGCTACTATAGCAGTTTTAGTTAAGTCGGAGGAGAAAGAATAGTATAGATCAGGTACTCTAGCGTTAATAAAGACGCTAGGGTCTAGAGGAGATACAAGAAAATCCACTGGATTTAACAACTCGTAGGGTTCTTTTATTCCAGCGATTTGACGTAGCTTTACCGCATCGCCGCAGAAAAGCGATCCAGAACGTATATTCTCTAACGTGGTATTGTACTCTGTAAACCAGTTATGAATGCTTAACGGCTTGAATACCCCCGGTCTAAGCCCTGTACTCCTCAACGCGTATACCACGGCTATAGCTAAATAGGTTTTACCCGAGCTACCGCCTAACAAGCCGGTAATCAGTATTTTCGTGCTAACCATCTCAAATATTCTAAGTCTTTAGACTAGGAATAAGCTTTACCGCAACTTAGACTCTCGACGTTTAAGGTGATGATTATGACGATGAATATAAAAAAGGCGAGGATTTCATCTCCACAGAGGGTGAAAGCCGTGTATGGAGTCGGAGTAGATATAGGAGCTACTTATATTAGGGTCGCCTTAGCGGATGGCAAAGGGGATATAGTAGATAAAATGACTGAGCCCACAGTTAAAACCGGAGAGAGTCTGGATTTAACACATCAAATAATTCGAATGATCAAAGCTCTGCTCGAGAATAACAGCGTCGGGAAAGAATGCCTGATAGGTATAGGAGTTGGGACCATAGGTCCTTTAGATTTGAAGAAAGGGGCGATAATTAATTCTCCTAATCTTCCATTTAAAGAAGTCCCGCTCTTAGAACCCCTTGAGAAGGCATTTGAAGTTAGAGTCAAGATACTTAATGACTGCACAGCGGCGGTGGTAGGGGAGAAAATTTTCGGCGCCGACAAAGGATTAGACAACATTGTGTATATAACTATAAGTACGGGTATAGGCGGAGGGGCTTATGTTGACGGTCACCTGTTAATTGGCAAAGATGGAAACGCGGCCGAAATAGGCCACATGGTGGTAGATCCAGAAGGATTATTGATATGTGGATGTGGCAAAAGGGGGCATTGGGAAGCTTATTGTTTCGGCGCCAATATACCTAGGTATGCCAGAATCTTACTCAGCAGGAAAGCGGGAATCGAGTCTAGCCTAGTATATAAATACGCTGAGGGAGATCTCAGAAATCTCACGGCGAAGATTATCTACGGCGCGGCAAGGGAGGGGGATGAAGTAGCACTCGAAATTGTCGAGAAGATAAACACGTACAATGCTGTAGGAGTTGCCAACGTGATAAACGTATATGACCCGGAATTAATTACATTAGGCAGTTCTGTCGTGCTTAATAACGTAGATCTAGTAGTTGAAGCTATAAAGGAGAAAGTTGGGGGATACGTTATGAATAGATTGCCGGAGATTAGGGTGACGCCGCTAGCTGGCGATGTAGTGCTCTACGGCGCTATCGCTAGGACTGGCTCCTTGAAATACGTACCGTTTTAAGGGCTTTGGTGAAAGAATGAATAGTTTCACTCCCCAAGAACTAGCGTTCAATTTTAAGAAACTCTACAGGGAAGATGAAGAGTTCAAGAAGAACGTAGACGCTGTTAGGAGCGAGATATTTAATCCTTACAGGGAGCCTGACGTCTATTCCGTACTGGCGAAATTTAATAAGCTAGCTGAACGGCTAGGAATTCCTCCTTTCGAGAAAAAAGAGGAAGTATTTCTGCCTAAAACAATATTCGAGTTAGATTATGAGGAGCCTGTTCTCCGAGAGGAGGAGATTCCTGATTTAGCCAAAATCCTGCCTACGATAGCTCAACCCCGTGTAGATATCGAGAGAGGAAATAAATTGTGTAAGATCTACGCGCAGGCTTTTAGAGAAGCTTACGGCTTTAGAAACGATAGAGTTTTTCTCGTAGAAGTAACGCTAGTGTTCGAGAGTGAGTATGATCCAGAAATGGGAGTCTACAACGATTTATGGCGTTTAATTTCCTGGGGTAGAGTAGAGGATGTCGAAACTTTCTTTTTAATCTATGATAGCGATTCCCTTACTCTGGTAGAGGTTATGTTCCCGCCTCTACTCTTGAAATTCCCGTATAAAAAACACTATAGATACATTCCCCCGTCTTTCAGCGGCGAGCTAAGCTTTCAACTTACGGCACACTCAATGGCTAGGTTGAAGCTCTACTCAGAGCCTGTAATTTACGTGAATACATGGAATCACGCGCTTTCGATATTCGATACAAATCTCGATCTTGAGAAAACACTTTTCAAGCCAAGAGAGTTAAAACTTATAAAAGGACGCAGGCTTGAAGCCGAAAATGATCTTTCAATGTTGAAGTACGACGGAGAGATAGCGCTGCTCGAAGAAGGTGAGTAGAATCCGAGAACTCAACGTTATCAAGAAGAAGGGACGCCCGGGAGATTTAAGAATAGCCCTCCTGTATCCTTCTTTTTACCGTGTCGCCTTAGACACGCTTTCCTACCATATGCTCTACTACTACATAAACGGCAGAAGGGGGTTTATAGCGGAGAGATTTAATATATCTAGGAAAACTGGTCGAGAACCCCCTCCACTAAGCATAGAAAACAGGAACCCTTTAAAAAACTTCGATGTAATAATAGCTTCTGTACATTACGAGCCTGACTATGTAAACATTTTAAGAGTTTTATACGCTGGCGGTGTTCCAGCGTTTTCGTCAGAGAGGGAGAAACCATACGTCATAGTGGGGGGACCGGCAGTTATAGGCAACCCCGAACCCTTAGCCGAGATAGCGGACGTATTAGCTCTAGGAGATATAGAGCCTATAATGCCCTATCTACTGGATCAGCTTCTAGAGCATTATGATAGCAAAAAGATGTTGTTAGATTCTCTACCGCCTGAGAAAGGTTTCTATGTACCTCGTAGGGAGGACGAGTTAGTATTGGTCAACAAGGCAGAGAGTCTGACTCTAAAATTCCACCCTATCGCGCAGATCCAACCGGCGGAGAGAGATCCTAGAGGGAGGAAAACTATGATAGAGGCTATGCGAGGTTGCATACGAGGTTGTAGATTTTGCTTAGAAGGATCCATATTTAAACCTAAACGCGAGAGGAGCTTTGACCAAATTAGGTATATAGCTGAGGAGGGGTCGCGGCTCAACAAGAGCAGGAAGATAGTACTGCTCGCTTTATCCTACTTTGACCATAGCGAGTCCGATAGAGTATTAGAGTATTTAGTGGAAAACGGCTTTGAGTTTTCGGTTCCGTCGATAAGAGTAGAAACACTATCCGAAGATAGGATCGAATTAATGGTAGCCGGCGGTCAGAAAACCCTGACAATAGCGCCCGAAACGGCCGACAGTTGGCTTGGGGCTAAAATAGGGAAGCCTTTCGCGAAATCTCTCGTTGAAAACATAGCATCTTTGGCGAAGAGAATAGGGGTGAAATCCCTTAAACTATACTTTATGGTCGGATTGCCCGGAGAGACGCTGGAACATGTAAAGAAAATTGCATATTTCGTAAAAGAGCTAAGCGAGAAATCGGGGTTTAAAGGCGTAAGAGAACTTAAAGTCTCAATTAGCCCCTTCACCCCTAAACCCCATACGCCGATGCAGTGGTTCAGGGTGGAAGACATAGCAACGCTGAAGAAGAAAATAAACTTCTTAAAGAGAGAACTAGGAGGTTTAGCTGAAGTTAGGTCGTATGATCCTAGGTGGACTCATGTGCAAACAGTATTGACTAGAGGCGATCGCAAAATAGGCAAAGTTATAGCGCTATGGGCTAAATATGGCGGAGGTCTAGGAGCTTGGAGAAAAGCACTTAAAGATTTAGGCGTAAACCCACAGGAATACCTCACCCCACCCCATCCTCACTCTAAAACTCCTTGGGAGAAGGTAGTGTTAACTAAGCTTTTTTAACCATAAGATTTTAGTGATGGGATCGTGCGTCGTTGCTAGAGTTCGAATACAATCTTAAAACAAGGTCTCAATATCTTAAGCCTTTAAATACATGTTTTGTAATCACCCGTCTAGCTAGAGTAAATGCCGGAAATATTTTTCACTTAAAAAGATTTTATTTTTTAATCCGTCAGAATTTAGGGGCGTTAAACCTGTCATAGTATAAGTCAGTCCGGGTTCGATTCGTCACTTATCAGCCCCTATAGCCAGCTCGTCATCCATATATAGTTAGCCAGAGACCTTTTATATAATTTAATCGATATACCTTTGGGGATGAAGAAGAAGATCGCTGAGTCGGTGATGTAAAGGAGGTGAGCCGACCCGGGCGTTAAACATATAAAACCACAGACCTATAACATTTCGAGGGGGGCCGTAGCCTAGCAAGGTAGGGCGTCCGGCTCCAGTGGATCAAAAAACAGAGAAACCGGAAGATCGGGGGTTCAAGTCCCCCCGGCCCCACTTATTACTTCGTAATTAAAATTCAGCTAATTTGTCAGTGTTAAGGTACCCCGAAATTGTCTACCTTTTATACCCTTTTTCACATTTCATTGGGGTGTATATGAAAAGGAGGATATTCCTTTTCCTGGTCTTCACTTTGATATTTTTCTCTGTATTAGTTAGTGCCCAACCATCAGGATCAGAGATCTTAGACTCGATAATCTCCGAGGTCGAAACTATAATCGTGAGCGGTTTAAAACGGGTGCTCACAGCGGTTATTAAGATAGCTAAAGTAACGTATATTGTCATGGGTATAGCTGGCGTTTTGATGTGGGCGTCTGGCTATGCTGTAAGCCGCGGAAAACAACTAATAATTGGCGCGATAATCATAGCCGTACTTCTCGAAGCGCTATCAGGAGTAATCTGATACGAATAATAGAAAGGGCGAGAATCGCAGGAAAGGAAAATATGTTTCTCAAATAGGCGAAAGATTATTCTAGGAGCAAGAATACGGGCCCGCCGGGATTCGAACCCGGGACCCTCGGGTTAAAAGCCCGATGCTTTCGGAGGTTCCCTGCCGAGGCTAGGTTCCCCTACCGGGCTGAGCTACGGGCCCGCTGTTATTCTGTTACTCCCGGCTTTTTATAAAGTTTTTGATTCGTTCTTTGCTGACTACCAGGTACGCTATAAGTTTCGCTCCTCGAGCTAGGTCTTCAACTATTTCTCTATCTATATCTTTCGCTGCTTTATTCGCGTTTATCGCTATGGTTCTGCTGTCTATATAATCGCTTTTCCTAATAACTATTGAAGACGGACTGGTTAACGTTAATCTAGGGCTTGTCCGCGCCTCTATTATATCTATTCTCTCTCGTACACATAGTACCAAGTATACTCTATATCTCCGTAATTTTAGAAGTTGCTTAGTTTTAGGAGTTAAATCTCTCGCCGCCTTACTAGCTTTTATCGCTATTATGCAAGTCCCTCTCGGAGTTAGATAGTTCTCTCTCGTTATCTCTAACGTTGTTCTATGAGTTGCTTTAATATTTTCGTGCCCTTCGGCGGTAATTTTTTCGTAGTATACGCCCAGGCTAGATAGAGTTTTCTCTATATCCATACTTACCCAGTAAAGGCACGAATATGCAACCGCCTATCCCAAATTTTCTTATATTACCCCTCTCGTCCTTCTCTATGAGAGTTAAAGTTTGGTAAAAACTAGACCCTACCGGCATGACCAGCCTTCCTCGTTCTTTCAATAGCTCTAGAAGAGAAGGGGGTATTCTGGAAGCGGCGGCGGTCACTAAAATCCGGTCGAATTTCTTAGTAGTAGGCGCCCCTCTGCTGCCATCGTAGACGATTACGTGCACCCGGTCTCCGTAGCCGGTTTTCTCAAGATTTTTCTTAGCGAATTCTGCTACCTCGGGAAAATACTCAACAGATATTACATACCCATCTGTAGGTTTGTCAGTTGGAGACGTTATCTCGGCGCAAAGCGCGGCGTGATACCCGCTACCTGTACCTATTTCTAGTATCTTATCGCCTTTCTCTATCTTCAAAACTTCGCACATTATAGCGCACATGTGAGGCGCCGATATGGTCTGGCCTTTTAGAATGGGTAATGGATGGTCTTCATATGCGGCTTTACGATATTCAGGTAATACAAATTCTTCACGTGGAACTTTGAGAAAAGCTTCTATAACCTCTCGAGTCCTCAGGGTGCCTTCTCGAACCAATTTCTCAACGAGTTCACGTCTCTTCTCCTGGTAATTCTTCAACCGAACCACGATTCGAGGCTAGCTTGAGTAAAATACGTCTTCATGGCTTTTTCGGCTCTTCCCACGGCTTTTTCAACTCTATCTCTGGAGAAATCATGTTCATAACATAGGAATCTCACTACGGCTTCTTTATCGGGCATAGACCATTCTAGCGTGTAGTTATCCGTAACCTCCGGGTTTAAGAAAATCCTTTTTATCTCTACAGGATCTACGGGAAATGCCTCTTTGCCCAGAACATCTTTAATCTTCTCTATACTACCGTAGGTCTTCACCAGTTTTAGCGCGCGTTTAGGTCCTATTCCCTTCACTCCTTCGGGGTTGTAATCCGTCCCTATCAGTATGGCTATATCGATTAGCTGTTCTCTAGTTATCCCATGTCTTTTAAGCAGTTCATCTAATAGTATTAGCTCCGGCGTTATTTCGATATACACTTTTTTCCTGGGAAGCTTCCTCCTACCAGTTATAGCTAAGTTTCTAACTAAGCGTTTAGACCCAAACAGCAACGAGTCGTAGTCTTGGCTAGCTGAAGCCCATGCGTCGCCTTTAAGTGTCATATAGGCGCTTTGCGCTTCTCCTTCAGAAGGAGCCTGAACCCAAGGTATGCCCATATAGTCCAGCAATGTCTTAGCAGCATCTACCATCTCCTTAGTAAGCCTCGAAGTCTGTTGAGCGTATATTCGAGCTTCTTCTAAATCCCCTCTAGCTAAAGCTTCCTTATATTTTTCCTCGGCGATAGCCTTTTGTTGGAGTCTCTTTTCTATCTCTAGCATTTTTAATTCAGGGGGTTTACCATCAAAAACATATACAGGTTTTAAACCGTTTTCCAAGAGGTTTACCGTCCTATAGAATAGCCCGCTTAAATGACTCGTTACCTCTCCTCGCCTATTCATTAGAGGAGTTCCGTCCGGCTGCCTTATGATAGCGAGAAACTGATAGAGAGAGTTATAAGCATCTATAGCTATTACCTTTTTACTTAAATCCTTTAAGCTTATCTGTTTTCTAACTTCTTCAACCAATTCTCTAAGGTTTACACCCATTAGCGGACAGCCTCCACTCTACAGTAATTATTGAACAGAAATATGTTATTAATTTAGCTCAACCTGCAAGCCTAACTATTTTTAATTCTCGCTTGAGAGGTTCAACTATTACTATGCCGCGAATTTCTAAAACCATTAACGTTTTATTAAATTGAGAGCGTGAAATATCTTCTCCCAGAATCTTCCTGACAGCTCTAAACAGCTCTTTGTCAGTCGCCGTTCCGTTACTTCTCCTAAGAGCTCTCAATATCGCTATGTGTAAGGGCAACATAATCCTACAGGTAATAACTAACTAGAGAAGGTCTCTTCTGAGTTATGCCTTTAGATCTCTCACTCCAAGCCTTGTAGTAGCGTAGCATTTCCGGAGTGATCGACGGTTTAATCTTCTTTAAAGCTTGTTCGAAGTGCCGCCTATATACTTTCTTTGCGTTTATGTCTTCCCTTAATGCCAGAAGCCCGGCCTCGCGCACTAATACCTCAAGATCAGACCCAGAGAAGCCCTCGGTAATATCTGCCAGTTCTTCCAAGTTCACATCCTCAGCCAAGGGCATTCTTCTCGTATGTATCTTCAATATCTCATATCTAGCTTTTCTATCCGGTGGAGGCACGTACACCACCCTATCAAACCTACCCGGTCTCAAAAGCGCCGGATCGAGTATGTCAGGCCTGTTAGTAGCTCCTATAACGACAACACCTTCCAGCTTCTCTAATCCATCGATCTCTGTTAACAACTGGCTTACAACTCTCTCAGTAACCATTGAATCGCCAAATCCAGCTCCCCTTATAGGCGCTATGGCGTCTATCTCGTCGATGAAAATGACGCTAGGCGCAACCTGTCTAGCTTTTCTAAACAGTTCTCTGATAGCTCTCTCTGACTCGCCAACCCACTTGCTAAATATTTCAGGTCCCTTAACGCTTACGAAGTTGGCCTCGCTTTCGGTAGCTACTGCTTTGGCTAATAGGGTTTTTCCGCAGCCTGGAGGACCGTAGAGTAGAATACCCTTCGGAGGATCAATACCCAAACGCCTAAAGGCTTCTGGGTGCTTAAGCGGCCATTCTACAGCCTCTTTTAACTCCTGCTTTACCTCTTCTAACCCCCCTATATCGCTCCACCTGACATTAGGTACCTCTACTTCTATTTCTCTAAGCGCAGTTGGCGTTATCTCGCGGAAAGCGTTCATGAAATCTTCCATTCTAACTTCTAGTTGTTCAAGTATTTCAGTGGGTATTTCGTCCTTGTCGAGGTCTATTTTGGCTAGTACTCTTCTGAGGGCTTTCATAGCGGCTTCTCTACATAGAGCCGCTAGATCGGCACCTACAAATCCGTGTGTTATATCCGCTAATTTCCTTAAATCCACATTATCCGCTAATGGCATATTTCTGGTATGTACCTGGAGGATTTCGTATCTGCCCTGTTTATCAGGTACTCCTATCTCTATCTCCCTATCGAACCTGCCAGGTCTCCTAAGCGCGGGGTCTAAGGCGTTTGGTCTATTAGTAGCCCCGATGACTATGACGTCGCCGCGCGCCTCTAGGCCATCCATTAAAGCTAGTAGCTGAGCGACTACCCGCTTCTCGACTTCGCCCGTAACCTCCTCTCTCTTGGGCGCTATGGCGTCTATCTCGTCGATGAAAATTATGGCGGGAGAGTGTTCTTTAGCATCTTCGAATATCTCTCTAAGCCTCTGTTCGGATTCTCCGTAGAACTTGCTCATTATTTCAGGACCGTTGATAGCTATGAAATAGGCGTCGGTTTCGTTCGCTACTGCTTTGGCTAATAGGGTTTTTCCGCAGCCTGGAGGACCGTAGAGTAGAATACCCTTCGGAGGATCAATACCCAAACGCTTGAAAAGCTCTGGGTGCTTAAGGGGTAATTCAACCATTTCTCTGATTTTCTGCTTAGCCTCTTCTAGATCTCCTATATCCTCATAAGTAACCTTAGGTATACGTCCGACTTCGACTGGTTTTTCCAGAACGAAAAGTTGGGTCTCCTCGGTGACTATAACCACATCCGACGGTTTCGTGGTCACAACGATAAACGGTATAGTCTGGCCCAGAACTGGTATCTGAACTACGTCTCCCTCGACGAGAGGTCTCTCGATGAGTCTTTTCTTTATATAGGCTTTAAAGTTTTCATCCACAGTTAGCGTCATCGACATAGGAGCGAGTCTGACTATGTTGGCGGCTCTAACGTCTGCTTTCCTAACGACTACTTTATCCCCTACGCTGACGCCGGCGTTCTTACGAGTCCATCCATCCATCCTGATGATATTGCGTCCACGATCCTCTGTGTAGCCCGGCCAAGCCACGGCGGCGGTACGCCTTCTACCAATGATTTCCACGATGTCTCCAGGAGTTATTCCTAGTTTAGCCATTGCTATATCGTCGATCCTTACCCTACCGCGTCCTGCTTCGTGCTGCCTTATCTCCGATACTCTAAGTTCTATTTCGGCTTTTCTCTTATCCTTATTTACCAAGCTCAACACACCTTCAGAAGGAGTATGTCCCTGAACTCAAAAATAATGTTTAGTATTTAACTTTTGTGCACTGAGTAGAATTCCTCTAAGTAAACATCCTGCTAACCATCAATACCTCAACCTGACTTACACCCTCAACGCTCGCGATTATTTCCTCCAATCTACTAGTCCCGCCCTCGGTTTCCTCCGGAATAGACACATAAAGCCTTAATGCGCATAGGCCAAATGCTATAGGCTCTTTAGCCGACTTTAATATCTCGTACTCCTCTGGAAGTTTTTCCCGTATCTTCTTTTCAAGCTCCTCTAGCGAAGTATCCACGTCGTCAGGCAGTATCTTAAGGGAAACTACTACTTTAGCCATCTAAACCCCTCAAGGCCCCTCAAATCCACACTTAGGACACTTATAGGGATTCATTAATTGCCTACACTTATAGCATCTCCATATTATAAACTCTCCGCAATTCGGGCACCTAAACTTAACTCCTCTTTCATGAGGCGGTATAAGCTTGCCGCATGAAGTACAGACTGGCATCTTAAGCGTCAACTTCCTAGTCGTAGTCGCTGCCATATCAACCCCGCACAAACTTTAAAAGGGGACTATATAAACCCTCCGCAGTTCCACGAATAAGCTTCTACAATAAAAGCTAATCCTTGAACTTCTACTTCCGAAAGCTATTTAAGAAAATAGCAGCCCTTATAACTTGGGCCGGGGTGCCTGAGTCAGGTCTAAAGGGTCGGACTCGAGATCCGATGCCCCTATCAGGGGCGCCCGGGTTCAAATCCCGGCCCCGGCGCTATCCATTCTCTTTTCAATATAAACTAGTTTTATTTGAGCGCTTTTTTCGAGACAACCTTTACTCTGGGAGTGCTTGCCGATTTAAGTCGTTACGAACGGTTATAAGTCTTTTAACTACATACAGCATGATGGTGTCGATTTTAGTGTAGTTAAAGCAAGCATTTTTAAATCGACGTGGATAAAGTCTATTGGTGAAGGATTTGGAGATTTTCACGTGTGGAGAAATAGTCGTAAAGGTGAAGAAGGGTGATATAACAGAGGAAGATTGTGATGCTATAGTTAATCCGGCTAATTCCTTAATGATTATGGGGGGAGGCGTGGCAGGTGCAATAAAGAGGAAAGGTGGAGCGGAGATAGAGAAGGAAGCTAGGAAATATGCTCCCGTATCCGTAGGAGAAGCCGTAGTTACTGGGGCCGGAAGGTTAAAGGCTAGATGCGTAATACACGCGCCGACCATGGAGAGGCCCGCCATGTCGATAAGCGTTGGACACGTTAAAAAGGCGGCGCGGGCGGCTTTTAAAGTTGCCTGCCACAGTAGAGTTTCGTGTATCGCCTTTCCCGCTCTAGGTGCTGGCGTTGGTGGAGTGCCAGTAAGAGAGTCGGTGAAAGCTATAATTGAGGCTATGAAAGAAGTCGATTTTTCCAAGTGTCCTATAAGAGAGGTTAGATTAGTCGCTTGGAGGGAGAAGGATTACTTAGAAATGGTTGAAGTCTGTAGAGAGCAGCTAGGCGTTAAGTCTTAGCCGTATATCTTAGATGCTAGCACGGTATAACTGCCGTATATATAGCTTAGCTTCGATCTCTACGGTATATAAAACCTCTATTTCCTATGCTTCCTATGGAACTATGTCAAGGACAACTGTAGATTTAGGCTCCCTATTCGATAGATTTAAAGTATCTAGGATATTCAAGAGGAGAGAGTTACTGCTACCAGATTACGTACCTGACTACCTCCCCCATAGAGACCAGCAGATATACAGGCTTGGGCTAGTCTTAGCTCCAATCCTGTCAGGTTCTAGGCCTTCAAATGTATTTATTTATGGGTTGACGGGAACGGGTAAAACTGCTGTTACTAAATATGTCTTAAGGGAGTTGAAGAAAAAAGCCGGGGGTACAGTTACCTATGCCTATGTAAACTGTAGACATACAGATACCAGTTACAGAGTTATAGCAGAGCTGGCTCAAGCGGTGGGACAGAGAGTGCCTTTCACAGGGCTTTCTACAAGCGAGGTTTTTAGGAGATTCGTTAAAGGGCTTGAGCGCAGGAAGCGATTCATGCTCGTGGTGCTCGACGAGATAGATTACTTAGTAAAGAGAAAAGGAGACGATGTGTTGTATTTTCTGACCAGAATCAACGATCAATTATCTGTTTCTAAAGTCTCCGTGATAGGTATTACAAACGACCTCCGCTTCATGGATTTCCTCGACGCTAGGGTTAAGAGTAGCCTTGGAGAGGAGGAATTAGTATTTCCACCTTACACTAGCCGAGAGCTAGAAGATATTTTAAGAATGCGCGCGGAGCAAGCCTTCCAACCAGGAGTTTTAGAAAACGACGTTATCCCTCTATGTGCTGCGATCGCGGCTAGGCAGAATGGAGATTGCAGGCTAGCCCTCGATCTCTTGTTAAAAGCCGCTGATATCGCAGAGAGGCTAGGGGAGATTAAGGTTAGGGGGGAACACGTGAGATTGGCTCAGAAAGAGATAGAAAAGAATCTAGCCATAGATCTGATAAAATCTATGCCTCTTCATGTCAAACTCGTCTTAGTGTCCGTGCTTATTCTGCACAAAAAGGGAGTTAAGGTGATAACTACAGGGAGTATATACGATCAGTATACGAAGCTAGCTAGGCGCGTAGGAGTCGAGCCGGTCACTCAGAGGAGAGTAAGCGATATAATAAACGAGCTAGACATGCTAGGAGTAATAAACGCCCAGGTAGTGAGCCTGGGCAGATATGGAAGGACTAAGAGAATTAAACTGAGCGTTTCCGAGTCGAGCGTGAAAGAAGGACTAAAAGAGGACCTAGCGCTGGGCGATTTATGGCTTGAGCTAACAAGCCGGGAGTTAGGTTAAATCTCCGCAAGTACAGAATACTTCGTGGAGGATATCGTAGAGCTCTTCAAACCCAGCTTTTTTCAGCGCCGATATTTTTACCAGTCTGCTCGCCGGCGTGTATTCTTCTACTACATCAATAAGCGATGATGCCATATCGCTCACCAAGCCCTTCGAATCAAAAGCCAAAGCCTCTTTTAAACTCTCGTAATCCTCTACCAACCTCAAAACGTCGCTGTTCTTCACGGCGTCTATCTTATTTAAAATTAACACGTTATCTATCCCCAACCTTAATTGGACGACGAGCGATAAAAGCTTCATAGCAACTAGGCTAGGAGGGGAGCTAGCCATAACTGGGTCAAATAGCAATACGCCCACAACATATCCCACATATCTAAGCGCTGATAAAAGCTCTGGCCCTGTCTCTCTAAAAACGAAGAGCTCCATCTGACCCGGGGTATCCACCAATATATAATCGCCCTCTATCTTCTTTATCGAATCGAGTATTTCTTTCTTCATTTGAAGCATCAAATCCATACCTCTGATAAAAGCTCCGTTAGGCCCCAGTTTTTCCTTAACCATGATATCTCTAATCGTGAATAGTTCTCTAATGTCAAAATCGGGACTGTAAAAGAGCACTTCAGCTCCTGGATCTAAATTCACGTAGCTTACTTTAACGTTCATCTCCTTCTCCAACCACTTCCCATAGGAACCCACTAGCGTAGTCTTCCCGCTACCTGCAGGACCCAAAAACACCACTAGTTTTTTTCTTTCCGGAGAAACATTTTGTCCCATCTACAAGTACCCCTGAAACACATATATACACCCCTACTTTATATTTAACCTCGAGGGCCCGTCGTCTAGCGGTAGGATACTCCCCTGACGCGGGAGTGGTCCCGGGTTCAAATCCCGGCGGGCCCATAATTCTCTCTTCTATTCGTTTTTTCATTAGTTTAATGTATTTTGCCCTAGTTTGGCTCTCTATCTATGCGAGAGTGAAGAGTTAAACGTTCAGTTTCTAAGTAACGTGTTAAAGAATGTGTTTACGGAAATAGAAATAAATAAAATAAGAGTTTCTCTAATATAACTGTAGCATCAAGGGTGTATCTGATGCCAGAAGTGCTCTCTGAAAGAATGGTTACGATAGCTGAAGTGAAAAAAATACTAGAGGACAGTATGAAAAGAGGGGAGTTGAATAGCATACAACTTATAACGCTAGAATATGCTAGATCCTTTACTAAGATAAAAGAGGATAAAGTAGAGGAAGCTAGAAAATTCTTAATTGAGGAAAAGGGATTGCCTGAAGAAGTTGCTATTCAAATACTAAACATTATGCCTAAAAGCATAGAGGAGTTAAGGACGATACTGACTACAGTTCAAAAGACGTTTACCACGGAGGAGTTGTCCGAGATAGTCAACGAGTTGGACAAGTACAGGAAGGAGTAGTCGGAGGATTCGCGATGAGACGTTTTTACGAGCGTAAACAGTTTATGGAAGAATATGTATACGTAATCGATTACCTACCTTTTGGGTATGGACCCGGCTATATGTCTAGTCATGAGGTGAGGTATAGGGGTCCTGTAGCGCAAGCAGTAGGCGAGTCTTATTTTACTCTTCTTGAAATTTCTCCTCTCCCAGGGCTCCAGTTGAATATAAGAGATAGAGTATACCTAGGAAAAGTGTATGATGAAAGACTAGTTAAAGTTAATAGGAGATTATCATATGACGATTTAACTGCGACTGCAAAAGCGGAACTGCCAGCAGTTTTAGCTATAATAGTTAAAAAGAGAGAAAAAGAATATGTGGAATTTTTCAACAAAGCACCACCCCTAACTAAAAAGATGCATAGTCTAGAGCTTCTGAGAGGCGTCGGAAAGAGGACTTTATGGAAGATCTTAGAAGAGAGAAGGCGTAAGCCGTTCGAATCTTTTGATGATATTAGGGAAAGAACTAAGATAGATCCAGTAAAGTTAATCGTTGAGAGGATAATTAGGGAATTAAGCGAAGAGCAAAAACACTATTTATTCGTTCCGCCTCAAGTTATAAAGCGCCCCTCTCGTTTTTAAAGAACTCTCATAATCTTGTATCTGTCCATGATCTTCCAAATCTCCACTTCTCTTCCCTCTTCTATCCTACTTTTTAATTCCTCTTCCTCCGGATAGGCCACTTCTATAGTCTCGTAGGTCGTCAAGAGCATTAGCTGCACGGTATCCGGTAAGCGCGCTATAACCTGGGCCGGTATTTTCTCGACTATCGGTACGTCCACCCTGGCGTCAGCGGGAGCCACCAGGTTTCTCTTTACCCCATCGAATAAGCCTATAGCTACAATTCTGACTTTAGCGGAGCCATGCTTACCGGGTTTGGATTTCTCCACGCTAACTATCCTACAGGGTTCTCCGTCTATCACTACGAAAGATCCTACTTTAAGACTTCCCGCTTCCTCTGGTCTCGTAGACATAACACGTCTCACCGTAAAGACAGTATGGGGTCGCTTTATTTATATCTTGTTAAAGCATCTTTTATTGGAAGTATTATGAAGATCAAAAAGCTAGGCCTAATGTTTAAAGCCGAAGATGTTGAAGTGAGAAGTTTTATCCTGGAATTGCTTGATTTTTTGGAAAAAAGAGAATTCATAGTATGTCTTCCTCAGAATTTAGCCCATATCTTGGGGAGAGATCGGATAGGGGTAAAGTCTATCGAAGCAGAAGATCTAGATGCATTAGTAGTAGTCGGCGGCGACGGGACACTGCTAAAGGTTTTTCATGCAATAAAAAGAGAATTACCCATGATATTGGTTAACAGCGGGACTCTGGGCTTTTTCTATAACATAAATAGAAGCAATTACCGCAAAGCCTTCGACTTAATCGCTAGGGGAGAATACGAAGTAAAAACTTGGAGGACCGGGCTCGCGGAGCTAGAGAGCGGCAAGAATTTGAATTTTCTAAATGAAATCGTAGCTTATAATAGGGAGAGGGGGAAGATGATGATTTTTGAATTAAGCAGAGACGGAGTAGTTTTTATGAAAGGTAGGTGTGATGGAGTTATAGCGGCGACCACTCTAGGCTCTACGGCTTATTCTCTTTCCCAAGGAGGTCCTATAGTAGACTGGGAGCTTGAAACGTTAATATTTACTCCTATATCTCCTTTCTCTCCAATAATAAAGCCTGTAGTT
This sequence comes from uncultured Thermofilaceae archaeon, assembly GCA_964501905.1. Taxonomy (GTDB): domain Archaea; phylum Thermoproteota; class Thermoprotei; order Thermofilales; family B69-G16; genus B69-G16. The sequence continues at coordinate 184,886 of CAZCTW010000002.1, read as the reverse complement.
TTTAGCCCGGAATCTATTCTAGAACTGAAAATTTTCACTGATTCAGTGCTAGTGATCGATGGCTATATTTCGACTTATTTAAAGAAGCGGGGAAGAGTAAAGATTTCTCTTCGCGGTAGGAGATTTAGTTTGGTTAGGGTCCACAGTTTCGAACCGGGGTTTTTCTATAAAATAAGGCAGAGGCTTACCGATGAAATCTTTTACTCAAAGTTTCTCTAAAATAGCTATGAAGAAGCCTGGCGTATCGTGTAAATGTGGTAGAAAGCGTTGGACTTTTTCTCCAATCTTGTAGATGAAGCCCCTACACCCGATAAAGTACACCTGTTTTATTAATCTAAGATTGAGTTTTTTCATAGCTTTCAAAACATTAAGCTCATTTTCTTGGAGAGTTAATGTGCACGTGCTGTATAGGATCCTTCCCTTTCTCCTAACGAGTTTAGAAGCCACCTTGAGGAATTGAAACTGATAGTTTGATAAATTCAGAATATCCCCTGCTGATACTGTACTACTCAGCTTAGGCCTAACACCTAAGCTTGAACAGGGCGGGTCCACTATTGCCGCGTCGAAATCCCGCTCCCCAATTATGAGGTCCAGGTAGCGGGCGTCTGCCTCTAATATCTTTACATTTTTAATTCCTAGTCTTCGTAGATTCTCTCTCAACCTCTGTATTTTCGGCTTAGAGCGGTCTACGGCCAGAATCTCGCCAGTATTTTTCATAAGCTGTGCAGCGTGGGAGGTCTTCCCTCCGGGAGCCGCGCATAAATCCACTACTTTAAACCCAGGTTCTAGATTTAAGTTCTTTACTGCGATCATAGCTGGCAAGCTTTGATCGTAAACCCACCCTTTCCTATACAGGTCTAATTCTCTAACGCTGGGCACTTTAAAAACTGACTTAAGAGTTTTAACGGCAAGCCCTTTTCTCTTAGAGAAAATCTTATCGGGGTCTAAAGCTAAAATCCCCTCCCCTACGGGGAGCCCGGTAGGATCCACCACTGTTACGTAATCTCCCTCACGGACTTTCCCTACGACTTTTAATACGCCCACAGCATATAGGTTTGCTCCGAGATAGACGCTCTCAGCTGCTTTCTTGTCGGCAATAACTCTTTTAGGGTGTAGCTTGATCTCGTAGGGGCCGCGGACTGGTAGGAAAATTGCTTCTTTGAGCAGAGGGTGGGGTTTAGCGTCTAAATTCAAGTTTTTCAGCTCTGCCAGAACTTCTTCTCTAGAAGTTTTAAGTGTATTTATCCTTATGAAATACTTCTTACTGGGGGTCTTAAGAGCTTCTAAAATTTTCTCGGCTTCTTTTACTCCGTAGAGACCGGCGATGCAGGCTACGCTATCTTTGTGGAATCGATACTTTTTTGCAAGTTTTTCGACGATGCCGAGAAAAGGCGGTGTCATCCTAATGCCTTCAATTCACGGTTCATTGTAACTCTGATCAATCATCCACCGCCCCAGTAGGATAATAGCTGCTGCAGTTATAATGTTTACTACTCAGCGCGCTGAGTAGGCAGAGTTATCAGTGGTGTCATCTCCCCGCTCACGACTATCACCGCGCCGCTTTTCGCCATCTCAGCTAAGTAGAGATACTTGAAGTATTCCACTGCGTACCTAGGATCTCCGAGAGCCTCTTTCACGAGTTGAATTTGTACTTTAGTGGCGTTTGCTATAATCAATTTAGACTTAGCTTCTGCCTCCGCCCTTAATATCTGAGCTTCGGCTTCTCCCTTAGCCTTTAATATCTGCTCCATAGCTGTCGCGTTGGCCAGTGTTATAATTCGTTCTCGTTCGTATTCCGCCTGTATTTTCTGCTGTTCGGCGGTTAATTTAGCTTCTAAAGCTTTCTTAAACTGCTCCGGTAGGTCTATATTCCTCAAGTTTATACTGTCTATGACTATGCTGGATAGCCCTATTTTCTGCAATTCTGACACGAAGCGTTCTGCTATTTTCTGAGCTATTTCGTCGCGCTTAGGTATGGTATCGGTCCCCCTATAATCCGCTATAATGTCGCGTACTATCTGTCTCAGTACTGGAGCTAGAGTCCTATCCTCCCAGTCCATCCTAGGATACCTCTTAAATATCTCGATGGCATAACCTGGGTCTATATGATACTGGATCGTGATATCCACTCTTGCTTCTAAACCATCGCTTGTAAAAGCGTTGATGGCCGGATATTCTCCAGTACGTCCACCGCTAGACCACATGTCAAGAGTCTCCTGGCCCACATATATCTGCTCCAATATCTGCCAAGGAAGCTTTATAACGTATTTCGGCCCCTCGCCCACGCTCCAAATACTGCCGGTCATGGGGTCAAGTATGATACCGACATAACCGAATTTCACTGTGGCTATCATCGTGAAAGCGATTATGACTATAGCTATAATGATTATAATAGCCCCCGTTATTCCCAGTATAACTTTTCTAGGAATACCAGCGGACACACTGGTCACGGGTACCTCATAGCCCATAAACCTTCCCCCTCAATGATTCGGCAAGATAAGGTTATAAGCATTCCTACGCTCTCCGATTGTGACGTTAGATCTTCGGATTTATCAGATTGCGTGAGATATTGTAAAGGCTTAAACTTACCTTCTAGTTATATCCTGAAGGTTTTTATCAAGGTTTCACTTATTTATAGTCGGATGATGACTGAACTCCCCGTGTGAACTGTGATCGAGTTTCTGGTCGCTGACTCCTCTCTTCGGACACTGTTCTCTTAAAGGGCATGAATCGCATTTAGGTTTTCTCGCCCGGCAGATTTGACGTCCAAACTCTATCAGTGCTATATGAGCGAATGCCATATATTCGCGTGGAAATATTTTCTCTAAAATCTCTCTAATCTCCCGATATTTAGAATTAGCTTTCGCTAATCCTAGTCTTTTAGATATTCTCCATATGTGGGTATCAACGGGCATAACCCCTCTATTAAAGGAGAACAATAGGACCACGTCGGCAGTTTTCTCCCCGACTCCGGGAAGCGACAAAAGAACTTTTCTGGCTCTCTCCGTATCCAAGTTAGCTATAAAGGATAGATCTCCCCCATACTTTTCTAATACTATTTGGGCTAAGGATTTTATCTTCCGGGCACGCTGCCTATAAAGGCCAGCTGGCTTTATAGCCTCCTCTATTTCCTTTAAGGGGGCCTGAGCTATTTTCTCGGGCGATATGCCCACGCGTTTATCTAAGTTTTCAACGGCTTTTACCAGATTCTGGCGAGAAGTAACCTGAGAGAGCATTGTCACCACAAGAAGCCTAAACGGATCTCTTCCAATCCTCGAACGAGCTTTAGAAACTAAGTCAGGATAAAGCTTAAGCAGGGTGTTAAGTAGGAATTCTCCGAATTCTTCGCGCATCCGCGCTTTACCTAGGCAGAGTTACTCCTCTCTGCCTCTGATACCTGCCCCTATAGGGCACAGGTTCACCTTTTACCTCCATAAAGACTACATGGGCGAAACGCATCCCCTTCTTCAAAACTACCGGGAAAGCTCCTCCGTGAACTTCTAGAGTTATTTGACCTTCAAACCCCGCATCTATAACAGTAGGGGGTATTGATAGCCCAAGTCTGGCGAAAGTGCTGCGCAACTCCACAAGCCCGCCTATGTTTTCCGGCATTTTGATGTACTCTAAAGTAGTTACTAAAACTTTCATATAAGGCTGAAGTACGAAGCTATCATCGATCTTTAAGATTTTAAAGTACTCTTTTAGGTCGATCGCGCCTATCCTATCTGGATCTAGAGGATTAGGGTTATTGAGAAGCACTGCTACTTCATCGCCTATTCTCAAGTCAACGCCGTTTTCTCTCACTATATCCTCGTCGAATGGTTTGATTAGTAGTTTTTTCTCTTCTATAAGCTTAAAAATCTCTTTACCCGATAGCATTTCGAGCGCCTATATGCTCTCCAGTATGCTCTCCAGTTTTTTCTTAATATCCTCCAATTTCTTTTCAAGGACCATTCTCTTCTTCTTTTCCTCTTCTAAAGCTTCACGCAGTTTCGTATACTCAGGAGTGAGTGCCTCCGGAGGCTCTATCTTCACGCCCTCTTTTACGAATTTTTTATAGGTCTCTAAAACCAGCTTCCCTGCCTCAGTTTTACCCAATAGGTGCCTCCTTATAGTCGCTTCGCTCCTTCCAAGATCGTCTGCTATAGCTGAAGTGCTCATTCCGGCTTTAGATCTAGCGAGCGCGGCAGCTGCTACCGCTAAGGAATCTATCCAGGTTATCCTCTCAGTGCTTTCTCTTATCTTGTTTATGACGTCTTCTCTTAGGAGCGTAGAGACTATCAGAGCGGTCTCCAACTTGTGTATATCACTTCGTGATATAGGCTTTAAGGGGATTTCCTCCATTAAATCACCCTCTCTTCTCTATAGATTCCTCTCGATATTTTAAGTACTCTATCTGGGTAAACTATAAGTCCTTTATCCGTTATCTCGAAGGGATGTCTCTTCATGCTGTGGCTAGTGCCTCTCATTTTCCAAACTATTAAACTTCTCCTAAGTTCTCCCTCTACTTCGTCTAAATCAAGTCTTATTATTCCATCCGCCGCGTGTTCGACGCCTGGTCCTCCAAATCCTCTTTCTCCGACGCTAATCTGAGAAACTAGAATGGAAGTACATCCGAGACCCGCTAATACCCTTTTTAAGTTCATAACGACGGCTCTAGCGACAGCTGGTCTAGTCATGTACAGGGTAGTTACGGAGTCTATGACTACTCTCTCTGCTCCTATATCTTTGATAGCTTCTCTAACAACATCTATAAAACTGGGAACATCATCTATAGATCTGACAACATATCTCTCGCGTTTCGCCGCTTCTCCTATGCCTCCAGTAAAAGCGTCGACAATAGCGAACTTACCTTGTTCTTCGTAAGGTCTAACATCCCACCCAAATTGAGACATGTTTATCCTAATCTGAACTGGATGCTCTTCTAGAGCGACTAAAATACCTCTCTCCCCGTTTTTCAATCCATGAAATAGGTATTGTTGACCAAAAATAGTCTTGCCGGTACCTGGTCCTCCGGATAGTAAAACTACGTTTCGATAAGGTATGCCACCGTGCAGTATCTTATCTAGACCCGGTATCCCGGATTCTACCCTCCTCACGGGCATCTTAAATCCCCTAAAAAAATCAGCCGAACGCTATTTATACATACTTATTAATATAGCCTAGAGTTGGCTCATCTCTACTGATAAGAAATATATACCTCTACTTCGATAGATATGCGACGTCTATGCCGGAGTTATGCTAGTGGGGAGTTCCGATGGTATCAAAGTGTACCCCTATTTGTCCTTTTAGGGCTTTTGTGTGCACTAAAAGGGCGCTAAGCATACGTAAGCGCGGTATCGACCTAGTGGCTTTCTGCTCGTGGACTGGCGATGAATGTACAGGGTATAAGTGCCAGTTTGCGCTTTGTACTCGCCATGCTCTACTACCAGACGGGACTTGTAGGCTAACCATAAAGACCCGCCAGGTTAGGCGACCCTCGATAGAAGAGGAGGCTTTAAAGATAGAGCATGAGCTTAGCACTTTAAAAGGCAAATTGAAAAAATTGGGCGTGGATATTGAGAGGCTAGAATAGCGCTAAGATAGTAGGGCTTTAGCTACTTTTACGCTTAAAATCGGATGCTTAAGCAGTTTTAGAGCGACTCTCTTAATATTTTCTCCATTGGCTAAGTCCAGCACATCTTCAGAGTCTAGAACTTCAGCTAGCAGATTTAGATCTTTATCGCTTAACTTCTCGATAACTTTTAACGCTCTAAGGCTATCCCGTATTCTCTTACCCCAGTACTCGCTGTACTTCAACGGATACCTTCGCAAGAAGTCTCGAGAGAAATCTTCTTTATCGAAAGCTTCAACTATGACTTCTCCTGCAATTTTACCGCCAGCAATAGATGCATGTATTCCTCCACCGGTCAAAGGAATAACCTGTCCCGCGGCTTCTCCTATCAAGATTAAATGATCATCAACTATTCTCTTTAATTGTCCACTGATGGTGACGGCTGCACCGCCAAACTCGACCGCGCACGACTTAGAGAACATCTCCGGGTGGCTTTTAATAAACTTGTCTAGGTATAGTTTAGCCGAAGCCCCTCGTACTCCTATACCGACGTTAGCTATTTTCTCGCTCTTAGGGAACACCCAAGCGTAGCCTAGCGGCGCTACCTCCGACCCTAAGTAAAACTCTGTAGCGTCCTCGTCGTGGAGCTCTACGTTCACCATTACGTACTGTAGCGAGGGTATTACTTCTCTCTCCCCCATCCTCTCCAGCCCGGTCTGCCTCGCGACTAGGGAAAGATAGCCGTCGGCGCCGACTAGAAGCCTAGTTTTAACAGCCTGCTTATCTGTATAGACTAGGTACCCGTCCTCCTTCCTCTCTACCTTTCTAACTCTCTCTCCTATCCGTATTTCGGCGTTGGCGTCTACAGTATAATTCGCCATAACTTGTAAGAAAGCTCTCTTATCTATAATATAACCTAAAGTCTTCCCTCCACCGGAGATCTCCTTAGCTGTATTGTTTGGCGCGTAAATTATGGCCTTTTTAACCTTATGGTCGATGAAATAAGGCTCTGTGTACCTGGGTAATTCAGCCGTATCTAAAACCCTAGAGCTTATACCCTCGCCGCAAGGCTTTATAGCCAATTTTTTCTCCTTCTCAAATACAATCACTTTAATTCCTTTCTTCGCTACAACTCTAGCGAACATTAGTGCGGCGGGCCCGGCTCCCACGACTACGGTGTCTACGCTCTGCATATTCCCGCACCTGTGGATATTATAAGCCGTGTATACATCTTATAATATTTCTCTTGCTAACTCGGCGATACCGGTAGTCACTATGGGGCCTTCCCTGGTGACTATTACTGTATCTTCGAACTGGGATACGAATCCTCTTTCCTTTTCTACGAGAACTGGATACACCATTATCACTTTTTTCTTCAAGAGCGCAGTTAGGAGGTCTTTAGCCTTTTCCTTGCCTACAAAATCGGCGACCCATCTTTCGGAAAACGGCAATCCTCTAAAGCGCCTCCACATTTCTCTCAAAATAGAGTCTAGTTTTTTATCGCCAGTTCTTCTAGCGGATATTATCCTATATATGAAGCCTTCGCTGAGCTCGACTACGTATCCCGCCCCGTCTGTAGCGAAAGGTTCTATGGCGTAAACTTCATCTTCTTCGATTTTATCACTAAACGCCGTCTTAGTATTCGGCACTGATTTACCCGCGTGAAGATTAAAACGGGAGATTTTATGCCCGGTCAGATTCCTAATAGGCTTAAAGCCATACGAGAGGATAACATGCTCTATAAATGCTCCAATAGACCCCGTTTTTACTCCAGGCGCTATGGCTTTCTCAGCCTCCATTAAAGCCTCGAAAGAAGCTCGGGAAAGCTCTTCATAGTCCCGGTTTAACGGTATTGAAATCGCGGCATCAGCTATATAGCCGTCTTTGTGAACGCCTACATCTACTTTAACTATGGAATCCCCCGGTATCACTGTAGAGTCATATATTCCCGGCGAATAGTGAGCTGCAACGTGATTTATAGAAACGTTGACTGGAAACGCAGGTGAGGCGTAGCTCTTTATATAATTCTCGAGCTTCTCTACAAACTCTAATACGGGCATGTCCTCGTGTATCAAATCCACAGCCTTAACCAGCGTTTTCCTAGCTATCTTGCCGACCCACAACCACTTTCTTTTTTCCTTCGCGTCCACGTTTTCAGCCTACACTTAAATATTTGATTTGAGTTACACGGTAACATGCAGGAAATCATTGATAAAATTATTGAATACCTAGAGGAGAAGGATAGAGTCCGAGAAGAACTGATAAAAACCTCACGCGAGATAATAAGAAAATGTAGAGATATCGTAAACAAAATCCATCGAAAGGAGCTAGAAGGCATCAACGAAGCACTGAATTTTCTCGAATCTCAGATTGCGGAAATGCGGAAGAAGTGCCGTTGTTTCCCCGAGATGTACCATAGCGGCATAGTCCATGAAGCTCTCATGGAGTACTATGAGGTTAAGCTATTATACGAATATATTAAAAAGGGAGAATTAGAGGCTATGGAGGATTTACCCAGGGACGACTACATTGCTTTCCTTCTCGGCTTAGCGGATGTAGCTGGAGAGCTTAGGAGAGAGCTCGTTCAAGCTTTGATAAACGACGATATTGAAAGAGCCGCGAAGTACTACGCCTACATAGAGGAAATATATAGCGAGCTTTCTAGGTTTTCCTTTCCGGATGCCTTAACGCCGGGCTTACGCAGGAAAGTGGATAGGATTAGATATGTTCTGGAGACATCTCAAAACGACATACTTTATGCGAAGAAATCTCAAGAAATTCTAAAAGCTCTAGATAGGATGAAAAAATGAAAATCTCTACTAATTTTTCGATCGAGAGGGCTAGATATGTTCAAAAGAGGATTTCGGAACTCATAATTAAGCAAGATATTCTCCCAAATAGGTTGGAGAAAATCGCCGGAGTAGATGTAGCCTATAGAGGCGATCTAGGCGTAAGCTCGGCCGTAGTAGTTAAAATGCCTGAGTTCAAGATCATTGACAGCGCGTCGACGGTTGTGCCTGTACGCTTCCCCTACATACCAACCCTACTGGCTTTTAGAGAGGTATATCCGGCGTTCGCCGCTTTAAAGAAATTAAAGAGCGATTTTGATATCCTTATGGTGGACGGGAACGGGCTTCTACACCCTTATAGAGCCGGTTTCGCCTGCCACCTAGGCTTAATCGTAGACAAACCGTCTATAGGCATCGCCAAGAAGTTATTGTGCGGTCGCGTGGGGAGTTGGAGGGGGAAGTGGGCACCAGTAGTACACGGCGGCGAGGTTATAGGAGCTGCTGTTCAAACTTTTAGGAGAGCGAAGCCTATCTACGTTAGTATTGGCCATAAAATTTCTCTAGAAACGGCAGTACGTCTGGTGCTCTGGGCGACTAAAAAGGGGTTTAAGCTTCCCGAGCCTATACGCCAAGCCCACATATTAGCCTCTGCTAGAGTTAGAGAGCTTTCCGAAAATCTCTAATATCTTCTTCACTATCTGAGAAGAGGAAGTTAACGGGAAGTTCTTTACCCTATTCGATATTCTTTCCACTTTAACTCCGTGCTTGGCCGCGGCTTTCTCAACGATTTCCGCGATGCCGTCCTGGTCGGGCCCTAAGACTATTATATCCGGCTTGTATTTCTCAATTATCTTCTCCACGCTAAACTCCTTCTCGCCTAGGTACGCCTCATTCACATACCTAATGCTCTTCACCATAGCTAACCTCTGTTCTTCGGGAATCACTGGAGGACGACCTTTCATTTTCTTTACGTTATCATCACGGGCAATTATCACAATTAGCCTACCCTTTTCTTTAGCCTTTTTCAGTAAATATACGTGTCCGGGATGTAATAAGTCGAAAACTCCGCCGACCAGTACTCTCTTCTCTTTTGGTATCTCCCTCGGCCACTCGAAATCTAAAAAACCTAGGAATCTAAGAGCATCAAGCAGTCCTTCGCTGTACGCTATACAAGCTAAGCTCGTAAATACGTCGCCTTTTTCGTTAAGGTAGTACTGAGCGTCTTGGCAGTACCTTTCGGCCAAGTCCACTATATAGCCTATTTTCTCATCGCTAGTTTTTACCTCGGAGAGTATCTTTAAAACTCCCGAGATGTACCTCTTCACTTTGTTCTTTTCATCCATTTCTCAACCAACCCCTTATCCGCGCCGCATAGTAAAACTAAGGCTTCAGCCTCCATCGGGTGTAGTGAACCAGGAATAATTAAAGTATGCGGAGGGAGACCGAAATCATATTTCTCTAAATCTTCTAAAGCTCCGGCTTTAATCACAGCGTCCGGGCTTCCAACACGGGCTAAACCTATTCCCAGAGTTTCAGAGGAAATAAGCCCGCCACCCACTTTTTCCTCTAAAAGGTAAAGCACGTTAACTGCATCTCTTATAGTCATTTTTCTGTCCTCTTTCAAATCAAGGAGGAAGAGCGTATGAAGTTTACGGTTAAAGTTATCTCTTAGAACTTCATAAGAAGATATAGGGTAAAAACCTACCTCGGGATCAGGGTAGACTAAAGTAACCACTTTTCCAAATTTATAAACTTGTAACCCAGCCTCGCTGACAGCACTGGAAACTATGGAAGAGGCGTGGATAACCTCGGTTTTTATACCCATGTTCTCCGCTTCTAACCTTATGGAGATGTGCGTAGTTGCGATAAAGGGATCTCCCGGAACAAGAATGACGATTTTTTTCTCCTTAGCCTCTCTGAGTATACTATAGACCCCATTACCCTCCAGAACTTCACGAGTTACAGGAGTAATCTTTCGGTCTACTAAACGCTCCAACTTCTCTATTGAAAAACCTGGGACTACGCTGGTGTAAGTGTCTAGGTATACCTTATCCGCCTTTTTTAACGCCTCTAAGCCTCGCAAAGTTAAATCTGTACAGTCGTAAAGCCCCAACCCGACGAAGGTCAGCATAAGACCACCATTATAGAAACCTAAAATGCGGGGGCCGGGATTCGAACCCGGGCAGGCCTTCGCCAACGGATCTTGAGTCCGCCCCCTTTGTCCTGACTCGGGCACCCCCGCCTATTTAGAGAAATAGGATTACGGAATTTTATAGTTTTCCCCAATTTAAAATGTAAATTTCTCCCATAGCTCCAATCGTCTACGTTTAAGTTCATGTCTTTGCCTCCTCAGAAAATCGTAAACCGTCTTGTGTTGCCGCCCCCTAATGAGCATTTCTACGGCCTCTCTAGCTATTCTAACTTGTTCATAATCTCCTATTATTCCTACGTGTTTTTCTCCTATGACTAGTTTTGCACCGCTCATCTCCTCTATCATTTTCTTAGCTTTCCCCTCCTCCCCTATTATCCTCCCTTTTATTCTCTTCAAATCCGCCTTGTTCCGGGCTACCTCTCCTAAATCTATACATTCAAGAATAACCATTTCATCCGCTAGAGATAGCGCGGCTTCAGGGCTAAAGCCCAGAGCTATAGCTCTTAAAACATCCCTAGCCTTCATCATATCTGAAATTGTAGTTTTCTCATCTCTAGGCATTATTATAACCTCGTTATTGGCGGAATCTACCCAAAGTTTTACATTGCATAATTTCTCTATCTGCTTGCGTGTCGCTCCTCCCTTTCCTATTATAACGCCTATCCTCTCTTGAGGCACGGGAACTACAAGGCGTCCCTTAATGCCCATGCTGTCACCACGATTCACTTTATTAAGTATCCCTGCAATATATATAGTATGAGGGAAGACTTCGAAGAAGAGCTGGAGAGACTGGAGTATAAGAGAATAGCTAAATCGAAGCTAATCAAGGAAAAAGATAGCGAGCTCCTAGAGACCGTAGAAGAAGTATTTGATGCCAAAACTCTAATGGCGTTATATAACTTAATGAATAGAGGAGTTATTAAGAAAATGTACGGAGTCGTCGCCGCCGGAAAGGAAGCGCGTGTATATTGGGCTGAATCTCCTGAGGGGGAAGATTTAGCTGTAAAGATATTTTTAGTCTCGACGGCTGAATTTAGGCGGGGAATTATAAAGTACATTGACGGAGACCCTAGGTTTAAGAACATTAGGAAGGATAGACGGCATATAATAAGGATCTGGTGTTCAAAAGAGTTTAGAAATCTTAAGCTAGCCCACGCGCACGGAGTGAGGGTTCCCAAGCCTATAGATAGGGAGGAGAACGTCCTCGTTATGGAGTTTATAAACGCGCCTGGGCTCAGAGGTGTGCCGGCTCCTCTGATCAAGGATCATCCCCCAATAGACCCGGAAAGGGCCTTCGAGGTGATTAAGAATTACATAGTAGTGCTGTATAAGAACGCTAAGCTAGTTCACGCAGATCTCTCCGAGTATAACATAATGCACAGAGATGGAGAGTATGTGATAATAGATTGGGGCTCCGCAGTCCACGTAGACCATCCGAACGCTGGAGAATTCCTACTTAGAGATATAAAGACAATTTTTAAGTATTTCAGAAAGTTGGGAGTTGAAACCCCCAATCCGAGAGATTTCTTTGAAGATCTGATTAGGTAGCTGTTTTACCTTTATCTGTCGGTTTGAATCTGCTAAACTTATTCGAGTAGTTCTTCTAGCTCCTTTAGCAATCCGGCTCTCGTTAATCTCTGAATTTCCGTGCTCGTATACCTATATACCACATCCCCCCTCTTATCTCTCTGGAAATCCCAGGGAGCTACAAGCACGACGTCACCTACTCTCATCCAAACTCTCTTCTTCATCTTGCCGGGTATTCTGCACAATCGAGTGTAGCCGTCCGCGCACCTAACTCTAACTCTATCATATCCGAGCAACTGCTCTATAACGCCTAGTACTAAATCCCCCCCAGGCAGGGGTATTTCTTTTTCTTCCTCCTCGGTTCTTTTCTTTTTCTTGGGCACGTTCTCACATCGAAAAACAGTTTATATCTGCTATTGCCTCGTCCCTTATATGTCCATCGCCGACTTCGACGCGTCCTGCATAAATTATTTCAAAAATCGGAGCACTAAATTTTTAAGCGTGCAGTCTTTTTACAGCAAGGTGATACCAAGTGTCGGAAGATAAATCTAAGAAAATAATACTCTGGTTCGAAGAATTAACCAAGGATGACGTCCCGCTAGTCGGAGGCAAAAACGCAAACCTAGGCGAAATGTTAAGGGCCGGGATTCCAGTGCCTCCTGGCTTTGCCGTTACGGCTTATGCCTACAAGCGTTTCATAGAGGAGACGGGAATTAAAGACGAAATTTATAGAATACTGAAAGAAGAGGTTCCGCCTACAGCGGCTAAGCCTGAAGACTACATGGAGGCTAGCAGGCGTATCAGAGAGTTAATAGAAAAAACCCCCATGCCCAAGGATATCGAAGAAGCCATAAGGATATCCTATAGGGAGCTCTCCAAACGTGTAGGCAAGATTGAGGAGTACGTAGCGGTAAGGAGTAGCGCAACTGCTGAGGATTTGCCCGGCGCCAGTTTTGCTGGCCAACAGGAAACCTACCTAAACGTGAGAGGAGAAGACGAGGTTGTAGAGAAAGTTCAAAAATGCTGGAGCAGCCTATTCACTCCCAGAGCTATATTCTATAGAGAACAGAAAGGGTTTGAACATGAAAAAGTGCTAATAAGCGTTGCAGTACAGAAAATGGTCAACTCTAAAGCCGCTGGCGTCATGTTCACAATACACCCCGTTACTGGAGAGAAGGACAAAATCTTGATAGAGGCTAACTGGGGCTTAGGAGAGGCTGTAGTAAGCGGAGCCGTAACGCCCGACGAATGGGTAGTAGACAAGAATACTCTAGAAGTTATTCAAGAAAGAGTCGTGGAGAAAACTGTAGAGTATATCCGAGATCCAGTTACAGGCAAAACCATACACGCTGAAGTTCCGCCTGAAAGGAGGAAGGTGCCGTGCCTAACCAGAGATGAGGTTAGGAGGCTCGCTGAATTAGCCGTGTTGATAGAGAAGCATTACGGCATGCCTATGGACATAGAGTTCGCTGTGGACAGAGATCTGCCGTTCCCGGAGAGCGTCTTTATAGTCCAGGCGAGGCCTGAAACTGTCTGGTCTCTTAAAGAGGCCAAGCCCGAAGAAGCTAGGGCGGAGAGTGTATCCGAGGCTAGGATAGTTACTAGGGGTCTAGCCGCTAGCCCCGGCATAGCCTATGGAGTAGCCAAAATCTGTCTATCCCTCGAAGACGCGAAGAAGTTGATGAAGAAGGGCGATATCCTGGTGACTAAAATGACTGACCCAGACTGGGTGCCCTACATGAAAATGGCGTCCGCGATAGTAACTGACGAAGGCGGAATGACCGCGCACGCCGCTATAGTAAGCAGGGAATTGGGAATTCCAGCTATAGTTGGCACGAGAGACGCTACTCAGAAAATGATAACCGGTAAAGACTACACCGTAGACGCTAAATCCGGAGTAGTATATGAAGGCAAGGTAGAGGAACTCCTAAAAGAGGAAGAAGAAAGAGCTGAGGCCAAAGCCGTAGTAGCCGAGCTTGTGATAAAGCCGATCACTGGAACTAAGATATACATGAACCTGGGAGTACCCGAGAAGATTAGAGACTATAAGAACCTACCCTTCGACGGTATAGGCCTCATGAGGGTAGAGTTCATAATGGCCAGTTACGTCGGCGAACACCCGCTCTACCTGCTAGAAACTGGTAGAGGAGACGTACTAGTCAACAAGATGGCGGAAGGAATAGCCATGGTAGCCCGCGAAATATACCCGCGGCCTATAGTAGTAAGGTTCAGCGACTTTAAGACCAACGAGTATAGACAGTTGAAGGGAGGAGAGAAGTACGAGCCTCACGAAGACAACCCAATGCTAGGGTGGAGAGGAGTCTCTAGGTACATAAGCCCCCAGTACGAGAAGGCATTCCTCCTAGAAATAGAAGCTATAAAGAAGGTAAGAGACGAAATGGGACTAACCAACGTCTGGGTGATGGCGCCTTTCGTGAGAACGCTGTGGGAAGCCGAAAAATTCGTAAACTTGCTAAAACAGGAGGGACTTGAAAGCGGGAGAGACTTCAAAGTATGGGCTATGGCCGAAGTTCCCAGCGTGATATTCCTAGCCGAGGAGTTCTCCAGATACTTCGACGGTTTCAGTATAGGAAGCAACGACCTAACTCAGTTAACCCTCGGAACTGACAGGGACAGCGCCATACTCCCCAAGATAGATCCCCGCTACTTCGACGAAAGAGACCCCGCAGTAAGAACTGCAATAGCTATGCTCATAGAAAAAGCCCACAACTCGCCTTACGGTTACCGTACGGTCTCCATCTGCGGCCAAGCCCCCTCAGTATATCCCGAGTTTACGGAGTTCCTAGTTAGACACGGTATTGACAGCGTATCCGTCAACCCGGACGTAGTAGTCCGCACTAGAGAGCTGGTGGCAGCGGTTGAACGCCGTATCTCTATGGAGAAGCTACTAGGTATAGTGCACGAAGACGAGGATCTTGGATGGCCGCCTAAAATAAGAAGGAGGAGAAAACCGAGGAGAGGCCCTGGAGTATTCGAGGGCTACTACGAAGAAGAGTATTAACACTACTCTTAAACACTCCTCTATTTCTCTCTATAAAAACTTAAATAGATAGAAGATTATAGTAATTTTGGCGCGGGGGTGCCCGAGCCGGGTCAAAGGGGGCGGACTTAAGATCTCGAGCATTAGGGCCGAGATACGAAATCCGTTGGCGAAGGCCTGCCCGGGTTCGAATCCCGGCCCCCGCATTCCCTAGCCTCTTAAAAGATTTCTCACACACCCTAGGATAGATTTAAGAACCCTCAACGATTATTATAATCGGGGTTAGCCGGCGGGCGGGCGTCGGGCTACCTCGGCGACGGGTAGCCTGAGGAAACTCCACCACTTCCATGGACCCGCGGCGCCGTGAGGCGCTGGGGGAAACCCCAGGCAACGGACCAGAAACGAGACCCCCCATATCCCCGTGAGGATGAGGCGGTTGAGGCGTAGGCCGAGAACCGTTCCGGCAACGGAACGGGAGCTAACCCGTCGACGAGGGTATGGGAGCGGATGGAACGGCCGCCCCGCGGGATAGAGCCAAACAGAGTCGATGAGCTCCATGGGGAGGCTCGGGTGGGCTCCTAGACTGATCCCGCCTAGAACAGAAGGTGGGTTACCGCCGGCTGACCCTTTTATCTGGTGCTAAGATTTATTTTTATGGTGATGTTATTTACTGTTGGTGGTGGCTTGAAACTAGCTTACGTCCTTATAAGCACCGAGATAGGAGCTGAAAAAGAAGTTCTCGAACATTTAAAGACGATACCAGAGGTTATGGAGGCTTACATAGTCTACGGAGTTTACGACATAGTAGTGAAAATAGCGGTTGAGGAGATAGACCAGCTCCGCGATATCATAACATCGCGCATTAGGAGATTTGGAAAAGTTAGATCTACGTTAACGATGATCGTAGTGGAGGGATTCTCGAAGTAAATGCGAGTGCTAATTGGCTTCGACGATGTCGACTCGCCCTATGGCATGTGTACCACCTACGCAGGCGCGCTCTTGGTTGAGGCGCTCGATAAAATTGACGACGTTATTTTTCTAGACTACCCGTTTTTAATCCGACTAAATCCGAATATTCCCTTGAAAACTAGAGGAAATGGTGCAGTTGCCCTTTATCTGGATATACCGGATTACTACTATGAGGATTTAAAAGAACTCGTAGTGGAGATTATAAGTTCATCGCTTATACCGGGTAGGCGTAAACCCGAGCCCGTTGTAGTTTTCTCTCGGAGTACGAGCGGTAGGCTTAGGGAATTCTACGAGAAAGCCTTAACGAGCACCGTTACATTAAGCTATGCGAAAAGGCTAGCCGAAAAACTGGGAGTGGAATACTGCGTTTTGAGAAGCGGTAAAAGAGGGCTTATAGGAGCTCTAGCCGCTATAGGGGCTATACCTTTAAGGGAGTACACGTTCGAATTAATAATCTATAGAAACCCCCTTGAACGGGGCGAGAGAATAGTAGATAAGAATGAGATACTGAAGATCGATAGAGCCTACAGAGACTATGTTTTCGCCAATATAGACTTCTCCAGCGGGAGGTTATTAGTTGTTCCTCATGGTCCAGACCCCGTCCTTTTAGGCATTAGAGGGGTAAGCCCCTTGATCCTATCTGAAATACGGAAGATTTTGTTGAAAAAGTGTAGCGGGGTTGAAAGATGGATTATATATAAAACAAATCAGGGGACAGGAGTTCACCTGAGAAAAACTGCGAAAATAGCGTGTTTAAGGCCTTATGACTCCTGCACGATCTCCGGGGTTATCTCTTCTCCTCCTACGATACTGAGGAGGGGGCACGTGAAGGTAAGAATTAGAGATGATAGCGGCGAAATAGACTGTATATTCTACAAAGAAACCGGTTTCCTCAATAAAACCGCGAGGCTCCTAAAGCCCGGAGATAGAGTTGAAGTGGGAGGAGGGGTGAGGCCAGCTAGCAGTAAACACGGCCTAACGCTAAATGCCGAGGTCCTAAGGGTTGTAGAAACCGTAAAAATTAGAAAGGAGTTAAACCCCCGCTGCCCGAGATGCGGCACCCGGATGAAGTCAGCTGGAAAGGGTAAAGGTTATAAATGCCCCAAGTGCCGCTTTAAGGCAAAAAAGTTAGAAAAGGAGGTTATCTTGGAAGCTAGAATCTTAGAGCCTGGACTTTACCTGCCTTCCCCACTAGCTTACAGACACTTGACAAAACCGCGTAGGCTATTAGGGATAGAAAATATAGATGTGGGGTGTTTAATTGATACTTGGCATTTTCCTTAGTTTTCGGTGAAGTGCGATGTTTAAGAAAAAGAAGCAGGGCGTAAAATTGAAGATACTGGGCTCTGGGAGAGAAGTAGGTCGCTCAGGTATACTGCTCGAGTATAAAAATACGAAACTATTACTAGATTATGGAATTGCACTGGGGGAGGAGGAACCCAGCTTCCCCCTCCATGTAGCTCCTAAAGAGTTAGACGGGATATTGCTTACCCACGCCCATTTGGATCATTCGGGCGCCGTGCCGCTACTCTATATCAGCGAGACGAAGCCTTTGTACACCACGGCGCTTACTCTCGAACTCTCCCACATACTAATCATGGATTTCTTAAAGATCTCCAAGGCTTACGTCCCTTACGAAGCCATAGAGTTGAAAAATATGTCTCGTTACTCGAAAATCGTGAAATACGGCGATAAAATATCGGTGGGAAATTGCGAAGTAGAAATTGTAAAATCGGGGCACATACCCGGTAGCTGTATGTTTAAAGTAAAGCTCGACGACTTTACAGTCCTCTACACGGGCGACTATAATACCGCCGAGACCTACCTCTTACCGGGTTTTGATAAAAACATAGTTAAGGACGTGGATATTTTGATAACGGAGGCTACTTATGCCTCTTTTAACCATCCTCCCAGGGGAAAAATAGAGAAGATATTTGTTGAAAAAATAAAGGAGGTATTGGAAAACGGGGGCAGCGTCTTAATACCGGCTTTTTCCGTAGGACGCGCGCAGGAGATCATGTGTATTTTAGCTGAAGCTGGCATAGAGTACCCGATTTACCTAGATGGGATGGCGAGAGTCGTGGCGGACCTGTTATTATACTATAAAGATCTTCTAAAAAACCCTAAACTTTACGAAAAAGCCTACGAAAAAGTGAAAATAGTGACCGGGTGGCGCGTGCGTAAAAAGGCGTTAAAGAAACCGAGCATAATTATCTCTCCTGCCGGCATGCTCAAAGGAGGAGCATCGGTTTTCTACATGGAGAAAATAATGGGAGACCCTAAGCATGCGGTTTTCTTCGTAAGCTACCTAATAGAGGATACTCCGGCGCGTAGAGTAGTTGAAGAGGGAGTTTTCTTAACTAAAAAAGGTTTAGGCCAAGTAAAAGCTAGAATCGAGTGGTTCGATTTCTCCTCTCATATCGATAAGAAAGGTTTACGTGAAGTAGTAAGAGAACTGCCTAATCACGCCCAAGTCGTAATAGTTCACAGTGGAGAGGAAGAGGGAGAAAGATTTAAAGAATACTGTACAGAAGAGCTAGGCCTACAGGCCTTTTTCCCAGAAAACGGTTCAGAGTTAATATTTCAACTTTAGCCGTGTTAGTCGATGGAGAGAAACGAGAAAATAGAAAAGAGAGCTTTAAAAGCTATAGCTGAAGGAAGGATTTTAAAGATAGTTTTTGAACCCAGCGGCGAAATCCTTTGGGTGGTTTATGGGCGTAAATTCAAAAATATGTACCTAGTTATCCCAGGGATTTTCTGTACCTGTAAAGGATTTACAATGAACGTCTTGCTCAGAAAAACTTCTAAGTTCTGTTACCACTTGAGAGCTAGAGACTTAGCGGAGGAGAGAAAGGCATATGTGGTGAAGAAAATGAAAGACAGCGAGAAAATAGGCTTTTTAAAAGATATTTTTCTACAATTATTGGTTACTTAAATAAGCGTGAGCTGTGATTATTAACAGGCTAGTGTAGAAGTATGAGAAAAGTTGAGGAAATAGTATCGCTAATCATCAGGGAGAAACCCTCACTTAGTATTGACGTCGTTAAGAAGATGATAAAGGAGAAAGCTAAGGAACTCGGCGAGCTAGTAGATGAGTACGTAATTGCTTTAATGGTGGCCAAAGAACTCGGCGTGGCTATTCCAAAAGAGGGAGAAAGCCTAAAAGTTTCTAAACTGAAAATCCGCGACCTAATAGCCGGGCTACGTAACGTCAATCTAACTGCAAGAGTTGTCAAAATAAGCAAAGAGATAATATTTTCGAGAGACAAGAAAGAGCATAGATGCCTCCGGCTAGAAATAGGAGACTCCACGGGTGTTACAAGTCTAGTATTATGGGACGATCAAATCGACTATGTTAAAGGTATAAAAATAGGGGATGTAATTCGAATTTCGAAAGGTTATACCAGAGAATATAGAGGCAGGGTAGAGCTATACCTCGGGAGCGGCGGGAGCATTTCCACTACAGATGAGGAAATACCGCCTCTAGAATATTTTCTAGACGAGTATGACATAGACTGTACTATTTTAAGAGTAGAGAAGGTAATTCGAAAACCCAATTTTGCCTGTATAAGAGGCAGCGACTTTAAAGGACGCAGAGTTAGGATACTTGTGTGGGACGGCTTAGAAGAAGATTTAGAAAGTGGAGAGTACTACGTATGCGGCCTAAGGAAGAAATTCTCCTCTCGAGATTTTATAGAGTTCTACGCCAATCGCGGCAGGGCAGTCTTCACCCCCTACGAAGCTGAAATAAAGCCTATAGACCTCCCAGTCTACACCCCCTCGAGCCTCGCTGTTGAAGAAGCCAGAGATTTAACGCTCAAGGGGTATTTTCTAGCCATTAACCCCACTAAATTCCCCAAAGTATTTCTGGGAGATGAGAAAAAGGTATTATCTATAGTCTTAACCTATGATGAGCTACTCTCCTCAGTAGCTAGCCTAGAGCCGGGCACCGAAGTTTTAGTCGGAGGAGTTGATGTCATTAAAGGCGGGATAGGTAAGATAGTGAAAGTCGGGCGTTGCGGATACCTAGAAGCCGTAAATCCGGAAAACTTGCTCAGCACCAGATCCTTCCCTGAGAAATACATAATTGAAGGCGAAGGAGCCTGTACTTTATATGGATCCGTAATCTCTTTGGATTTTAACTTCAAACTCGTAGAGGTAAACGGGGAGGAGAGAGTAATGTCTTTTTCGTCGATCTTAATAGATGATGGAACGGGTCAAGCTAGAGTTTATAGCAGTAGTGTAGACGTAATCGAGAACTTGTTAAATATGAGCCAAGAGGAAGTAACAGAATACCTAGAGACCGGAGTATTAAATAAGATAATAAATTATATTAAAAATGATATTTTAGGAAATAATTTTAGATTTAAAAGTCTAGTATATAAGAGGGAGGGGAAACCCCCACTAGCTATAGCTCTTTCAATTTCTAAAGAACGTGACGAGTTGTGAGGATAATAATTATATAAGCTCGGGCCAATTTTACAGATAATATCCTAAGGAGGTACTTACGGAAATGGGAAGAAGGAAAAGCAGGAGAAAAATCAGGTTAAGGCCTAAGAAGAAAATACCATCTATATTCCAATGCCCGAGATGCGGAGTAACCGCTGTCTCGGTTAATATAGATAAGAAAAACGGTGTAGTATCCGTAGCGTGCGGCGCCTGCAAACTAAGATATACTTTCGAATACGAGGAAATATTCCAACCGGTGGATTACTACGGGAAATTCGTCGACGCCTTCGTTAAGGAAATGGGGATACCCGTATGAAAAATGACTATAAGGGAAAAGTAGAAAAAATGATTAAAGAACGACTAGCTAGAGACGGCGCCCTCCACATGGTCCTAATAGATCCCGACATCACCCCACCAGAGAGAGCGGCTGAAATAGCGGTAGAGGCGGAGAAAGCCGGAACCTTCGCAGTAATGGTTGGAGGTAGCATAGGAGTCTCCGAACAGATGGTAGACAAGACCGTGCTAGAAATAAAGAAGAAATCAAACCTACCAGTCATACTATTTCCCGGTAGCATAGGAGAACTCAGTAGATACGCAGACGCGGTCTGGTTTCTATCAGTTCTAAACTCGGTAAACCCCTACTTCATAATAGGGGGACAGATGCAGGTAGCTCCAATAGTTAAACGTTACGGCATAGAGCCTATCTCCCTAGCCTATCTAATACTAGGGAGCGGGGGCGCCGTAAGCTACGTCAGCAATACGCGCCCTATACCATTCGAGCAAGCTGAAGTAGCTGCTGCCTTCGCGCTCGCAGCGCAGTACCTAGGCTTCCGCTTCGTATATCTGGAGGGAGGCTCTGGAGGGAAGCCAGTACCTCCAGAAGTTATAAAATGGGTTAGGAGAACGGTCCAAATACCAATAGTTGTGGGCGGAGGTATAAGGAACGGAGAATTAGCAGGCAGAGCGGTAGAAGCAGGCGCCGATATCATAGTTACAGGCACAATTATAGAAGAAGCTAGCGAGATTTACGAAGTTTTAAAAGAGATAGTTGACTCGATAAAAAAAGTCGCTAAAAAGCGAAAAGACCTAGGTGGGCCATAATCACTAAGGTCATTAAAGCTATAGCGGAAACTATGACGATCTCCGGTCTAATCTTTATCCCTTCGATTTCCTCTTCAAAGAACGACATTAATCCAGCGGCTGACATCGTAGCTGGAGTTCTTTCTTTCTTCCTCTTAGCCTTAGGCATATACACCCCTCAACTAGATACTCTCACTCTAGTTTTTAAATATTCCTAACGGGATATGCCTCGCTTGAAAACCCTAGCGACTGGGAGCATTGTTAAAGGCGAATTGCCTAGAGGATGCGAATTGTGTCAACGAGGCAGAAAAAGCGTAGTGTTTATAACTGGACTGTGTCCCCGCAGGTGCTTCTACTGTCCTCTCAGCGAAGAGAGGAGAAGAGACGTGTTCTATGTAAACGAGAAATTGCTGGCGAAGGTGGAGGAGAGAGAACTCATAAGTGAGGTATTAAAATCGGATTCCCTAGGAGCTGGCATAACTGGCGGAGACCCCCTAGTAAAGCTGGATAGAACGCTATACGTTATTAAAACGCTGAAAGAATACTTCCCCGACATGCACATCCACCTTTACACTACCGGAATTACTCTAACTAAAACAGTCCTATCTAAACTTGAGAAAGCCGGCCTAGATGAGCTCAGAATACACCCTACTCCCCAGCACTGGAGGAAGATAGAGCTCGCCTTAAAGGAATCCAGCATGGACGTGGGAGCCGAAATACCAGCATTACCCGGCGCAGAGGAAGAAATTAAAAAATTCGCAGAATACTTAGATAGAATAGAAGCTAGCTTCCTAAACATAAACGAGCTAGAATTCAGCGAGACTAACGCTCTGGCCCTACTACAGAGAGGATACCAGATAAACGAGGACTACATAACGGCGAGAGGGAGCAGAGAAACAGCCCTAAAAGTACTCGAATGGGCAGTCTCAAACCTGAACTTAAACATGCATTTCTGCCCCGCAATAGTAAAAGACCGCTACCAGACGAGTCTCAGACTCTACAGAAAAGCCGTAGCGACTGCCAAAAACTACCAACAAGTAACAGATGAAGGACTCCTCAAATACGTAGAGGTAATTACGCAAAAACCGGACAAGCTAAAACAGTTAATCCCCCGCCCTCTTCTGGAAATTAAGAAAGATAGGGCGTATACGAGTCTATACTTTGCCGATAAACTGGCAAAGCTGGGCTATGAAATATACATAGTAGAAGAATCACCGACGCCACAGCGACAAATACTAAACCGTGAAAAATACGAGTTTCAGAAGTAGTGGGCATCATGAAACTTTAGGAGGATAAGCAAAGCCCCGGGCGGGACTCGAACCCGCGAGTCGGGTTCCTTCGTTCTCGAGGAATCCCCCGCCTTACCAGGGCGATGCTCTACCAGCCTGAGCTACCGGGGCTAGATATTGAAATTTATGAGTTTATATTTATAGATTTTGTTGAGTGAGTTTGTATTAGGTTTTAAAGGATGTGTATTGCGTCTTCTATCTTGTAGTCTTTTATTCTGCCTGAGAGAATGTAGTCTAGTTCTTTGAGTCCTATTATTGGTTTTTTGAAGTTTTCTTCATTGTCCAGGTTAAGGCGGGGACAAGCCGTATTTACGTAAGCGTCTAGGAAAGGAAAGTTTTCGAGCTGTTCAGGCTCTACCTCGTCTAGGATTAGTAAATAAGCTTTTTTGCCTTGTCTTTCAATCTTCCGGCAAGTCTCCAAGGCTTGCCTAATCATGTACTGTCCTGGTTTCATCGATACAATTACGCCGAATCTTTTTGCTTCCAAAGCTCTCGTTAAATTATACAAATGTCGCGCGAACATTCTCTTGGCTACGGGCTCTACGTCGACTATTTCTCCGGCGTAAGGATCTAAAACGAAAGTCTTTACTCCCGTTTTCACATACACTCCCAACCCGTGGAAAAAACCACCGGCAACCACCAGGAAGCAGGATACTTTCCCGGAGATTTCAGAAGCCGCGGAAACATCGCATCCTATTACTTGACCCGGGTATGGCAGTTTTCCCCGGCCTATCAAGACCTCGTGGCCGCTAGTCTCCAGAATCTTCTTAATTTTACCTAACTGTTTTACGTGTTGAAGCGATGCAAGCAAACCTACGCGCAGATACTCTTCAAGCTTCTCCACACCCTTCTTCAAGGCTTTCTCCACATCCACTTTAGCGAAAGCCGGCACGAAGTACACCTTTACATCTTCTGGAACGCGTACGCGGACGGGGCCGTGGTGTCCTATATGTACTATATGTTTTACGCCTAGAATTTCCGCTTCCCTTAGTGCTATATCGCATCCTCCCCAAGCATGGCTGCCAGAAATGTAGACTTCGGTTTTCTCCGATAAAGCGTCTATCAATTCTTTTAAATAGGGCTTTATCCCGTCGGGTGCCTGGATTAAAACCTTTTCTGCTTTTTCCTCTAAAATCCACTCAACTACTTCTGCTACGTTAATCTCGTAGGGGTTCTCCATCACCGGTATTATCCAGAAACTCTTTATATAACCTCCTAAGCGTTAAACATGGTTAGGAATGGTTAACGAACTGCTTGCCGAGACTAGAAGGCTCTTGAAAAAGTATGGGATTAAGCCTAGGAAAAGGTTTTCTCAACATTTTCTAGTGGATAAGAAAATTCTAAACATTATCGTTAAGAGCTTAGAGCTGACCGGGAAGGAAGTCGTGTTGGAGATAGGAGCGGGGATAGGTATAGTAACCAGGGCTATCGCCGAGAAGTGCACTAAAGTTATAGCGGTCGAAGTCGATAAGCGGTTGGCTTACCTCTTAGAAAGAGAGTTAGCTTCTCTAGGCAATGTAGAGGTAGTTTTAGGAGATTTTCTGAAAATAGAAGTTCCCAAGGTTGATAGAATTTTCTCGAATACTCCATTCTCGATATCCTCACCGCTCCTCTTCAAAATACTCGACGAGCCGCGTTACGAGTTTGCCGTATTATCGTTTCAGAAGGAATTCGTGGAAAGGCTTAAAGCTCCTCCAGGGACTCGGGACTACGGAAGGTTAACGGTTTCCTTCCAGCTAAGAGCTAGACTCGAAACCCTGGCGTTAATGCCTAAAAGGTGCTTCTACCCGATGCCTGAAGTGGACGCTGTGCTAATCAAAGTTAAGCCTTTCGAAAAACTGTCGTTTAACGCGCGGATTTTAGACGATTTGCTTAGATTTGTCTTCTCTCGCAGGAGGAAGAAATTCCACCGAGTTTTAGAAGACTATGTTCGTTCTAGGGGTTTAGAGGTAGATGTTAAAAACTTGCTCTTAAAGCTAAAAATCGGCGAGGACAGGAGGGTATACCAGATCTCTCCCGAAGAATTCAAGATGATAGCTGAGAGATTATCCATCTACTTGTAGGGAATTCTAATTATACGTCCGCAAACACGACACTTAATCACTATATGCGGCCGCCTATTCGTCCTTAACCTAACCGTAGCGTTAACCCCAGGCCACAGGTAGCTTTTACAGTATTTACATATCCTACGCTTGTATTTTCTAGGAAGTCTCACTCTAGCAGTTTTAGCAATTTTCAGGGCCAGATCGATGTATTTCTGAGCTAGCTCTGGTTCTCTATGGAATGTTTTCTCGGCCATCTGGAATAGTATATCGATGCGCTGTCTAGCTAGATCTCTTACAAAAAGCTTTTTCCAGCGTCTAGCCATAGTATAAGCAATGGAGAAGCTATATTTACTATTTGCCGAAGCGGGTCTGGAGCTTATTCCTAGAGAGATTTGGCGCCACCCAGCCGTTAGAGCATCAGCGGAGAGAAGGAAGAAAAAGCCGAGGGAAATGCTCTTAGATATATCGTTACACTACCAAGCAGCTAAGAAACTCAGAGATTTCAGGAAAAGAGGACGTCCAGATATAGTCCATTTCTGTCTTTTGATGGCATTAGGTTCCCCTCTCTGCAAGGCCGGCAAGTTAGCGCCGATAGTCCACACGTACCAAGGTCACGTTATATGGGTGAATCCTAGTGTTAGATTGCCAAGGAATTATAATAGGTTCGTAGGGTTAATGGAGCAGCTCCTCATCTTGGGTAAAGTCCCTCCGGAGAGCGAGCATCCGCTCCTATCTGTGGTGGGCCGTGGATTAGAAACCATAGTTGAAACCTATGAGCCTTCGCGGATCTTCCTTTTAAGCGAGAAGGGCGAAAGACTTTCTCCGGCTTCTCTAGCCGAGAAAATCGTGGGATGCGATAAGCCTATGGTGATTATAGGCGCTTTTCAAGCCGGAGATTTTTCGGACGAAGTTAGAGAAATAGCCGACGAAGAGTTTTCAATATGCAAATACGTGTTAGATGCTTGGGTAGCTACCGCAGAGCTAATATGCGCGGTTGAAAACGCTATAGGCATTCACGGTGGAGAACTTGAAGATTAAAGAGTTGAATATCAAGGAGAAAACTGTAGAGCTAGTCATAGAGGATAAGGAAGACCTATACTATCTATCGCTGATACTTGATAAAGGCGATGTAATTTACTCGTGGACTTGGCGGCAAACCCGCGTCGATACAGGCTTAGGGAAGGTCGAGAAAGGTGAGAGAGTTAAAGTCTACATGGGGCTTCTAGTTGAAAAAGTGGAGTTCCAGAGATTTACCGACAGATTAAGAATTTTAGGCAAGGTCGTTGAAGCTCCCGAGTACTTACACGTTAAAGGACGCTACCACGCTATCTCCCTACAACCAGTGGCTGAAGTGAAGATCGTTAAAAAGGAGCTGCATCAGCTATATCTAAAGCTTTTAGACGAGGCTACACGCAGGACGTACAAAAACCTACTGATCTGCTTGGGCGATCAAGAGGCAGTTTTCGGAGTCTTAAGCAGAGGAGGAATAGAGATAGTATCGACGCTACTCTCTCGACTTTCTAAGAATCTGAAAAAGCGGTCCTACGCCGATGAATATAGGGAGTACTTGGCCGACGTGGCTAGCGAAATTAAAAAATTCTTGCATAGGGAGCGATACGATAGAGTTATAGTAGCGGCTCCCCGCTTTCTACAGGAACTGTTTCGCAGTTATCTCGCCGAGAAGCATAAAGACCTGTTAAAGACGGCGATATTCCTTCATGTAGAGGAGGGAGGTATGGCCGGGGTCTACGAGCTCGTAAGGAGGGACGAGTTGGCGGATTTAGTTAAAGAGTTGAGGTTAGACTATGAAAAGAGGCTTATAGAAAATATTTTCACTTCTCTCGAGAAGGAGGATAAACGCCTAGCCGTAGGAGAGAAAGAGGTTCTCCAAGCATCTAGATTAGGAGCAGTTCAAAAACTGATAGTGACGGACATAAAGTTTATCGAGTTAAAAGAGGAGGAGAAAATATCTGAAATTCTTGAAAATGTAGAGAAAAGCCGGGGAGAAATAGTGATAGTATCGAGCGAGCACGAGCACGGGATAAAACTTAAGTCGATTGGTGGAGTAGCGGCTTTCCTCTACTTCCCAGTTGACTAAATGAAAAGCTTGCGTCTAAACATAGGGTTCCGGAGAGCTATCTCTCTGGCCACCTCGGTTATGCTTGCCTCGGGATGTAACTCTCTATGTACGAAAATACCTGTTCTACCTATTTCATCGCGCCTAGTCAATATATAGACTCTCTCTCTAACTATCTCCACGGAGACTCCGAGAAGGTCGGCAACCTCGTGCTCTCTCCCTATGATCGAATACTCTAAGTGCCCGTCTTTTACGGGTATTATAACTAGGAGCTTTTTATTAACACCGGGTACTCTAACGTTTTCTTCAAGCTCTTTTAATCCGACTTCGCCGCTAAATTTATAAAACTCTCTCTCGAGCCGAGATAGCTTAGATAAGGGAAAGGTAACTAGGGTTTTCTCGTCTACGTATATGCTAGCTTTTATAGCGTGTTTAGGAGTTGCCTGGGCTATTTCTTTCTTTAGAAAAGAGAAGCCTGCGCGTTCCAGCGCCTGCTCGACAAGAAGAGGATTTACGAAATATGGTATCACTACGTCAATATCGCTGTTCTCATGTACATCCCCCCTAGCCACACTCCCGTGTACTATGGGGGTGAAGCCAAAACTAGTTAAGGACTTCACGATTTCGAGAGCTTTCCTTCTCAGTCTATAAAATACTCTCCAATGTTCCTCTCCGTATTTCACGTGCCTTTCGTCGCGCCACTTCACTACTTTCATTTTATCTCGATAACTTTCTAATTTTCTCTAAGGCGTCGAGTAAACCTATCAAAATAGCCGTTATCAACCGGAGCTCCTCTAGGTCGTCTACATATCTAAGCCTAGAATCCAGCTCGTTAAGCTTAGCTGC
The DNA here is from genome assembly GCA_964501905.1 of uncultured Thermofilaceae archaeon. Taxonomy (GTDB): domain Archaea; phylum Thermoproteota; class Thermoprotei; order Thermofilales; family B69-G16; genus B69-G16. The sequence continues at coordinate 157,108 of CAZCTW010000002.1, read as the reverse complement.
AATAGTTCTTTCTAAACCACTCACTGCCAATTCGCTGAAAACTCTAGCCTCTTCCGCCTCGCTACTCACTATAAACACTCTTTTATTACATTTAGGGCATATAATCTCTCCAGTCTTCAGCTGGAAGAGCGGCGTATTGCAGACGGGACAGGACTTGTCTAGCATAGTTGAGCCGTCTTTTAACAGCTCGGCCATTTTCTTTATCAGTTTTTCTTCCCCCAAACTCACACCGTACAGCTTTCTATATCTGCTTTAAAATAGCCCGAATATTATTTTTAATGTTATGTGCAGGAATAACCCGGGGATCTACATGGAGAGTAAAACCGTGTATGTAGAGCACGAGGCGAGCTACATAGAAACCTGCCCGATTTGCGGAAAGAAAGCTCTAGAAGTGAGAGAAGCTGTACACTTACAGCCTTACCTAGGGAGGACTTTAATAGTCTCAAGGCTCTGTAAGAATTGCGGCTACAAGAGAGCTGAAATGGTGCCACTCAACCCTAAAAAGAGAAAAATTGTAGTTTTCAAAGTAAGCAGTGAAGAGGATTTATACGCGAGAATAGTGAGAACCGGTACGGCTACAATCTACATACCGGAGCTGGAAGCGGTGATAGATCCCGGCGTAGACGCCCCTTTCTTCGTAACGAACGTCGAGGGGTTGCTAGGCAGGATAGAAGACGCTGTCGAGAGAATAAAAGTACTTGAAGGAGGCGGCGAGACAGTCTCTAGAGTTGAAGAGCTTAAACGACTTATAGAGAGGTTTAAAAGGGGAGAGGGAGAGTTGACTATCGTAATAGACGATCCGATAGGACTTAGCGATGTGATAGCTTCCGCGGGCAAGGTAATTAGAGAACACGTTGGGGGAAGCTAAAGCCTACGAATACCCATATACCCGCTAATCGCCCGTCCTTCAATAGCATAAAGAAATTTTAAGCCCCGTCGATAATTTTACCTAGGCAATGACGAGAAGGGACCTCTCTGAAAATGATGAAGCCAATTTGCACCGAGCTTTATAAATCGGTTCCTCTTCTCTAGAGGAGATTTAAGCTATTTAAGCATCTTAGGGCTCCACCTCTTTTTCAATAGTCTTTCAAGAGCTTTTCTCCAATTAATGACTCCCTTCCTTCTCCTAACTTTCCTACATCTTGCGGCTTTCTCTACAGCTTTAATATTTCTCCTCCTACGAGCGACTGCACATAAAGTATTGAGAGAGCACGCCTTAACAGGGTCCACCATGAAAATAAACCCATGATGCGGCTCGACTCTGAATACGCCATTAAAATATGCAACCCTATACTTATTTTCGCCAAACCTGCCTTTGAGAGCGTCAAGGTATACGTTCAGCATGAAAGAAGGAACTCTTTTACGGAGATACTCCGCGCACATAAAGAATTCAGATAAGACCTCTCTTGGCGGCTTGTATGCGCCGTAGTACCCGCCCGCCGCCGCTATTTCCTGTAAATTCTCCACTAAGAGGGGCATAGGTATTACTCCCCCAAACTCGGCCCCGAGATTGCCAACGCCTAAAACCGTGTTTAAGCCGAGTTTTTCCTTTGCCTCGGCTAGTACAGCTAAACCGACAGCATCGCTTACAGGACTCCCAAGGTCTGGTTCATCGCCCCTAACAATGACGTCTCCGCCAAAATCAATGCTTACAATATGCTTAACACTTTTCTCCTCTACGAGAACTTCTAGCCCCTCCAAAATATCGTCAAGGTTTTCCTCGAGGCAGACCACGTACGTCTCCCAGCCAAGGGAGGCTATGTGGGGCTCGAAGAATCTACCCGACGCCCAAGTCTCCGCTTTTACCTCAATTATACCTTTAATTACGCGCTTTGGCTTCTCGATGTTTTTGACGCGAGCTCTCACCATACCTAGTATCGCTACCTTTTCCCCTAGCTTTTTTCTCACGTACAATGCTAGAGACAGAGCTCCGGCGCTATCTCCTCCTCCCCCAACTCCGCCAACGAGAATCATCATACCACGCTTTAAGCCGAGCTTCCTATCAAAATCCCAAATAAATATTTCAATATTCTTCAGGCGAGGTATAGGCTAACTCGTGGATAAAACCGGCAAAACGATCATAAGGAGAGTTATCGCCGGGGCCGGGATTCGAACCCGGGACCGTCCGGTTCCTGTAGGGGGGACGCCTTTAACAGCCGGACGCTCTTGGATTTTGAATCTTCCAGGCTGAGCTACCCCGGCGTTATATGATTAAATGGATGGTCTTATTAATTTAATGGTTAGTCAGCAAAGACCAATCTAATCATATATCATTCTGACGTGCATTCATCATCCTATGAGTATTAAGCTATTTTTTCCATTAATTGCTTTAGACTTCTTATCTTTTCCTCTTCACCCGTATCTCTATATTTTATCGTTATTTCCTCTAGGGAGAAACTGACTACAACTTGGTGAGGGCGTTTCGTGCCAAAAGCCCGCACCCATTCTACTGTTCTCTCGTTTAAATCTTGAGATTTAATCATTTTTTCTATTACAAGCGTGTATGGATAATTCTTAAATTTGAACACTATTTTAGCATTGTTTTTCTCTGCCCAATCTCTTATCTTGAGTATATCGCTGTGTGTCAGCATGAAATCACTAGATATTGATGGGTTAGAGGTTAACTTAAGCTTTACGTGTTTTGAGTTTAAAAGCTATGTATATTTTCTCTTTTTCAGCGAGGGTGCTAGACTCGGGATTTTGAACCCTTATCTGAAGTCCTCCTGCGGATGCGTAGATAACTTCCTTTTCTTCCTCTTTCCTTACTTCGAATACTGTAGCTCTCATGACTATGTCCCAAGGCTCTAGATCGGGTTTTTCCCCGCTTACTAGTACTTCGGCTTCTGAAATTTTCTCAGGGTCTACGTCTAATTCCTCGAATAGGATTGAGGGTATCTCGGCCGATATCTTAGTTCCGTTTTTCGAGAAAACTATCGTGTAGATATCCTCGTAGGGGTGTTTTTCTATTTTCTCAACTCGATAAACCATCGGCTATCCCTACTAATAGGACTCAGTTAGTCTTTGTTTTTCTTCTATTTATCGGTTGCGTAGGAGTTCGATAAATTTATGTTCAAGTTAGATATTTAGCACAGAGGTGTTAAGTTTGAGCATAATAGATATTCCATCGAGACGTTTCACCGCTGAGTTTTCGGCGATGGTCGATAAACTGGTGGCTGTCAGAACTAGGGATGGAAGAGAATACAGCGGTAAGCTAGTTGGCTATGAGTCGACCAACTACAGCATAGTTCTATCGGATGCTAAGGATTCCGCGGGTAACGAATATAGTAGGATTATACTCTATGGAGATGTTATCTCGGAGATATTCCTCATAGAAGAACCTCTAGACCTTGGTGAGCTCGCTAGGAGGCTAGAAGAGCGTTTTCCAAAAATGGTGAAATATTATCCAGAGTCTAGAGTTATAGTCGTTATGGATAGGATTAGAGTTACGGAGCGGGGGGTAGAAGGTTCAGGTCCTGTTGCCGAGAGGGTAAAGGACATATTTGATGATTTTATCGCGAAAGCTAAAGCTAAGAAAGCTCAGTAAGATAGGCCATGTTCGAGATTTTAGAGAAGGATTTGGCCGGGAGAATAGGAGTCATAGAAACTAGACACGGCAAGATAGAGACTCCAGCTATAGCTCCAGTGGTTAATCCAGCGAAGAATATAATCCCTCCATCCTCCATAATCGAAATAGGCTTTCCTCTACTAATGACAAACGCCTATATAATCAAGAGGCACTACGGGGATCTAGCTGTAGAACTTGGTGTACACAAGATACTAGGCGTTGAAAAACCAATTATGACTGATTCCGGCGCGTATCAGCTCATGGTTTACGGCAGAATAGAAGTTACCCCAGAGGAAATCTTAGAATTCGAGAAATCCATAGGCTCGGATATAGGCGTAATACTCGACCTCCCGACGCCACCCGGTATTTCTAGGGAGGAAGCGGTGGAGAGGGTGAAGGAGACTTTAAGGCGGGCAGAGAAAGCCATTAAGGAAAAACCTGACAACATGCTCTTAGTCGGACCTGTACAGGGCGGAATCTACATAGATCTAGTCGAGTATTCCGCTGAGAAGCTTTCAGTCTTAGATTTTGACGTCTACGCTATTGGAGGATATACGCAGTTAATGGAGCAATACACTTTTACGACCGTAGTGGATGCCGTAGTCGCGGCTAAGTGTCATTTGCCGCCTAACAAGCCTGTGCATCTTTTCGGCGGCGGAAATCCAGTAATGCTCCCCCTAGCCGCTGCTTTGGGAGTAGATCTCTTTGACTCCGCCTCCTATGTTCTATATGCTAGAGATTTAAGGTATATGACTAGTCACGGAATTATTCGGTTCGATAGGTTGAGGGAGCTTCCCTGCGAGTGCCCGGTATGTTCAAAGTATAGCATTGAAGACTTGAAAGATATGCCTAGAGAGGAGCTTGAGCGGAAGATCGCTATTCATAATCTCTATGTCTTGCAAAGGGAGATAAAAACGATAAAACAGGCGATTCATGAGGGTTGGTTATGGGAGCTTCTCGAGGAGAAAGCTTCTCGTCAACCCGCTCTCATGGACGCTCTCTGTCGATTAAGGAGATATGTAGATTACTTAGAGAAATGTCACCCGGTTACTAGGCAGCCCGTGCGTGGGTTAAATTTCTCCTCTATTACGTCGCTGTGGCGTCCAGAGGTCTATAGGCATACCAAACGCTTAGACGAGAGGTACGCGCCGCCTAGCAAGGAAGTTCTATTGCTTTTACCTGAAACGAGGGAGAAGCCGTACACGAGGTTCGGTCCTATATCCTTTATTTACGAGCTGATAAAGGAGAGAAACCTGCCTTATCACCTAGTTATCTATTCCCCTATATTTGGAATAGTTCCTACAGAATTATCCGAGGTATACCCCCTCTCCCAGTATAACTCGAGCATATTGCTGAGAGGCGACCCGGAAGGGATAGCCGCCGAAAATTTAGCAAAATACCTAGAGCGTTTTTCAAGTTGCTACAAGAAGGTAATCCTGATTGAGGATAGCGAACTTGTAAAGATTCCGAGCGGAAGAATCGAAAGTTTGAAGCTTAAAATACCCTCGCTCCGCGTCGTGGCCTATCCTCTGTCCAAAGTTAAAAACAGAGAATCGGGAGAGGAGTTTTTAAACAAGATAGCAAGGTTAGATATAGATTAGTCTACTCTCTTTTATCTCTTCAAGCTTCTTCTGTACTTCATTCAAGCATTTCTCCATCTCGTTTACCTGCTCCACGAGGTCAGAGTAATCCAACTCTAAACCGTAGACATAGGCGAAGATCCTTACAGCCTCTAGGGCCGCCTCAGGGTCGGGTCTATCCACCCTAGCGTACGGCAGTATAGTTACTGCAGGTATACGAAAAGCTTCAAAATATGCGAGTAGAGTTGCTAAGGGACCTACCACGTAAAGACCTTCATCTAAATATGCTAGCTTATCGTTCTCAATGATCTTCTTACGTAAGTTCTCCGTTAAGTGCTCAGTGTGAACAAAGCGTACACGATCGTCCATTTCGCTTTTTAACCGCGAGTCGAGCCCGCCTATTAGAAAAGCTTCTCTTATAGCGCCTTCCCTAGCGAGCTCTGCAACTTTTCCCAGCACCTTCTCCGAAGTTTCCGGAGTAATCGGCATGTTACACTTTAAAAAGAGGAAGTCTCCGGAGAGGTAGAGCTCGTAGGGGGTTAGTATATATTTTTCCTTCCTAGAGACGAATGGAGGCATTTTCTCAGTAATTATAATTCCCACTCTCCTAGCTTTTAGCTTATCAGCTAGAAAGTTAACAGTTATCCATCCCACAGTACCTATTCCGTGAAAGCCAGCTACGAAGATCTTCCCCCTAAGCTTCTCGGCGTTGACGTTTAAGAAGAGCCTATCCATAACTTTTCACTGCCTCTTATGGTCTTTCTCAGGTATATATTCATGTCTACCTCAGCGAGTGAGATAAGCTTTTTATCTAGGAGGGGATTAGTAGGCTCCGGAAAGCTTAGAGCTCCGGTGAGACGATATGGTTATTTTGGAAAAGATAAAACCCATGACCGAGAAGCAAAAACAGTTTATAAACGCGTTGGCAAACGAGAGAGTGGACCTAGTGGGGGCGTTCGGCCCCACGGGGACGGGAAAGAGCTTCATAGCTAGCATATTCAGCATAGACATGGTGCTAGTGGACAAGTATGAAAAATTCATAGTTTTTAAGCCGATAATAGATGTCAAAACGGGAAAGGAATACACGATTGCTGAGTTAGGGGACATTTACAATAAAGTGGCCCTAGATTATCTCTACGACATAATGTCGACCGTACTCTCCAGAAATGAGATAAACAGACTTATCGACGAGGGCAAGGTTATCGTAGCCGATCCCCACTTCTTAAGGGGAAGGACGTTCGACAATTCTATTATACTTCTCGACGACGCCCAGCTAGTCTCAGTCGAGACGCTGACAGAGGTTTTAATGCGCTTAGGACAGCACTCTAAGCTCATTATAGCCGGTGATCCCGTATTACAGAGAGTAGATGTTTTAGGTTTGAAAGATGGCGCAACTTTGGCTAGGGAGCTTTTAATAGGGGAGGAGAGGGCGGTGGTTATAGACTTCGGCTTAAAAGATATAGTGAGGCCTGGCGCTAAGAAGGGGGTTAAACTAGCGTTAGAGCTTAGGATGAGGAAAAGACCTCTAACCGACGAAGAGCAGAGAATACTGGATGTTTCCTACATATACGCCCCCGATGCGGATATAGTAACTGTAGCATATGTTAAAAAGGAGAAAGAGAAATTTAAAGTAGAAAACGTACCCGACGCCTTGATAATATCCAAAGAGGATTATTTGGGGAGGCTAGTCGGTAAAGGAGGCGAGAGGATAAAGTCAATCGAAAAAGAGACAGGGCTTACTCTAAGGGCAGTTGAATTAACGCTGGATCTAAAGCCTATAATAATCGCGTTACATCCAATTGGATGGATAGGAAAGCACATAATAGACGTCGACTTCGCCGGCCCCGATCTAGAGGTGGTTGTGGATCAGGCGAACTTCGGCGCCTTTCTCGGAATGAAGGGCGCCCACGTAAAGCTAATAGATAGCGTTCTAAGGAAGATACTCAACGTCGGCGTGCGGGCTAGGCAGGCGCAGAGGGTAAAAGAGACGAGAAGGGGAAGAAGGTAAGGTGTGTTTCAACTCATAGTGTAGGAGTGTTTATCAACGAGTAACTTATTACTTTAACCTAGGATGAATAGCATCGACGTATTAGTTGTAGCAGAAAAACCCGGGGTTGCTAAGGCTTTTGCCGAGTTTCTAAGCAATGGTCGTGTCAGAGTGGAGAGAATCAGCGGGGTTCCTGTGAGGTTTTTCGAGAGAAATGGAGAGGTATGGGCTTCTATAGGTGTTAGCGGCCACTTAATGGACTATGATTTTCCAGAGGAATATAACAAGTGGCGTAGCATAGACCCTAGACAACTCTTCTTCATAAAACCCCAGCAGAAAATCCGAAAGGGTAGTGGGAAGTACGTCAGAGCTTTGCGGATATTAGGGAAAAAAGCGAGAGAAGTTATCTTGGCTCTAGACGCTGATGTTGAAGGGGAGAGCATAGCCTTTGAGGTAATTAAGATACTGCGTAGCGTTAATCCGCGCATACGTTTTAAAAGAGCTTGGTTTAACGCCGTAACGAAGGAGGACATACTGAGAGCTGTGGAGAAGTTTAAAGAACCTGATCCTAAGTTGGCGAATAAAGCCTTTGCTAGAATGCAGGTGGACTTAACCATAGGCGCTGCCTTCACCAGAGCTCTCACTCTCCTAGTCGAGAAGAAAGACCCCAGAATCTTTCCACGTGGAAAATTCCTGAGCTACGGCCCATGTCAAACTCCCGTCCTATACCTCGTGGTGAAGAGGGCTATCGAAAGAGAACAGTTTAAAAAGAAAAAACTCTACACGCTGGAGGCTAAGGCTTTAATCGAAGGTGAAAAAGTTAAGCTAACCTACTCTAAAGGACCTTTGGAGAAAAAAGAGGAGATAATAAGAGTGCTAGAGACTGTGAGAGACAAAAAGGTAGGTGTGGTGAAGGTGGCCGAGTATAGGCATAAGGAGATTCTACCTCCAGTGCCTTTAAACACGCTGGAGCTCGAGCGCAGAGCTAGCAGATTTCTAAATATAAGATCTAAGGAAGCCCTCGACATAGCGGAAGATCTCTACCAGAACGGCTTGATCTCCTACCCGAGAACCGAGACTACGATATATCCCCCAACTATAGACGTCAACGAAATAGCTAGAAACTTTAGCCAACACCCGGAGTATGGGCTTTACGTGAGAATACACCTGCTACCTAGAATGCCGATTTCACCCAGGCAAGGAGACGAAGATGATAAAGCCCATCCTCCAATACACCCCGTAAGGCCAGCTTCACGCGACTTCGTGGTTAAGAAGTTCGGGGTTAAAGCTTGGAAGTTGTACGACTTAATAGTCAGGCATTTTCTAGCTACGTTAAGCAGGGAATCAATTGTCGAACAGCAGAAAATAGTTGTTGACATAGGCGGACACGATTTTAAAATTGAGGGGCTTAAGATTATAAGAGAGGGATTCTACAAGATATACCCCTTCGAGAAACCTAGAGAACGCGTGTTACCGTACGTGCTTGAGGGAGACCTAGTAGAAATCGAATCGGTAAAGCTCATAGAGCGAGAAACTAAGCCCCCGCCTTTCCTGTCTGAGGCCGAAGTATTGAGGTTGATGAAAAAATATGGAATAGGCACAGACGCTACCATGCAGGACCATATACACACCAATATCGCTAGGAAGATTTTGTAATAAGGAATAAGAGGTGTATCCCAACGAATTTAGGCATGGCTCTAGCGACGGCGCTCCACTCTATAGTTCCGGAGATAGTAGAGCCGGAAGTTAGGGGGAAGATGGAAGCCGAGCTTGTCCGAATAGCTAAAGGCGAGAAACATCCAGAGGAGGTAGTGGAGTATATAAAGAAGAACTTTCTCGCATATTACGATAAACTAGTATCTAACAGCAACGTTCTAGCGGAGAAGCTCGTAGAAGCTCTAAAACGCGTGTACTGGAGCGGGGAACTCAAAAAGTCTTGATAACTCCCATTCTAACAAGCTTTCTAAAAGTTCTCTTTAAGATCTTGACAACTTGACTTCGCGAAATTTGCCCACCCAGCTTCTCTAACGCAGAGTCTAAATCCCCGGCGTAGGCTACAGCGGTTAATACTCTGCGTTCAATAGAAGAGGTATAAGTAGAGTAGGCGAGTCCCAACCTAGCAACTTCAGCAAAGGATACGCCGCCAACCCCTCTTTCGAACTTATCCTTCGAAACAGGCTCTACGTACTTCTCGACTAAGCGGAAGTGTATTATTGTAACCCAATCGTCCCCCCTGAGGTTTACGTATATGTTTCTAAGCGCGTCTTTTAAATCCTCTAAACTATTAAAGCCGTCGCGAATAGCGTCTCTATCCGTTAAATCTGAGAATTTCACGTATTCCGTCGATTCTATATGGAGTTCTCCGTAGATTTTCCCGTTACACTCCAAGTATACCTTGGAGCTGCGGGGGGTTACTATCCCCCACCTTATAGTAGTCTTTTTCCTGCCTGAGAGCACCGAGTTCAAATAATCTCTTTTAAACGACAGATACTTGCCTAGCTCTCTCCTTATCTTCCTCACAACCTTTTATTCGAGCAGAGCAGGATTTAACGATTTCCTCCGTCGAAATGAACTATCAGTCTTCTCCAAGCTTTCTTCTTCATAGCAGTAAAAGTAGCTGTATTTTAAACGTTTACCATATTTATTGTAGGATAAAATCCTAAACCGTGGATCTGGTAGAGGTAGTTAAAGAGAAAGATAAACTAGAGGAGATATCGAATCTCGCCGTTAAAGCCTATAAACTTAAAGAGCAATTAAATGCTCTACTTAAGACCCTAAGAACAGTCTATGGCTCTAAGTCCCAGATAAGTCCTTTAGTAGAAGACGTACTCAAGAGGTATACTCCACCTCCTCTGAAAGGAGGAGAGTACGAGCTAGCGGCTAACGGCTTAAAAGAATATGTAGAGGATGTGGAGAGAAAATTAAGAGAATTATCTAAAAAGATAAACCAAATAGACTATGTTTCGAAATTATTGGATAAAATAGATCTAAAGGCTAACGAATTGAAGAAGTGGGCTAAATTAGTTAAACAAGTGAGCCCCTACCAATACATGGAAGCTCTAAAAGCCGTAGACAAGTACGAAAAGCTTATAGGAAGTATCTCAGCGGGTAAGCTAGACGATCTCGTAGCGAGTCTAGCTATTCTAGGCGAAGAGCTCGACCACCGAGTTAAAGTTTGCAAGAACGCGTACTTTAAAAGAATCAAGGAGATTAAGAAAGAATTGGATATAGCCTTTAAGATGCTTGGTAAGGCTAGGGCAACGGCAGCTCTAGAGGAGAGAGCTGAGGTAGACGCTATAGCCAGTAAGTTGAAATCCATAGCTGAAAAGCTAGAAAACACTTGGAGTAAAGCGCCCGAGTACGAGGTAGATATTAAGGAATGTAGAGAGGAAGTAAGGAAGAGCATTGAGAGGTTAAAACAGATAGTATCTAAGACTTTTACAGAAAGCGAGGTCAAAGTGCTTGAGGCTGTGAACAGAATAGCTAACGTCTACAAGGAACGAAGCATACCCTTAACCGCCTTCTTTGAGTATGTATCTAGAAACACCGAGTTAGATATGGAAGACGCTTATCGAATCACCTACCTACTGGCGAAGAGAGGGGCCGTTAGGATAGAAGTTAGGGTTTCCTAATTTAGTAAGGGATGCGCCGGCCGGGATTCGAACCCGGGATTCGCCCGAGCCATTTTGTGGGCTCGTTCAGCGGCGTGGCGTCGGCGCCTCAGAGGCTAGGCCGCCATCCTACCAGACTAGACTACCGGCGCCTAAAATTTGAGTTACATGGGTTGTATTTAAGTTTTAACGCTGAAGATTTTATCTAGCTTCTCTAGCTCTCTCCTGAGAACTTCAGTGTATGCTATGGGTACTCTAATGGAGCAAGCCTTCGGGTGTCCTCCCCCACTCCCTCCCAGTTTTCGAGCTATACTCATTAACAAGTTGAGAGCATTTATGTCGGCGGTTTGAGGCACTCTGCACGTGGCCACAATCTCGCTTGGTCCAGAGTGAAAAATGACTATGACTACCTTCCCGGTTTTGTTAGTATAGTCTGAGGCTACCTTCCCTATATATCCGCGGGCCGGTACGCCGCGGAAGTCTATCAAAATCACGTTCTCGCCTTCAAAGATTATCCTATTCTTTGCTTCTCGGATAAGCTCTTGAAGTCTTTCTTTAGCTCTTTTAGCTCTCTCTTCAACTTTCTCATCGTAAAACTTCTGTTCTTTAACCCAGAGGCGGACGAGCTCTACCTTAAAGTCGTTATCTTCGCTATCGGCCGATAGAGAGGAGCCGAGTACTTCTACAAGTTTAGCTACTTCCTCGTTTTCAGCTTCTCTTACTTTATCTCCAATTTCTCCTATAACGGCCAGCTTTAAGTAGAACTGTGGATTTGAAGTTTTCTCTAGATATACGTATTTCACTATTGAGGCGGCTGAGCCGTCTATGGAATATATGAGGGTTATCCCTAGCTTGCTTAGTTCCTCCAATTTCTTGAGAGTGGCTCTATGGTGGTCTATCCACACGATGTCGGCTTTCAACTTTATATTAGCCAAGTGTCTTCTAGCTTGTTCCCACGTAGCTGGGTCTACGCCCACGTCTATTATATAGAGCTTGGAAAGATTCTCAAAGGAGGAAGCTCTACTCAAAGCGCTCGCCAAGGTGAAAGGCTGAGCTATCAGCAAGACAGTCTTCTCTCCCTTTTTCTCTAAGACATCGAGTAATATAGCCGCGGCAGTTAATCCATCCAGATCGCCGTGGGTTATTATGCAGTTCACGGAACTCCCCTATCTAAGTGAGGTAGCGAGCGTCTTAAATAGCTTTAATGCCTTAGGCAAATCCTCTACCTCTTTTACTAGGCGAGCGGAGAAAAAGGGATAAATACTCTCCACCTTTATGTCCTTGAAGATTTCCATTAATTTCTTCTTCAACTTGGAGGCTTCAAACGTCGTAAGCGGCATTCCTCTAATTTCCAGCTTAATCAAATACTTTTCATCCACTCCGACGCGTAGCTCAAATGCCACTTGGAGTTGAACGCCGGCATACTGAACTATATTTTTTGAAACTAATACATTTCCTTCCACATAGGTAAGCCATTCGCTAATCGATTTGATTACTAATTCAGCTAGGGAGATTTCCGTGGTGAGGCCCGTAACAACATCTAGTACCTTTAAAAGATAGCTCAGAGCCAGTTCATCTTTATCTCCGCAAACAGCATCTTTAGGCCAGAACTCGACGACACCATTTTCGTAGTTCCATTCAAAGGTTCTTTTCAGGGTTTCGCATATTAGTTCGGCGTCTATAGGCGATAAGGGTTCAACTTTGAAGTTCCTAAGACAGTAATCCCCCTCCTTTTCCTCAAAATGAAATTCGAATTTCCTATCGTCTACCTTAAATGTCTCTATCTCTACATTGTTCATAAATCTCTAACAATCATTAATTACTAGGAAATATTTTAACTTTAATATTCGGCTGTAATCTTTGATTGAGAATTTTCAGTATAAATGATTGGAAAGTCTGAGTAATAGGTAAAAATTATGATTGAGGTCCAGCTGTTTACCTCAAGTATAGGAAGATTCTGTGCACATGATAGCCTTGGCTAGGAATATCCTCCTTTAGAATGTACTTCCACCCCGGAATCTCATAATCATGGGAGACAACTCTAGCCCCAACCTTAAGTTCTTTCTTCAACTTTCCCGCAAGTTCCTCTAATATGCTTGGCGTAAGGTATAGAGTTACAATATCAGCTTTACTGACTTCGTACTCCATTAAGTCTCCTACTACTACCTCGACCAGTCCGCTCAATCCCTCTTTTCTGATGTTTTCTCTGGCAAGGTTAGCTAGTTTCTCGTCTATCTCAACGCCGATGCACCTACACCCATACTCCTTAGCAGCAATTATCAATATTCGACCATCTCCACACCCTAAGTCGACTACCAAGTCGCCGGGTTTAGCGCCTGCGAGAGCGAGCATTCTCCTAGCTACATTGAGGGGTGTAGCTAGATACGGAGTTTGTATCGCGTACAGTCTCTTGAAAAATGGTGTGTAGCTCAGTCTATCGTATCTCTTTGTCTCTCTTGACATCTTATAGCACCCTTTGCACTTTAATTTTTAAGAGTAGCGACGATTTTAGAACTTCCAGCGTCACGTTTTAAGGATCGTGAATTTTAAGCGTTACTGCTATTTCAACGTATTATGACAATAATTGGGGGTTGGATGGAGAAGACTTTAGTTGAGATAAAAGCTAAGTGTAAAAATTTAGACCGTGTAAGAAGAAAGTTAAAAAAAGTAGGCGCGGAATTTGTAGGAGTTTTTCACCAAATTGACACCTACTTTGTGGTCGGCGAAAAAAGGCTTAAACTGAGGGAAATAGAGGGAGAGAAAACGGCCAAGCTAATCTACTACCTACGCGAGAATATCCGAGGACCTAAAGTTAGTAATATCTTAATCGTTGGGACTACAGAAGGAGATGAATTAAAGAAGATCCTGAACGATGTTTTGGGAATAAAGGTTGTAGTGGATAAAAAGAGGGAAATTTACAAGTATAAGGGAGTTCAAATTCACTTAGACGAAGTTAAGAATCTAGGCTCTTTTATAGAGTTTGAGATGAGGATTCCTAAAGGCGCCGAGGCTAGAGGGAGAAAATATCTGAAAAATTTGATGAACGAATTAGAAATAGTTGAAAAAGATCTAATTACTGGTTCCTACAGCGATCTCCTTCTAGAATCTAATCCTGTCGACGAGCCAGCTAAAGAACATATTAGTAGCATTATGGACGATAAACGTCAATACTAGAACTGACAGCAAGGGCGAGGCGTTGCTAGGAGTTATTATGACATCATAGAAAAGGTGATAGAAAATCAGTGCTGCCGTTATAAAAGGCAGTTCATCTAGACCCCAAGCATGCTCCCCTCTCTCGTACCCCAGTCTCCTCTTGAAAAAGGAGCCTATCGAATCCCCTATCATGGAGCCCGTAGCTAGCACGAACGAGGCATAGGGGTCATGGAGGGAATACATATTCATAATATAGCCTGAGAGAGTTCCCACTAACACGCCGCTCAAAAATCCCTCTATTGTCTTCCCGTCGCCTAGTACTCGCCGACCATCCACGAAATTCTTACCGAAGTCTATAGGGTGACTAAAGTGGAGAAATTTGGAAAGGAAGGCTGGAGTAGCATTAGCGATCCAAGCTGGAAGTATGAGTATTAAAAGCTCAGGGTCCATCTTTAAACTGGCCATGGATATCGCCGATTAGACTCTAAGCCATTATTATAACGTTATTTAGACATAAAGCTAATTATCTAGTTTTCTCAACGTGAGACTTACGAAGGAGCTTGCAGGGCTATGTGCGGCGGCGCTAATTCTTCTGGCAGCTTTATCGCTAGCTCAAGGAATCTCCTGGATGGAGAACTACAGCGAGGCAGTAGATCTATCAGAAGAAAGCGGAAAGCCTCTCTTCATATATTTTTTACAGCGAGATGTGCTTTTTCTGTAAAAAGTTTGAGGAAGAGACGCTTAAAGACCCTATTGTTATTGAACTTTTAGAGAAGCATTTTATCTCGCTGAAAATCAATGCCAGGAAAGAGGCTGCGCTTGCTCGTATGTATAGAATTCCAGGAACCCAGACTATTCTCGTACGCCTGCCCGATGGCACTTCAGTTAATCATAGACTATGGAAAGGTTGGCACTCAGGGTTTATGGAGGTTGGGGAATTGAGGGAGTATTTAAGCTTTGTTATAAGCTATTTAGAGGCGGAGGAGAGAGAAGAATTCGACACGAGCGGAGACTCCACGTCTAGTGGGCAGATATCTTCTCTAGAGAAGGAGGCTCTAGGCGGAAGGAGGGATGTTTTTGGTTCACGTTGCTTCTAGTATTCGGAGCGGGGGTTATCTCTACGTTCTCCCCTTGTATCCTCCCCATTCTCCCCGTGTTTGTCGCGTTTCAACTTGCTAGCCGTAAAAGAGCAGTGCTTATCAATATCGGCCTTGTTACAAGCTTTGCTCTCCTCGGAGCAATTACGGGGGGTATAGGAGGTTTTCTAACGACTTGGCGAGCTGTGATCGAGGAGATAACTTATATAGCTATGGTCATCTTTGGCCTATTTCTCCTAATTGATAGATTAAATATGTGCTTAGCTAAGTTATCCTCGACTGCCTCAAACTTCCTCGGCAGAAGGGTTAAAAATTTGGGAGGCGATATAGGCAGTCTTTTCATAGGATTTATACTAGGGATTATGTGGTCACCTTGTCCAGGACCTTTGGTGGGGACACTTCTCATCTATACTATAATGCTTGGCGGCCCTCTAGAAGGCCTCCTGGTCATGATAATCTATGCGACGGGGTTCGCTTTGTCGATGTACGTTATGGCTCAGATTTTCAAAAAGCAAAGAAGGGGATAGAAAAATTGAGGGGAAAAGGAGGAGGGAAGAAGAGAAGAAGGTTAGGAAGAGGTTAGTTTCTAGGGGAAGGCTTGTTGAAAAGCTAGCAGGGTTATTTCTCGTGGCGTTGGGATTATTAATGCTAAGCGGGTATGGAGACCAGTTTTTAATCCTGCTGCCTTATCCCTAAAACACCTTTTATAAAGTGTGCTCAAATAAATGTTGAGGATGGGATATTGCAGAAGTACACTATAATAGCGTATAACATCGGCAGGGAAATAGACGTAAAAAGGTTTTCCCGGGAATACATGAAGCGTAGGGTAAGGTTGGCTTGGGAGGAGCCCCTGTATTTCAGCTATCAAGGCAAAGAGGTTTTCATCTACTCTTTCGGATCGTTCGTTGTCATGAACCCGTATAGGGGCTTTTTCCAAGAGATCTACGGAATACTTAAAGAATACGTCAGAGACCCTCTCAAACCCTATACTGAGAAATACGAGGTTATAGTCCTAGAAGATAAAGAAGAGCTTAAATCGCTTCTGGACGAAACAATAGAGAATTTCGACGAGGTGAAGGATAAGAGGATAATCGTTACGGATAGTGCTTGTATACTTAATGAAACTCCTCTAACTAGGGAGATTATAAAGATAATCGCCTTTACCCTAGCTCAATCGCTCGCGCTCGAGAGAATTGAAAGGGATGTGGACGCCGCGTTAGAGAAGGCCCAGAAGATACTCGGACAATTCGAGAAAAGCGTTTTTTTCTTTAGGGTTAAGCCGGCGGTCAAATCTCTCATATCCGTACTGAGAGCTAGGTTCGACGCTTTATCAGATGTTATGATTTTAGAAAAACCGGAAATAGTATGGGAGGAACCGGAACTAGATGCTCTATATGAAGAGCTTAGAACAGTCTTCGAGATGGATGATCGTTTCAGAGCCTTAGATAAGAAGCTAGATGATATACTGGAGATGGGGCGGGTAATCTCGGATCTAGCTTCAACTTCGAGAGAGCTCATTCTTGAATCTCTAATATTGTTGTTCATAGTGATAGAAATCCTGTTAACTGCGGTGGAGTTCTTTTTCAAATAGCTACCATATCGGCTCCTCTACAATCTTCGCTGTTTTGCCACAATAGGGACATTTCACGTACTCGCTTCCCGGCTCAGGCGGAGGAAGGGGGGCTCCGCAATAGGGGCATTTTAACTCCTCGGTTATTATTCTACCTGAAGGATCCCATCTCAAAGTGACTGTGAGTATTTTTGGCTCCGGTTTTAAGAGGCGAAAGATAAGCGCGGTCCCCACAGCTACCATAGGAGTTCCGATAAGTAGCCTATAGGTCTTGCCCGGATAGAAAGCCGCCACAATGAAAATAAAGCCCAGGAAAATTAAAGCTAGAGATGCGAGGAGAGTCACAGCAAAGATTAGTGTTTTTGTTTCATACATATTTCTCAGAACCCTTATTCGGGAGACTTTTTTAAAAATAACGTCTAGCTATAGGGGACAGGTTTAGAAAAGAGTATAGGTCTCAAGTAGATTTTGAGCCGAGCATTTTGTAGAAAACTTGAATGGCTTTGTAGTTTATATAATCAGAGTTCTTATCCTCCTCTGTAGAGGCTATGGCAAAGGGGGCTCCTAAAACTGGCAGAAGAAGTTGCGAGATATACCCTTTCTCCTTCTTGGCCACCACTACCATCCTATTGTTATCCTCGCGTAGCGAATTGTAGACTTCGAAAACTTTCAGATTATCCTCGTAGCTCTCAGCTGGAAAAGTTATCTTTACTATATCGCTCTGAGCTAACGCTCTAATCGCATCGTGAACCAGTTCATCTACGGAGGGAGAGTTCTGGTAGTCGATTGAAACCATTAAGAAAACGTCGTTCTCCATGATTAAATCTAGAATTTCTGGGTGTTTTCCAATAATGTCCATGTCGAGTTCGAGATAGAAAGGTCTATTCTCTATTACACGCTTTAAAACGGGGAATCCTTGTTTGCCCGTGAATATAGGCTTTACGATAATCTTGCTACAGTAATTTTTAACTACTCTCTCTAAATCTCCTATTTTTTCTCCAGATATGGGTAGTTTTACCTCGGCTAGGTCCACGCCTTTCTCAACTAAATTCTTTAATATTTTATTCACTAGCCAGGGGCTTATACTTTCAAGGCTGACACATATCCTCATTTGTTCGCTCATAGACAGTCACAACCCAATTTATGTCTAAAATATAAGCTTTTCCCAATGGGAGAAGTAAAAATTACAGCCTAAACGCCTAGAGAAGTTTACGTAAAGGATTTTCGAGGAAAATGAGCTATATTTCTTTCATAGCTTTTTTCAATTCAGCTGCGGCGTCTTCGGGAGCTATTCTAGCAACCCTGCATGAATCCAGCATCTCTATGCCTCCTATTTTCTCGAAGGATATGAGGTCTATGTATAGGTGAAATATCGAGTTATAGCCGATTGGGTTGGAGTATATGAGCACGTTCCTGTTACGGTCTATGTTTAGCCTATCTAAGCCCTTTGATACCCGTATTAAAGCGTCGGCTAACCCTTCTAGCTCAAAGTCATCAAGCTCGGTAAACCTCTCTACATGCCTTTTAGGCGTTAGCCTTAAGTGGTAATTCCTCCTAGGTGATAGAGATGTCCAGACAATCCAAGTACTGTTCTCGTAGACTATTCTGTCGTCGTGTTTGCTCGTGCATAGGTAGCATATTCCTCTATTGCGCATTTCGTCGAAAGCCTGGAGGATATTCTCCATCATAGTTCCATGCCCGTCTATGTTCAAGTCTATGTAGACTTGGGAGTGTAGCCTAGGTTGGCTCCCGCCCGCCATAGGTCCTATGTTAAAGAATGGATACACTGGGAGCAGGTCTATCCCTTTCTTACGGGCAGCTTCCGCTACTCTGACTATTGCGGTCCGCATAGATTTGAATATCGCAACTAGATCTTCGACGGAGACCTCGCTTAAAGTCTCGCTGTAGTTCACAGGGAAAGTGATCAAGTTTACTCCAAACGCTATACGCGTGAATTCGTCTTCTATTAAAGGCCTAACTTTTTCAAGGATTTCGCTATCTATATACCTCACGGTTGCAGGGAATCTGTTTATTATGGTAGCTGCTTTATAATTCTCCACGTTTAAGAGTTCGGGCGTTAGCGAAAAGGGGTCGTTTTTAGCTTTATCGTCTAAAGCTACGAAAATGGCGTAATCTTCTCCTTTTATTATCTTCTCGAAAACATCTCTTACTCTTCCCTCGCCTTTAGGCCTTTTTCCCCTGATGGGGCTAATGTAGGAGAAATGCCCTTTTCTCTTCCCTATCCCGACTAGTTGTCTAGTAATCTCGTCGTATAATTTTATCTCGACCGAGGTAAGCGGATCCCACCTTTTCCTAGGTATATACCTAGTGTATTCTGGAGAAAAGTTGTACTTAGTTATAATCCCCCAATGCATAAAAGGTATCTCTTCCAATCTCATAGTAGCCATGGAAACTCCCTACGGTCCAGTTATAGGTTAGCAGTCTAATAGACTATCCCTCTTATATGTCCATCGCTACTATTTTCCTAAAAAGCTTTCATTTATGATTTTTTTGGCAAAGTCAATACCTGGACGGGCCTCCTGTATCTCAAGTAGAAATCATAGTACTCGGCCAGCATATCCTCGGTTATGCTCGGGCTAGTAGCCTCTATCACGGAGATTAAATCCGTGAATGTAACCTCGGGTTCTCCGCCCGACAGCAAGCGTTTAGCGGCTTTCATTTTAGCTTCGTTGCATATGTACACTATATCGGCCGCCGAGTATCCCTTTGTTAAATCTGCTAGAGCTTCGTAGTTTAAGTTCTTTACAGCTACTCCCTGAAGCTCCTTTTTAAATAGCGCTATCCTAGCCTCCCTATTTGGAGGCGGAACATACAGTATTTTGTCAAACCTCCCCGGTCTGAGCAGGGCGGGGTCTAGGCTTGAGGGTCTGTTAGTTGCAGCTAGCACGACGACGTTGTTTAAATTCCTTACTCCATCCATCTCGATTAAAAGTTGAGCTATTAACCTTCTAGATTTCTCCGAAGAACCCACCCGTGCCGGAGCTAGAGCATCGATTTCATCTAAGAAGAGTATCGCAGGGGCATTTTCTCTCGCCATTGAGAAAACTTTCTTAATGTTTAACTCCGGGTTTTCGCCAGAAGTAATATCGCTACACTGAACCTCTATAAACTCCACTTTCAACTCGCTAGCTAAGGCTCTAGCAAGCATTGTCTTCCCGCATCCAGGCGGGCCGAACATCAGTATGCCCTTGGCTTGGCGTATCCTGTACTTCTCGAGGAGGTCAGGATGTTTTAGAGGTATGAGAATTGCGTCTAGGATCTCCTCTTTAACCTGTTCTAGTCCAACTACGTCTTCTAACTTCACCGGCGTTATCAGAGCTTCTTTTTGAGATGCGCTTTTCATTCTTTCGTAATCCATTCTAAACTTCTCGTACTTCTCCAGCATTTCGAAAGTTATGCTAGGTTTAAATTTCTTAATAACGGATACGAAATCTCCTAGTCCAATTAACCTCTTCTTCTCTTTCACAGAATCCTTGAGGGCTCTTCGAGAAGCCTCCTTAACGACCGCAGCGATATCGGCTCCGCTAAACCGCTCGGTCATCTCCGCTAAAACCGAGAAATCCACATCCGGGGCTAAGGGTAGTCCTCTACAGTGAATTTTGAAAATTTCCTCTCTAGCCTTTTTATCGGGGGGCGGCACGTATATAACCTTGTCGAAGCGCCCCGGTCTTAAAATAGCGGGGTCTAGAACCTCGGGCATGTTAGTGGCGCCGACTACCAAAACCCCCTCTGAGGGCTCCATACCGTCCATTTCGCTGAGTATTATGCTCAAGAGCCTAGGGGCTACGTCGTCTGTCGAGTAGGCGTCTCTCTTCTTAGCTATAGCATCTATCTCATCGAAGAACAGAATGCAAGGAGCTTCTCTACGCGCTAAAGCAAATAGCTTAGCCAGTTTCTGCTCGCTCTCACCGTACCACTTACTCATTATATCGCTGCACTTGACGTGGATGAACTTCATTTTTAACTGCGAGGCTAAGGCTCGCATTATCAAAGTTTTTCCGCATCCGGGCGGGCCGAACAAGAGTATACCCTTAGGGATTGAAAGCTTGAATTTTTTCGCTAATTTAGCCTTTTTCAGCGGGAGGATTATGGATTCATAGAGTTGAGATTTGACTTCGTCTAGCCCTCCTATATCGTCGAAGGATATCTTCTGGCTCTTCACGGGAACGAAAAAGCCCATGTTGCTTAACGTGGTACTGAAGATTTCCTCCTCCCTTAACCTGTGTACAATCCCCGCTATACTACCGGTGCTTAAGGAGAAGAGTAGGGTCATGAAGACGAAGGGTAGATAGAAGTCTACATCTATAGGCATGGAGAACATCGTATACGAGGTAACTGAGAAAATTGCTGCCAGAATCCCGGATGAAACTAGAGAAGCCACTGCTATTTTCCACTTGGAGTAGTCCTTACCTGCTAGCGAAGCGAGGCTGTAGGGAGCTACCGTAAACGCAGCTACCAAGCTTAAGGGCATCATTTCGTATGAGAAAGCGCTCAAGTATAAGGTCTCTAGTAGAGCCGATGCTTGTCTCAAAGAGTCGCTGGAAAACGTGTTAACGATGTAATTAGCGACGTTGATATTAGCTAAGGCGGGCTTGGGGTATGTAATTAGACCTTTTGCGTACGCTAAAATAAAGCCCCTATTTACTAAGCCGGCCGGAAAGAGCCAGGTTGCGAGCGCGAATACTGAAGAAGAGTACATGAGCCCGAGAAAAGCAGCTGTGGAGGGATCAAAAAACAGAGATGACGCTATTAATATAGCGGCCGAGAATTGACCCATAAACTGCTCCGTAATGCTTAAGCCGACCAGTATGAGGTAGAGAGCGCCTGCTAGCCAGTGTCGTCTGACTAGAGAGGCGAAGGGAACGATTAGGATCGCGTGGAGCAGAGCCAAGCCCGGGCTATAGTAGGCGACCGCGGGCAGCATTGCCAACCATACGGTGAGTAGAGCAATTCTCGGGTGTTTAAACGATATTAGGAGGATTACGGAGTATAGAGCTACTTGAGCGAATCCGGGATAAAAGGGGAAAAGTTTCATCGCTGTATGTACGGCTAGAGAAACAACTGCAGCTCTCACCAAAGCGCTAACTGCGCCCTTATCTATCATAGTCACTCAATTCGGTAGCTTGCTCTACACTAAAATGACTTTCTCTACCGGCCAGTAAACGTAATATATGTAAAATACGAGTGTATCCCGTTTGTACTACGTCTAAATTTTCTAGAGGGTTGGGATATGCGTGTTAGAGTAAAATTGATAGAAAACACAGTTTTTCTCGCTGAAACCTCCTCCGGGCATGGCGTGGTTATAGATACGACCCCGGAGCACGGCGGCAAAAACTTGGGGCCTTCGCCCATGGAGCTTATCTTAGCTGGTATAGCGGGATGCACGGCTTTTGACGTGGCGATGATCTTGCGCAAAATGAGGCAGAATTTCAAATCTCTCGAAGTAAGGGCTGAGGCCGCGCGCAGGAAGGAATTCCCCAGAGTATTTACCTCAATTCATTTAGAGTATGTGGTTGAGGGCGACGTGGACGAGGAGAAGCTTAAGCGGGCTATAGAGCTTTCCCAGGAGACCTACTGCTCGGCTAGCAATATGGTTAGGAAGGGCGGTGTCTTGATAAAGACCAGCTACAAAATTATCAAGTGAGCACTATGGAAGATTACCCCGTGTACAGGGAGTTCATGACGGTTAACGTCTGCTCCAAGAAGATTAGGGAGAGGAAAAGGCTGCTCATTTACGGCGAGTGCGTGCGAGACGAGTACCCAGAGCTGTTTCAACTATACGCCGAGGGCAGAGTCCCCTTAGCCGTGTGTATGGAAAGGGAACACATCAATATGGTTGGCTTTAAGCTAGCAGGGCTGCTGGCCAGGGTAGACGTAGAGGAGGTAGTAGTCTTGACGGTGGATGGGTCGCCGCACTGCGTTCAACTCCACTTTGCCTTAGAAGAGGTCGAGAAAATTCTGGGAAGAGAGATAGAGAGAAAGCACTACGTCGTGGAAAACGGGCGAGTAATAGAAATTTCGAAAAAAGCCGTGAAAAAAGCTAGATATCTCTCCTCAATCGAAAAATACCTTAAAGAAAGGCAGAGGTGAAAGTTTGGAATTAAACCTCCCAAGAACCATAGAATGGGTTGACGGCAAGGTTAGATTAATAAACCAGCTCCTCCTGCCCCACGAGCTCAAACATATAGAGACTAGAGATTGGCGGCGAGTGGCAGACGCTATAAGGAAAATGGAGATTAGAGGGGCTCCAGCAATAGGCGTCGCTGCCGCGTTTTCTCTAGCTCTCTTCACCCAAGAACTGACAACCGCTGATATAGAAGTCGCTAAAGAGAAACTCGAGAAAGTCGCTGAATATATAAGAAAGACTAGGCCTACAGCGGTAAACCTCTTCTGGGCCGTAGACAGAGTATTGGACGCAGCACGTAGAGCAGATAGCGTCAGCGACCTTAAGCAGGCGGTGGTTGAAGAAGCTTTAAAAATTTGGAGGGAGGACGAGGAAACTAACAAGAAGATAGGGGAGGTAGGGGAGAAACTGATACCAGACGGCGGAACAGTCATAACAGTCTGCAACGCTGGCTCCCTCGCCACTAGCTACTATGGCACGGCGACTGCGCCCATATACACTTCACACCTAAAAGGGAAGAAAGTTAGCGTGATAGCAATGGAGACCCGTCCGTATCTTCAAGGAGCTAGGCTAACCGCCTGGGAGTTAAGCCATGCTGGAATACCGGTTAAAGTAATCACGGATAATTCAATAGGCATAGTCTTAATGAAAGAGAGGGTCGATGTAGCGCTCGTCGGAGCGGACAGGATAACGAGGAAAGGCTACGTAGCGAATAAAATAGGCACATATCCGCTGGCTTTAGTCTGCCGCGAGTTTAAAATTCCATTTTACGTCGTAGCGCCCACAAGTACCATAGACGCCTCTATCGAAACCGGCGATGAGATAGTTATTGAGCAGAGGGATCCAGAGGAGGTACTAAATATTTTCGGGCGTAGGATAGCGCCAGAAGGGGTCGATGCCATATATTACGCTTTCGACATAACGCCTCCGGAATTGATAACCGGTATAGTAACGGAAGCAGGGATACTGGAGAAGCCCTTCGAGGTTAACATTTCTAGGCTGGGCTTGTGTTAAACATTAAACTGTTTAAACCTTTCTTTTCCTTTATCCTTATTAAATCGGTGTTTAATTAGTTAAATTATGGAACATAGGAAAATAGTCAAGATCGGAGGATCCTACTACATTAGCCTCCCTAAGAGATGGGTTAAAGCCCACGATTTAAAAAGCTCATCAATAGTGGGCGTCGAAGCTAAGAGAGGCGTACTGGAAATATATCCTATAGGCGTGGAAGATAGAATGGAAATTACTGAAGTAACAGTAGACGATTTCGTCATTCAACGCCTGGTAACAGCTTACCTAGACGGAGTCGAGATCATAAATATACGCTCTAAAAACGGTGTAAACCCAGATTTAATCGAGGAAATCGAGAAGACGCTCAAACTGCTAGTTGGAGCCGAGATAGTAGAGGAATCACGGAATAGAATAGTTGTACAGTGCTTCCTAAGAGAAGACTACGATATCTCATCCCTCGTACATCGAATAGATAGGATAACTAGCTCTATGTACGTAGACGCCGTCAAGGCCGTGCTAAGCCGAGATAGAGAACTGGCTCAATCCGTTATTTCGAGAGACGATAAAGTAGATAAACTCTTCTTTCTAACAGTGAGGCTTATACGCAGCGCCTTGAAAAAGGCCTGCGCTGCGGCGAGCGAAATTTTAAAACTTCTTGACTACCGATTAGTTGTAAGAAATCTAGAGAGAATAGGAGACTATAGCGAAGCGATAGCTAAAACAACAATCGAAACATACCCCCCGATTCCAGATTCCTTTAAAAGGCTGGACTTTTTCGCCAGTAAGATAGCCGAGGTACAACACGAAGTAGTTAAAAGCTTCGTCAACAAAGATATTTCAAAAGCCGTTAGATGCGAGAAATTAATAGGAGAACTCTACGGCGAGCTAAACAAACTCAGGAGTAAAGCCCTAGAAGAACGCCCACCCCTAATCACCTACCTCACTGTAGATAAACTAATCAGAATAGCGGAAGAGCTCGAAGATATCACCAGTTTAACGACCGGCTAATAGAGAGCGTAGAATAGCTCTAGCGATGAAATTCGCCACCTTTAAGGGCTCCGGCTGTCTCCCGGAGAACGTAAAATTGTTTAAGAGAGCTCTAACCTCCCACTTCTCCAAACCCAAAAACCTAACGTAAACCGGGTACCGACCATGTAGGTACACAAGTTCCCGTTTACCGAGCTTACGGTAAAGCTTTAAACGCTTCTCGTAATCATCCGGAAAATACCTCTTAATGTAATCCTCTATTCCCTCGGATTCTTCATATGTAACACATATAAGTGGAACGCCCGTCTTCTCATAAACTCTCTCCAAGTCGACTATATTAAACCACGATATTATACAACCATTGAGCATCAATACGCTAACATCCTCCCGGTTTAAAGTTCTGTAGATTCTAAGAACGCCATCCGTAGCGTCTAACCCGCCAACCGTTATAGTCGTCACCGCTACTCCATCGATAAGCTTATCTCGTCTCATAACAACTCCTACTAAAACCGACTTCTCCCTATCTCTTCTAAAACTCTCAGCTATTCCAAGACACCTAATGCCTTTCTTATGAGGGGAGACCATACTTCCGCCTATGTATAAGATGAAAACAACTATTAGAGAAATACGCGCTCAAAACTGGTCAGTACCTCACATCCTCCTTCCACTACCAGCACCACATCTTCTATCCTAACTCCTCCATAGCCCGCTAAGTAAGCCCCTGGCTCTACTGTAACCACCATCCCGTTCAGCAGTACGTCATTACTTGCTGGATTTAAAGTCGGCTGCTCATGTATCTCGATTCCAACACCATGACCTAAACCGTGGTTAAAATAGGCGGCTAGTCCGTACTCTCTTAAAACGTCCCTAGCCACCTTATCTACATCTTTAGCCTTCTCCCCCGATTTAACGGATTCGATAGCGGCGCGTTGAGCCTTTAAAACAGCGTTAAAAATCCTCTTTTGTTTCTCCGAAGCCTTTTCACAAACAAAAGTCCTAGTTATATCGCTACAGTAGCCATCCACTTTAGCTCCTAAATCTATAACAACTAAATCCCCACTCTTCAACTCTCTACTCCCAGGCTTAGCGTGGGGATAAGCCGCGTTCTCCCCGAAGGCCACTATAGTGTTGAAGGAGCGGTCTGCGTGATTAAGCCTGAAAACCCTGTCAATCTCGGCGGCAATCTCTTCCTCAGTAACTCCCTTCTCGAGGCAATCCAGAGCTCTTTTCATAGCCTTCTCCGCAATTCCTATAGCCTTCCTAATAGCCTCGACTTCCTCTTCGGACTTTATAGCTCTTAAACTAGTCACGCTTTTAGTAACGTCCACGGGCTCAGAGCCTAAAGCCTTCATCAGTCTATTGTAATCATCCACTCTGAGACCGGATTTATCTACTCCTACTTTACCGCGTACCCCGTACTCGCTCAAAACATTCCTAACCAAATCCCAAGTCTTCCCAACAAACACCCTCTCATAGGGGCCAGTCTCAGCTTCAAAGGAGCTAACCCCTATCACTTCCCCATAAACAATCTCGTTCTTCGCCCTGAAATACTCCAACCTAGGAACAAGAACCACGGGCTCGGCGGCCTTAATCAAAACAGTAGCCAGCGCATAGTCAAAACCAGTAAAGTAAAAGCTATTATAGAGATTCGTTAAAACAACGGCCTCAACACCCTCAATCTCCAACTTCGAAAAAAGAGACTCTACGCGCTTAGAGTACACTGTTTTCGCAAACATAATAAACCAAAACGCTAACTAAAATATAACCTTATCTAAACACTTTGTAACTATTAAACTCATTAATCCAACCCAGTTTCATTAAAGTAACCAAATAATATCTAAAATTATGTTTTTCATCAATCAAATACTCTGCAATCAAAGCCTCTTACTTCTTCAAACTACCATATCATAGTGCTCTTAACAAGTCCCGTAAATTGTTCATTAATTATCAACACAAAAAATGTGTCGGGTTGCTTCGCCATAAACCTGATAGTATAATCCTCAGGTAATTCCTATTTCAAACTCGAAAATCCCCTAGTTTGAGAATGAGAGACCGCCCAGATCTTCAAAACATTATAAAAAATAAAGAAAGAAAAATTTGGGCTTTATTCGTAAACCTCGCCACTTTTCTTAATCTTCGCCTCTATCTTCTCAGCGGGAACAAACCTATCCTTTAACTTCTCTAAAACGCCAGGCAACGTAGTATATTCCATTTCAGCGCTTGGCAGCCTATGAGGCTCAAACGGTCCATGCCTCCTAATATAATCCGCAATCTCCTGAGCAATCCTCCTAGTATAATCAAACGCCGGATCATCGAACATATCCCTTGGTCCCTCAAGAATACCGTCATGTAACTGGAAACCCAAGCTAACAACCCTAGGCGGACCATCAAACCTAGTACACCGAGCATCCTTTAAACCAACCGGCATTAATGGTCCAGTGTGCGAGCCGCGCATCCAACCCTCGACGAGGTGTGGGAAGGCGAATGCTTCTAGTATTTCTCCTACTGCGGGAAGTCCGTGCTGGGCTCTGACTATTAGTACTGGATCATCTTTTCCTACGTATCTGCCAGCGATTAGGCTTAGCCTGGTTACGCTGGCTACGGCGGCGATTAAGTTGTCTTTCTTTCTCCATACTCTCCTTATTACGTATCTTTCATAGGAGCCTATTAGGGCTAGGAGGTCGTAGAGTTCTTCTGGGGCGTTTAAGATTACTACTTTGTCTTCGAGAGTATCCATGACTTCGAATTTGAATCCATCGTGCATACTAGGGTCAATAACTAATCCTGCGGTGTTAAATGGGTCTGCGAACATCTTGTAGAGTGGGAAGTTCCAGGCCGAGGGTGCTGTTTTGTCAGCAGCGAATACTATGATTGGTTCGCTTTTTCTTTCTTCTATTTCCATTTCGGCTACTCCAGGTCCCATTCCTCTAACGTTTCCGCTGAAGGCTTCGGCTAGTAGGTCTTGTCCGGCTCCGTATAGTTTTAGGGGTTTGCTTACCTTTTCTGTTATTTCGACGAAAGTGTCCCAGGCTAGTTTGTGTATTTCAGGATTGCTTTCTCCTTTGGTGTGGGTCATTAGGAGTTGGACGTCGTCACCTACGTTAAAGACGTAGTAATCGATTAGTAGCCCGGTTTCTTTAGCTTCTTGCAGTTTCTTTTTGGCTAATTCTATTTGTTTGGGGTGGACTGTGCTGTGTCCTACTAGTCCGCCTATGTCGGCTTTTATAAGGCTTACGGTGATCTTCATTTTTTCACCGATGCCTGCAATGCGGAGGGAGTATATATTTCTACCTGGTGTTAGTACTACTATTCGGTAGTAATTTAAAGCGAGGTTTAAGATATGGGGGTGGAGGAGGGTTTAATCGACTTGGGTTTTTCCCCGAGAAAGGCTAAAGTTTTAGCTATTTTGGCTGAGCATGAACCATTGACTGTGGATGAGCTAGTTGAGATGACGGGGATTCCTAGACCTCACCTTTATACTACGCTTAGGGAGTTAGTTGTTCAAGGCTTGGTGTTAAAAGTTGAGGGTAAGCCTACGCGGTATACTATAACTACGGATGAGAGGATTTTCGAGGAGTTGGTTAAGGAGAGAGTTCGCCGCTTAGAGGATGTCCTAGGGCAGATAAACGGTTTACTGGCGGGTAAGAGGATTGGAGGCACGTTCTACTTTGTTGATGGAGCATCGCTAAAGCGGGAGTTGGAGAGGAATCTTGGAATCTGTAAGGTTAGGATTTGGCTTTATGTGCCTAATTTTTCGCTGTTGAGTAGGAAAGCCGTGAATAGTATTGAGCATGCGAGTGGAGGAGGGGTTGACGTGAGAGTGGCTACGAGCGACGAGGTTTTTATAAGTTCGCCTGTTGAGCCGCCAGGCTATATAAGGTATATAGAGCCTGCAAGGCCGTTGCTTTTGGGGGTTTTAGATTCGAGGATTTTCTTCGGCTATATAGTTAAGATGAAGGTTAAGGGGGGTTTTGTGTCGAGCGAGGAGGAGGTTCTGAGAGAGTATGCCGCGTTGTTTGAGCACATGTGGGTAGATGATTACGCGGGAACCTTGTACAGAGTTAAGGCGAGGATAATAAAGCCTTACTGACGAGGGCGAGTTCGGTTCATGGGTTTGGCCTAAGTTTTTGTTTTAAATTCCCATTCGTCTAGTTCGCCTGCTATTTTTGCCAGAGTTTCTCGTGCAAGTTTTCCCGGAATGGTTAGGAATAGCTTTGCCATATGTTTGCAGAATTGCATTGAAGTGCAGCGTTTCTCCCAGTCCGCGCAGTCGTGTAGAATTGTTTTATTTTTGAAATCTATAATTATCGTATAGTTTTTCACTCTTGCCTTTATTAATGAGTCGCTAGCCTCGAGTATTTTAACCTGTGAGTCGGGGATTTCTCTACCTCTTTCTAAGCGTTTTTTGTCTAAAAAGAGTAGGAGCAGATCCTCCAGGCTCACTTTTTCGGGTTGGATTTTCCTAGCTTTTTCCTTAATTAGTTCCGCTATTCTCCTGTTGAAATAGTATTCTATCTCCTTTAGTTTTCTACGCTGGTTTCTATTGATTATACCGAGGAGGTTTAGCATTTGAAGAGCGTTTGCGGGAGCATACCCCCTGAAATGGTTATTGAAATATCCGAAAACTATGCCTGTTTCCTCCATGACTTTTTTAACTCTTGGCTTCCACTCCTCGAGTTCTTTGATGGAATACATGTAGTAATACCAGGGTCTTTTGCCTCTCCCATGCCACCTTATATAGGCGAAGCCCGCGGTAACTTTGATCACGGGGGGTAGAAGCGGTTCGTCCACGATTGTGAAGGCGACGTTGTACTTCTCCAAGAGGGAGTAAATTTGCTCGCAGAGCCAGGACTCATGTCTAAATTCTACAGCAAACCTGTACTTCTCTGTTGGTAATATGTTTAAGAAATCTTCGAAGTGGTGTAGGTCTTTTCTAGCTAAAGGGGGGAGTTGGACGAGGAATGCTCCGAGCTTTCCGCTAGCTTTTAAGGGGTGCATTATCTCCAGGAAACGTTTTAAATCGTTTTCAATTCCAAGAGAGGGGTTTAGCTTCTTCTTGTGGGTTATTTCTCTAGGTATTTTAGCTGAAAACTTAAAACCGAGAGGGGCTACTCTAGCTAATCCTTTGATGAAGTTAGCTGATGGATAAGAGTAGAACGTCGAGTTTATTTCGACAGTATTGAATACTTCAGAGTATTGGAAGAATAAGTGTTTCTCACTGCTATAAAAAGGGCCTATCCAATCTTCGTAATCCCAACCTGAAGTCCCTACGTATAACCTGGAAAACAACACGTTTATCATCCTAGGAAGTCTTCCGGTCTGAGCATAGTCAGTATTACAGGTGTATTCTTGGTTAAAAACCCGTTGATTAGGAATTCCTCGGAGGATAGCTTGCGTAGTAGCGGTTCTTCATTCTCTAGCAGGGGGAATAGATCTTCTAAAAGCCTATTGTAAGGACCTGTAAAGAATAAGTTTACAGCGTAGCGGAGCAGTACGCTCGCCTCTGTGTCGACGCCTATATCGATAAACACTGCGTCTTTTTTAGATATTAGTAATCGGGCTAGCTTCTCTAAATCCGGTACGTGAAGAGCTTGAATATTATTGATCAGTAAAAAGTTGTAGTCTTGTTTGATAAGACGATGCAGAATTGTAAGCAGCGCGGACGGGCTATCACACTTCGAAAGATCTAATATAACATGCCTGCCCAGATTGATTTCGTCGTGTTCATCAGTTAGTACTTCATTTAGTGAGCAGAGGAAATCCACGAATAGCTCCGTATCTTTTCTAAGGGATAGTTCTCTAACTATACTCTTAAAGGATAGAGATTTCGATTTTTTAAAGCTTTTATAAACGCTATCGAACATGGTGATTAGAGGCTCAGTCCACCCGTAAATACTTAGAAAATCCCTCCACACTCCTCCTAGCTCGGCTATGGGAAGTTTTATCTCGTCTCCGACTGTAAAGCGCCGGAACCTTTCTCTAAAGCTTCTCCTTATTAACTTAGCGAAACGCCCAGTACTATCGAATACTATCACCCTGTAACCCTTAAGGCAAAGAATAGCGGCTAACGTAGCTAGTAGGTTCTCAGAGCGAAATCCTGCTACAATGTTTAATGTTCTAAGGTTCTGGAGAGATACTTGGAAAAGTTCCTCGCTGTTTCTCTCATAGCCGAGAGGGAGACTTTCCTGCCAAATGTTTGGCGCCAGGATCCTGCTTGCACTTACCTTTTTCACCAGCACGGGTGTGGAGGGGAACCATCCGCTCCACTCTTTGTACACGCGGCTCTCTCCGCCTATGCCTTCAAGTCTTATTTTAGCTAAAACCTCTCTCCCTTTCTCCCCAGATAGGATGAGCTCGGAGTCCTGTTCTATATCTAATATTTGAACTACAACGCTCCTATCTTCCTCTGAGATTTCTATGAGTTCGCCTATTTCCACTCTCTCTTCCAAGTCGCAGTATAGTCTAACTTCATCTCCGCGTTTAGATTTAACCTGCATTTTTCCGCCTCGAGCTTAAAGTCAGCAAAGGAGGAGAAGCCTCATCCGCTCGGTTTGGGAACAGTCTCATCATCAGCGTTTATATTTAGATTTTGATTTTAAAATATATTTGCATGAGATTACAGGCTTAAGGCAACATTTAATAGTTTAATGCTCCTCATAGGTTTGGGCATTAGAATGGCGTTTATTAAACTTGTAGAATATGAAACGCCGAAGCTTAAAGAACCGATACTAGTGCAGGGATTGCCGGGCTTGGGCTTAGTGGGTAAGCTAGCGGTGGACTATATAATTGAGGAGCTTAAATTGCCTAAGATAGCCGAGCTTTATTCATCCCACCTATTGCTACCTCAAGGAAACGCCGGGATATTCATAGAGATAGACGGCACATTTAACCTGCCGAGGTACGAGTTTTATCTGTACAGAGGAGAGGAACACGACGTTATATTCCTAGCCGGAAACACTCAACCAGTCGCTTGGGGTCAGTACGAGGTCGCGGGGAAGGTCCTAGAGTATTTTGAGAAGATGGGAGGCAAAATGGTGATCGCTGTGTGCGGCACTACTGCCGCGGGGGAGGAGAGTAGAGTTTTCTGCACAGCTGACGATCCCGAAACTTTAGAATATCTTAAAAAACTCGGATTTAAGGTCTCATCCAGCGGTTCCGTTACGGGAGCATGTGGAGTATTGCCGGGACTGGCTAAGATAAGGGGTTTTAAAACGTTCATACTCATGGGTGCTGTTCAAAGGACTTATGTAGATCCGGAGGCGGCTAGGGAAATAGTTAAAGCGTTAGTAGAGATCCTAAAAATAAAGATCAGTCTAGAAGACTTAGACAAAATGATAAGGGACTTCAAGAGAAAAGAGGAAGAAATGGTTAAACTCAGAGAACTGTGGGAAAGGGTAAAGGAGAGGAGAAGAGGAGAACCTGAACAACCCTGGTATGTGTGACTGGCTCCGCAAACTCCTATTCTACCTCAATAGCTTTTTCTGCCACCAGATACCCTCAAGATCGCTTTTCATAGCAGGCCTCCAGCTGCCCTTATGCTCGAGGTGTACGGCGATAAATTTGGGGCTTTTTCTAGGCTACATCTGGATTTTCTACAGGTATAAGACTAGAAGGTTCTACTACAATATCTTCGCAACACTTGCTTTCTTAACCCCTATAGTTGTAGACGGTTTAACCCAGTTTCTAGGGTTTAGGGAGAGCACTAACGACATAAGGATTATAACCGGAGCCCTAGCCGGAATAGCCGCAGCGAACGCGCTAGGCTATATATTGCTCGAGTTGAAAGAAGTTAATTACGAGAGGACGGGGGCTAGGGGCTACTTAGCGGTTCACTTACTCGGAACGGTTATTGTATTCGTTTTTTTAAAGCTAGCCGAGAAGTCAAACAGCATCTTAATGTACTATTCTCTATCGATATTCCTCACGTTGCTGGTTTATTTGAATAACGTCTTCATTCCGCTCTACGTTATCTACCTGTTAACTAAACGTTTTGTAAAGCGCTAACTTGAATAACGCTCAACGCGAAATAGCTTACGGTGTAAAAGTGCCTATAGATAGCTTAACCGTGCTGGAGAATCTAGGTTACGACTACTACGCCTTCGGAGAAAGAGGGGAAGAGCCCGATCTAGCCGAGCTCACTTTCAGCGATTTAATCCCGGAATTCGAAAAAGCCGATGGACACGCTGGAAGGCTCGCAGGTAAAAAACTCTATAAGCACCAGTACGAGGCATATAAGGCTCTGCTAAACGGCAAAAACGTAATACTTAGATCTGGAACAGGCTCTGGCAAGACAGAGGCTTGGTTAATTTACGCGATTAAGAAGGGCGTAAAAGCTCTAGTGCTTTACCCGACGCTAGCCCTTGCTAACGACCAAATCAATAGAATTAAGAGTTACGCCCGTGTCGTGGGGATTCAAGTCGACGTTATAGATGCCAAGAGAAGAGAGGAATTCTACAGGAAGGGGGTTAAGGGAAGCAGACTTAGGGATTACATAGGAAATTTACAGATACTGATAACAAACCCGGCTTTTCTCCTCATGGATCTCAAAAGGCACGCCGTAGGTAGCAGAAACGCCGTACTGTCCAAACTTATACCGAAATTCCAACTATTAGTTGTAGATGAACTAGATTTCTACTCTCCGAGGGAGATAGCTTTACTGTTATCGATGATTAAGATATTGAGGGTATTATCCCCGGTTAACTTTCAGATAGCTATTCTAACCGCGACTCTAGGGAATCCAAAGGAGTTAGGGGCTTTCTTAACGGAGATAAACGGTAAGGAAACCGCTATTATCTACGGGAAAGCTTTCAAAGTACCTAACAAAACCTATATAATCCTAGGTAAAAACCTCAGGCGTATATGGGATATAGTTAGAAAGTATAGAGACATCCTATCTTCGGCTCCGGGAGTAGGGAAGGATATCATCGACTCGCTGGAGGATTTCAACTCATTCAAGGAGAACTTCTACAAAGTACTAGAAGTTCTCGAAGCCTTGGGATTAGAAGTTCCTAGAGTAGAGCTCGACCCCACCGAAATCTTGGAGAAATACTTAGACGATGAGGGCGTAACGCTCGTATTCACGAGGAGTATAGCTAAAGCCGAGGAACTCGCTAGGAAATTGAAGTATAGGCTGCCCCGAAACCGCGCGGATATGATAGCAACTCACCACCACTTAGTGTCTAAAGCTCTACGAGAGCTTATTGAGCAGGGAGCTAGAGAGGGGCGTGTAAAATTGATTTTCACTCCTAGAACACTTGCTCAAGGGATAGATATAGGGACTGTCGTGCGTATCGTCCACGTAGGTCTGCCTGATGATGTTAGAGAGTACCACCAGAGGGAGGGGAGGAAGGGTCGGAGGAAGGAGATAGAATTTACCGAAAGCATTATCTTCCCCGTGCTTAGATGGGATAGAGAATTGTTGACGCGGGGAGTATCCGTCTTTAAATCTTGGCTAGAGCTACCTCTAGAGCACGCGATCGTAAACCCCGATAACAAGTACTCCCTGCTCTTCGAATCCCTCTATAAGTTCGTATCTCCCACGATGAGGAAGCACTTGTCTAAGGAGGAGTATAAGTTCTTGGAGAAGCTTGGTTTAGTTAAAGAGGGGGAACTGACTAGGAGGGGGAAGAGCGCGTGGACTAACTTAAACTTCTACGAGTTCTCACCCCCGTTCGGCATTAAAAGAGTGAAAGCTAGATATGACGAGCAACAGTACCTGGAGGATATATCCTTCTGCGACTTAGTCGAGAAATTTCAGCCCGGTTGTATAGACTACACTGAAGATGCCATAGTGACATCTCACAGACTTGGGGGCAAGTCGGGGAGAGTTGTCACAGCTGTGGTTGAGGAGCCTCTGAGCGAGCGGGTTATCTGGGGGAACGACGCATTAGCCTACGCCTATGAAGAGTATAGGAAAGCTAAATACAGATGGGGGGAGGAGCCGAACATTTTCGGAGATTACGTAGCGGGTAGATTGCACTCGGAGGTTATATGCGTCGTCCATCCTCCGTTAAGAGGCTTTGGTATCTACACTAAAATACCGAACAGAGTACACTGGATACTGCGGGGGAGAAAGAGCAAGCTAATACCCGTGGATGGGAAAACTCTAGTGCTGAGGGATTTAAAAGTCATCGAAGTCCCCACGGGAACCTATGGCAAATACAACGATTACACGTACGGGATATCTGTCGAGTTAGAGCCCGACGAGGATCTCACGTGGTTGCGTATAGGGCTTGCGCTAGTTATGGTCGTCCTCAGGGTCGAGTACCGGATAGCCTTCGAGACCATAATGTACGATATAGCCAAAGTTGGCGAGAAGAAGTTGATAATACTCCACGAGCCTGAAAGCGCCGGGCTCCTTGAAAAACTAGACTGGCTCAACGTCATGAAGAAAGTGGAAAGCTTCGAGCCCGACGAGTTGACTGAAGTACTATTACAGGCGGTAGACGAGGACGCCCACCTCGAGCTCGCCGCCAGCGGATTGAGGTGGGACATAGCTAAACAAGCCGCTTTGAAGGCATTAAGCTACCTGCTACTTAGAGAGAAGATAGCTTTGAAAATTAGAGATAAGGAGATATATGTGCCTAAGCCGTCGAGAGCCTTAAAGGTAGCCGCGCTGGACGCCCTAAGCCTGCCTTTGGATGAGGAGGAAAGGGTGGAGCTTATAGCGGTTGGCTTGTACGATGGCGAGAAGTTTTTAGTTCGAGAATCCTTTAAAGAGTTTTACATCATCGGGAGGGAGGTTAGAGAGGTCGAAGATAGGATTAGAGAGTTTCTAGATAAAGACTTTACCTTAGCGGTTTACGGCTTAAACGATTTAACCAGAACTTTGATGAATAACGAGTTGAAATCGCTCGCCGCTTTACTGATAGGATTAAAACATATGGGAAAGGTCGTCGACGTGAAGGAGGAGGCGGTGAAAATCTTCGAGGTGGATAGACTTCCGCTAGAGGAGGTTGAGAGCGCGTTGGGGTGGAACAGGACCATACACCTACAGGATGTAAGGATGGAGTGGGAGAATACGCGCAGGTACATACGTGATAAACCTTATTCGAAATGGATTGCTTCGTCACGTTATCTACAGAAAAAACTGGGCAAGTACATAGAGGAGAACCTAGAAACCATATACAAGCTTCATTTAGCTTTAAAGCATTCGCATACTACAGGGAATCAAAACTAAAGTGTATGCATGCCTGGGACGGGTTCAGCGTAGGCAGGTTTTTATAACCGTTTTAGTGTTTATCTGCCTCTTCTCCTCCGGTTCATTAGAGGCAGGGCGTTGACCTTGTTTTTCAAGTACTAAACTGTATCTCGTCTCGTCGGACACGAGTAGGCTATATATTCTGTGTTAGGAAAGCCGCCAATACTGCCTTCTAACCTCTACATTTTTATGCGTAAAATCTCTATATAATCTATGTGGAAATTGTTATCGTTTGAGCCTGGTAAATGGTTTAAAGCGAAGACTTGTAGTCTATGCGGAGCTAAATCCAAGACCATATCGAAGGTAATAGGGGTTTGTGCGGATTGCCTTAGGAATAGGGCGGAAGAGGCTCTTAAAGTAGCGGAGAAAGCCCATATTGAAAGCAAGAAACGCTATGGGCTTCCCGCGACACCGCCGAGAGATCTTGGAGGTGTCACGTGTAAAGTCTGCGCCAACGAGTGCTCTATACCGCCGGGGGGCGTGGGCTTCTGCGGGCTTGTAGAAAATATCGACGGTAGGTTGAAATGGCGGGTGAAATTGCCTTTCGAGGCCGTTGTTGACTGGTACTATGACCCATTGCCGACTAACTGCGTGGCGGGAGATTGGTGCCCCGCAACAACGGGTTTGGGGTATCCTAAGTATGCTCTATCGCCTAAAGGAGAGCACGGCTACTACAACCTAGCCGTATTTTACGGGGCGTGCAACTTAGACTGCCTATTCTGCCAAAACTGGCACTACCGCAATAATACGCGGAAGCTTTCCCCTATAAAGAGCTTTAAGGAGCTCGTTGGAGCAGCGGATAAGAGGGTAACCTGCATATGCTTCTTTGGGGGCGATCCTACGCCCCAAATCTCAAACGCTATACTAGTGGCTAGGAAAGCGTTAGAGAGAGCTAGAAGCGAAGACAGGATATTAAGGGTATGCTGGGAGACCAACGGGCTAATGAACAAGAACTTACTATCTCAAGTTGTTAAATTATCTCTCGAGAGCGGCGGTATAGTAAAGTTCGATGTTAAGGCATGGACGCCCTCTATCTATAAAGCTTTAACCGGAGTTTCTAATGAAAAGCTTTTCGAGAATATCAAGTATGTAGTTAGCTTCATGGATAAGAGACCCGAGGTTCCTCTCTTCATGGCGAGCACTCTGCTAGTTCCGGGCTATGTAGACGAGTACGAGGTCAGGATGATCGCCAGGTTTCTAGCGAGTTTAAACCCCTCTATACCGTATAGGTTACTGGCTTTTCATCCAGACTACATGCTAAGGGACCTCCCTCCAACTAGCAGGAGCCACGCTAGGAAAGCCCTAGAAGCCGCCCGGGAGGAAGGCTTAGAGAATGTCTCGATAGGCAATATATGGATTCTCGGTGACTACTACTAATTAACATTTTATAAGCCTTTACTCTCAATTAATGTCGTTGGTGAGTGTATGTCGGTGAGGTTTAAAAAGGATTTGCTTAATAAAGTGGTTATAGATGCCAAGGGTAGAAACGTGGGGAGCGTAGTTGACATAGAACTTGATCTGGAAAGCATGGTAGCTAAGACCTTAATAGTAAAAAGCTCCTTAAAAGAGGAGTCTGGTAAAATAGGAAAGATACTAAGTAAGATTAAGAGGAGTTCGGAAGAGATAGCAATTCCGGTGGACTATATTCAAGCCATAAGCGATTATGTGATATTAAAATTGAAACTCGAAGATGTGTTTTCTAAACTGTAGGGGGTTCCCTTTGGAGAGCGAAGTCCTAGATATTCTCGAGAAAGCAGTAAAAGAAGGTAGAAGAATTTTAACGGTATATGAGTCAAAGCTCGCGGTTGGGCTTTACGGTTTGCCCGTTACACGCATGGAGTTTGCTAGGAATGAGGAGGAAGTTTTGAAAGCCGCTCGCGAAATAGGCTTTCCAGTAGTATTGAAGATAGTTTCCCCGGATATAATTCATAAAATGGATGTAGGCGGAGTAGTACTTGACATTAAGAGCGAGGAAGAATTAGTAAAAGCCTATCATGATATGCTGGAAGAGGTTCGGAAGCATGTTCCGGGCGCTAGAGTAGAGGGGGTTCTAATTGAGGAAATGTTGAAGCCTGGAGTTGAAGTAATAGTTGGAGGGTTGAGGGATAGGCAGTTCGGCCCCGTAGTAGTTTTCGGATTAGGAGGAATTTTCGTAGAAATCTTTAAAGATATATCATATGGAATCGCTCCTGTTGACGAGGAAGAGGCCATCGATATGATTAGGAGCACGAAAGCATATGAAATCCTTAAGGGATATAGGGGCAAAGGCCCCTACGACGTTGCGGCAGTTGCCGACCTAATAGTCAAAACTTCCAACTTCATTTGGGCATATAGGAAATATATAGCGGAAATAGACCTTAACCCTGTTTTCGTCTACGAAAAAGGGTTAAAAATCGCGGATGCTAGAATTATATGCGAAAAAGAAGGCTAAAGAAATCGCGCTAAACTAGTTTAATTTTCACTTCTATTTCACGCGGATTTTCAACCCCTTTAAGCGAGTTTACAAGTCCCAGGATAACATTCTTAAACACTAAGGAGACGAAAGGATTCAATTTTACTTCGATTCCATTAACCATAAGTTCAACACCTGTTTTCTTCATGAAAACACATTCATCCACAGCGGCTTCTCCTCTTAGAATCGCCGCCGCTAGATCTGCACAACTCGAATATCTACACTTTCTACAGTTAACCCCCGCTGGAGGCATAAACGCTTTTTCTTCTATCAAATCAACAAGAAAATCCACGTTTTCCAAATCCACTACGGGAATCCCCTTTAATTCTTTCATGTCGCTAGCTAATCTACCGACAAAGGCTATAACGAGGCTGTTAAATAATTTCTCAGCGTCGACGACACTGTTTGCCACGGCTATCTTTGCCCCATAGAAACTTTTCTTAAAGCCCTCAAGTACTACATAGTCGTAACTGGAGAGCTTCCAGAGGACCCTCCAGAGCTCCGTTTTCTCCGGTTTAACTTTTAAAGTCTCGCTATCCGAGAGAGCTATCGCTAAGTCCGCGCCCGCGTTTATATGGCGCCAAGTGTCTTTATCAGCTAAATCTATCCTTTTCGCTCCATGTACATGTTTTACTGTGGCGACGCTATACCCTCTACTTTTAAGTTCTCCAACCACCTTTTCAACTATAGTCGTTTTTCCCGAACCACTAAATCCTATTACTGCGACTGCTTTCATACATCCCTTGATAAATGTTAAAAGCCGAAGTATATATAATATCCAGGCAATACCCCAGTATATCCCCTCTTGCAGCCTAGTTCAAAAATCCTGTCAATTAATTTAAACTAGGAAGTAAAATAGATTTTACTGAAATTATTATTTCTTTAATGAGCTATTTAATGTAAAAGTATAATAAGCTTTTAATGAATTATTTTATATACATGTTTAAAACTACCAAAATAAAAGCAATATCGTTCGACTTAGACGGTACTCTAATGCGGCAGAGTCCTCCCTGCCTCATCATAAAGAGATTTCTTGAAGCATTTGGGCTAGTAAAAGATGTAGACGAGGTTGTTAAAGCCTTAAAATCCATAAAAAATTACGCAGAAGATCTTAAAAAATCGGACGTGAGGAATTATTACATTAATCTTAATAGGGCGATTTTGGAAGCTTTAGGAGTTAAGGAAGCTGTGGATAGACTTGCAGTTTTAATGTACGAGCATTGGTTCGATTTCGCCGACGCTAGGCTCTACCCCGACGTGAAGCCGGTTCTAGAGCATTTAATCTCCAAAAATTTTAAAATAGGGATTCTAAGCGATAACTTAAGCGCCGACGTCTGGAAGTTAGTAAAAGAAAATGGTATAGCCGAGTTTTTCTCTGTTGTAGTTACCCCTGATATTTCAGGATTTTTTAAGCCAGACCCTAGAGCCTACCGGGAGTTTGAGTCGAGGATAGGAGTAGATGGCAGCGAGATACTTCACGTAGGTGATGATTTAGAACGAGATTACTTGGGCGCGGTGAATGCTGGTTTTAACGCGGTATTGCTAGACCGAGGAAAGAGAATAGTAGAGGGCGTTAACGTTATTCACAGCCTCTACGAATTAATAAGATTACTAGAGGTAGACGACTATGAGCGAGGAGATCGCATGGACTGCTAGAAAGGAACACTTCGTAAAACGCCTAGAGCTCGAGTATAAGATAGGTCGTGTTGACGCTGATATAAAGCCTTTACTAGACGTTATAAATAGCTATGAAGAATACTATACGACGAGTAGCTGTAGCGGGAGAATTCAGATAACTCTTAATAAGTTGCCTGGAGATAAACACAACATAATTACAGTCGCTAAATGGCATAGAGAGGTAAAAGTCGAAGAAGTTTTAACGGTTTTAGAGGAGCTCAAAAAATCCGCTGTCGAGTATTCCTGGTTTAGTGTACAACCTCCAATACTACACGTGATAGCTAAAAACTTAGAAGCTGCTTTAAATATTCTAACCACAGCTA
Source organism: uncultured Thermofilaceae archaeon (assembly GCA_964501905.1). Classification (GTDB taxonomy): domain Archaea; phylum Thermoproteota; class Thermoprotei; order Thermofilales; family B69-G16; genus B69-G16. The sequence continues at coordinate 116,750 of CAZCTW010000002.1, read as the reverse complement.
GACATTGCGGCTTTAAACATAGCGGGATTCAAAGCGTGAAAAAGTATAGAGTAGTTGTTGAGATAACTGGAAGTGAAAGAATTGAAGTACCGCTCTTCTCTATGGGAATTTTAATTATAGATTTAAAACACTTGCCTGCCTTAGTAAGCGTCGCCAACGAGGTATTAATAAAGAGCAAAGATAAAATGTATAGACTCTATAGACAGCTCTTAGAGAAAAAGCTTGTAAAGGTTAGGCACGAACAGCTCTAAAGCAACGCAGACGGCTTTATCCAAACATTCTCCCGCTTGTACGTCGACCTCGGATGTTCGTCATAGCCCAGTTTCGCTGGCTTTGAAAGTCTGTGGAAGATGACCTGTACTATGCGCATGCCTGGATAGAGCTTTACTTCGCTGGAGTTTTGAGAGAAGACTTCTAGAACGAGGGGCTTAGGGTGTATTATGCCGGAGCCCGGGCTGACTAGTCCGGCTGCGTGGACGACTATCCCTAATCTAGCTATGCTGCTCCTGCCCTCAAGCGTAGCGGCCAAGCTCTTGTCAACACCTATCTTCTCTCTAGTCATAGCTAGGACGAATTGCTTAGGTTTTAGAACGAAAGGTTTGCCGTCGGTTTTAATCACTTGGATATTCTCTCCGAGAGATCGGGGGTTCGCCGGATCTATAACGCCTCCTTCTTTAAAAATTACGAATTCGTCAGCGAGCGTTAAATCTACGGAGCAGGGTCCTACGTTTTCCTTAGTGAAGGGTTCGATTATTATCTTTCCCCTTTTTATAGCCTCTAGTATTTCTTCATCTGAGAGTATCATTCTATCTCCCACTATGTTGAGGGCTTAAATATATTTATACCGTCCTAGTTAACATGAAGCGGCGGTAAGCGTTGGACAGGTGGTTGATGGACGAGACTTTGGTCTATATGTTTGATATAGATGGTGTTTTGGTGGATGTGAGCGAGAAGGTAAAAATTGTACTGAGGAAGCTGGGGTTTAGTGAAAATATGAATTCTAAATCCCTAGACGTAGTGAGTAGGCAGAGGTTCTGGAAGCTCTTTCTTTCGGAGGACTATTTGAAATATGATAAGCCTAGGCTTACCGGGGTAAAGCTTCTGAAAGACAGGTTAAATAAAGGAAGGGTAGTAGTCATCACGGGGAGGCCGGAAAACCTCAAACGGAAAACGCTTGAAGAACTATTGAAATGGGGCGTGCCGGTTCATGAGGTAGCATTTATTTTCAGAAGGAGGGGTGACAGGCGTAGAGACGTAGATTTTAAGTTAAGTATAATCGCTAAGCTTAGAAACGTAGTAGAAGTTCATGACGACGCAGAAGATGTTTTAAAAATAATAAAAACAGTAGTCCCCAACGCCAAATTATACCTTCATTTTAACGATGATTTTCGTATATATGCATGATTTTAGCTCATGTTTGGCAGAATTATTATATTAATTAAAATAGTTTTCGATAATTTATAGGCAGACAAAATAATGCTATAATTCGGGTAAACAGATTAACTATTAATACGACTTGGCATAGTTAATTATGACCGGTGAAATATGTGGCCTGCGGCATAATAGGGGTCGCAGCTAAGAGAGGCGGCGGCGTAAAACTACGAGTTGCTGAAATTGTGAAAGGGGGATTAGAAAGACTTGAATACAGAGGATACGACAGTGTAGGAGTAGCCGCCGTTTATGAAGGTAAGATACTGGTGCGCAAGGGTAAGGGGAAGATAAGTGAGGTTAACAGAAGAATGAAGCTGGATAAGATACTTGGGTGGACGGTTATAGGGCACACGAGGTGGGCGACTCATGGAGCGCCTAGTGATATAAACGCTCACCCCCACACTGATTGTAGCGGTAGGATAGCTGTAGTCCATAATGGCATAATACAGAATTACATAGAGTTGAAAAAAGAGCTTACGGCTAAAGGACATACTTTCCGCAGCGAGACGGATACGGAAGTTTTAGCCCACCTAATAGAGGAATGCCTAAAAGAAGAGGTTGATTTTTTCTCTGCGTTTAAAAAAGCTTTGAAGAGAATTAAAGGTAGCTATGCGTTCGGCGTCATAACCGTAGAGGAGCCCGACAAGATATTCTTTGCTCGTAAAGACTCGCCGCTGGTGATAGGCGTAGGCAGAGGGATGAACTTTATAGCTTCCGACATACCGGCTTTTCTAGAATACACAAGAGATATCATAGTCGTCTATGATGGGGAAGTAGGCTTTGTGACCCCTAGTGAGATATACTTAGAAAACGAAAAAGGCGAAAAGGTAGACGTTAAGGCTAGGATTAGGAAAATAGACTGGACGCCCGATATGGCCAAGAAAGAAGGTTACCCCCACTTTATGATAAAAGAAATACACGAACAACCTAGAGCTCTCAGGGATACTCTCAGAGGCTTAGATGAAAGCGTTGAAAAAGCCTCTGATTTAATTCTAGAGGCTGAAAAAGTGTTTTTCGTCGCAGCAGGCACGAGTTACCACGCCTGCCTAGTCGGAGACTACCTATTGAACGTGTTGGCAGGTACTCCATCTATTTCTCTAATCTCAAGCGAATACAAGAAGTACAGGAAATCGGTTAAGGAAGGGGATGTGGTGATAGCGGTCTCTCAAAGCGGAGAGACAATAGATACTCTAATGGCTATAAGAGTCTTCAAAAGTAGGGGGGCTAAGGTAGTGTCTGTATCCAATGTAATGGATAGCGCGATACCCAGGGAGAGCCACTACACTATATACACGAGAGCAGGGCCAGAAATAGGAGTAGCCGCCACCAAGACGTTCACGACGCAATTACTGGTTTTGTCGTGGCTCTCCATATCCGTAGCTGAAAAAGCGGGAGAGCTTAGCAAAAAAGAAGCTGATAAATTGAGAAAAGTTCTGAAAGAGGTTCCTTCACTGGTATCTGACATTCTGGCCAGGTATGAAGGCTTTACGAAAAAACTAGGAGAGGAGATGGCAGTTGCTAGTAATGCTTTCTACCTGGGAAGAGGAATAGGATTGCCTATAGCTATGGAGGGAGCTTTAAAACTGAAGGAAATAGCCTATATTCACGCTGAAGCATACCCTGCGGGCGAGAGCAAACACGGGCCTATAGCGCTTGTAGAACCGGGATTTCCTGTAGTCTTTTTAGTTTTTGAAGATGAGTGGAAGAGACATATGTTGGGCAATATTGAAGAAATGAAGGCTAGAGGCGCCTACACTATAGGGGTAATTCCCAAAGGAGCCGATTTCATAAGAGAGAGACTTGATAAAGCTATAATAGTGCCCAAGTTAGAGCCTGTTGTCGGAACCATAGTATATGCGGTACCCCTCCAACTTATAGCCTATTACGCCGCCGTCGCGAGAGGCTACGATCCAGACAAACCTCGTAATTTAGCAAAAACAGTAACGGTGGAGTAAATGAAGGGGTTGGTTCTAGCCGGTGGTAAAGGTTTAAACATGTATCCTCTTTCCCAAGACTACCCTAAAGTCCTCCTGAGGGTCGCCGGGAGACCGGTCATAGACTACGTCCTCGAAGGGCTGGTTTCGACCGGGGTGGATGATTTAATAGTAGTAGTATCGGACGAGAGAGTAGAAGAACACATAGTTAGAAAATGGGGCATGTACGCAAGCGTCATATATCAAACCGGTGAAGGATTGGAAGCAGCTATCCTATCAGCGGCAGAATATTTCAGAAATCTGAGATACTTCGTTTTGGCCTATGGAGACATAGTAGCACCTAAAGCTTTTTACAGGCTAGTCTTAGACACTTACGTAAACGTAGGGGAAAACGCGGTGTTATCTACGGCCCCGGTAGTAGACGTGGAGAGCTACGGAGTAGCCGCAGTAGAGGGTAGCATAGTTGTAGACGTGTTCCACGAACCACGTAAGCTACCAAAAGCGTACTCTTACGCTCTAGCTGGAGTCTACGTACTCCCGAGCATGCTTCTTAATTTCTTGGATAATGGGTTAAACCTCCCTGATTCCCTAGCTTCTCTAGTCAAAGAAGCAAAAGTTTTCGTCGCCCACTGGACTGGCTATTGGGTCGATATAGGCTACCCCTGGGATATCATAGCCGCAAACTGCTATGTTCTAGGAGACCTAAAACAATCACTCATAAGCTCCAAAGCCAAAGTGGCGCCCACAGCGGTTATTGAAGGACCAGTAGTGATAGAGGAAAACGCGGTTATCGACCACAACGCCGTAATTAAGGGTCCCGCCTACATAGGTAAGGGGGCATTTATAGGGATGAACACTTTTATACGCAAATACACTAGCATAGAAGAAGGAGCTGTAGTGGGGGCATTCTCTGAGGTAAAGCGCTCAAGCTTACAGGTCGAGGCTTCGGCGGGATCCTATAGCTTAATAGTTGACAGTGTCCTCGGTTATAAAGCTGTAGTAGAGCCCAGGGTGACTGTATTAAGCAAACTGCCTGATGAAAAACGGGTATTAAGGGAACTACCGCTACAGGGCATTATCAAGAAGAAGAGGAAGTTAGGAGTATTCATGGGCCCAAAATCTCGTATCAAAGCAGGTGCTGTGATCCAACCGTTTACCTTAATAGATGCTAAAACGATATACCCTTAACTTATATAAACCCAGGCATCCTACCAAGAGCGGGGGGAATAAGTTGTGGATCTGTAGGCTTTTACACCCACAGATGGCCGTGCTAATAACATCGGTGTCTTCCGAAGGAAAATATAACGTTATGACTGCGGCTTGGTGTACTCCGGTATCCTTTAGACCGCCCTTAGTAGCGGTTAGCATTTCGCCGTTAAGGTATACTCATGAGTTAATATCTGAAACCGGAGAATTTGCTGTGAACATTCCAAGCATAGACTTGATAGATGCTGTCAAGTATTGTGGTTCTGTTTCGGGGAGAGATGTAGATAAATTTAAGGAAACGGGTTTAACGCCAATAAAAGGGAGAGAGATAAAAGCCCCGATCATAGCAGAGTGTGTAGCAGCGCTGGAGTGTAAAGTAGTAAAATCGGTAGAAGCTGGTGATCATACTCTCTTTATAGGTGAAGTTGTAAGCTTTCAAGTACGGGAGGGATTTTTCAAAGACACTTATACTAAAAATTTCAAGCCTATCTTACACCTTGGAGGGGATCGCTACCATACTATCGGAGAAAAAGTGGTAAAGTATGATTCTTCTTCTAGAAGAAGAATCTAGAGGAATAGTAAAGAAATATCTGGATTTTATGTTTAGGCCTTTCCTAGAAACCTATATACGGTGGTTCCACAGTTCGGGCAAACGCCCTTAACGGCTTTCCTATTGTTTTTTAAAGTTACTATTTCAGGGTTCTTTATGGTTACCTTTTTGCGGCATTTTACGCAGAAACCTTCGTAAGTTTCCACTTTATTCACCTCCGAATACCTCATACAACTATGTAATATAAAAACATTACGCATGAAACTTTCTCCGATATTTTTCCTAAAAAATAGAACTTTTTGCGTTTTCCTTTTCGTCGAATAATACATTTTTTCCTAATCTTTCGAGGGTCTCGTAAATTTAAACACGGCCAGAGTCTCCCACAGCGTTCTTCTCTCTGTCATCTTCGCAAACCACCAATTCTCTTTCGTTGCCTCTACGAGCAGTTGATCCAATGGGCCGAGGTCCGAATATACAAGTAGTATCCTCCCGTATTTTTTCAATACACGTTTAGAATCTAAGAAAAACCTTTTGGCTGTCTGGGAATCATCAATCCACGCTTTTTCCAAAGCGTTCTTAGCCTTACCTTCTAGGTAGGGAGGGTTAAAAACTACGAGAGAAAAAGCTTTTTCTCTGAAAGCGGAAGTCAAATCGCAAGCTACGACGTCACAGAAAGCGTTAAGCGAGTTTTTCTTCAAATTTTTCAACGCGCAACGAGCAGCGTCTAGGCTTATATCACTAGCTACAGTGAAAAAGCTTTTTCTAGCCAGAATTAGAGAGAGCACGCCACTTCCAGTACCAAGGTCTAAAACTATATCATTGCTTCTCACTTCAATTGTTGAGACTTTGGCTAAAAGACTGGAAGAAAGGGTAAAAACTGGGCTAAAAACATTTTTGCAAACTTCCACCCTTGCATTGTTAATTTTGAAAGTCTTCCCAGACATTAGCATATGGAGGAGTTTTAAAGCTAGAACAGTTATCCATATTTTAAATTTCTTTAATGCATGATTCACAGATACTTTAACCGGTTTTTCTCTTATAGCCATTAAGCCGCCGATAGTTTATTCTTGGTATAAAAAATAACCCACAAATAGTTTACGAAAGATTACCGGTTTCGTCGGCTGTTAAGAATTTATAGTAGCTTTTCCAATGTTTTTAATCAATTGCGGTAGAGTATTAATGCGAATGGGAATATTTAAAAAATTGATATATGTCGATTCGTTGCTTAGGAAGTTTTATTAATTTAAAAACGATGATGATAGTGATGTCTTCAAATAGGAGAGTTTCTTCGTTGGCGCTGATACTAGCCGTGATTTTGCTTGCTTCAGTCGGCAGAGCCATACCATACCAGAAGAAGATCAATGTTAAAGGTAAACTCGTAGACGTGGGGGGAAACCCGATCCCTGAAGCAACTGTAAAGGTATACCGTGGGGATACTTTAATTTCGCAAGTGAAAACGGGGAGCGAGGGAGATTTCAGCTTCTACGTAGAACGTGAGGTCATACTTATTAAGTTTTTAGCGCCGGGTTACGAAGCTAAAGAGATAAAACTCGATTTATCCTTAACCGAGGCTGTTACCTATTGGCTAGGTGAGGTAGAACTGGATTACGCGGTAGAGATTACGCCGAGTGGAAATAAGTTTAGAACTAAACAAGGCGAGGTCCTAAAGATTCCGCTTACGATTTCCAACAAGGGGTATGAGAAAGAGGTTTGCCTAGTTGAGATAAAAACCCCCGCGGGATGGGAGGCTGAGTTAGTAACTAGTGAGGGGCTACGCGTAGAAGGTTTTTCAATAACTCCGGGGGCGGAGAATTACTATAATCTAGTAGTGTACGTCCCAAGAACTGCTGTTGGGCATTATACAGTAACTCTATCTATTCTAGGCGTGTTCACTCATAGAGTACCTATCGATATCATAGTTGAGAGAAGAGATTGGAAGTTGATAGAAGCGGAATACATAGATGCTCTGGCTTTAAAAGACAGCCAAGTTGTTTTCAATTTTAAAGTAGTTAATAATCTCGGAGAGAGCGCGGCTTTAGAACTTTCCGCCGAAGCTCCTGAGGGATGGCGTGCCGAGGTAAGAGATAAAGAGGGTAGACCTTTTTCAACAGTCTTTTTGGAACCAGGACAGTATATTGAAGCCCATCTCCGAATTAGAGTTCCTCCTGAAGCTAGCTATGGAAAAGAGGTAATAACGCTTAAGGCTTGTGGCTTAGGAGTATGCTCGGTCATAAACTTTACGATAAATGTAGTTGAAGGCTACGATGACGTTCAACTGCAGACAGCTACTCCCTTCACTAGCGCTTACGCCGGTGGCATCGCTAGATTTAAAGTTAAGGTTAGAAATGAAGGGCTCTCCAGTACAGTAGTCTCATTTAGATTAGAGGGTCTCCCTGAGGCATACACTTATACGCTGAGAGATAAGAACGGCAACATAATAGGACAGATATACCTTGAGAGCGGCGGAGAAGAAGAGATAGAGATAAGCATACCAATCCCCGTCGGGACAGAGCCCGGCTTCATATGTTTTACTCTCGTTGCTAAAGGAGAAACCAGCGAAGCGAAAAGCGAGTTGGGGATAAACATTCTTGGAAAGTATGAGTTGAAAATACTAACCGAGAACTTCTATATGGAAGCTACCGCCGGATCTAAAGAAAAATTTTATCTAAACGTTAAAAACACGGGGTACAACGCGATAAGCAATGTTAAAGTAACAATTACCAGCGTGCCTAAAAATATAGAAGTCGAAGTAGACCCTAAGGAAATTCCAGCAATAATGCCGGGCGAGACCGGGCGTTTCGTATTAACCGTGAGCGTGAGCCCGGAAGCTACTGCTGGTGACTACTTTATAGAATTTAAGGTAGAAGCCGAGGATATTTCAATTATACGGTTGTTAAGAATAGGGGTTAGACAACGAGGTGAAATAGCTTACGTCGGTCTCATAATGATAGTCCTAGTTATAATCGCGCTAGCCTTCCTTTATAGAAGATATGGGCAGAGGTGACAGAAATCTACGCTGTAGAGACTTATGAATTAACGAAAATCTATAAGAACGGTGTTGTTGCGGTAAATAGCGTAAATTTAAAAGTTCCTAAAGGAGTCATATTCGGACTTTTCGGCCATAATGGAGCTGGTAAAACTACGCTTATCTCCATGCTAATCGGCTTAATACTGCCTACGAATGGGTCTGGAAAAGTACTGGGATACGATATAGTTAGAGAATCCGTTAAAGTACGGGAAAAGGTCGGCTTAGTGCCTGAGGATTTGGCTTTTACGACGATTTAACAGCGAAGGAAAACCTGCTATATTTGGCTGAGCTAGACGGTATTCCAAGAGAAAAGGCAACGGAAAGAGTTGAGGAAGTACTAGAGCTCGTCGGCTTAATCGGTTTTAAAGATAAAAAGGTTAAGGAGTACTCCAGAGGGATGAGGTAGAGGTTGGTTTTGGCTCAAGCATTGCTTAAAAACCCCGAGCTATTATTACTGGATGAGCCGACAGCGGGTTTAGATCCTGCTGGTGCGGAAGACTTTAGAAGGTTGATGTATGAGTTAGCCAGGGAAGGAAAGACTATCCTCATAAGCACGCATTTACTGCAGGAAGTGGGAATGATATGTACGCACGCCGCCATACTTTATAAAGGCCGTATATTAGTTCAGGGATCTTTCGAGGAAATAGCCGGTATTGTGAGGAAAGAGGTGGGCGAGGTTTTTACGATAACTTTAGGCTCCCCGATCAACGTTAAAAAGACCTTTGATGAGATATTGGAGAATAAGAGTAAGCTCGGCGTGCTGAGTTTGAAAGAGGAGTTCGATAAGCTGGTGATCACGGTAGAGAGCGTGGATGGGAGAAATGCTGTGATAGAATTCGTGGATAAACTAGGTTTCTGAGTAAAAACGTATGAAGAGTATCCTGCTTCTTGACTTGATATATTTTCGTATTTTCACGATAAAGTGAAAGAGAAATGAGGAAGGTTTTAGCTATAGCGGAGAGAGAATTCGCGGATAATATAAGAAGCCGACGCCTACTGGTAGTAACTGCGATTTTCTTCTTCTATTTCACTGCAATATACTTCCTTGTTCTCAGAAGTCTTAGCGAAAACCTGCTAGTGTCGCTAATAACGTCGCTTGTAGGATCTGTACAATTCGTAGCTAGCATATTAGGGTTGATTATGGGTTACGATGTTATAGCTGGCGATAGGGAGAGGGGGATTTTAAAATTGGTCTTAGCTAGGCTAGTTTATAGGGAAGACGTTATCAACGGGAAGGCCTTAGGGGCCATTGCGTCCATAGCCTTAGTCTTATTTAGCGCGTTTTACCTCATGTTGGGAGTAGCTATTTCGCTAACGGGTGTAGCGGTAACTCTCCAAGATTTAGCGAGAGCTATGGTATCCCTAGTTTTCATAACGTTGTACGCCATAGCGTACTACTCTATAGCACAGTTCTTCTCAGTGTTATCCAATAAAGCTTCTAGAAGCTTAGTGTTGTCGCTGGCCATCTGGTTTCTTTTCACGATAATACTTCCGATAGTAGCTGTTTTCGTCTCGTTTGCTCTTCTGGGACCGATGCCAGTTGGGGCGGAGACGGAGGCTACCAAGGAATACTTTAGGAAAATGACTGAAATCAGGAGTATGATAACTTCCATTACTCCAGAATTCCACATAAATTCTATAATCGGAGCTCTTAACTCCGTTTACGAAGCGGAACTATACACGTCATTAGCCTCCACTTCGACAGAAGGTCCTGGAAATCAAACTGAGGTTATCTCAGAGATTATCAGTGGAATGAAAATATACCCAAATATGCTTGACGCCTTAGCGGCTTCTTGGGTTAACATAGTCGCGCTTATAGTCTATGTAGCGGTGTTCTATATAGCTAGCTATATGGCTTTTGTAGCTAGAAAAATTGAAAAACCTTTTTACTCTCAAATTCTTCTAAAATAAAAGAACATGTTTAGCCTACTAGACTTAATAGCGCTCTACATAGCAGGTTTTCAAGCAGTTTTTCAGCCATGCATCTACCCAATGATACCGGTTTTCCTAACCTACGTTATAGGAACTAGCAAGAGCAGAGCCTGGAAGAGCGTATCTATGCTCTTCTTCACGCTGGGTCTATACCTTAGCTTCGCCGCGTACGGCATCGCGGCAGTTTTTGCCGCGGACTTCGTATCTAAATACCTGCTTTTCACAATTGATACGGCGACACTTTATACGAGCGTATTTATATACGCTCTGGGTATAGCCATGTTTACTCCTCTTAGAGAGCTATATAGCAAGGCTTGGGTGCCTAAACTTAAAATAAAAAGGGGTTTGCCTAACTCTTTCTTAATAGGATTTCTAATGTCGATTATCGCAGCGCCTTGTGCTGGAAGCAGTATTCTAATGGCGTTAATGATAGTATTTAAAGAATCCACCTATCAAGCCTTAAATTTATTTCTGGCATTGACGGGCATGGGTGTGTTTTCGCTAGGGCTAGCTACTCCCTTAATAGTCCTAGGTTTATTTGCGGGGAAAATTAGGAAGTTTTACGGTAGATTATCTAAGAGCTTTATCGTAAAACACGGAGAGGAGATCCTAGGCTTAGTGCTCATATCTTTTAGCTTCATATCCGTTTTGAGTCTAGGAATGGAGTCCTTAATCTATACCTTTATTGAGAAAATTGTGGGAGTAACGGCATTTTTCTCTGCAATAATATTATTTTATATGACTATAGCCTCAGCTAAAGCTTATAGGTTTTTAAAAAATGAAGCTTTCTTGCTGCTCGGCGGCAGTTTCGCGATGCTTTCAGTAGACGAAATATTTTTTGCTTTAAAATACTTGAAGATATTCGGTTGTTGCGGATTCTCAAAGTTTTTTTCGCTGTTAAGAATAGCGGGTTATTCCTTAGCACTTATAGGGTTTGCCCCCACCTTACATTTAGGCAGAGCCTTTTTCTTTGTTATAGCTATTGACGCCGCGAACGTGTTGGAGTTAGCTCTTCTATCTTTGATTATTTTGATCCTAATCTTAGACAGAGTAAAAGGAGCGACAAAGGTATACCCCTTTGCTATATTCTTTTCCCTGCTAGCTGCGATCACTTTACTAGAAAACGAGCTTCCGGAATTCTCTCTTTTAAAGGCATTTGCAGGTTTTATACTTCTACCTACGCTATTCCAGTCTAGAAGCGCTCTTAGAAATCTTGAGATTATTCTATGTAGCCAATCTCGCTGAAGAATTTCTTAAAGGCTCTAACTCTATTATCGCTTATATTTGCTTTATACTTAGCAATCCCGCCACATTCAATTTTGGTAACCATGTTGAGTGATACTAAAACACTTAAAGCTTTCTCTACATGTTTAGTTGCGGAATATTTCTTAATAGCGTATTTCGTTAGCTCGTGCTCTGGATTTTCTAGGAGCACTTTGAGAATTTTAAACGTGTTCGGCTTTTCTAGTAGAAGGTCTAGGAAGTGCATTGCTTGCACCTAAAATTTAGAGAGTTAATGATTTTAATATGAACTTCGACGAGAAGCCTATGAAGTTTGTAGTTTGTCCGGAATGCGGTAAGAAAGTACCAAGGGGGGATTTTTGCATATACTGTGGCGTTAGGCTAAAATATAACGCGGCTCGGGCCGAAAATCTCCGAAAAACCGAGTTTAAGGAGGATTACATCCGGTGTCCTCGCTGTGGCGGGGTTATCAGAATTGACAACCGTTACTGCTGGTATTGTGGCGCTAAAATAGAGAACTATTCTTCCCATTCTTCTTCTTGAATTTCTTCTATCATTTCCTCTCTATCTTCCTCTTTCTCAAGCTCTTCGACTATATCCTCGGACTCGGAGAAGTACTTGACTATTAGGATATCCCCGCTTCTGACTTTAAACCCCGTATAGGGAGGAGTTATATACCATTTATCTCCGCGTCTAACAGCTAGTACTACTATACCTCGATCCTCGTACCCGAGTTCTGAAAGAGTCTTTCCTTCATCGGTCTCGTCCATCTCGATTACGCTTATCCTCTCTTCGGTCTCCCATAAGACGTCCATTATGATGGGATGGGGCTCCAATCCTCTAAGGAGGGGCTCTACCATTTCCAGAGCGGCATCGGCTATGTTCTCACTGGACACAGCTATCGATATAATGTTCAATTTCTCCATTTCAGACAAGTTATTGCAAAGCATAACCTCTAGCTCGAAGTTTTTCGATATTCTATCCGTATAATCCTCTAACTCCTCTATCCGCTCAGCTATAACTTCGCTTTTGGTCAAAAGAGCGGTATAAGCTAAATCTAGCATGAGCTGGGAGGTGTTTTTAAGCTGGAAAAGTCCTTCGGCTATCCTAATGTATTCTCTAGTGCTTATCGTGGGCGGAGGCTTATAGATTGGCAGGTTAAAGTGTTTTTTCAAAGTGTTGATAGCTTTTTCGGTACCCTCGAGGAGCAGTACATCTCCTCCATAGATTTTTGAATTTTCGCTAGGCTCTATTGTCCATTCTTTCCCTCGTCTAATCGCCATAATATTCAGCACAACGCCTAGTTTATCCATAAGTTCTCCTATCTTCACTCCTTTTTCGTACAAATCTTTAGGAACCACGACTTTAGCCACGGTGGATTCGCGGGGGAACAAATCTCTCACAGTTAGGGGAGGTAGCCCTGTCTTCGATAGCACTATACCGGCTATATCGGCGGCAGCGTCGGAAACTTTATTGGAAGCGGTGGCTAGCCTATGGATGCTCACTATCTTCTCCGCATCGCGTACGCTCCTCGTAGCTAGAGAAGCCTGCATCGTCAATAGGAGCTCTAGGTAATCCATCCTCCTCTCCAATTCGTAGACTTCAGTCGCTAAATCGATGTCATTGTAGAGAACCGACAGATAGGCTAGGTCGACCATGAGAGTAGATAGATTTTTCATTTCCTTCAACAGTTCTTTGACGGGGATGGGTTGATACTCGACTTCGTATTCAATGTGTATTTTTTTACTCAATCCGTTTACCACCGAGTTAATAGAGAATGTTCTCAAGATAAGCTTTACTGCTTAATCGGCTCCAAGCGTTCGGTAAACCACTAAAATCGAAACAGTTTCCACGAAATCCGCTATGCTACTTTCTATGGGATTTACGAAGTTGTCGGGATCTAAACCCTTTCTATTAGTAACGTACACCGTCAGAAATACTATTGGCATCATTATGGTGAATCCTAGGAGGTGGGATAGATAGGATAATGTAAAAAACTCTAAAGGCGTAACCTCCCTCATCAAATAAGAGGCTATAAAAGATAGAGAGCTATGGAAAACAAGGCTTGCCATCTGTAATCCGATTATGTTTTGACCGAACTGTTTGAAAGAATAAGTTGAGAAATCAAATTCGCCTGTAGACAGCCTAGTAGTTAGCATAGAGCCCACAATGGATATAGATCCTCCTAGCGTGCTCAACATGACGGGGTACAGGATAGCTATCTTAGCTACACCTCCGACTTCGAGAAGCCGGCTCAAAATCAAACCCGTGCCCAGCTCTATAGTTAAGCCTATCAACAAGGCGAGTCCACCCTCTCTGAGAGTGGACAGCAAAACCTCTTTTTCTCCTCGAAGGAGTGTGTAAAAACCTAAAGCTATAAAAAACGCTGATAGCAAAGACGCCGTGATTACAAAAAACACTCCATGTCCTAAAATGGCAAGCCTCGCTATCTCTATAAACACCAGGGATATCACAATGTCATTTAATACTGAAGAAGTAGGATAAAGTAGTATATCGGGATCTAATTTTTTCTTGAAGACCTGGAACGCTACAATAGAGATAACTGCTAAAGAAAAAGGTGAAACAGCAGCTATCGTTGTACATATTACCGCGTAGACTTCCACTGAAGTGCTAAACGATGATAAGAAAAAAAGAAAAGATATTATAAAAGCGCTTAGGGAAGCTAGAACAAGCATCGTGGAGACCATGCTATAGAAATACTTCGTATTCCCTCTCAAATTAGTCCCTATGGAACCTAAATGTAGCCCTGTACTGGTTCTAGCCGAGAATATGCCCGTTAATATCCCCCTAGTGCCTAGCACTTGCGGATAAACTCTGAAGACCCGAGGGTGGCCTTTTAGGCTTCTAAAAGCTGAATTAATCGATAACCCGGCTAAAAGATTGCCTAGATTGACGAATAAAGCCAGCGCTGATTGCTTAGCTGTCGAGTATGCATCTTCGAATTCCTCTAGGAAATCTATTAGACTTCTAGATAGTCGTAAAACGTATAACGCTATGTTCTTGAGCGTACTTCCCACAGTTTCACCATGGGCGGCGAGGGTAAACAACACAAAACAATCATTTAATTAAAATATTTCTAGTGGTAATTATCTGGGGGTGAACGCATGGGTGTAGTTAGAGCGCACGTATATATTTCTGGTATAGTGCAGGGAGTTTTCTTCAGGGCAAATACCTTAAAGGTCGCGAAAAAGCTAGGGTTAAAAGGTTTTGTAAGAAACCTACCTGACGGGAGGGTCGAGGCAGTCTTTGAAGGGGAGGAAGAGGCCGTTAAGAAGGCGATAGAATGGTGTAGAAGAGGTCCATCCCTAGCTAGAGTGGATAAAGTGGAAGTCATATGGGAAGAACCCAAGGGAGAATTCGAAGATTTCTATATAACCTGGTAAAAATTTAAAGCATCGCTATCTCTATTTCTTTTATGTACCTAAATCTCTATTTCAAAGACTATGGGGAAATACCAGTATTCATCTATGACGATAGCCCGTTCTCCCAGTACCTAGTTGAAAAACTCCCGATAGAGTCAAAAGCTATACGCTGGAAGGAAGAGTTTTACTTTGAGACGCCTCTGGAATTTAAGAGTACAGGGAAACTATCGGTAAGTCCGGGAGATGTGGCTTTCTGGCCTCCTGGCAAAGCTCTCTGCCTCTTCTACGGCTTAAGCCAACCCTACTCGCCGGTTTCTATTGTAGGAGAGATCATAGGGCCTCTGTACCTGTTAAGGGAAATAGAGGAGGATGAAATACAGGTATCATTGGATAAATCTAAGGGGGAGAATGGGCTAGTGAACTACCTTAGAGATAGAGGTTTCAAAGCCGCTAGGAGAGAGTGGATGGAATACTCGTCGATAGCTGTCGTGGTCGAGTTGGCTGAGAGCACATATAAAGTGTTGCCGAAGAGAGTAGGGTTTGACGTGTATGAGGAAGATTATGGCTTCGCAGTGGAGTCAGATGGGCTTGCCTTCTACGATGCTTCCCTTTCAAGCTATGCTCTTATGCACTTGCTTGAAGCTTTAAAAAAGCGCATAAGCCGGAATTTCGGTATTGATGTATTTAACAAAGTTAGAGTGGATATAAACGAGGACGGCTACATTTGTTTATCCAGTTTTACCAGCGAGAGAGAAGAACTCTTAGACCTACTGAGAGGCGTGGCGTCGCTGTATGTACATTTTCTAGACTATTTAGTGGGGTTTAGCACGTGAGCTCACGAGTTAAGTGGGTGGTGAGAAGAAAACTGGCAATTTCCCCAATTCCAAGATCGATAAGGGATATCGAGCATTGGAAAAGGGAAGGTATAAAAGCAGTAGTGATTTTAGTAGAGGCACACGAGCTTCTACATCTCGGGGGGATTAAAAATTACCTTAAATTACTCAAAGAGAAAGGCTTTGAAGCACTTCATGCCCCGATAAAGGATTTCCACGTGCCATCGATATCCCAGTGTATAGAAATCGTTAAATGGATAAGCGAGAGAATGGAAGAGAAAAAACCCGTTTTAATACACTGCTATGGAGGCTTAGGGAGGACAGGGACTATAGCGGCTTGCCTCCTAATCTATAGATACGGCTTACATCCAGAGGATGCAATAGAGAAAATTAGGAGAATAAAGCCTAGGAGCCTAGAATCTCCTCTTCAGGTAACATTTGTCTATAAGTTCTACGACTATATAAAGGATAAAAGAGGGATATAGATTATTTTTCAAAACGCTCGAGAGCCCGACGGAGCATTTCCATTTTACGATACATATAGTTCCTGTAAACATTATCAGAAGCCAATACAGCTTTCGCTTCTCCTAGGTTCTGGAGCTTAACTAACTTATCCCTATATACCCCCTTAGAGAACATCATGCCCCTTTCTCTAGCTTCTACAGTTACAATACCATCAGATTCTAGCTCTTTCAAGGCGTTCTCCAACATTTTCTCGGTCGGTAGGTAATTCATTACGTATCCATGTATTTTCATTATATCTGGTATCATTTCGCTCATCCATAACACACCGTTAAAAATCGTTAGAACTCTTATAACATCGAGCTGTAGCCTCCCAAGATCGTCTTCTCTCGCTTTTAACTCTTCAATTTTCCGCCTTAAACTCATGAATATTACCGAGGTAATAACGCGTAGCGAAGCTATAAACCTATGGTTTTAAACCCTAGTGCAGCTGAAATAGTTCTTTGAAGACAGTTTACTAGCTTAAAGTTCTTCTCAAGTACTAGGGGTATATTTTTGGCTTCTGGAACTTGAGTTGAGAGTCATACTCTATCTTAAAGCTAGAAATCACCTGGCACGTCTTAATATCGATTTATAGCCATAGCTTAGGCCTTTTAACTAGGTATATATCAGAATCCGTTTTTGTATTATTTTTCAAACTGCTACTCCTACATAACATTTATGTTCGTCTTTTAATAACTCCTACCTCAATAGGTGAAAGCATGGAAAAAACCTCAAGGTTTCCGGGCTTTTACAAACTCAGTATTGAGGAAAGATTGAAGAAAGTAGCGGAATTCGCCAACTTAACAGAAGAAGAGGTAAATCTCCTAAAGAAGGTAGGGAACCTAGACTTAGAGATAGCCGATAGAATGATTGAAAACGTTATAGGTACGATGGCCTATCCTTTCGCTGTCGCTGTGAACTTCTTGATAAACGGCAAAGACTATCTAGTGCCTATGGTTCTGGAGGAACCTTCAGTAGTAGCGGCTGCCAGCAACGCTGCGAGGCTTATGAGAAGAGATGGAGGTATTCATGTCACGACCACTGGACCAATAATGATCGGACAAGTACAAGTTGTAGGTTTAAAAGATCCTTGGAATCAGAGAATGGCTATACTTGAGCATAAAGAGGAAATTCTGGAGATAGCCAACGAACAAGATCCGATTTTGGTAAAGCTAGGCGGCGGAGCCAAGGATCTAGAGGTTAGGGTTATCGACTCGCCGATAGGCCCTATGGTTGTAGTACATTTAGTTGTGGATGTGAGAGATGCCATGGGGGCTAACGCCGTAAACACTATGGCAGAGGCCGTGGCGCCTACGATAGAGAGAATAACTGGAGGAAAAGTGTACCTCAGGATAATCTCTAACTTAGCCGATAAGAGGCTTGTTAGGGCCAGAGTTAAAGTCTATAAAGAGGATATAGGAGGAGAAGAAGTGATCGACGGAATAGTCGCTGCTTGGGCATTTGCTGCGGCGGATCCCTATAGAGCGGCGACTCATAATAAGGGAATAATGAATGGAGTTATAGCAGTTGCTCTAGCTACGGCTCAGGATCACAGAGCTATAGAAGCTGGGGCACACGCTTACGCTGCCCGTAACGGTCGCTATGAACCTCTTTCCAGATGGGAGAAAGACAAAGACGGAAACCTGGTTGGTACTCTTGAAATGCCCATAGCTGTTGGCATAGTCGGCGGAGCTACTAAAGTTCATCCTATAGCTAGAATAGCTCTTAAGATACTCGGTGTTAAATCGGCAAATGAATTAGCCGAGGTCATGGGCGCTATAGGCTTAGCGCAGAATTTCGCCGCATTGAGAGCTCTGGCAACCGAGGGCATACAGAGGGGGCATATGAAACTACACGCCAGGAATATAGCCATATCGGTTGGCGCTAAGGGAGAGCTCGTGGATAAAATCGTTGAAATTATGGTCAGAGAAGGCAAAATAAGATATGACCGGGCTAAAGAACTTCTCGAAGAACTAACTAAGAAGAGTAGCTAGACCACAAATAAGCGCGTTTAAGAGTAGTCAGGTGTTAAACCACTATAATTTTAACTCCTTTATTCCCTCTAGTTCAAAGTAGAGAATCTCAGCCTTATCGAACTTTAAGTACTTTACCCCATTTTCCTCTACGATGTTATAGGAAAGCACTATTTTAGTTGGAGCCTCGGATATACCGGCTTTATTTAAAAAGTCAACTAGTTTAGTCGCTACGTCTTTCCACTCGGCCGTACTTTTCTCTTTGTCTATTCCTTTCTCTTTGCTTAATCTACCCACTACCGCATAGAAAGCTCTCCGCAAATTATACATCGCGCTCCTAGCACTAGGAGAGATTGGAGTTTGTATAGTGTTCTCTCGACCTACGATATCGAGAACTCTAATAGTATCTCGTATCCCCCTAACGAGCCTCTGTAAATACATCCTAGAGCCTTCGGGGACGGTGCCCTGTTCTATCCCGGCTTCAATATTCTTAATTATCTCATTTAGAGACTTAAGAATATCCTCCATGCATAACCCCCTATTAATATTTACTTTTTCTCTAAATAAATTTTTCAATTGATAAATTTATGAACAGATTCTTCTCTTAAGTCGAGGCAATCCTCCTTCAAAACTGTAGGCTTTAAAACCCCTTTCTCTAAGCTCCCTAGCCAGCTCATAGCTAACCCCTCCAGACTCACAGTATAAAACGATGACCTTTTCCTTTGGGAGAGACTCTAAGGTAAAGTCTTCTATATGAAGAGCATTTGCTGGATGCCATGCCTCGTACTCTTCCCTACTTCTCAAGTCAACCAGAATTGCTTCTTCCGGTATAAAATTTATGGCAATATTTTCTTTAGGTAAGAAATCCACAGGGTTTACCTCGTAAACATTATATGTTCTCCTTTCGCCAACGGCTTTTTCGAGCAAATCGAGCGGAATTTTCCTCTCCTCTTTTTTAACATCTTCAAGGCGAGCTCTAGTCGCAGCTCTCCCCCTTACAATTGCGCAGTACTCCTTCACTTTAGAGGATTCTTCATAAGTTCCTATTTTCCTAGCCAAATCCATGATCTCTTGTTTATCAAAACCTAGCAGAGGGCGTAAAACCGGAATATCCAAAATTTCCTCCTCCACAACTAGATTCCACAACGTTTGCGAAGATACTTGTCCTAAGCTTTCTCCCGTGACCAGAGCGCAAGCTTTTATCTCCTTAGCTATTATCTCTGCGGCTTTATACATTAACCTGCGGAGGACAACTTGTCTGAGAAGTGGCTCTACCTCTTTTGTAATTCGAGATACTAAAAGTCTAAAATCCACTATGTGAATTCTAGGGGAATATCCGCTACACCAGTTTTCAACTAACACTTTAAGCACGCGCATGGTCCTGTAAACGGCGTCTAGCCCGCCTAGGTTAAAATAGACAAAATCTAGAGCAACCCCCCTCTTCCAGGCAAACCAAGAAGCCACGGGCGAGTCAAAGCCCCCGGAGAAAAGCGATAGAGCCTTGCCATTAACGCCTATAGGGAGCCCTCCGGGGCCAGCGATTACTTTATCATAGAAATACGCACGGTTATCGCGTATCTCAACGAAAACTTCAACCTCCGGTTTTTTGAGATTAACGCCTTTAGCGTACTTATACAGCCGCGCCCCGATTACACGTGCAGCATCCATCGAAGTAAACGGGTGCTCCCCAGCGCGTTTAACCCTTACAGCGAATATGCGTCCAGATACTATTTTTTTAAAAATCTGCTCAGCCTTTAGAGCTAAATCATCTAAATCTTCAAATTCGACGAGAATTACAGGAGAGAAACTGTATACTCCGAAAACCTTTTTTAAAACTTCCTCTAGCCCGTTCGAACCTTCCACGAATATTCTAGCTTGACCACGGACTACCTTAGGCTCGTCAAGCCCCTTTTTCACGGCCATATCGACGATATTTTTAACTAGCTGCCTTTCAAAACGCGCTCTAGTGCGCTCGGATTTCAAGACTATTTCGCCGCTAATCCTTATTAGGTAAAGATGCTTCGCCATACGTTTCCTCTAGGTAATACAATAACCAAACCCTATAAAATAACCGCTTTAAGCCACACTGTACAGGAATGATATATTGTCCACGAGCACTTTAGCGGCGGCGTCCTCCGACAAAAATCCATCGTTAATCAACCTATTGAAAGTCCTGCCGATGGACCAGGGGGCGACAACCGCGCCGGGTCTCTTAGGATCATCCAGGTAATCGCTCTCAACGACAAAGAGAGGGCCATGTTTTAATGCTTCTATTAAATCCCTATTTCTAGCCGGAACTGAAGCATACAGACCTTTCTCAACGGCTAATCCCACATATTCGCCTTTAATATGGTGTACGACTACTCTCCTAGCGCCGCTCCTCTTAACTCGCACATATACATCTTCTATAGTCTCCTGTCTAGTTTCCTCTAAGTGTAAGTGGACGACACAGTCGAGATCCGAAGCTATCTCTAAGATTTTGTCTAAAACCTGGTTACATAAATTTAAAACATTGCGCTGTACCGGCCAGTGAGGCCTGCCCGCCTCCCCTAACCCGCTGGCTTTTCCCTCGGCTACGTAGGACGCCGCTATTTCATAAGCTTTTAGCACAATAGCGTAGGCTTTATCCGGCTTAACTCCTTTCTCGATAAGCGACACTAGTTCGGCGGGGTGAGGGCCTAAGATAACGGCTACGTTTAGCCCCTCTTTTCTCATAATATCGGCGGATTTAAGAGTGATTTCATAGACTTTTCTATAATCGTCGGCATTTACGATTTTCACATCGTAACTCCACGATAACAAGTTAACTAACCCGGTAAACCATCCACCAGTTTTTTTAAATCTCTTAGCTACCTCTCTGGGTCCTAATCCCTTGATGGGATTTACGTGGCAGTGAGCGTCTCCAACTTTCATATTAACGCATTTTTATTAGTCCCAGTAATATCATTTTCTCCAGGTAATTGGTGATTAAATGAGCAGAAAATATCAAGTTGTACTCTCCCTCATGATAATATCTGTAGCTCTAGTATTGCATATTTGCAACTTTACGGGCGAAAACGAGGGATCCGCGGAGAAAAAGATTGTAGTGAAAGTTCTTAATGATAGAGAATACTATGAAGAATTGATAAAGTGGATCGATAGAGCTAACAAATCCATCCATGTCATAATGTACATTTACAAAACTGACACCGATACAATAGAGTTTATCACGGAGAAGATAATAGTAGCCGCTAGAAGAGGGGTAGAGGTAAAAATAGTTTTGGAAGGTAGTCAAGATGTAAATGATCTAGCCTATAACAGGTTAATGAGGAATAAAGTACAGGTAAAGTATGACTCGAGAGCGCACACAACTCATAGCAAATTGATCATAATAGACGGCTATATTGTGATGGTGGGAAGCCACAATTGGACTAAAAGCGCTATGACAGTAAACCATGAATCCTCAGTGCTGATAATATCGGAGAGTATAGGGGAGCAGGAAGAGAAATATTTTAACGAAGTCTGGAAATATGGATAGTAGATGATGAAGGTTTCTGGTGCTTGAGTTGTGAAGAAAGCTTGATTGACTGATAATAGTTCTACCTAAAATCAAGAGAGTTGAAACTTCGGGATTTTCCAGCTAGTTAAAGTATATACGAATATATACTTCGACGTAATCTAAAATCCCGTGGAAACCCGTAAAATCATTAAACTAGGCAAATCCAGTTATGTGGTTTCTCTACCGAAAAACTGGGTTCAAAAGCTCAACCTCAAAGAAGGAGATGTAATCGTCTTAAAAATTGAAGGAGAAGAACTTAGAATTTTCCCCCGTAAAATCGAGGTTAAGACCCCTTTTAAAAAGCGGAGAATAAATATTGACACTATCAAAAACTCTAAACTATTACCAAGCATGATTCGGGCACTTTACAAAGCAGGTTACGAGGAAATTATTCTTTACTCTAATAGGATACTTCCTCCCTGGGTAGCCAGCGCCGTGAGGAACTCTGTTAACAACCTCTATGGATTAGAGGTCGTATACCAGAAGCCAAGGGAAATTCTCTTAAGGGCTTCTATAGGTAGAGCTAGAATCGAGGAATTAGTAGATAAAATGTTCTCGTTAGCGCTTGGAGTTGTAGAGTACGATTTAGCTCTAACTAAGGAGGCCGGTGCAGAGTATCTTGAAAACTTTAGGTTTATCGAAGAAGATGTCCGCAAAACTTATGCGTTGCTAATTAGAGTTCTAAATCGGGAAGATTACAAACAGGTATTTATAGTATCCGATGCTCTCAAAATGCTTGCGAATGCAGCTATTCGAGCGGCATTTATGTTAACTTTGAGTCAGAAAGAGAACTTGGATTGGGAAGGAGTTATGAGAAGCTTAAACAAAATTCTCTCGATAGCCCAGGAGACTAGAGAAGCTTACCTAGGCAATAACGTAGAGTTAGCTGAAAGAATCGCGAGTGATATTCAGGAGATGATGGCATCTCTGAAAATAGATGAGGTTGTGAGTCTAAGTGCATCTTTTCTTAATCTCTGCTTTAGGGATATGCTATATTCCTGTTCTCAAATAGTGGAGACAGTAATCGCAGAAGGACCAGCTAAATCTTCGTAAACTCAGAGAAATTCTCGATAACCAGCAGTTTTCTTCCATAAATCTCCTTTAATTTTCTAACAAGGCAGAAGTGGCGCTGAATGTCCACATGTGAGAGTACGATTTTCTCGTACTCAATGTTTTTCAATGCTTCTTCAAAAATTTCCGGTTCTTCCTCATAGAGATAAATTGGCAGAGCGACTGCGTTAACCTTTAATTTAGGCCAGCGGGAGCGTTGGTTCCCGGCAAAGTAGATTGTTCTCCCCCACCCCCTAACTAGATAACTAAGAGATTCCTCTCCTCCAGAATAGACTTCAACTATGAAATCTCCTAGCTTTACAACGTCTCCAACTTTAACCTCGTTTAAAGAAGTGAGAATTTTCGAGTTCTCGGCGAGGAGTCTACAGGAGCTTCGGGATGCATAAACTTTAGCCGCGTAGTGCATCTGTAGTTTTTCGAGAATTTTAATATCAACGTACTCCTTACTCGTTAACAAGACGAATATAGGCCTCGGGACCAGCTCTAGATAGGATATAGTTTTCTCGACCAAATCCTCTTCGTATCTTATGCTCCTATTAAAATAACAGGTTATAGGGTCCAAAACTATAGAAGTAGAACCAGTTAACACTACGAAGCCAGAGTAGGCTAACCTGCCTATGTACAATCCCTTAAACGTGTACACATTTTCCTATCTCGATAATCTATTTTAGCATATCGGAGCAGAACAATTTTTTATATCCAGATGCTCTCAAAGACATTGAGCTGAATGAGTACGCTGTTAAAGTTAAAGAATCTAGTCGTAGGCGTAGACGGGCGAGAAGTAGTACACGTGGAGGATTTCTCGCTTGCAAAGGGCGAAGTCCACTTTCTCTTCGGCCCTAACGGCGCCGGGAAGTCTAGCCTACTCCGAGCTATAATGGGATTGCCTAAATACGAAGTTAAGAAAGGCAGTATACTATTTGAAGGCGAAGACATAACTAGTAAAAAAGCTTACGAAAGAGCGAGAATGGGAATAGCCTTAGCTTATCAAACTCCTCCTCCGCTCCAAGTTAGATTTCAATACGTAGCAAAGCTCATGGCTAGAAAATACAGGAGCCGTCTAGACGAGTTATCCGGGCTACATTTAGAAAACTTGCTCCACAGAAAGCTTCACAACGGCTTTAGCGGGGGAGAATCTAAACGAGCGGAATTAGGGATTGTGCTTCTTCAGAAACCTAAACTAGCTATGCTCGACGAGCCGGATAGCGGCGTAGACTTAGATAGCATGGAGTTGGTGGCAGGCGCTATAAATAAGCTAATAAAAAATGGGTGTACGGTGTTAGTGGTTTCCCATACTGGTTTCATAGCTTGGAAAATGAAGAGAATTGATAGAGCGTCCGTTATGATAGACGGTAGAATAGTTTACAGGGGTAAATTCGAGGAGGTTTATGAGATTATAGCCAAGGAGGGTTATAGGAGGTTTACTACATGATGGACATCTACAAAAAGCGGGCACAAAAACTTCTAAAAGAGAAGGGGTTATCGCTGGAAGATTTCGATTTCGAGAAAACCTCCTCCGTCAAAGCGTCTACGCGTCTAATAGAAGGGCTTGGCGTGAAGATAGAAGAGAGGAAAGTAGGAGGGTCTTATCTCCAAGTTGACAACAACGTTATACGTCTAGCCGTAGCTAAGGAGTTGCAAAGGAAAGGAGTAATCCTCATGGATTTAAGCGACGCCCTTAAAAATCCCGCCTTTAGGAAGTTCTACTGGCAGGCCTTACCAGTGGACCATGATGAATATACTGCCGCGGCCGAGCTTTACGGCAGGCACGGAGTATTTCTCTATGTGCCTAAAGGTGTAAAGGTGGAATTCCCGCTACAGGCTTGCTTCCTCATATCTTCGAGCGGTGTAGGACAAGCTGTTCACAACGTGATAGTAGTAGATGATTACGCAGATCTAACTATAAATACTGCGTGTGCGGCTCTAAGAGGAGAAGTCATACACATAGGAGTAACCGAGATGTACATAGGCAAAAAGGCCAGTTTAACATATATAATGGTTCACGGATGGAGCTCGGAATCCCAAGTGAGGCCTAGAACCGGAGTAGTTGTGAATGAGGGAGGGAATCTGGTTTCCTACTATGTGAACATGAAGCCAGTCAGGTTCATAGAAGCCACTCCTAGGATCATTTTAAAGAGGAATGCCAAAGCTTATTACTCATCGGTAATAGTGGGCAGGGACGCTAGTTTTATGGATTTAGGCGTAGATATTATCTTGGAGGAGGAGGGTGCTAGCGGCGAAATCGTGTCGAGGAGTATAGCCCGAGACGAATCCCGTATCGTGATGAGAGGGTACCTAAGAGGGCACTCAGAAGGTGTGAGAGGACACCTAGAGTGTAAAGGACTACAACTTTCGAATAAAGCATTGATAAGAGCTATTCCCGTGCTTGAATCGAAAAAACCGGGCGCTGTACTAACCCACGAGGCGGCGATAGGGAGAATATCCGATGAGGAATTATACTATTTAATGACTAAAGGATTCGACGAGGAAGAGGCTATATCCATAATAGTCCGAGGCTTCATTGATGTAGGGCTAGAGAAACTGCCTAAAGCTCTTAGGGTTCAACTAGAATCCATCTACGATTTAGTCGCTAGGATGGCTACTGGTTGATCCCTCAAATTTATAAGAGCTTAAATTTCTATTATCATTTAGATGAAGCAGCTACTGTCTATTACGATTCTGTTTCTAATGTTTTTACCGATACTGTTTCCAATCTATGCCTACGATAAAGGAGTGGCTTATCTAGAACTGAGGGGAATTATAGATAGAGGAGTAGCTGATTATATAAAAAGGAGCTTGCAGATAGCTGAACCAAATCCCGTAATCTTAGTACTCGATACTCAAGGAGGCTACTTATCGCCGCTCAGCGATATTATCAGAATGCTTAAGGAATATCCAGGCAAGCTAATAGTGTGGATTCCCCCAGGCGGCAAAGCGGGATCAGCTGGTGTTTTCATAGCACTATCGGCCGAGAAACTATACGTTTCCCGAAGTTCTGTAATGGGTGCTGCTCAACCTCGACCCGCTGATCCTAAAACGTTAAATTTCACGGTGGCTTGGATTAGGGCTTTGGCCGAGGAGAAATATTCTCCCGCTGATCCTAGAGTATCCATAGCGGAGGAGTTCGTAACTAAGAATAGAGCTTTAACTGGCGAAGAAGCGCACGAGTTAGGTATAGCCGATGGAAGAGCTGAGAGGTTAAAGGATATTCTCGAATCCGAAGGCTTAACTGACTACGAAATAATAGAGCTAAAACCGGGCTTAGTCGAGGAAATGCTCTCTCTAATAGGAGACCCGGCCGTAGCAGTACTCTTGATAATGGTTGGGATATTGGCTATCTACGTGGAGTTGACTATAACGGGTTTTCAGGGTTTAGCGATAGCGGGTTTTCTTTTAATAGCTGCTGGCGTATACGGTCTAGGACTGCTGGGATTGGATACTCTCATAGCGGCGATTTTACTATCGGGTATAGCTTTCCTAGTAGCAGAGCTCGCTTATCCAGGTTTGCAATTTTTCGGCTTTCTAGGCGTGATTATGATCATCTTATCGGTATACCTGGCATACTGGCAACAACCCTATGTTGGTCCCAGCGCGTACTTTGATGTAGTAATCCCACTCCTGTTTCTGATCTCTGGGATAGTCGCCTACATGGGGTTTAAGATAGGTAAAATCTTGAAGACGCCGACTCCTTCTCTTCGCGAAGCTCTAATAGGTAAAATCGGAGTAGCGAAAACCAAGATAACTCCTAGAGAAAAGGGAGTAGTCCTAGTAGAAGGCGAGGAGTGGACGGCTTATAGTTTCGCCGAAGAGATAGACGAGGGCGAGAAGGTAGAAGTAGTCGACATAAAGGGTCTATCTTTGGTAGTGCGTAAAGCGGCTTAGAAGAATAAATTTATGAATGTAGGAGAAATTAACAGATCAATGATAGCTGAGGCAATTCTAATCGTATTCCTATTGGTGCTCTTCGCCGCTTTCTTGGCAACTTCTCTTAAAATAATTCCTCAATTCGAGCGTATAGTAGTGCTTAGGTTAGGCAGGGTAATAGGAGTTAAAGGTCCAGGGCCAGTATTCCTAATACCGATCATAGACCAAGGAATAAAAGTTGACTTAAGGGAGAGATACATAGAAGTTGAGAGACAAACCTGTATCACCAAGGATAATGCGCCAGTAGATATCGATTTTCTCGTATACTTCAAGGTTTTCGACCCCGAGAAAACCGTTGTCTCCGTCTCGAACTTCGAAGGAGCGGCTACTGGCATAGCAACTACGACTTTAAGGGCAGTAGTTGGAGACTTAACGCTAGATGAAGTCTTAGCTCAAAGGGAAAAAATAAACTCCATACTGAGAACTAAGCTAGATGAAGTCACCGAGAGGTGGGGAGTGAAAGTAACAGCGGTTGAGATAAGAGAGATACTACCTCCCAGAGAAGTGCAAGCAGCTATGATCAGGCAGATGAGCGCCGAGCGTAATAGAAGGGCTATGATTCTGGAAGCCGACGGCAAGAAGGAATCCGCGATAAGAGTAGCTGAAGGAGAAAAACAGGCCGCGATACTAAAAGCCGAAGGAGAAAAACAGGCGGCTATACTGAAAGCTGAGGGAGTGGCTATAGCGTTATCTAAGATAAACGAAGCGGCTAAAGCATTAGACGATAAAACGCTGCTTCTGCAGTACCTAGAAGCTTGGAAGGATATAGCGGCTAGTCAGTCAACTAAGATCATACTGCCCATGGAGATTATGGAAATGATGAAGCCTTTCAGGAGGATATTAGGATTTGAAGAGAAGAAATAACCCTTTTTTACTTAAAAGAATTCTAGGACTTTTATTGGTAATATTGATTGGTCTCGTTCTGTACGCTTTCCTGGTGGAACCTTACTCGGTAAAAGTCGAGAAAATAGTTGTGGAAACTGAGAAAATCCCTAAGGGGCTAAAGTTGAAGATAGTACAATTATCGGATCTACACCTTCACGGGATAGGGAATAGGGAAAGACTGGCGTTAAGCGTTATCGAGAGATTAAACCCAGATATCGTAGTCGTAACTGGAGATTTAATAGATAACAAGGAGAACCTCGATGAATTATACGAATTTATGAAAAAGCTTTCACAGAAAGAGAAGACTTACGTAGTTTTCGGAAATTGGGATCACTGGAGCGGAGCCGATTTAAACGATTTAAAACACGAACTAGAATCCTTAGGCGTAACTGTTTTAATTAACTCTCATGGCAAAATAGAGATGGATGGAGCGTGCTTGTACATAGTGGGAGTCGATGACCCTCATACTGGTAGAGCTAATCTCGAGAAAGCCTTAGCAGGCATAACGTCAGACTGTTTCGTGATACTTTTAGCCCACTCGCCTGAGATAGTTATGGAAGCGGCAGAGCGGGATGTACACCTCGTACTAGCAGGACATACTCACGGGGGACAGGTAGTCGTACCTGGCTATGGCCCATTATTCCTTCCGGTGAGTAGGGAGTATAGAAAATATTCTTCCGGATTTTTCAAAATCGAAAATACGCTTCTTTACGTCAACAGGGGGTTAGGTACAACAATGCTACCAGTTCGTATCTTTTGTCCACCAGAAGTAACATTAATTGAAATTGTAGGAAGATAAATACTACCTGCTACTAAAACTCACTATTTTTATTGTAACATTATCGCAGAACTTAACTCCTAAAGGTTGCTGTCTTTGAGGAGAAAGCGTAGCTTTTAAATTAAACGCTATCCTTGATAATGTAGAGATATATGGGTAAGAGTAAGTTTACAGAGCGTCAAATCAGCAGATACCTTAGGGCAGGCTATAGACTAGTTGGCAAAAACACAGCTGTCGAAATTTGCAGATGGACTCGCTCTGCGCTTAAAGGAGGGAGATTATGCTATAAAAGGTGGTATGGGGTTAGCAGTCATAGATGCGTACAAATGACTCCTAATCTTAACTTCTGTAATTTCGCCTGTAGTTTCTGCTGGCGTATACACGAGGAGGGAAGATTTAAAATAACTCACGATTGGGATGATCCAGTTGAAATAGTCGAGGGGGTTATACAAGCTCAGAGAGAACTTCTTATAGGCTATAAGGGCAATCCTAGAGTCCCTAAGGAGCTTTTCCTAGAAGCTATGTTCCCTAGGCATATGGCTATAAGCCTAGACGGAGAGCCGACTATGTACCCCTACCTGTCTAAGCTCATAAGGGAAGTCAAAGATAGGGGTATGACGGCTTTTCTAGTAACTAATGGCTCTATACCGAGCAGGCTTAAGGAATTGCTTATGGAAGATTCTGAGCCTACAAACCTCTACATAAGCGTTTATGGGCCAAACAAAGAAGTATTCGTTAAAACCAGTAAGCCGTTAATACCAAATGCCTGGGAGAGAGTATTAGATAGCTTAGACATGATGGACGAATTCGAATGTAGGACCGTTTTCAGGATGACCATGGTTAAAGGACTTAATATGGTAGAGCCCGAAGGCTACGCAAAACTGATATTATACGCTAATCCCAAGTTCGTCGAGCTTAAGGGATATACGTGGGTTGGAGAAAGCCAGAAGAGGTTGCCTAAAGAAGCTATGCCTACAATAGAGGAAATCTTAGATTTCGCCTTAAAAATCTCCCAGCTAACCGGCTACAAGATAAAAGTCATGGACGAGAAAAGTAGAGTAATCATGCTCGTCAAGGACGAAGATGTATGGCATTGGAATTTAGAACTTATAAAAGAACAGAAGAAGATAGAGGAAAAGTTTGACAGTATGTGGAGAGGTAAAATTAAGGATTTTAGATTGAAGAAATCACAAATAGATTTCTAACTGATACCGTCATATACGCATGTTTAGTTTAAAATAGCGAATGAGCGTCAAGGTTCTAGAGTATTACGCAAAACCCGAAGTTAAAAGAGAAATAGCTAAATACTGTAGGGGCAGATGGGTTGCTGTCCACTGTGAATGTCAGACGGAAGATGGACGCCCTATACTGTTGAGATACTATAGGGGGAAGCCCTTAACGATATCGAAGCCTGAGGATGTGGATTTTATTCTCAATAAATTTGAAAAATTAAAGCCTAGAGCTTTCTATGCAACCGCGAACCTATACAGAAAGATAACGTTGAAAGAGGATGTGTTTGACTATACGGGCAACGTATATGCCCGCACGCCTTCCTGGGATATAGATAGTAAGTTAGAATGGTGGAGAGCGACGCTAAAAGTGGCTAAAGCCCTGATAAGAATTCTAGAAGAACACGGAGTTAAGGAGTCAGTGTACTTAAAGTGGTCCGGCCGCGGAGTGCATGTCCACGTGCATGAAAAGGCTATATCTGAAAAATTATACTCCAAAATACCTCCTCTTGATCTAACCTATAGCTTAGTTGAGTACGTAGTCAGGAAAGTTCAACGAGCAGTAGGCGAGGTAAACCTGGAGGAAGATACATCTATTAAAGTAGAGAATCTCATGGATCCTCAAAGAGTATTTACTGCTCCTTTAAGTCTTCATAGGTTCCTCTACGTGTCGTGTATAATTTTCCCGCCGGAGGATATAGATGATTTCGATATTTCCTGGACGGATCCTCGAAGTTATAGGCATAAGCGAGCCTGGGAGTATTTTAAAGAAGGAGAGGCTGACGAGTTAGCTCTAAAAGCTATAGAAATAATAGGAGGCTATCCGAGACCCGTGTCTACGAGAAGGAAGAGGAAAACACCTATAGAGGCTCAAATTCGGAAATACCTGCCAAACGAGGAAACTTTTCATGAAACAAAAGCTAAGCGGAAATATAGACCGGAGGATTTAAGGCTTAACTTCAATCCACCGCCAATTAGCGGAGGGAGAAACTTCGCTAAAGGGCCTAGAGAGGCTTTTCTAAAAGTAGAGGATATACTAAGCCACTACGCTCTCGGAAATATAACGCTCGAACACGCCCTTAAAGCTCTACGCTACGCTCTCCACGCAATCCTACCTCTTCAAAAATACAGCGAGGAAGACCTACTGAATTTAAAAATGCTGTATAAAGAGGCTATAGAAATCCTCGAAAAGCTAAAATCTCCACATAGAGTAAAGGAATGGTTATTAAGCCACGGGCCTCCAAAAACTATAAAGAAGTTAGACGAATTCTTTTAAAACCTCATAAAAAACCATAACACCGCCGTAATTAGAAACATCACCAACCATACTAGCTTATTCCACCTAAACACTTTATAACCATCTAATATGGCGAAGGGCAGCAGATTAAACAAGGCAATATCCAAGTTAATTACAATTATGAAGAATTTAAAAAGCCAGTAAAAAGGCACCAATATAGCCAGCACAGCTATCAATATATTCGAAAGAGGACCGGCCAACGCTATTAGACCAAGATCTTTTGGCTTACCGCCATAACGCCCGTAGATAGCGACGTAGCCTGGCGCCAAGATCTTAATCGGTAATAAGGCCGATATCAGCGTCAATATTAATCCTTGGGTGCTGGCTACGAATCGAGCTTTATAGCCTAGATTTATAGCGGTAAACCTATGCGCCATTTCATGAACGAAAAATGCGATCAGCACGGCGATTAAAGCGTATATAGCTGCGCGTATATCGAAAATGCTCAGCGCGTACGTCAAGTAGACGACGGATACCGCGCCTATAGCTAAGAGGAGGTCTCGAATTTCGCTGGCGTGGAATAAGGGAGGTTTCTTACGTCTAACCAGTTCTTTCTCAGTGTACATCTCGTATCTCGTAGCGTACCTATTCGGAAGGTAGACGGGTTTCCACTCTCCTCTTTTCAGATTGGGGCAGTTATGGTTTTCGGGTAGGTGGTGTTCTACGCAAAAAAGTCCTCCACAGTACTTGCACCTATAGGGTAGATATACCTCTTTGCCGCAGTAATCGCATTTTGCCACTTTCTCCCCTCAGAGGTAATATCCGCAAGGGTTATAATATTTATTGATTTTCTTATTACAGTTAGGTGGTAGCGTGCACGAGTGGAGCTTGGCGGAGGGTATATACAGGGCGGCTCTAGAATTTGCAGAAGCTCAAAACGTAAAGGAGATTTTGGAAATTGAGGTGGGGGTCGGGGAGCTTATGCAACTTGACTTGGATATAATGAAGGAAGCATTCCATATGCTCGCTAAAGGCTCGATAATGGAAGGAGCGAATATAATCTTTAAAATTGAGAAAGCAGAATTTAAGTGCGAGAAGTGCGGGTACACCTGGGATTTTGAAACCGCAAAAGAGCAAATAGCACGGAATTTTTCAAAAGATAGGCTTATTAAAAACGAAGAGGGCGCTCTCGATCTTCCATTGCACTACATGCCGGATTTAATCTACGCTCTAGCGACTTGCCCTAAATGCGGAAGTAGCAATTTCCTCGTAACCCAAGGACGAGAAGTTAAAATCCGTAAGATAGTGGTGAAGAAATGAGCGGGAGTCCTAGCATAGAATTGGCGAAAGAAAAGCTCCAACATATAAAAGCCGTAGTTCTGGTAGGCAGCGGGAAGGGAGGAGTAGGCAAGAGCATAATCTCCTCTTCTATAGCACTAAGTTTTGCGAAAATGGGGTTTAAAACAGGGCTTCTAGACGTCGATCTCCACGGTCCTAGCCTTCACAAAATCCTAAAATGTAAATTTTCTGCTGAAAGTAGTGTGAGGGGGTTGAAGCCCTGCAATGCTTACGGCTTAAAATTCATGTCAATAGCTTTTTTCGTAGACGAGGACTCGCCGCTGCCGATAAGGGGGGACGCTAAAGCTTCCCTAGCAAGGGATCTTTTCGCTCAGACGGACTGGGGCGAGCTAGACTACTTAGTAGTAGACCTGCCTCCAGGGACAGGCGACGAAGTTCTCTCCATATTAACGCTATTCGAGTCGAAGAGCAGTGCGGTTGTAGTATCTACTCCATCCCGCCTCTCGATCTCCGTTGTTGAGAGATTGATAAACCTATTGAAGAGAGAGCGAATACCAATTCTGGGTCTTATAGAGAACATGTCGTATATACGCTATAATGATAAAAAGATTCATCTCTTCGGTAGTTCAAGCTCCAGAATTCTATCGGAGAAATACGACATAGAATTCTTAGGGGAATTGCCTCTAGACCCGGGGGTCGAAGATGCTATAGCTAGAGGAGGCACTCCTCTAGATTCTAAACTCTTCGCTATGGAATTCGAGAGAATAACAGGAAGAATAATTAAAAAAATCGCTAATTTTCCCTACCTATAAACTGGCTCCCGAAGGATGAGTTGTAAAAACAGAGTATTATGAGATGCGGAGTTTGAAAAGAGATTCCTATAAATAATGCTCTCGAATAATTAGAGTCGAGCTTGGTAGATCGTTATGTGCCTGGGAGTACCGGCCAAAGTCGTGGAAATCAGAAATGGAGGTAAAAGTGCAATTGTAGACTATGGCGGCATAAAGAGAGAAGTAGACGCCTTTCTAATTCCTGATTTGAAGGTTGGAGAATATGTGATAGTTCATGCAGGAGCCATAATAGAAAGGTTAGACGAGAAAGAAGCGATGGAGAGTATACGTGCGTGGAAGGAAGTTATAGAAGCCCTAGGAGGTAGGGTAGAATTAGGGTGATCTAAGTGGTTGCTAGGATAAAACTCGCGCACGGTGGAGGGGGACGGGAGACTTCGGAGATTATAGAGAAGTTGATCAAACCCCGTTTCAAATTGAGGAAGGTGTTTAACGGAGTAGGGCTCGAAGAGCTTGACGATGGAGCTTCGATACCTATTACTGAGAAGTTGTGCGGGAAACACCTAGTGGTGACTTCGGATAGCTACACGGTATACCCTCTATTCTTCCCTGGAGGAGATATAGGCAAGCTAGCCGCCTGTGGATCTATAAACGATTTAGCTGTTATGGGGGCCAAGCCAATCGCTATACTCGACACCATAGTAGTTGAGGAGGGCTTTCCCATAAAAGACCTAACCCGTATCTTAGACTCCTTTAAAAGCGTCTTGGAGGAGGAAAACGTGGCGCTATTAGGAGGAGACTTTAAAGTTATGCCAAGCGGCAAGCTAGACGGCATAGTAATATCCACCATGGGGATAGGAGTCGCCGATAGGATAGTGATGGACACGGGCGTGAAAGTTGGAGATAAAATATTAGTGAACGGGAGTATAGGAGAACACGGAGCCGCCATAATGGCGGCTCAAGCCGGATTAGACGTAGAATCCACTAACTTACGCTCCGATGTTCAACCATTAACCCGAGTCATGCAGACCGCACTCGAAAAGGGAGACGTGCATGCGGCAAAAGACTTAACTAGAGGAGGTCTAGCTTCCGCGCTAAACGATTTTGCATCCAAAAATAAGGTAACAATTTACGTATACGAAGATAGGATACCGGTTAAAGAGGAGGTTCTAGCATACTCCGAAATGCTGGGGGTAGACCCCCTAGTGTTGGCTTGCGAAGGCAAAGTAGTGGTATCAGCTCCACCTCAAGACGCTGAGAAGATCGTAGAGGCCTGGAGGAAGATGGGGTTTAAAGATGCGGAGATTATAGGCGAGGTTACTCTAGAGAGGCCTGGCTATGTACTGTTAGAAACCCTGGCCGGAGGAGTGAGAATCGTTGAAAAACCAACAGGGGAGATAGTTCCCAGGATATGTTAATGGGAAGGAGGCCATGAGTTTCAGAGGGATATTTCTTCGCGATAAAAAGGTGGCTTTAGAGATAGCCGAGGATATAAAGAAAATAGCAGAGAGAATAGGGGGAGAGATAAAGATAATGCATGTGTGTGGAACTCACGAGCATACAGTGACCTACTATGGCTTAAGGAGTTTACTGCCGGAAAAGGTAAAGGTAATAGCTGGACCGGGATGCCCTGTTTGCGTCGTACCGGCGAGGGAGATAGACGAGGCTATAGAACTCGCCTTAA
This sequence comes from uncultured Thermofilaceae archaeon, assembly GCA_964501905.1. Classification (GTDB taxonomy): domain Archaea; phylum Thermoproteota; class Thermoprotei; order Thermofilales; family B69-G16; genus B69-G16. The sequence goes on along the minus strand of CAZCTW010000002.1, from coordinate 82,301 downwards.
ACGGCGTTAGAGTATACACCTACGGGGATATGTACAGAGTTCCTGGGTCTTGTAAAAGCCTTGCGGACGCTAAGACAGAAGGAGGAGATGTGAGAGTCGTGTATAGTATCGGAGACGCTATTAAACTAGCTAAATCGGACCGGCGGGAATCTGTATTTTTCTCTGTGGGGTTTGAAACTACCGCTCCTATACCCGCTGCCCACATTTACAGCGGCAATATACCCGAAAATATGACTCTCCTAGTAAGCCACAGACTTACAGTTCCTGCTCTTAAATATGTGCTAGACGACCCAGAGATACCCCTGGACGGAGTTATAGCTCCTGGACACGTATCGGCTATAATGGGGGCTTCTTCCTGGAGTTTTGTAGCCGAGGACTACGGCATACCCGTCGTAGTAGCGGGCTTCGAGCCCATAGATTTCTTAATGGCTGTGAATATCCTGCTTAGACAGGTGTACAGGGGGGAGGCTAAGATAGTAAACGAGTACACCAGAGTTGTAAAGTGGGAGGGGAATTTAAAAGCCAAAAAGTTGATGAACGACGTTTTTAATCCGATAGATGGGGAGTGGAGAGGTATAGGGGTACTGCCCAGTAGCGTTTTAGCACTTAAAGACGAATATAAGCGGTATGATGCACGTGAAAAATACAGCGTTGAGATAAAAGATGTTCTAGACCTCCCTCCTGGATGTAGGTGTGCTGACGTAATTCTAGGCAAGGCCGTGCCTACCGATTGCCCGATGTTTCTCAAAACCTGTACTCCCAGTAGGCCTTACGGACCCTGTATGGTCTCCAGTGAAGGTACGTGTTCGATATGGGCTAAATATGGAGGATATAGTATCGTCAGGAGGAGATAGGACTGAAAGCATTAACCTTAGCTGGGCTGCTATCTTATCTAACTTCAGCGCCTTTAATAGCCGTGTACTTTTTACCAATTATAGCGGCTAGCGAGAAGGGGATCCGGTGGCTTATTTCTTGGCATCATTATTTCTCTTAATCTTTCCGGTTGCTCCGATATTACTTGATGTTAAAAAGGGGAAAACCGATATATTCGTGATGAAGCGTGAAAAGAGGATGAAGTTTTTCTTGATAACATTGCTTAGTCATTTAGTCGGATTTACGCTTTTTAAAAGCTTTAAGTATGAGCTCTTAGCACCGTATATGCTCTGCTACTTTACGGTGACTTTAACACTCCTCTTCATCACTTTAAAATGGAAGATAAGCATTCACTCGGCCGGAGTGGCGGGTCCTGTAACTTATCTAGCTCTGGTACTTGATTATCGCTACTCTGTACTGTACTTACCCTTAATTTTGACGATGTGGGCTAGATATAAGATGAAAGCGCATTCTATCTCCTAATTGGTCGGAGGGGCACTAGCTGCGTTTATAGTAACCTACCTTACCCTCAAGTTTTACCCGGCTTAGTCATTTTCTCTCATAGGAAAAAGCGAAGAAGCAACTCCTACTACGGCTTTAATATCCCTAAGCTCGTTTAAAAGGCTCTTTAATCTCTCTACGTCGCCGACAACACTGATTATCTCTAAGCATAGTCTCTCGCTGAGATGGATGTGTATCGTAGCCTTTATAACGTCAGTGAATTCATGTTGAATGTGAGTTATCCTGCGGACAGCTTCTCCCCTCTCGTGGTCATACATCAACGTTATAGATCCAGAGACCAATCCTTCCCCCAGCATCCACCGCGTAGCCGATATGTAGGATATTATGGCGTTAGAGATGACTTTAGACCTATTTTGTGCTCCTAATTTTCCCATTAAATCATCTAAATCATTTAGCACTTCCTCGGGGAGAGTTATGCTTATTCTCTTTACCTTGCCCACCTCGTACACCGTATTGAGTAAAAAATAGCACGAATAAAATAGTTACGTATTAGAGCATTTTCCAGGTAAAAAGACAGGAGTCCTCTCTATTCCAAATTTTAAGAGCTTCCTCCTCCATGGGTATACTCTTGAAACTTTCTAATATCTCTTTTAGAATTTCCTTCTTAACTTCAATCACCAGAGACGCTTTGCTGCCACAAATTTCCATTCGTATTTCGTTAGTAGCTTCGAAAACTTTAATGTTGAGCTTACCTAAAGTACAGCCAGTCGCTACCTGGACGCCGTCGAGAAAGCAAGTGTAAGGCCGCCGCATGGGCAAATATACACGGACTAGATTACCCATAGGATCTCTTCCAATCAATTTATTAGCTAAAAGCCCCGCCTTTAAGCCTAAAACCAGAAAGGGCCCCAAATGTCCATGAAGGTAAGATGCGAAATCTAATAATTCCTCCTTTCTCATAGGCTACCCCCTTAAGGAGCTTTGCTGGTGAAGTACGCCTGGCTCATATGTTAATGATGATCCCGCTACCTTATTAATATTACTAAATAATTAAAATGTAATACTACCTAAGCTCACTTACATCGATGATACCTTTGAGTGAAGCTGTTCATGAATAAAAAGTCAGAAAGAGACTGTTTTAAATTATCGTTCTAACCATTCGGTTTTTTCTAAAATATCAGCTATCTTTATTAAATCCTCTTCCTTTAAATTTTTGTAGATAAGTTTTAATATATCATAGATTTCCCTTAGTGAACGTTTACCATCTACAAGGTAATAGAACAAATCTACGACGGAGCCTTTCTTCTCTTCTATCACTTTCCTAACCCACCAATCCTTGTCATCCTTCTCAAGATAACGGTAGATATCATATATCCTCACTATAGACATTCTAGTCCTCCTATAAACCATCTCACTATCGAGAATTGGCTCTTCTCCCTCTTTAAGAAGTCTTTTCTCCACAAGTTCCTTCTTAAGTTCCTCGCCTACCTTAATTATCCTCTCACATACTCTCTCCAGCATCGACGCGTATTTTCTACCCATTTCGAATATAGATAGGGATTTTAAGGCATCGGAGTATACTCGAGATAGCAAGTCTAGCTTTTTTAAAGCATACCACTTCTGCTCCCCCATCAGCTTTCTAGCGTTTTCAAAAAGAAAACTTAAAGCACAACTGTAAACTGCTTGAAGGCACTCTTGGAAGTACTCTTCATTTATCCTAGATATGACGTAAGCGAGCGTCAGCGCCACGGCGCCAACGTTCTTCAACAATATGGGATCTATATTATCGACAACATCTAAATCTGAGTGGTAGTACCTGTCGGGCCACTCGATAAAAGCGGTCGCCGGTATACCTCTAAGCGGGTCGGCAAACACGTGGTGGTCGCTGCCGCCCTCGTACTCGGTTAATTTAAATCTTAAAATAGGGAGAACCTCTGGTCTAGCATATGCTCTAGGTCCTTCTACAGTCTTCTCAAATATGTAGTAGGCTATGAGGGGGAGAAAGCATGGACTAAACTCTGCTACGCCGATTATCGTCAATACTCCGCCTACTTTATCTTGGTGACCGCCAACCATGTCTAAGTTTATAACAGAGATTATCTCGTTCAACACGTTAGGATTTTCCGCCAAGTGAGCGTATACTCCGCTAAACTCTGGAACCCACCAAAACCTCAAGCCATATCCTAGCTTTAAGGCTCCTTTATCATGTAATCTGCGCGCAACACGGGTGAGCTCCAGTAACAACCCGCTACCCGAGGCGTTATCGTTGGCGCCGGGCATGGGATGACATATGTGGGCGATGAGGAGCACGTCTTTATCGCGTGAACCAGGTATACGGACTTCAAGAACCTCTATATCTCCCGTGTAGAACTCGGTTTCTACGCGGGCGTAGACGACTACTCTATCTTTCCTGAGCAACTCTTTTAGCTTTAAAGCTTTTTCTAAAGGTATAGAGAACATGGGCGGGATTTTCTCCACTTCCTCCGCCGTGGGCCAAAAGCCTAAATAAGGATATGCGTGAGGATTCGAAATATCTTCTCTATAGAGTATAATGCCCGCCGCCCCTCTTTCGACAACGGCTTTTTCGTAGACTACGCGCAGAGAACCGCAAGCTAAGACGAACTTGCCCGTGACGTCCATGCTGTAATCTAAATCTCTCATGCCTTTTCCAACATCGACTAACTCGGCTTTCATGCCTTGGGGGGCGGAGCCGCTGTGAGCAATTACTAGAGTCGGATTATCTATAAACCTGCCTATTAGAACTTCCTCGGGTTCTACAACTTTCAATTCTGCGTCCCTAACCTTCCACCCTATAGGAGCTCTAAAACCTAGATACTCGGTTTTACCATCGGCGGGATAGCGATAGATATTCGGCTCATAGCCGAATTCTCTAAGCTTAGACTCGATATAAGCTATAGCTTCGTGGAGGCCGGGGCTTACTTGAATTCTATGGAAGTTAGAGATGCCAGATATATAGCGCTTAGCGTTCACTCCGGAGACTTCATTTTTAAAAAGCCTTATGATATCGTCTATCACGTAGACACCTGGCAGGGAAGCGCGATCTTATCCCATTCTTTGAAAATTCTCCTTATCTCATTCTCAAGCTCCGATATGTGCACTCTTATCTGCTCTCGTGTGTCTCTAAACCTGATAGTAACGGTATCATCTTCAAAAGTCCGCCCGTCTACGGTGATGCAGATGGGAACGCCTCTCTCATCCGCTCTAGCGTATCTCCTCCCTATGCTATCTTTTGCTTCGTAGATGGTCTTGAACTCTTCTCTAAGTATAGTGTAAATTTCCCTAGCTTTTTCCACGAACTGGGGTTTTGAAACCAAAGGGAAAACACCTACTTTAACTGGAGCTATTTTGGGATGTAAAGATAAAACTCTCCTTCCTTTAATCTCGTTATAAGCGCTGAAGAGTACGGCTAGAATTACTCTTTCTAGTCCAAAAGACGGCTCAATAACATAGGGGATTACCTTTTCACCGTCGTCGTAAATATGCATTTCCTCTCCACTATACTTCTGGTGTCTTTTTAAATCATAGTCACTCCTATTGGATATGCCCTCTATCTCCTTCCAACCAGCTTGCGGGAAGAGGAACTCAACGTCAAAAGTTTGGACAGCGTAGTGGGCTAGCTCCGTCTTGATGTGTTCTCTAACTCTCAACCTGTTGTGTTTTACGCCTATGCTCTCTAGCCATAGTAGCGACTCAGCTATCCAGTAAGCGTGCCATTTACAGCCTATAAGCCCTTTATCGACGGCATCTTCAATAGTAATCTTTACTCCTTCTCTCTCCCCTCTTTCCTGCATCTCGGCGGAGAGCAGATTTATCTCCATTCCCTTTACTTCATCGTAGTAGGGGCAATCGTCAAGCTTTTTAGGGTTAACGAAGTACTCGATTTCCATCTGCTCAAATTCTCGAAGCCTAAATAGGAAACCTCTAGGAGATATCTCGTTTCTAAAAGCCTTACCATACTGAGCTATTCCAAAAGGCAGCTTAACGCCCATAGTCATTATAATGTTTCTAAAGTTAGTGAATATCAGCTGGGCAGTTTCCGGCCTTAGATAGGCTAGGCTCGCTGCGGTCTTTTTAGGGCCAACATACGTGGTGAACATTAAATTGAAGGGGGCGGGGTCTCCTAGCTCACCTTTACACTTAGGGCAGCGTACACCGTGTTCTTTAATTAGCTTAGACAAAGTCTCCAGGGTTAATTCGGGAACATGTATCCCTAGATCCTCTAGCAGGTGGTCGGCCCTATACTCTGACCCGCATTTTTTACAGGTTACGATGAAGTCTATGAAAGATTCTACGTGGCCGCTAGCAATCCAAGTGCGGGGGTGAGTTATTATGGAGCCGTGAATTCCCAGCACGTCGTCCCTACGCTCGACGAAGTACCACCACCAATCGTTGAGGATTTCACGTCTAAGCTCAGCTCCTAAAGGTCCATAGTCATAAAATCCGCTTAAGCCCCCGTAGATCCTACCGCTGGGATAAAAGAAGCCTAAGCGGGCGCAGAAACTAGCTAGGTCTTGGAGAGTTAATTTATGGGCTATACCGTTTTTTAACTCCTCCCTGCTCATGACTCTCTATTCTAGACATAATCCTTTAAACTTAAATGTATCCATTGTCCCGGAACTATTTCGGAGCTCTCTCAGCAATAGGGATAAGTATTCATAGGCCTAATATCTCAAGAGCATGCCTAGATTCCTTGATCTATACCTTGAGAAACTAAGAGACAAAAGGGAATCTCTGGAGAAACTTCTGCTCCTATCGCGAGATAGTCTGGAACTCTATCAGGACCTATTTCGGAAGTACTGGAGACTTCTGCCTCAGACTGAGGAGTTCAAGGGAGAGGTCATAGCGGTGGATAGTAGCGACGGAGTGATAGAGCACAAGGAAGGCGTGGTTATCCATATTTGTAGAGCATTAGCTCTATCAAATAGAGGGATAGAGGAGAGAGAGCTGGAGATAACTCCCTTCTATCCGACTGATAACGTGGGGTTAACCGTGTTCAGGAGCCGGATGAGAGAACACCTAGAGCACATATTGGCTTTGAAGTGTCTAAGGAAGATATCGAGTGGAGATAACAGTGTAATACTCATTGATGGCTCTCTCTATGGAAGAATGGCGCACCTGCCAAAGGACTCCGAAATACCCGGATACCAAGGCTTCATGTTAGATTATATAAGAGTTTACAGCGAGCTCTTCGAGGAAGCACAGGAGAAGAACGTATTGGTTATCGGGTTAAGTAAGGACTCTAAATCGCGCATCTATAAGAGGGTATTGCTTTTCGAGGAGCTCACCAAGAAAATCGGAGAAAGTTCGCTAGGGGGAGAGATCTCCTGCCAAATTATAGAAGCTTGGAATGCTCTCTGGAAAAATCCCAAGCAATCGCTGGAAAAGCTCAAGAGCATTAAAGGAGTGCCTCCATGGGTGAAGGAAATGCTTCGGGAAGCCCTAGCTCCACGGCCGGATATACAGTTGATAACTAGGCTTATAGATAAACCTGGCTATACTGTTCCTGCGTTATTGAAAACACCGGCTCCAGCGCTGGATTCTCTAGTCAACGCTATCGAGAAGGGGGAATTGAGGAAGTATATTGAGAGGAGTTTTTCAAACGCTATAGCTGAGGCGGAAAGCGTAGTCTATAAAAAAGCGCTTAAAATTCTGCCTAGAATTCTCCAATATCCCGATATTGTCATGTTCTACTACCTCCCGAAGAAGGGGGATATACCAATTAGGGTCGACGCGCCGGCGTGGATCCTAGGCGATAACGTTAAAACTTCTTCAAGGTTTGCGATACTAGAGGGCTTTGAAAATAGGCTAGAGCAGCTACTATCCTTGTTAAACCAGCTATACGCCGGCCCCCGCCACTATAACGTCTTAATGGAAGACGTAGATTCTAAGGTAAAGCTTAGGATGTCCGATATTTTAAAAATTTACGAGCCTATATTAAGCAAAGAACTCGACTTTTTAATAGAGCATACGAGGGATGTGAGGCGTGTACGCTACCCCTAAGCCCATTGGGAGAATCGTAGAGGAAGCATCTCCTACGGAGTTCCTCTTCGTAGCCGATAAGGAAAGCCACCCGCCGAAGTACGAATACGTAACGGTGTATTCGAAGGAGCTAGCAGGGGATCGCGTAGAACGAGTGCAAGTCCTCGCACAAGTCGTAGGCGTAGTTTCGCGTAGCCTATCGTATAGGGAGGACCTAGACCTCGAGGCGCTCGAAAGGATATACAGAGCGGGGATAGATGATGTAAATGTAATATGTAAAGCTAGGACGCTAGGATACATGATAGCTACGGAAGGCAAGAAGGAAATACTAATGCCCAGAAGGGCTATATACCCGGGTAACGAGGTATACTTAGCCCCCGACGAACTAGTAGCGGAGTTTTTCTCATACTCTAAGGAAGAAGGATTGCATATAGGCTACTTGATCTCAAGGCCTAAAATACCCGTCTTCATATCCGTAAATGGGTTTAAAAGACACTTAGCCATACTGGCTCAGACCGGTGCCGGAAAATCCTACACGGTGGGCGTGCTGGTGGAGGAATTATTACAGAAAGGCGCCACTGTGATAGTTATAGACCCCCATGCCGACTATGTCTTTTTGAGCAGGAAGCCGGACGGGAGCAGGTACGAGTACGCTGATAGAATTAAAGTTTTCCGAAACCCTAACAGCACAGGTAGGTACTCTAAAAGCGAGCTAGATAACGTATACGACTATACTATTAGATTTTCTGATTTAACTGGAGAAGAAATATGTGAAATATTGAATATTCCGGAAAAATGGTCTAATATAAGAAATGCTGTAACCGAGGCTGTTAAAGGGCTAAGAAAGAATATGGGGGACGCCTACACTTCCGAACATTTAATAGAAAAGATAGAGGAGCTTTCTTCCAGAAATCCGCACGCCCTGAGGGCGCTTAAATACGTTAGAAAGTTGAAACGGCTTAAGGTCTTCGGAGCGGCGACTACTCCTGTAAGCGAAATGCTAAAGCCTGCCCAAGTCTCCGTCATTGACCTCTCAGGACTTAACGACTCTAGCATGGACTACATAACCTATAGGATATTGACGGAAGTTTTCCACCAAGTTTCCACTCAAAAGTTCAGGTACCCGGTTTTCATCTTCGTCGAGGAAGCTCATAAGTTCATACCCAAGAAAGAGGTAAGAAGACTATCTAGGGAAATCATAAACACTATAGCAGCCGAAGGCAGGAAGTTCGGTGTTTTCATGACTCTGATAAGCCAGAGGCCATCTAAAATAGACCCGGATGCCCTGAGCCAGTGTAATAGCCAGATAATATTGAAAGTTTCAAATCCTACGGATCAAGAGGCGATAATCAAGTCGAGTGAGCGGTTGAGCGAGGATTTACTCAGGGATCTACCGGGGCTAAACGTGGGCGAAGCTGTGATCGTAGGCGAGGTAACTAAAGTCCCTGTTATGGTTAAGATTAGGAAGAGGAGGACAAGGGAGGGCGGCGCCGATATAGACGTGATTGAGAAGCTTAAAGCGGCGATGGAGGAAGCCGGTTTAGAGGAGGAGTTGGGGAGAGAACAGGAGCTAGTGGTGGCGCGGGAAGGTACTATTTGGTCTGAGGTGTGATCTTGTCAGTTAAGATAATTCATACAGCTGATAACCACCTAGACCCCTCCGTTCCTATGTACTATCCGAAAATAATGGAGAGGAGGGCTGATTTCTGGAGGGCTTTTAAGCGGATATTAGACTACGCAGTTGAGCATAAGCCCGATATTATGTTAATCTCCGGAGATTTATACGACAGAGTTAACCCTAGAAACCCCCCTAGAGTACAGTTACTAAAGTACTTCCGAAAGCTACACAGCTTAGGAATAAAGATCTTCGTTATAGGGGGACACCACGATACTCCGCGTTCAGTAGAGGAAGGAGCATCCCCTCTAGACGAGTTAGCGGCATCCGGCTATGTAACGTATTTCTCCTCAACTAGGGAATTCCAAGTTGAACACTTGAAAATCGGAGATTTAGATGTCTGCGTATCAGGGATAACCTATAACTTTGAGCTTAGAGAAGGTGAGGATCCGCTAGCCCGTAGCAAGCCTCCTGTAGAGGGTGATTTGAACATAGCCATGCTACACTATCCTATAGAAGGTTTTAAATCCGCTAGCTATGGCAGAGAGGCTTTAGTTAGGATAGCGAATATACCGAAGGGCATAGATTACGTCGCAGCGGGGCATATACATAGGTTTCAGGAAGCGCGTAGAGAAAGGACGTATATAGCCTATCCGGGGAGTACGGAGAGAAGAAGTTTCCTAGAGGAGGGCGATGAAAAGAAGGGCTTCCTATGGGTTGAACTGGGCGAAGAAGGAGTTAAGAGGAGGTTTATAGAAGTTCCCACAAGACCTATGAAAACTCTAAAGTATGAGCTTAGTCCCGAGTCGAGATCTCCTATAAGCGATATAGTCTCTTATGCATTAAAATACAGGGATAAAGAACTTATCCTAAGACTTAGGATAGGCGGTAAAGTCCCCCTACAAGTGCTGACCAGGTATAGGAGGGATGAAGTTTTTCGCAGGCTAATCGACCACTTCTTTATTGTCGTAGTAGATGACAGCGAGCTTGAGTATAAAATGGAGAAAATAGAGGTTGGCATTAAGCTCTCGCCTCTACAGGCTTTTTCGAAATATATGGATGAACTTATAGAAAAAGAGGAAAATCCTCAAAGAAGGGAGATTATCGAGAAAGCTAAGAAAATGGGGTTAGAGAGGTTAGAGGAGGCGGGAGCTTGGTAGTTCTCGAGAAGCTTGAAGCTAGAAATTTTAGAAAGCTAGACTTAACTATAGAATTTCCTAAAGGTATGTTGATAATTAAAGGGCCTAACGAAGCAGGGAAATCCACAATTCTCGAGGCAATCCTTTATGCTTTTTTCGGCAGGATGCTTAGAGGCACTAAAGACTTAGCCGTAAACCATAGAGCTAGTGTGGCGAAAGTTAAATTGATATTCTCAGTAGACGGAAGGCGTTACCAAGTAGAGAGAATTATCAGGAGAGGGAGAGAATCTGAAGCCCGCATCTCCGAGATAACTCCAACTGGCGGCTTAATCAGGAAGGCGGCTACGGTGAAGAGGACTAACGAGTTCATCCAAAGCTTGCTAGGCGGACTTTCTCTAAACGAGATTTTGGTGACGAATGTCGTAGCTCAAAAAGAGCTTGATAAGCTAATAGAGATGAGGGGGCAGGAGAGGGAGAAGATAATTAATGCTCTCCTCGGTTTAGAAAGCTACAACAAAGCTATCGAAAAATTATCTTTAGAGCGTAGAGAGAAAAAAAGAGAATTGGAATTTAAAAAGAGGACTTTAGAGGAAGTTAAAAAGAGGCTAGAGAACTATAAGCGAGACCTTGAAGATTTGAGAGAAAAAAGTTTAGAGCTTAAAAATAAAAGGAAGGTATACGAAGAGGAGGTAGCGAAGCTCCAGGAAAAAGAAAGCCTTTATAGACTCTTGAAAGAGTATAGGGATGCCTTAATCAAAAAGAGAAATCTAGAGACTAAAATTGAAGGAATGAAAAGCTTGTTAAGGGCTCTAAAAGAGTCTCTGAGCAAGCTAGAAGAACAGCTGCGCGCCAAAGAGAAAGAAAAAATAAACTTAAAGGAGGAACTTGAAAGAGAAGAAGTAAAGCTAAAAGAATACAAGAAAAAGCTTTCAGAATATATTGACTTAGAATCAACTCAAAAAGCCGTTGGAGAATCTAAAGACAAGCTAGCTCGGTTAAATAGCCTAAAAGAGAGAATGAAAGATATAAAAGCTAAGATATCGGAGCTAGAGTCGGTCATAGAGGAGTTAAAGAGTAAAGTCGACGAAAAAAGGCTAAACAACTTAATCGAAGAGGACAAAGAACTAGACCAGAAAATATCTAAAACCAAAATATCCCTCCCCGTACTCCTAGCCTTACTCTCTACATCGCTACTAGGCTTATTTATACCCATACTCTACGCGACAGGGCTACTGCTAGCGGTAATCTACTATCTCGCCATTTCTCATCTTAAATCTAAATTGACGTCGAGATCTCTATTAGTTAAAGATGAAATTAGAAAGTATAGCGGCTTACTCTCCTTAATGAGAGAGCGAGAAAAAGATTTAGAAAAAAAACGTAAAGAACTCCAAATAATCGAAAACCAGGCTAAAGGATTAGAGGAAGAGCTGGAGGAGATTAAAGCTTCGATACCGGAGAAATATAAGCCGGAGTCCTGGAATACTCTGTACGAGTTCTTGGAAGGAGTCTCTAAAAGAGTTGAGGAGGCAAGGGGGGAGAAGATATCCATAGAAAATAAAATATTGTCTTCTGAAGAGCGAATCAAAAATTTAAAGAGTAGAATTTCTCGCCTCAGCGTAGAGATATACGAATTAGAGAAACTGCGCGCAGAGACTATCGAGAAGATAAAGAAAAAAGAGGAGGAAGTGTCTGTTCTCGAAAAAGAGGTAAACAGTATATCTCTGCCGGAACTACCAGATAGAGTATCGTACAGTGAGGAGTTATATCGAAGCGTTGAGGCAGAGTATAACCTCCTAACCGCTAGAGTAGCCGCGCTAAAGGGCACCATACGGCAGCTCGAGCTTCAGATAGAACGTCTGAAAGAGAGGATAAAGAAAAACGAGGGCGTAGAGGAGGAATACGAGAAATTGAAGAAAGAAATTAAAGAGCTGGAGAAAATCGTAGAAGCACAGGAAATAGCCATAACTAGCTTAAGGCAGGTAGCTAAGAGCATTAGAGAAAGGTTTCAACCAGCGATAGAGAACAATATGAACCATATAATATCTATAATAACTGGTGGTAGGTATAAAGCCGTCCGGCTTGACTCAAACTACAATATAGAGGTACTTGACTCGGAAGCCGGAAAATTTGTGCCGAAGGACATCTACAGCGGGGGCATGGTCGATCAGCTACTCTTAGCCATGAGGCTAGCTTTTATACTTTCACTTCTGCCTGAGACCAAGCAAACCTATCCCAGATTTCTATTTCTAGATGAGCCTCTCTCCTCATCCGACAGTAATAGGAGGAAAAACATCGTAGATTTGTTAACTAAAACTCTGAGAGATCAGTTTAAACAGATAATACTGATAACCCACGTGGATGTGGACGCCGAGGGAGCCAAAGTTATATCTATCGAAGAGGGAAAAATTAAAACTAATTAATTTTATTTAGAGCTCGTGAGCTTATATATCTGCAAAGAATTTACTGGCGGCGGATCATGTTTAATATGAAGATAGTTGCTGTAGGCAGTACAAACCCGGCGAAAGTGAAAGCTGTGGAAAAAGTATTTAAAAAGCTGAACTTCCGCGTTAAAGTGCTTGCCGTCTCTTGTGAAACGTCTGTAGGCCCTCAACCCATAGGGCTAGAGAAAGTCATATTAGGAGCTTTAGAAAGAGGCTTAAAGGCTTTAGAGAAAACAGATGCTGACTGGGGAGTTGGCATAGAGGCGGGCTTAATCCCAGTACCGGCTACTCTGACTGGTTATTTGGATTTTCAAGCAGTAGCTATCGTCGACGCCGAGATGAAAGTATCGCTTGGGTTTAGCCCGGGTTTCGAATTCCCCGAGGCAGCCGTGAATTCGGTTATAAAAGGCGAGAGTCCGGAGCTTGAAGACATCATGGTTAAAATGACTGGTATTGAGAGAATAGGAGAGAAAATTGGCGCTGTAGGTTTTCTTACTAGAGGACTCGTAGTCAGAGAGGATTTAAGCCAACTAGCTTTCCTAATGGCTCTAATACCTAGGCTAAACCCGGATTTGTACAAATCCTATCCTAGAGCGGATAAAGTCGTGGAAGCATTAAGAAAGAAGATTTCTAAGTTTCCTATCTAAAATCGCCACCAGCTCATCGACATCTCCATACGTCACTAACTCAAAGGAATTCCACTCAATACCTCTAAGCAGAGCCGACGTTTTATCGATTCTATCCTTCCTACAGAAAGTTATAACGGGTTTTCCCCTAAGCAAGGCATAGGCTATTTCAAATCCCACGCCTAGACTAGGATAGGAGATATCCGCTACTACGACGTCACAAGCCTCTAGCATTTCAATATCTCTCCTAAAAATCTCTCTAGGCTCTACTCCCCTCTCCACGTCTAGCACTTCGTCGATGACCCACTCCGTCAGAATCTCATATCCGAGCTCTTTTAAACGAAAGAGCACCTTCCTGTCGTCGTCTAAATTAGACCTATCTCCGAGCATCGCAGCTGCAAAATAAACTTTAAGCATAGTCGTTAGATTTTCTAACAGGATATATATATGATATTTGGAGATAAGCGTGACTGGCCCTGGAGAAGGGAAAGTGTTGCTAGAAGCTCTAGTTGAGTTATGCTCGAAAAGTAGATGTATTCCTGTAGAATGTGACGTCTATCTCCACGTGAAAGGCTACAGTCTAGCTCGTGTAACACACGTCGATTTAGAAGCAGATATATTCAACGAGGTGATAAAGCCGAGGAAGAGTCAGTACTGTAGGTATAGCGTTTCAAACGGTCGAATTTACGTGTATCTTAGAGAACAAGTCTACGTAAACTCTCTAAATATTATGGTTAGGAAAATTAAAGTTACATGTAAAGAATTGGCGGATGCTATAGGAGAAGGCACTAGATCCTGGGTTTACGTAGGCGGTAAATATGGAGGGGTTTTCCTAGGATTTAAAAAACCGCAAGTTGAGAAACTAGAACGTCTAGCCGTAGAACTGGGAGTACCTCCACGTAAGTAAAGAATTTCTATAAGTGACTCTTTTAATCAACGGTGGTACTTGTGGATGTTGAAAAAATAGGTCCTGGGGAGAAAGCTCCCGAGGAAGTTAACGTAGTAATAGAAATCCCACTAGGTAGTAATGTCAAGTATGAGCTAGATAAGAAAACGGGCGCGCTTTTCGTCGATAGGATACTATTCACCTCGATGGTCTACCCCTTCAACTACGGCTTTGTGCCCGGAACTCTTGAAGAAGACGGAGATCCTGTAGATGTCCTTGTTATAGGAAACGAGCCTGTAATACCCGGGTGTGTGATAAAAGCCAAGCCTATAGGGGTGTTGAACACTAGAGATGAGAAAGGTTTTGATAGTAAAGTTGTCGCTGTACCCGTGGAGGGTATAGACCCCAGGTTTAAAGGTATCGAGGATATATCGCAGCTTCCTCAGGCCGTGAGAGACAAGGTGAGTCACTTCTTCGAACATTATAAGGAGCTTGAGCCCGGAAAATGGGTTAAAGTGGAGGGATGGGAGGGAGCTGAAAGCGCTAAGAAGAGAATAAGAGAAGCCATAGAGAGGTATAAACAGTCTAAATAATAGCTTACATCACAAATTTTAGCATCGCCGAGTTCTATACCATGATATGTATCCCGAGGAGGCTCCTTTAGTCGTTAAGGCCATAGCTTTTCTAGAGGTTATCGCAAGCGCTTTTTCCACAGCAATTACTTTCATCTCTTTATCTGTAATAGGCGAAGCTACGGGAATAATAGTCACATCCCCCCTTATAGCTTCAGTGATTATAGCTCCCGGGATTCTCTGGGCTATTCTAAGGGGGGTTCCTTGGGCTTGGGGCGCCGAATTAGCGTTATCATTAATGAGATTGATTATGGGCTTTCTACTCGACAGTTGGATCTTAACATTCATAGCTATTCTTACAATAATTTTGTTAATGATGGGGGAGACTAGAAGGTACTACGAGAAGCACAAGGAAAAAGCTAAGGAGGAGATTGAACGCGCTGAGAAGAATACTTAAGCATTGAATAGTCGTTTTCCGCGTCTATTCTCCTACCAATTCTAACCTCAATTTCTTCGAGAGAATATGAGCGCTTGGCTAAGAGGAGATTGTTATCGTTTAGAGATAGAGCGTGGTTCCAAGTATTAACGTATATAGTTAACGGCTTTTCAGCGGATTCAAATATTATTAAATCATGAGCCGACGAAGTATAAGGAGCAATTCTGCTTCCAATCGGCAATATTCTACGCTCGCTCGGCCAATCCTTCATCTTTATAACCAGGCCTTTAAATGATACTTTCTCCACGTCTCCTGTCTCCTCATCTATAATTATGAAGAAAGTCTCTATGTCCTCCACTCTACCCCAAGCTATCAATCTCCATAAGTCATACTCTATATCTTTAAAAGGGGAGTCCTCGTCGCTAAAAACTAAAGTTACCTCAAGAATAACCTTCTTAGGCATAAAAAATCCGTAAAAAACGTCTCTGTGAGCACAGACATATATGGCTTCAAGCCCATTACCCTCCTCAAGGTCCTTGACGGGGATAACAATAGCGTCTATAATCTCGTCTACATCGACGCAATTCTCGCAGCATGGTTTCAATTCCGGAGGGGGTTCAGGAGAGGGAGTTAATCCTCCTCGCCCATACCGGAAATCTTCCAACTCTATCTTCGGCAATCCCATCTTTTCTAATATAAGGTTAAATAAAATCCACGCCTCTGTTTTATTAAATTCCTCTAAAGGGTCAAATAGCATCTCCCTAAGTCTATCGACACTCTCTCTAAACTGGGGATCGGTCTGGTAGAGGAAGAGGAATTTTTCTTTAAGCTTTCTAGAATCTTTCAGAGTAGCGAGGTCTCCTTCGCGAAAGTCTCGAAGTGCTGGAGAGAATAATAATGATATAAAAACTAGAATCGTAAAGGCAACTAGAAAAAGGAGATATAGCTTTTTCATAAAATCCACGATTACTTCTCCTTCATCTCCTCGAGTACTTTCTCGAGCATCGCGAGTCCTCTAATCACTTGAGCTATGAATACATATCTGTTAGTAGCCAAATCCTTGATCGTCTTTATATTCAAAGCCTCGGTCAACATCTTTTCGTCTTCTTCCGTAACCCCGCTGAGCGCGTGAACTGGAGCGTCCACAAGCTCCTTAGGACTTTTATCCTCATACTTCTTGTCTAAAGCTTTCTCCCAAAATTCAGCTATCATGGTTATAGCCTGCGCCAAAGCCACATACTTACTCTCAGCTAGATCCCTAACCGTTTTAATGCCTAAAGCTTTTTCTAGAAGTTCTGCATCCTTTTCCGAGACTCCCTTTATAGCGTGTACTGGAGCATCCAGGAGTTCTTCGGGGGAGAGATGCGCGTATTTTTTATCTACGATTCGCGATAAATCCCACTTCAATGACATGTTTCCACCAAATTAATCTAAATTTTCAGAGGTTATTAATATTTATGCTAAATATAAGTCTCTTACCTTAGAACTGCTTATTCTCAATTAGAGCTGGAAGAAGTCTAAGAGTTACAAATTAGACTAGCGAGAGCAAGGGCTTATTTTCGCAATAAATTCACATATTTTTAAGCCTAGTCTACAACTAGACCTAATATACTCGGTTATTTTTTCACTTTCTTCGATTTCCTGACTTAAACTCAAGTAGTAGATTTTTAAAGCTGCCTTAGCGAAAGCTACGGCTCTGTTCAGAAAGTCTTCGCTAAGCTTCTCCACTAAAGCTTCTCCTCCTCTCCTCCAGCTCTTAACGGCCGTTCTAAGCAAACCACAATTCGACACGTGGACTACGCTAGGTACTCTAAGGAGGAGAAGCAGGAGAGCGGAAACTAGGCTATACGCGGCCGCGTTAAATAAGACGCATTTTCTCGTTAAGTACTCTTCGATAAGAGCCTCCTCAAGTAGTTTCCTGCTCTCATCCGCCAACTCTGTTATAACTTCCCAAGCCCTCGTCATCGGGTTAGCACACCGCGCTATGCGATAATAGTGGGGCAGTTGAATTTCAACTTCTTTATCAACTAGGATTTCGATAAACTCCTCCGAGATCTGGGCTACTGCACGGCTGTCTCGAGCGAAAGATATCAAGGGGGAGGCTGATGAATATATAAACCGTAAATCTTCGAAAACTTTAAAAGCTAAGCCATCGAGCACTCTTTCACTAATCCTGAACTTAGAGCGGAACCATCTCTCCAATAGCAACCTCTTTATCTCTGCAACCGAAACTAGCCGAGGCTTGCCTTCTCTATCTACAATCAATAGATGACTAGAAGTATTAACATAAAACTCAAACTTTGAGGAGAAGACCCCGCTCCTATCTACTTGGTCAAGCGCTAACTTCACCACTTCGACGACATCTTCTCTGCATAAATTCTTTAAGGATTTAAACATCGCCACTAAGTTATTTAGAATCCCGAAGGCTACGTCTTCTTTAATCCCACACTTTATAACTGATGCTAAAATCCTTTCTAATCTAAAATTCTCGAATCTTCCATCCCTTCTAATTATTTTCTCTAGAGTAGCGTTAACATCTGTGAAAGATTTAAGGAAGGAATTTTCTTCAATAGCCCTACGCTGCTCAGCCTTAAGCATGTCGTGTATCACACGCACAGCCATGGCCCCTTTCTCAGAGAGGACAAACTTCCCCCCTTCGCTTACCACCAAATTCTTTTTCAACAATTCTTGAAAACAGAGTTCAATGTCCTCAATTTTATAGTCTTCTAGAAAATTAGGATAGAAGTACATGTAAAGTTCTGATAGTTTTTCTGAAAAACTGCCACTTAAATAGGAGAAGAAGAGAAGCGATAGAGCCAGATCGGTTTTTGCGAGTTTCAAACCTCTTTCCGCGAGCTTCTCCGTGATTTCGTTAGTTCTCTCCTTAATCATCTTCACGGCTAAAGAAGCAAGAAGTCGCTTTCTACCGTTTAAAATAACTCGCTTGGTGCTGGATATCTTCTTTTTCTTCTTAATGGAAAGTTTCCCAAGGAATTTCTCTAAAAGTTCGCGGAGCAGAACGCCTTTCTCTTCCTCATCACCGCTGTAACACTTCACGACTAAAAATAGATACTTTAATTCTTCATCGAAGTTCCAATCGACCAAATACACTCTACTTAGTAAGAGGTGTTGAGCGATTTTGGGCATCTTGCTCTTAAGCTCGGAGAAAATTTTGTAGCCATCATCTTCCCTATTGAGCTCGAAAACGTAGAGAAACTCCTCCATACCTTTAGTCACGTAATCCCCACCCTAGAATCCCAAAACAGTATAATATCTTCTCTGTACTCTCGATCTATCTCCAAACCCGACTGTATGTATACTATATCCTTGTGCTTAAGCAACATTCTAAAATACCTATTAAGTGTGTGTAAATCATCGCCTATCGATTTCTTCAATAGATTCAGGGGGAAATTAACGAACATAGGACGGGCCGGAATCTCGTGACGGGTAGATCTTGGAGGGAGCACTTGCCCGGCTAAGGCATTTTTTACAACTTCATCTTTCGTTATTAGGGGTGTGACTATGGCTACGGCATAATGCTTGAGAAGTTTTTGCAGACGCTCCAGTTTTACGTCCGGCTCATACTCAAGTTTCAGCTTAAACTTTCTAGCTAAATATCTCATCGTAAACTCTAGGCCATAATAGCACGCTATTTTTTCCTTTTCGTTGCATTCCACGAGAAAGGCTTCGTCGCTATCCCTAGGCAAGATAGCTCCTGAATTGAGGTTTTCTAAATCCTTTATCTTAATCCATCTCCCCGAGATAACGCCTTCCCTTTCTATTTTCTTAAGCTCTTTTATCAAAAACCTGGTGTTAATTTCTCCCTTAAGGAATCTAAACCACCTACCCAGTTTTACGCGAGGATCTTTGTAATCTACATAGCACACGCCTATACACTCGAAGCCTAGGTTTTTCAAAGCGTGCCAGCGGTGCATCCCGTCTAAGATCACGCGACTGTTTAAGTCAACTATGATTGGATTTTTCAGAAATCTACACTTTTTTATAGTGCAGGACAACTTCTTTAGATGTTCCTCTACTATTTCCTCATGGGGTTTTAGATCGGCTATGCGGGCGATCCCTATGTACAAGTGAAAAATAGGTTTGTTATCATACTTGGGTGCTAGGTCGAGCGAATAGACAACTTTTTTCATCATTGATTAAAAATTAGGACTTTTCCACTTTTTAAGGCTTTTGAGTTCTTCTACGATGCGGGGCAAGAGCTGCCATCCATGCTCTATGATGCCTAGGGATCCTTCCGCGCAAGCTTTCTCGCAGAAACGCTTTATCCCATCGCTTTTAATCCCAGGTCTGTAGAAGAGTACAGGAACGGGGTCGTCGCTGTGGGCCTTCAAAGTCCAAGGGGTTGAATGGTCTGAGGTAACTAGAAAAGCTATGGACTCTAAATCCACTTTGTCTAAAAGCCTGGACACATAATAGCGGTCTATGAGCTCTATGGCCTTAATTTTTCTCTTGAAATCGCCGTCATGGCCCGGTTCATCAGGTCCTTTTAAGTGGACGTAGACAACGTCATACTTTTCCAGAAGCTCCAGCGTGGCCTCTAGTCTCTGCCTATAGTCGCTCTCTTTATCTTCTGTGGGCGGAGGTACCTCGGCTACCTCCATTTTAAGCAGTCTAGCTATTCCCTTCTCGACGGGCATCTCGGCTATAGCTGAAAACGTTAAGCCGAGTTTCTCATTGATAGGCTTAACTTCTGGTAATCTATCGCCAGAATCTCTGAGAAGTACGACGTTAGCTTTCAACTTCCCGTTTGCTTCTCTTCTCAAGTTAACAGGATGTTTGTCTAGAATCTCAAAAGACTTTCTAGTGAATATATTCGCTAATTCAGCCGTTCTTGCAGCCTCTGAGCTTTCATCTAAAGGCTTGCATTCGTTAACTTTCATTTCGTAATTCTTTACGGCGACCGAAATGTAACCCTTTTTCGCGTAGGCGGGGTCTGTGTTAGACACGTTGCCCGAGAGTCTGTATTTCTTACTACTTATGATAACGACTGCTCTATGACCTACGGTAGCCACCACTCTAGCATAAGCATCATATTTGCCTAAATCAAGACCATCAACAGCCTTTGCTAACTCCAAGGCTTCTTCAGTTTTAAGATCTCTCCCACATCTCCTATCTATAAGCTCAAGCTTGTCGTTCTTTACAGTGGCAAAATTGGCTCTAAATGCTACTTCGTAGCCCTCCTTTAGTTTTAACCCGGCTCCCAGAGCTTCTATAGGACCTCGCCCGGTGTAGGATTTCTCGGGATCATAGCCTAAGATGGAAAATACGGCGGCATCGCTTTCGGGAGCAATTCCCTTAGAAATAGTATACATTAAGCCGCAGCGCGAGATTGATGCTATATAGTCTAGCGCCGGAGTATCCGCCACCGATAGAGAGGTCTCGCTTTTCAGACCATCAGGCGCGCCGTCTATAACCAGGTATACCAGTTTCAACCGATCACCCAGATGTTAAAGAGTATGAGTAATTTTAACTTTTCCAAATCCAATCGACCAGAAATAATTCTTGTCCTTCAGTCTTGTCTACTACTATAACATCATGTAACGGAAGAGCACGGACAATCGGACTTTTATACTGTACCCTGGCGAATCCGTTTTCCGCCTAGAACCCTCATCAAACAGTATACTATTCTCGGTAGGTCGGCAGGAGCATTCGTATCTGTTAGCATTCTTCATAGGGCTTACTTTATAAGACCTACCTACGAGATAGGTAAAAGTTAGTAGCCTTCATATTATGGTGAAAAGTGGAAAGTGCTTCTCTTATTCAATAGCATACGCGAATCCACTTAAAGGCTATCAGAATCGTCTAAATACCGCCTATGGGATAGTTACTCGGTGATGCTTTGGGGCTTCTCCTACCATTGGAAGAGTTAAGACGGTTAGTTAAGGCTGAGGTCGTAGAGAGGTATGAAGAAGGCTTTGACGTAGATGTCAATGCTTGCCTTAAGAGAGCTGATAAAACAAGGAATGCGGAGGAGCTAATGAAGCTTTACGAGGAGTTGTGTGAAGCATCCTTGAGAAAGGATTATCCTTACGTGGAGCCGAACGATTCGGACGGAATACTTAGAGAAAGACCTGAAAGCTTTAGAATCTTAGAATCTCCGGAAAATTTAGAGGATAAGCTATTGGGCGAGTGGCTCGGTAGGGCTTGTGGGTGTATGCTCGGTAAGCCGATTGAGGGTTGGGCTAGGGGGAAGATAAGGGAGAGACTTGAGAAAGCGGGCGGGGGTACTCGTTAAAGAACCCCTATTTTCCCCCAGAAGCCTTCACGGAGGAGGAGCTTGACTATGTGTCTAAGCTGGTCAGAGGCGGTATAAGAAGAGTTGAAAGAGACGATGACCTAGATTACACTATCCTGAACTTGCTCCTGTACGAGGAAAAAGGCGACTTCTTTACGACATTAGACGTTGGGAAGAAGTGGCTAGTCTCGCTACCTTATGGGCTGACTTATACCGCGGAAAGAGCCGTTTACAGAAACTTAGTTTTGGGATTAGAACCTCCTGAGACGGCTAATTACTTAAATCCTTTCAGAGAGTGGATAGGAGCTCAGATAAGGGCAGATCTCTGGGGCAATGTCTCCCCAGGAGACCCAGAGAAGGCCTCTTTATTAGCATACAAAGACGCCTCGCAATCGCATACTAAAAACGGTATTTATGGAGAGATGTTCTTCGCGGCCGCAATTGTAGCGGCTTTTTCGCTTGATAGTCCTGAAGAAGTAATCCTAGAAGCCTTGAAAGCTATACCCCGGAGAAGTAGGTTTGCCGAGGTGGTTAAACGAGTACTATCCCTATATAGGGCTGGCGTGTCTTGGGAAGAGGCGGTATTTAGGATTTTAGAGGAGTATAGCTATCATCCAATTCACACTTTGAATAATGCCGCGTTAGTGGTGGTTGCTTTTCTTATGGGGAGAAGGAGATTATTCAAAGACCGTAACCTATGCTATTCTCTCGGGATTAGATACTGACTGCAATGGAGCGACGGCAGGTTCACTAGCAGGTGTGATGATAGGTGCCGCTAATATACCCTCAGAGTGGGTTAAGCCTCTAAATGACACATTAAACACGGCCGTTAGTGGTCTAGGAAACGTGAAGATTTCCGAGCTAGCCCATAGAACCTTGAAAGCCATAAAGCTTAGTAGAGTTGGGAAGAACCCCCTGACGAATGCATTGACAGCCTTAAAGGCCATCAACCCCGTTGAAGTACGCGAAAGGGGTACCATCAGCATAACTCTAGATTCTAGCATAACTCATCATTTCTCTTTTCGGCCAGTTTCGTAAATCTTTTATTCTAAAGGTGGTTCCTGGAGAAGGTCGGGCACCTCTAAGTACAAAAGCCTATTAAGGAGTACAGCTAATCCTCCCATATCCTCATGTAATCCTGTAGGAGCCTCTTCCTAGATATGTGAGTATAAACTTGGGTAGTTTTTAAGCTGGCATGTCCGAGTAGTTCTTGAATTTCTCTAACATCCATGCCCTTCGACAAAGCGTACGTGGCGAAGCTATGTCTTAAAACGTGCGGCGTAACTCGCTTCTTCAACCCGGCTCTCTTAGCTAACCTCTTAACTATGCGTTCCACGGTCACGTAATGAATATGGGGGCTGTCGTTTCCGGGGAATAAATAATCGCCCGGCTTCAACTTGAGCTCATTACAATACTCTAAAAGCAGCTCTTTAGTCTCTTTATTAAAGAAGACTTCCCTCTCTTTGCCACCTTTGCCGAATATTCTTATACTCATTCTATCGAAATCTAAATCATTGAATTTTATCTTCACAAGTTCTCCTACCCTCATCCCCGTAGTGTAAAGAAGAAGCACTATTAGCTTATTCCTTTTTGCTATTTCAGGCTTTTGCTCTCTTTCGGCGGCGGCTATCAACATTCTTACTTCATCCTGGGTCAGGTACTTTGGCAGCTCCTTCGGCCTCCTAGGATATTCAAACCCTTTAAGAGCGTTTTCAGCCCCCACATATTCTAAAAACCTCTTAACAGCAACAGCTGCCGTATAAAGGCTTTTCTCGCTATACCCGTTCTTCCTCAAATAGGCTAAAAAGCCGTCCACATCCCATACCGTAAGCTCTTTAACGCTTCTTCCGTCTATAAACCTAAGAAATCTCTCTATTATGCTCTTAAAAGTCTTTATAGTCTTCTGAGATTTATTCCTGGCTAGTAAGTGGTCTATGTATCTCTCAAGTAGTTGTAGATTTTCCCTATTGACGCTCAATCTCACACCTCTACTTTAATAGCCGGTACGAGACCTAAAGCCAAAGCCAAGCTTTCGTCCTGGATCAGGTCGCACACCTCAATATCGTTGAAAGCTTTTAGGATATCCAGGTAGATGATCACGGGCTTTCCCTTCTCCGATTTAAACCTCCAATACCTCTTGCTATCTTTCTCAGCGAAAGCTCTCCTCTCTTCTAAAAGCCGGTTTACGACACCGCCTATTTTATCTCTACACGCTTTTGCTATCTTTTTATAAGCGCTCCAGCACAATTTCTCATGGGAATCTAAGATCGTATAGCCCACTATACGCAAATGGCGAATTATTTCGTTCTCGGGGAGAGGTTTTTCAGATAAAACTTCATAAACGGAGAATTTACCCAGTCTTCTTAAGCCATCGCAATTCGTCACTATCGGAGTTACATAACAAGACGCTAACACCACACTTTCGACGACATCGCTACAGTTCACCTTCTCTACTATTCTCTCGACAAGCGAGCGGACAGTAACAGATGGATAGACGAGAGTCTTAAAGGGAGATTTAGATAGAATTTCCTTCTCGCCAGGAAATTCGGAAAGTAAAGCAGTTGGTAGTCCGACCATTCTATACCTATACTTTCTCTTTAGCCAAGATATTAGCTCTAAATCCCATCCTCCTGGAGGTAAGTAGAGTAATCCTTTGATATTTCTGAGTATGGATACGAATGTGGGGTTTAAACCCATATCGCCATTCTCATATACGCTTAGATATTTTAGTTTAGCTCAGAATTGTCTCGGATGCATTCAGAGGAGCTAATACGTCTCTGGTATCAAGCGACTTCAAGAGAAGTTTAGAAGCATTATGAGGGTCAGAAGCGTATTCTTCAGCCGATATTGAGGGTCATCTAGTTTGGTAATATAGTCTAAGTAATGACTGGTTTTAGTGTTTTCCGTAAGCCTACTATGTGTAGCTAAGAGCATTAATACTAGTAAGAGAGGAATAAGTAAGATACGATCATGGGTTTGGATAATTGGAACATAATAACGATTTTCTCTTCACGTTATTTAAGAGTTCTTTCGCGTTTTGAAGTGAGTGCTACGCCGTATTTATCAGGGAGTATATCACGCATGGACTTAGCTTTTTCATGTTAAATTCATATCAAGGCTATAAATGTAATAGCCACGTACGCGTATCCTAGCTTTGCTTGCGATAATAGGAGTTTTGGCGGCTACTGGAGTAGCCGCTCTATATTTCGTCGCTCTTAAACCTCCATATCTTAAGCCGTGGGAGGACTGGGAGGTTGAGGTTGAGCCCCCAGATGAGATAGTTATTAAAGGCCTTGTGGGGAAGGTTAAGGCTAAACCCGTGTGGCTTACGTGTACGAGCGGGAGGAATGTTAGTATTTCCCTATCGGTTACTGGTCTATCTAACGCCCGAGTAAAGCCTAGGTCACTATTCTTGAATAAGGGGGAGAAAACGAAGGTAATCCTGATAGTTAAGATTTCTAAGGTGAAGACTGAGGAGGGTAAGCTAAGGGTGGAGTATGGAGCTAAGTTTAAAGAAGTTAAAGTTAAGGTGGTAGGTCTTTCTTCCCCTAAACCCGGGGAGGTGAGGGAGAGGATCAGCAAGGCGATCAGCAGAGTGATCAGCAGGGCGGTCAGCTAACCGGTCCTAGCGTTCATGTGGAATGGATGAACTTTACGATTATTGCCCGCGTGACTGTGAAGGGCAGTGTTTCAGGCGACTTGGTGGATCAAACCCCGGTTACTTATGAATCGTCTTTCGTTACTACTTATTCGTATGTTTGGAGGGTTCACCTATGTGAGGGTGAAGCGACAAGTGAGGGCACTCTCTACAAGGGCTATGTCGAGCTTGTAAGTGTAAGTGAGGCTTGTACCGAAAAGTACTACCACCAGCTGTACGTATCTGAGGGGTTAAAGCCGAGGTAATCGTGAACATGCAGGGCTGTATTAACAGAATGCCTGAGTCTCAGTCCCTCAGTACTTCCATTATTGCTTTGATAGACCCCGATGGGAGGCTGGTGATGTTGGATTACGGCGACCCCGAGTGGTACCCTGGGGAGATTAGTGGTACGCAGGTCTCGGTGCTTCAGACACCTAAGAGAACTATGAGTAGTACTACGACTGTTACGCGTGGTTTCTGGCTTTCCAGGCCCCAGTGGAGCTCCTAGTAAAAGCCTTGAATCCTAGAATCGGCGATACCGTTTCGGGGTCTACAATGATATCCGCGTCTGACTACCCGCCTTTAGCTCAGTTTTATGTCTATAATGTTAATGATAATCCATCTATCGAGATTACCGGTGAACTTAAAATAATACCTGATAATTTCTTTATATTTTCATTCGCAGAAATCAACTCTTTGCGCGACTGAAGCCTATAGTAGTCCTCTGTAGGACGGATCGAAAAAACTCACATAAGGTTGACTAGAAATATAGCTAGGAAAACAACACTTAAGAAGTGACCGACGTTGTGTACTGTTTCTCCATTATTGGATTTTAAAATCCCCTGTAAAGGGAAGATTATCGTAAGGCTCAGTAGTACTCCCTCTCTTCATCCATCAGTAGGCGCTTTTCTTCACGGCCTATTCTAAACCTTGAATTATAAGATATATTTTTAACCTGTTTAACCTATAATCAGCGATTTCAGTTTCTTTTCTAAGCTTTCAAGTTCTTTTGAGAGAACCCTTTTTAGCCTCTTGTAATTTTCCTCCTTTAACTCCCCGCGTTTAAATCGTTCATCTAGCTGAGGAAATACTATATCAGTTATTTCATATTTTCTACGCAACAAGCGTATTATCTCTTCACAAATCACCTCTCTTCTAGAGGCGTACGCTGGAGCCGTCACTGGTTGATAAAATCCAACTATTCTAGCCACTACTAAATCGTCTATAAACTTTTTAAGGGTTTCATAATCTCCCGAAGCCGATTCCTCAAATATCTTGATCGCGGACTGATTATCTGCAATTCCCAATTGTTTTAAAACCTCAAGTAAAACCTCTCTGACAACTCTCTTTAACTCTTCTCTCCCAGCGTTCTCCTCAATGCTATTCATAAACTTCTCTAATACTCTAACATTCTAGCTTTCTTTAAAGCTTTCTCGGCTTCCTTCTCCTTTCCAATTTTCTTCAAGAATTCGGCTAACCTGCGCCAGGCTTTCGGATTTTCAGAATCTAGCCGGGTAGCTTTCTTGTAGGCGTTTTCCGCTGCTCTAAGCTTCCCCGCTTTTTCGAGTATTCGTCCGAGTTCTATCCAGTATTCAGCGTCGTTTGGCGATAATTTAATAGCTTCTCGCAAAAGCCTTTCAGCGGAGCTGAGCTTCCCCATTTCTCCATATATCTTTCCTAGATAGAATTTAGAATCCGGATCTTGGGGATCTAAAGATATGGCTCTTTTGAAAGCCTTTATAGCCTCCTTTTTGTCGTTCTTAGCTAAAGCTATTAAGCCGAGGTTAAACCATGCGGAGGGAGTTTCATCCATTGTCACGGCTTTTCTGAAACTCTTTTCCGCCTCCTCAACACGGCCGAGCTCTAAAAAAGTAACCCCTAAATTATACCACCCGTTTCCGTTATTCGGTTTTAATTCCACACTCTTTTTAAAGGCTTCGAGAGCTTCTTCATCTCTTCCCTGCATTACCAGAGCTAAGCCGAGCATATTCCATAACTCGGGGTCATTTCCGTGTTCCCCCAGCAATTCGCGGCATAAACTCTCGGCTTCTCTAGACCTTAATTTTTCAAGTAGATTTTCGATTTTAGCGATTTCTTCTTTCATCTTAATCAACCTCGTACATAGTCTCTTTAAGTCTAAATAAGGGCATCCGGCGGAAAATCGACATTATACTCGCTGTTATAATTTTTCCTGACTCTAGAAGTTCTACACCCAAACTTTCCATCCTCAACTTCATAGACTAGGATATCCACCATACAGCTGAAACTCAGAAACCTATTTTAAATGTGTCGCTCATAAAGGTATGTGAACGTTGAGTACGTCAAGAACTCAGACGTCGCGAGAGTACTCGTGGGTGTTCCTAAAAACCATAAACACCTAAGGCTGATAATCGAGCTCGCGGACGGCAGGATATTCATCTTCAGCGAGGCTACGGTAGCTAATATAGCACGCGCCTATACCTGTATTAAAACCCATCCGATTAAAAGGGCAGTCGAGCTTAAAAACGTGGACTTAAGCTCCTGTCCGGCACTAAAAGAAGGTTACTCTAAATACCAACTTATAGAGACTAACAGATGCGAGAGCGAAGTAGCGGAGGAGATAGCCAAGATAATAGAGTCCTCTCGCTAACCTAAATTTTAAACCTGAAACCATCATACGCAACTTTTACTCCATATGGCTTCAGCATGCGCTCCATTTCCTCGTGTAGAGGGCATGTTATATGTGAGAAGTGGGTAATCACAAAGGGGGCCCCCGGCTCTAATACTCCCTTCTCAACAAGCCACTTTTTAAACGTTATAACTTCCTTAAAGCCCATATGGTAAGGCCAGAGAGAAGAGCTCTCCGTGCCCATAGTAGCCTCTATTATAACTGCGTCTAACTTCACATCTTTGAGGAAGTTGAGAGTCTCCTCGGTATAAGGTCCTGTATCGCAGGCATATAGTAGGTATTTGCCGTTTTTCTCAATTAGATAGTTTAGTGGAATCTCATACTTATTCCTTACAGCGTGGACGGCAATTATAGGAGTTACTCTATACGCGCCTAAGCTGATTTCTTCGAAAGCCTTTAAAGCTGTCACTCTAACTTTTAAATTCCTCATTTCGCCTCGAAAATGCTTGCGTAAAGTACGGGCTACAGCTTCGCTACATAAAATCCGCAAACTTTCTATCTTTCCATTTACGAAAGGCCACCTCCTCAGCCTTAACTCATAAAAGTAGAAATGATCTTCATGAGAATGAGTGATGAGCACGTATTTTATCTTTCCTAATTTTACGCCCAATTCTACGCTACGAAGATATACCTCGGGAGGAATATCGATTAATAACTCCTCATCTACGCATATCGAAGACCTAGCCCTTATATTTTTGCCGCCTCTCTGTCTAGCGGATAAACAACGCTCGCATAAACAGAAACTCGCAGGGTAACCCTCAGCCGACGCGGTGCCTAAGAAAATTACTTCCAATTTCCTCCCCACATAACTAAATCCAGCGCGCTATTAAATTTTCTCAGGGAAATATTACCAGCGAGGAAACTTTCAAAATTCTGATTTCGGCTCCATAGCTCCTCGCCATTGCAGCCAGGAAAGTGGCTAGCTTAAAACCTCTAACTAAATACGCACTCTGTTGTAACATTTTAATTCTCCCGGTTATACGCCCTAAAGCCTCAACCCGTTTATAAAAGCTCGGAGTCGCTGCTTTAGCATTTTTAAAATTCCAGAGAACTAAGTACAGCTCATCGCTTGACTCCTCCATAGCTCCTATACTGGACAGTTGTGAGCGTAGGGTATCTTCAAGCTTTCTCCGACCCATGATTCCAAAAATTAAAAGCTTTTAACTTTATTTAATGTAACGTTGACTACGCTGATCCTATTTCTTCTTCCTCCTCTTCTAAAGCTTCCCTTACCTCCTCTGCTTCACGAGAGATTATCTTTCTAGTTTTCAACCACTCGTAAATCGCGTAGCTGTACAGAATTATCGAAGGTGTAGAGAGTATAGCTACTAGCAGCGGATAATCCAAAGGTATAGGGGGGCGTTCGCTATACCTGTTAAAGTTGGCTATTATAAAATCGAACATCAACCACGCAGTGGCGAAATTCAACGCGGCGCTACCGGATTCCCCTATCCCAAAGCCGGGAAACCTACGATTCGTAAATGGATAGAAGAGATTGCCGCCCATAAAGCCTAAGTGATCCTCAATTATGTGAATCCAGAAGCCGAACATCGAAGCCAGCGCTAAATCAGCGGCGTTAGCATAGCCTATAAAAGTAGCCAGTATGTAGAGGATCGCCGCAAGCACGGCCCCCGTAACGAATGAATGCGACCATTCTCTATGCCAAGGAAGGAATAACTCCTCGACCCTATCTTTTCCCTTTTTAAATCCTATCGAGGGTCCCGAGAAAGCATCTATGACCGTAGGCTTAGGATATTTTTTAACAAAGGGATGTTTAGTCTTAACTTCAGCGACGCGCCTATACTCAGGCACCTCAGTCCCCTCGATAGGTACTCCTCCGACTGTCACTATGGGTCCTATAACCACCCTAACAGTGTCGTGTTCCCAGTCCAGATCCACTAGGTAACGTCTATAAACGTCGCCTATCATCCTTATAGTCTGAAGTTTTACTCTAACGTCTCTGCCTGTCTCGTAGGCTTCATCTATAGCCTTTGCGACTTTCTCGGCTATGAACATGGGGTGAGGGGAGTCGGAGACCACGAAAATGGGTTCTTCGTTTTCGTAGTCGAGATAGCCGGACACCTTTATGTGTTCTCCAGCTCGCGGAAGCCCGTCTAAAGTTTTGAGCAGTCTTTCCTTGTCCTCGTTTACTGCGACTACTTTTATGCGACCGCTCTCGTCTTCGATGAGAAATTCTAGCCTCCCGTCTTCTTCACGAACATTAGCTACTTTTCCAGCTATAGAGAATAAACGATACCTATCTTCTCTTTTAAGCTCGCCAACCTTAACTAGTTTAGGCGCCCTATTTGTCTCTGGATCTACCGGGGCCGGGTCTATGTTATAATCCCATTTTTCGAAGAACTTCCATATTTTAAAATCGAAGAAGTCGGGCAGATAGGCAAAAATCGCAGGTATCGCTGCCACCAGACTTCCAGCTCTAGTTTCGATAACTAAACTTTTAAAGAAAGTCGCTATAGCCAATCCAGAGATGTAGTGGGTTAACCCTCTCATAATCTTACCCGGCGCCCCTAGCTACGAAGTACTTAGGAGTTGAACTGGCTTAAATAGTTCTCTTCACTGAATTAACGGTGGAATTTTGGCGTTACATGAGGTAAACGTCCTCGAGATATACGAAAAGTTGCTGCACAAGATGTACGGTAATAAAGTTCAGAATCTTGTTTCTCAGTTAAAGATTATAGAAGAACTCGCGCTGTCTATCGACGATATATGTGATGGAGAATCAGGAGTCACCGTCGCTAGAAGACTTGTAAATACACTAGCAGAATTGCTAAAGCTTGATGCCGATCTACTCAGTATTATATTGAAAGAGGGGAAGCGAATTTTTGAAGAAAACGCCAAGGTTCACGTTATCGCGTTAGAGCTAGAGAAGGCTCCAACTATCACATCAACATTAGCCTACTTAATAGAAGGATACGAAGCTAGAGCATCTCTGGTAGAGCTATACTCTAAGATATCCAGAGCCTTTGGTTTTCCAATAGACGACTTCGAGGCTAGGAACACCGTAGCGGCATATTTCGTAATAGACGATCTAAAAGACTTAAAGGAAGATATAAAAAGCGGAAGCCCCAATTTCGTGCTAGCCCTAAACAGGAATAAATTTCTGAATTCGGAGGTTAAAAAACTCCTGTTAGAAATAGCCTTTCTCCACTTCTTAGAAGGGATAGCCGATAAGTCGATTGTTCTAGACTTAATAAAGACTTACAGAAAGTATGAGGAAAAAATAATTTTCGAAGATGAAGGAGAAAAAGCCTATACTAAGCCTATAAGCCTTGCAAATGTATCCGCTACTCCGGTCATGCTTAGCAATATCGGGAAGATTATACCTCCTAAACAGTAGCTGCGCCTAGTATTAAACACAGCGGCGGTTAAGCCTATAGCTGTAGCCACTAGCATGACAAAAACCCCCATAGGACCCGTGAGAGCCCATGCTACTCCAACAAGTAGGAAAGCGACTATGTAAGACACTTTCTTATAGCTTCGAGAGACAATCTTCGCTACAGCTTTCGATAAGTACAAGGTTAAGGCGAAAGATAAGCCACTAGCTAGGAGCAAAGCACCCATAGCGTACATGTACTCTCTATAGCTTTTAGGTTGATAGATGCTGCTCACAAGCCACGCTGCTCCTCCTCTAGTGAGCGAGGCTGCTGGCAGAAATAGGAAAAGGAAAGCACCGACATAGTATACAAACCTGTTAGCCCCCTGACTGACTATAAAAGCATCATCCCCTCTCTGCGACGTTATATGCCCGGCTACGAGAGCCCCCATTCCTCCAGTTATCACGGGGAAGAAAGCCGCGATGTAACCGCCGAGCGCGCCGCCCAGTACACCACTTAATAAGGCCCGTCTATCAGTTCCAATTTTATCTTCGGTAACTTGAGGCGCTATCGGGATATCGGATAGCACGTTTAGAATAACCCATGGTAGTCCGAAGAAACCCAGAAACATGGGGGTAAGCCTTACATAAGCCATCGTTGCTGGCAGGACATTAGTATACATTAATATAAAGCCTAAAATCCCTGAAGCCAGAAAGACGAAAGCTCCGCCTAAAGCCTGGGTCCAGGCAACCGCGAACCTAATGAACGGTTTTTCCTCTCTATCTCCAAATTTCAGCCACTCGCTCATGAACATGAATATCACTAAGGCGCCGAGGAATAGGTGGATATAGGGGTTTAGAAGTTCCCTCAGAATAGGCACTACTACGGGAAGAATAGGTAGAGAGGCAGCCAGAATTATTGAGCCTCCTAAAGTTCCTAGTAGAGTGAGGAGTACGGCTTCGTGCCCCTTGCCGTGTATTATATAGCGCTGAGTAGGGAATAAGAGGAATATCATGGTATCATCGGCTACGCTGAAGTAGACTGTTGATAATATGCTGGCGTAAGCGAAAGCCACTAACGAGCCTAAGACGAAGAAGGGAAAAGCGTCAACGGGAATGAACGTAAAGAGAGCACCGGTAGCAGTCAGTAGAGCCACTATGTTATATATGTGGAAGCCAGGCATCCAGGAAAAGATAAGTCCTAGAAGCACACCGAAGAGAGTCCATATGAATACTCCTATAGGATCCAGCACCTCTAACCACCTCTAACTCCGAGAGGAGAGAATATCACTATCTCAAGCTCCCCCCTATACTCGTAAACGTAGCCGGCTAGCGTGAGGATTTCGCCTTCGGTAATTTCTACACCTTCTATTCTGTCATAAACGCTTCTAGGTATGAAAATTTTAATTTTCCCGGTAGAGTCACTCAGGTAAAATAGAACTATCGTACTTCTAACGCTCAAGCTCTCTACTTCTCCTTGGACAGCGACTATCTCCCCCAGAATACCTCTATCAATTTCTGAAATTTCATACGTTTTCCCGTTCCACCCTTTCACGGTATTTAACTTTTCAATTTGGACAACTAGCTCCCCTCCTATCCTCTTTACAGAACCGGTTGCCTCTACCGAGTTAGCCACTAGATCGAACGGGTTTAAGTTCATCAGTAAGTCTCTGCTAGCCACAGCCTTTACGGAGCCGGTGCTATCCTCCAGTTTCAACGTGTACTCTCTAGATTCTGACACATACTCAAGAACTTTTATAGATGCAGTTAACAGCACCTTTTTACCTTCGTACTCTTCAAGCTCGGATATCAAAGCTTTAACCGCCTTCTCCGGAGGTAGGACTTTAAGATCTTCGATCCGCCTAACTAGTATCTCCGGGTATGAGCCTTTATAGAGGTATACTACGCCGACGACTTCAACTCTAGCTCCAGGCGCTATCTGGTTAGCGACCGAGTAGAATTTTTCTTTATCATAAAAGCTAAGCAAATTCGGCAATAGTACGTCTATATCGCTCTCTCCCGTATCTATTTCGAAGAGTATACCGGTGCTTACGGTTCTAACGCTGGTTACGGAACCTTTAGCCTTGACATTTTTCCAAGCTAAATCCTGAGTGAGGACTCCAACTTCGATAGGGGGTTCAAGCGAGGTAGAGTTTATCTCTAGTAGGTCGGCTATCTGAAGTATTCCATAAGTATAGGTTTCTCTGACTCTAAGTTGTACCTCGGCTACGACGTAATCTCCAGGAAGGGGGATTTTCCCGGCGGAGATCAAATCTAGGGAAACTGGGTGGTAGGCGTAAACATTCATCCTACCGGTTCCGTCGTCAACTTCAAACCTTATGTTAAGCCTGCCGGTTGAGTTATCAAAATACGGTATTCCGGTAACGATGCCTTTAATCTTAACAGTCGCATAGTTCATCAAATAGTTGCCGTATATGTCGGCTATCGCCGCATATGGTGCGCTGGCCTGTTGGGCTAAAGTGTAGATTATGAGTACTCCTGCGATGGACATTGCCAGTGATAGAATCATCAGAAGTTTAATGTTTAGTTTTTTGGAAGGTTTAAAACCTCTTTTGTATAATTCTTCCTCAATAATTTTTGCTCTAGCGCCTTCGCTCAAACCTACCACCGCTTTGTAGTTGTTCAAAAATTTATAAAATTAAGGAGATTATATGTACTTCACTACATATTTCGCTATCTTCTCCTCAATCTCCTCCTCTTTCCTATATTTGCCAACCACGACAACTCCCTTTAAAGCTTTAAAGAACATAAAAGCTGAGATAAGCGTCATTAAAGAGCCACTATACGTGGCGAAGCAAACGGCGCCGAGCTTAAAACTGATTAAAAACACAAGCCCCGCGAAAATCAGGGAAGCCAATGCAGCTCCTGCCGATATAATTCTGAAAACCTTACCAGTCGGTATTTCGGCGTAGATTATTCTAGAATCGGAAGCGTCGGCGAGGAAAGAGTACTGCCTGCCGCCATATCTGTAGACTATTTTGTAAACAGGTATGTGAACATACGTTAAATCCGCGACCTTAACTTTAGTAGAGGGGTTAAACTTTATGTTGATCAACCCAGTTCTTTCCAGTTTTCGCCTTATAAAATCCAAGGCTTTTCTACGCGCTTTCTCCTCGGCTTTTTTCACGTCGATGTCAGCGTTTAAGATCTTCGCGTTCCATTTCCTAACGACCTGACTATTGTAGTAGATCTTACCTCTCATACCGAATTCGTAGTCGGAGAGGACGGTGCCTTTCATTTCTCTAGTCGCTGGAACAGAGATGGTCAAAGATTCATGTTCTGTTCTTGAAACCTGCGGAGGCTCTCTCAAGAAGCCGTATCTTCCAGATTTATGTGCGGAGTAGGAAGCCTCTATATCCATTCTAAAAACCCAGTATGGGTATAGGGTTAAACTATAGCCAATTATAGAAGCCTTTATGGATATATCGTCCGGAGTCTCCGGCTTTCTTAAAGCCCACTCTTTGAAAATCTCGAAGATTTCCTTAGGCGAATAATTGACCATACCCATTCTGTGGTCCTTTACTATCCCGCCGCCTCTGACGAAAGTTGTACCACAGTAGGGGCATGTAATCACATTTTCATAGGGCGTAACACTTATGGGCGCGCTACAGTAAGGACAGATAACCTGCCTCTCCATGTCTAACCTCTCCAAAGCTCATATTCTTTAAAAGCGTTTTTTAAAAAGAAAAGCGTTCCGAGAAATCCTCCAGCTAGAATCAGCAAGAGTAGTTTCCCTGAATCTTCGTCCCTGCCCATTCTATACGCGAGTTCCAGTAGCCCTCCTGAAAACAAAGCAGTAAAATAGGCAGCGGCTATATAAGTCAGTCTCTTCCAAAGTGTTAGTGGAAGCTCAGCCCTTAAAGCTTTCCCTTCAATGCCGCTAACCGCCGCCGTATAGATGCTTCCCCGCCACTGATAGGTTATAACCCAGAGCGGCGCTAAAGTCAGTCTAGGATTATATACCTTTATCTCTGCCTTAAACTCTGTAAGCTTTTTATCGATAGCTCTCCTGCCGCCCAACTCATTCAGCGCTCTCTCGATGTAAAGATTTTCCAACTCGTCTCTGGCCAGTTTTAGAGCCTCGTCTTCTTCAATCTCGGGGGCTAGAACCTGTCTGGCTATCTGCTTGCCAATCTCCACGTCTAGGTCTAAAGGCGGAAGCTTTTTCATAGATCCTACAACATCTCTTTTCAATTCCTCACTAGCGAAAATCTCGGCGTTGAGTCTGGCAATAACCGGGTATACCAGTTTCTCTCTAAACCTTCCTCTCCCGTACCTAGTGACATACTTATTATTGCGTTTAACCTTATAGTAGCCCTCATAGTAAACGTCGGCGTCGGCGTCTACAATCCACAGCGGAATATACTTCAACACGGCTTCGCTGACCCTTATTCTACGCCTAACGACTCGCATTAAGCTACCTAAAACACGGTTATAATCGACGGAGGGCCATACAAGTACTCTCCTAGATCTACCGCTTACGTCGCCGGCCCAACCACAGTAAGGGCACACGTATATAACAGTCTCGGGGGTTAATTCTATAGAAGCTCCGCACACCGGGCATCTATATGAGACTGCTATTTCTAAACTTTCAACTTTAACTCCACTTTCTTCTAAAAATTCAAGTACCTTTCTCCTTAAAACGTCCCCCATAGCCTCCTCATAAGATAACTCTCTTGCAAAACGGTCTACAGCTGAATCTAAGTACTCCTTAAGGTAAAGACCATCCTCGGCCCTAGCGATTGCGGAAATATAAATGAGTTTCCCATCTCTAGTAGTGAAGCTCTTTAAAATTCTAATTTCTCTCAAGTTTTGCATCATTTCGAAGTATGGTAGCAGATTTAAATATATTAGCTAAGCAAACTAATTTGATGATGAATACACACCCTTGCAGAAACGGTGAAGAGCCGCCAGTGAACTGAAGGGAAACGTTTAAATAGGCTTTTTCTATCGTCACAAATATGAGAAGCAGGCAAATTTCTGGTACAGTTATACTAGGCGCTATAGCCGCGGTCCTAGAAATACTGCCTATAGACGTACCCTTCTACAAGTTTCTGACGATCGACATTACCGGAGTACCCCTGCTTCTAGCCTTATACATCTTCGGGCTACCCTCAGCTATATCTTCAACTCTAATAGCCTCCTTCATAATAGCGCTCCCCCGTCCACCCTTCAAAGGACCCAACCCTTATGGAGCTTTCTTCAAAGGTCTAGCTGAACTCTCGACCATACTTGGAATATACGCGTCCAAGAGATTCTGGAGAAACACTAAGTGGTTTGTTCTCTCATCTTTTGCGCTGGGCGCTTTGACTAGGGTAGCAATCATGTGCGTGGCTAACTATGCGCTTGTTCCTCTACTTTATGGACTCCCATATAGCGCAGTAATCGCGTTTATACCGATAGTAGCGGTGTTTAACGTTATACAAACTGCTGTAAATGTGTTTTTAGCCGTGCCGTTATACGAGAAAGTGAAAATCCACTTGTCTAGCCTACTGAGTTTTAGCTAAAATCTACAGATTTTATTATAACCATTTTCTCCAGGGAGGCGGGGACTTTATCTCGCCACTCATGTCCTACCGCTACGAGAGCATATAAGCCCACTATCTTAGATCCAGATTTTTCCATAAGCTTAGCCAAGGCATCTAGAGTTTTCCCTGAACATATCAAGTCGTCTACTACGAGTACTCTCTTCTTATTCGCGACTAATCTTTTTGGCACGTAAAAACTGACCCTTCTAGGACTAGGCGGAGGATAGACTATATCCACGCTGTAGTATTCTATCTCACCCGCATCCCTCTCCCTTTTAGCTATGCATAAATCCGTTTGCAGAATCTCAGCCACTAAAGTTGCTAAGGGAACCCCATTAACAGCGGCGGTAACAACACCATCTATGTTTGCATCTTCATACTCTAAATAAGCATCTATCGAAGCCATTCGGAGAAAAGGTGTATCAAAGATTACTCTGTGTAAATTAACAAGTTTATCCCTACCTATTTCGATTTTAGCTTCAAGAATTCTCCTTACAAGTTTAAGCTTTCTAATCTTTTCGAGCAGCAATTCGCTGTTTCTTTCGTTAGGCAGAGACTTGCCAGTCACATAGCGTGAAAGCACGGGCTCTGGTATTTCAAGTGTCTCAGCTAATTCTCTATTAGAAAAGAATTTTCTAGCACACCGCAAATACGATATTAACAGGCACCTTTTCGAGGCTTTCTGTTTTGTCATCATTACCTCCTAACTAATTCTTCGCGTTGCCGTAATTAATACGTAATTCTTAAGTTGTAGATTGTTGCTAGAAATCTAGGTAGCTAGGCTAGAGTGGAAAAATGGCTAAAAAGATAATGATATTCGGTTTAGAAACTATTCCTGAGATAAAGCCCGGGGACGATTTAGCTAAGATCATAGTAAAATGTGCCGAGAAGGAGGGAGTAGGTATAAGGGATAGAGATATAATTGTAGTATCTTCGAAGATTGTCTCCAAATCTGAGGACAGAATAATCTTCTTAGAGGAAGTCGACGTAAGCCAGGAGGCTGAAAAGTTAGGCAAGGCGGTGAGGAAGGATCCTAGGCTCGTACAGTTAATCCTAAATGAATCTAAGAGCATAGTTAAGGTCGAGAGGGGGCATATAATAGCCGAGACTAGGCACGGAATAGTGTGCGCAAACGCCGGTATAGACCGGTCAAACGTAGCAGGAAGAGAAGATGTTGTAGTCCTACTCCCTCTAGATCCGGACCACTCAGCTAGAGTGTTGAGAGAATCCATAAGAAAACTAACCGGTAAAAACGTAGCCGTAGTGATAACTGATACCTATGGGAGACCGCTGCGCGAAGGACAGGTCGATATGGCTATAGGGCTATCCGGAATACTTCCTTTTAAAGATTACAGGGGTAAAAAGGATTGGAAAGGCTACGTTTTAAAAATTAAGAGGATAGCATTGGCCGATGAAATCGCGGCTGCCGCTGAGCTAGTTAAAGGCAATGGTGGTGAAGGAATTCCAGTGGCTATAATTAGAGGCCTTGAATATGAAGTCTGTGAAACGTCGTCTGCCGAGGAGTTGAACATGATTAGAGAAAAGTGGCTATTTAGATAAGCTAACGGGTATATGTCAGCTCAATTAAAATCTCATTTTATAAATTTTTGTCTTCTCAAGATTATTGTAAACCCGCGGACATCTTCAATGCAGGCTTTAAGCTTCTCGGAGAGCAGAGTTGCGACTTCAGATCGATCAATTCCATAAGTTTCTCTAAAGTTCCTGAGCAGTTTAACTTTCACTATCCCGCGTTTCTCTAGGACATTATCTATCTCAGCTATAATCTCATCGGTTATGCCTTTTTTACCTATCCTCACGACTACTATATCCTCCATAGATACCCGAAGCTCCTCGAGTGATATGGACTTATCGCGGTTAACTTAGTAAATATCTGCTCTTAAAAGTTTCGAGCAAGTATTTGGAAGCAGCCGGATCTTTAAGTACCGCCTTGTTAATCACAACCGTCAAATACCCAGGCTTTCTCCCCGATTTACGGCATACTTCTCCTAGCAGGAGTGATAAGGCTATCCAATTCCCATACGCTGCCGTGTCCACGTACTCTAACCTCCAAACAGATATTAAACTCAAGTACTCACCTTTAGGCTTAAAATCTAAGAGGAGAAGGCGGGGAGGAACGGGTTTGTTAGACATGTGTACATGCGATAGAGACTTTAGGCTCGGGTTTACAGTTAGGCAGAAAAGCCTATTATAGAGCCATATCCTCTTCTCTACAACTTGCAGAGCCCTGAGAATAAAGTTTAACTGTTTAAAGCTTGCAATAGCGCGTCGATACTTGCCCTTAGAGAACATCCTAATCCTATTCCTTATCTTCTCCACTCCAGACTTACCGTCGCTAAACACAAATCGTTTATACTTCTCATGTGTTTCTCTGCCTAAATTAACGCCAGTTAGAGATAATTCCTCGTCAACAAGTTCCTCTGATAGAGAGATGGGGTTCTTTACCTCGACTACGAGAGCATAACAGTATTCTTTACCCGCTACATACTCGAGAACTCTCGGATAAACATCTGTTATAGTTTCTCCTTTAAAAATTACAGACCCGTGTATATCTTTTCTATACATTTACTAATTTTATACCTTTTTACGTTATTTAGCTATCTTTTAAGACTTCGCTTTCACCAAGAACTCACAGTAATCATCTCCAACGGCGATGCATTTAACCTCCTTTACTTCCATGTCAGCCTTAAACAACTTACCGAACCACCCAGCGAAAATTCCCCTAACTAAACTGCTAACGGGTTTTTTCTCGCCTTTATATAGAGAACATTCAAAACTATCGTAGACCCTTATTAAAGCCTCCTTCTTTTCTAAATCTACATATATATGCTCGATAACTCCAAGCCCTGTCATCTTATAGAAAGCTTTACTTACTTCTAATAGTAATTCGGGATCCTCTCGCCCTATCATATTGACATAATCTTCGTACACGCTTTTACCCATAAACAAGCCTATGTGATAGAGCAGCGCAAAACCCCCACTACCTAACTGCTTTACAGTCTCCTTAATTAAAGCCTTATACAAAGGCTCTCTAAACAATACAGCTCTACGAGAGCCCATAGACAACTTCTCAAAATGGACGTCTACAAGCATCCCGTCAAAAAGAGGCTTTATAAAGTCAACTTCTTCAACCCCTTCAACCCTGCCCATTTTCTCTCGAAGATCTTCCTCGTTAATTCGGGAATCAGTGAGATCGACGAAGAGCAAGGCACTTAAGGGCACGCCCACGTCGGGTCTAGAAAGAGATAGAAAGAGTATAGGTACATTGTAGCTGGCTAGGATACTAGTAAGCTCGCTGAGAATGCCAACTTTGAGCAGGGATTCAGGGGAAAACTTGATAGCATAGCCTGCTAGTGCTCTACCGGGAAGGTAAATGTATCTTCCGCAATCTAAGATTTTGTCTTTTGACATGGTTTTTCATCTCGGCGGAAGTGTTTACGTACGTTATAGAGAATCTTTCTCAAATAAATATTTCTTCGAAAAATAAATAGCAAAGTTTAAAGATGCGCCTCGGTCTATATTTTAAAGATAGATATTTAATATTTTTATGATTAGGATATTTTATTTTCTCAAAAAACTTTACTTTTTTTGAGGAAATATTTGAAAAATAATATTAATTCAGAAAAAAATTAGGGAGTTAAAAAGGCGGAGGAGGCGGAGCTGGAGGTAAGGCAGGCCCCATTCCGAAGAATGCTTTTACGTGCGGTCTAAAGAAGTACCAGAGTATCAGCACGTTTATGCCTATGCCTATGAAAATCGGAACTATACCCACGAGAGTCCCCGGCAGCATTCTAGGAGTAGTTAGTGCGGCTACAATCCCCAACGCCATAAGCCCCAAATTGCCAAGTTGCATTAAAAGCCCTAGGCCGGTAAGAATTACTGTAAGCCACCAAGCCCAAGTCTTACCAGTCCAAAGACCCCAAGCCATAATTAAGTCTATGAATCCAAACACGAGAAATATGGCTACGATCACTAATATTATAGCGCCGATCGGTGCAGCTATTGGGAGCATGCGTCCGTATTGTCTTATAAGGTCTCTTAACATGGTCATCATGCCGAGGCCCATTAAAGCTCCGAAACCTATACCGAGCAGTATTAATAATATCCCGCTAATGGCGTCTAGAATGGCTAGTATCGTAACTCCTAATGGTCTCGGAGGCTTATAGGCCATGTTGTTATCACCCTAATATTCTTTTATTCTCAATCTTATTTAACTTTCTCACTTAATGAAATGCAGTTTTGGGGTTACAAAACAGCATTAAAGGGCACCACTCCAATTTAAGTTAAACTATTTCAATGCAATTGGACTTTCGAGCTTAGTTTAAACATGAAATTTAAAATCATTTTTTTCTGATAAGATTTCACAAAATTCTCTATATCGTTGTATTTTTTAACGTTTCTTGAGCAATAACCTTTAATCATGGAAAACGTTATCTTAGGTGATTTGAAGAACCATAGCATAGATCTACCGAGCGCGTAAGGAGTCCAGTAACCTAGAGCTTTCATCGCCTTGCCCCAATAGTAAGCTTTTTTTGGGGTCATTGAAGTCTTCCTTAACAACTTATAGGTTACTGGGTAAACTCTGACATTACGTTTCATTTGTAGAGCTTTGAAGATTACGTATGCTTCAAATCCCCAATTTTCAGGATATTTAAAACCTATTTCTCTAAACCAATCAACATCTATAACTCTGCCAGAACCTCTCGGAAATTTTGCTTTTTCGCCTTCTGGTATTCCAGAGGCTATTACGGTAGTTTCTTCTTTTTTCATATACTTTATGATTTTTTCTAGGTAAATTTCTGGATATACTGAGTCTGCACCACTAATCATGATATACTCGGAGTCAATCTCCTTTGCGATTTGAAAGCCCGCATTGAAAACTCTAGCTAACTCAGGCTTTCCAGCCCAAGATTCTTCATGACAAGGTAAGCATATGACATAGTCTGAGTATATTTTGGCGATCTCGGCAGTCGAATCCATGCTTCCATCATCAACAGTTATTATGAAAGGTTTAAGGCTCTGCCCTTTAAGGCTCATAAGCGTTTTAGCTAATGTTGCTTCTTCATTTCTTGCAACTACTATAGCGGCAATCCTATACATATTTCCATACCTTTTAAGAGTTATCCTGAATATCTGAAGTTTACTTAAATATAAAGCCCTAGGTGATATAAAGTAGCCAGGATAAAAACTTAAATATGCATACTAAGCTAGAAGCAAGATAATTGCTATGAAGATAGACGCATGCATAGTTACAAAGGATCCGACAAGATCGAATAGTAAGAAGCTAAAATGCACGCCCCTAAATAACATAATACCGTAAGAAGCCTATTAGGATAATCAACATAGCATTGTTCATAATGAGTGCTTATTCGATTTTTGTTAGAAATGATATTGAGAACAAGACTATTTTCAATATTACCAAAATCTATTATAGTCTTGAGATTATTCTCGTAAACTATCAATAAAACTAGCTTTTGACTATTTTGCTAATTCCAAAACTAGACTATTTAAATCTACTATCGATTTTGGTATTAAAGGTGGTTTAACACTCAATGACCAGAAACTTTCCATGCTATGTTCGCCTTCTTCCGTCATTCCGTGATCCGAGATTATTAGTATGGCACCATCATATTTTTTGCGTACAAGATAAGCTAATCTATCTAAAGCTAAGTAGGCTTTGAAT
The DNA here is from genome assembly GCA_964501905.1 of uncultured Thermofilaceae archaeon. Classification (GTDB taxonomy): domain Archaea; phylum Thermoproteota; class Thermoprotei; order Thermofilales; family B69-G16; genus B69-G16. Next base: position 40,106 of record CAZCTW010000002.1, on the reverse strand, counting down.
AATTTTCTTTTTCGTTTAACGAATACATGACCAATGCTATCTGCTAATCTAAAGTATGCTAATATAAGCTTATATCTTTCCTGGAGATTTATCGTCCTAAGCAGCTTTTCCTCGGAATTTCTGAATTGGCGGTAAACTTCCTCCTCGTACTCTTTGAAACCCCTATTTATAGCCTTGGCTAGCCGTCTAAAGTTACCTTCATAATTATCATAAAGGATCATATCAATCGTAAGGGAGGGCTTAATGATATCAGGGAGAGTACGTGAGCTGTGTTTTTTGACATTTTCATACTTTAAAAATAAGCTTGGTTTAAACTTCATTAAAACATCTTTAACTACATTATATAGTCTCATTTTTTTAAGAATTTTTTTAACAAATGGTTTTGAAAACCTAACTTCGTACCAGCTTAACGCCTTTTCTGGCATTTTTCCCGTTAGAAAGGTTGTCCATATTTCCAGTGAATGTATCCTTCCGTAACGTTCCTTAAATTCGGTTAGGGGTATCTCGCCATGGTATTCCTGAAGTAAATTTTTTAATTTCCACCGTTTAACCCATCTAGCTTCCAACCCATCCATCGCTAGGACGCAAATTTTCAACTTAGACCCCCTTATTTTTCATTTTCTCGGATAATAAATCCTACTACTCTACTTACATATTGTTAAGAGGAGTAACATCATGTCCATTAGACAATAATGCTTAGTTCAAATTTTTTACGTCGAAGCTTGCAAATATTAAAAGAGTTATGCAGAATTCTGTTTTAAAATAGCTCATGAAATGGCCTACTAGACAAGTTCTTTATCGGTCATAATTTTGTATAACTTGTTGACAACTTTATCCGGTTTATGTTCACTAGGCAATCCCTCTACTATTTCTTCCTTCCAATTAACAACCTTTAATCCGCATGCCAAAGCTTCTAGCGCAGTCTTACTCAGCGAAGGGATATGTTTTCTATCAATATAGTATTCGAACCTATTCAAAAAACGTGGAAGTTCAATATGGGGAATTGGGCTGGCAACTCTATCTATGATAGTGAGCTCTAAGCCTAATTTTTCAGCTACTTCATAAGCCCAGTCTATCCGCTCACCAGCTTGTCGTTTTATAATATACAGAGCCGAGTTAGGATTTTTAGAGCCATGTACTGGCCTAAAAAGCTCTGTATCAACGGGATTCGGTAAGTATACCACATTTTCAGGTGCACCACTTAAAAGATCGGGGGTCGAAACCAGTATTAAATCCGCTTTTTTCCAAATTTTCTTTTTTAACTCCCATTTATTTCTTATATCCGAACCATGGTAGTGCAGTATTAATGGTTTTGAAGGATAAATCAGTTTAAACAAAGGGACTATCTTATCGAGAGAATGTACATGAATCACGTCAAATTTTCTTGCTAAACTTAAAGCTTTGAGAACAAACGTACTAGTTCCTGTCTTCAATGCTTCGCCATAAATAGTTAAGCCATACCTATCATAGCTTCTCCTAGTAATAACCCAAGTATGCCATCCTAAGACTTTAGACTGATATTTAGCCAATACGCTTGCAACTCCGGCTGTATTCCATATATGTAGGATTTTCATTCTCTCTCCTTTCTTTTCCCTTAAACCTCCTTTTAATGATTATGGAATTTCTCTTTTAATATATTGTTCGATGATTTAGTACAACTTTATGCTAAGGCTTCTTTTTAATATTTTATATTTTCTTAGTATGTTATAGGTAGTGAATATGTAAAAGTGCTAAGTATAGATGCTGAATGACTATAAAATTAGCAAAGCTGAGGAAAACACTAAGTTAGGTGTCATGGTTTTTTAAAGGTAGCTCCTACTAAACAGGCTCCTCGTGGAGTATTGCCGGAAGTGAAAATCCTATTTTCCGGCCTACTAGAACTTTCTTCCATGTGAATCTTCGTTTACGAATATTTTTATATCTTCTTTTCTTTCGTGTTAAGGTGTAAGTTTAAGTATAATAACTCTTCAACATTCAGGAGTTCGTTAAAAATGGAGACGACGTTAACTGACGAGGTCTATGGCGAGCAAGTTAGACTAAAGTACGCTACTGTAGTTAACTATGCTACAAAGGTAGCTAGTCTAGTTGTAGGTTTGCTTTTTACAGTTTTTGTAGCTAGAAAATTATCGATATTCGAGTTTGGCGTATGGACGCTGATACTCAAATATATCAACTATATCACACCATTCGCTGTAATTTTTACCTATTGGATTCCTAGGACAATTAGCAGGGGGATAAATACTGCAAAAACAGCGCTTCTGCTAGCTTCATTACTGAGTGTAATGGCGTTTGCTGCTTACATAGTTATGGCGTTTGCTTTTTCTTTCTTCTTTGGACAACCAATTTTCCCTTTACTCTTAGCTTCTATAATTGTAGTCGAAGTATACATTGAGAGATGTCTTAATTCTATAGCCTCTGCTCATGCCCCGCAATACATGGGTTTTTCCATTCTAGTTTTTAAAATAGTGCAGACGTTTAGCGCATTTTTTCTTATAGTTGCTTTTAAGTTAGGCCTCGTAGGCGCTGTAATCGCTGCCATTATAGGAAGACTTGCTTCCATAATTTTACTTTTCTTTGCGAACAAGATCGTTATCTCGATTTCTAAGATAGACCTTACAGTGATAAAGGATTGGATTAAAAAATCATGGCTCCCAATATTTACTAGTTTTTCGAATACTATCCTAGTTCTAGATGTGTTAATTGTTAGAACTATATGCGGTAGTGAGGAGCCAATAGCTTACTATGGTATTTCACTATCCATTCTAGGAGTAACTACCATATCTACTTACGTCTTATCAGCACTTTACGCTAGGCTATTAGCAAGAAAGGATCTCAGAGATGTAGTCGAAGCTTTTTGGATCGCTGGCATGTTTATGGTGCCAGCAACTCTTGGTATAATTCTCTATACTGAGCCTATAGTCGCCATCTATGGCGTAAAATACCTGGTAATCGTACCCGCCATTAAGATATTTGCCATAGCTTCCATCCTTCAGCTTCTCTTTTCTATTTTGGCAACAACTCTTAGAGGATTAGAAACTAGGGACTTTTATTCGGGAAATAACTTGACAGCAACTGTTCTTTTTAAAATACCAGTGGTGAATTTTTCGCTTACTTTTATTTACTTAGGATCGTTAGTGTTGATTTCTCATCTTTTTAAACACGATTTGGAACTTCTTCTTTTGAGTTGGGGGATAGCATATTGTCTAAGGTTTGTTGCTCTAATATTAGCATATGACTGGCTACTAAGAAAAGAGTTTAAAACGCGATTACCGTACTGTTTAATGGCTAAAAATGCTATAGGATTCGTTATAGCGTCTATAGGGATTTTGGCTACTAGGATTATTTACCCAGTAGAACCCGAAGTCAGTATATGGACTTTAATGTCGAAATTTGCACCAGCGGTAATACTTTCCTCGTTATCATATTTCGTTCTCTTATACCTTGTGGATAAGAAATTCCGCAACTTACTGCATAAAAGTTTGCTATTTCTTTCAAAACAAAAATAATTAGTTTTCAGTTTATTAATTTCATCACTTTACGAACTAGTACTCTCGCGTTTTCCTCAGCCGTTCTGTCCTCGGAATTCAGGATAATTTCCGGGTTTTCTGGCTCTTCGTAAGGATCATCTATCCCTGTCATATGCTTTATTTCGCCACTTAAGGCTTTCTTGTACAACCCTTTAGGATCTCTTTTAATGCATTCCTCCAAGCTACATTTAACGTAAACTTCTACAAATGGGATACTTTCAGCTTCTACAATCTCTCTAATCTCTTTTCTAATCTTCTTGTAAGGTGAAACGAACGAACACAAAACTATGACTCCGTTTCTAGCCAGTAATCTGGCGACGTAAGCTACTCTACGCAAATGTCTTTCCCTATCTTCTCGAGTAAAACCCTCAGTGGGGCTGAGCCACCGCCTGACTTCGTCGCCGTCTAAAACTTCAACCCGTAAACCCATATTTCGCATTTCCTGCGCGGCTATCCTAGCTATTGAAGTCTTTCCGGATCCGGGGAGCCCAGTCAACCAGATAACACAACCCTTTTCAATCAATACTAATCAACCCCGATATAGACTACATAATAGAATAGCAAATAAAAAATTAAAATCTATTACTTTTATTCTGGGCGGAATTTAAGCTCCATCAATTCCATTAATCTTTAATTACATTGTGACCTGAGCTTATTCCAGATTCCAAAAAGAAGGATGCGGAAGGAAATGCGTAAATTCTGATTCAAAAACTCCCAAATATGAAGATTCCGCACTTCTAAGATAAAATTTTATCATTGCATATATTTTAGGTAAAATTTATTATAATTCTTGCAAATAATGGAATATGTATCTGAAATACGGCGAGAATTTTAAAGATATTTTTCAACGGCATCTAAAATAAGTTTTTTAAAATCCATTATGGTTTTTGGCACAAGTGGAGGGACGAAGTTAGTACTCCAGAAGCCGTAGTCACTGTGTATTTTATTTTTAAAGTCAAAGCCGTGATCGCTTACTATGAGCGTGGGATATTTTGATGAAACTTCTAAAGCTATTTTTTCCATCTTTTTGTAGTAAGAATATAGATAAGCTTTTTCCCTTAGACCGAATTTACAGAATGCATGTTCAGCTAGATCTATTAAAGCGGTATAGTAGAAGAAAACGTCGTACTTATTGATGTTACTTAATAGATCACTAATGAGTTCACGAGTATATTTCTCATACAGTTTAAGACGCTCTCTAAATATTTTGTTACTTAAACCTATCGTCATAAGTCTACCCTTTGCGAATATAGCATCATTGTAAGCTGGAAACGCCTTTATCCATACTTTATAATTTCTTTTTTTAAGCTCAGCTATTATACTTTTCTTTTTTAATTCCGGCGGCATTGCCTCTATTTTATCGACATGATTTTTTATTCTGTTGTAAGAAAAGAGCCCAAGCTTCACGAAAAAATCTCTTACACCGAGTTTTCTTTTAGTAAAAGTTCTCAGGAATTTGTACACATATTTAAGGATGGGATTATAGCCGTAAAGTGCTCTTTTCCTATCTATGTAATGTATTGAATATCCGTATTTCACAGGGTTGTCACCTATTAAGAATGCACACCATATTATGGGGGTATATAATGGCTTTATCATGGAAACCGAATGCGTTCCATGATACTTCTGTTGTAATCCTTTAATACTCCATCTTTTTACAAGGTTATAGTCTAGACCGTCTATTCCTAGTACAATAAATGGCATATTCGTACCCTATCACTTATAGGACTTTACTAATGTATAAATATTATTCCTTGTAAAGGATCAAAATAGAGAAGAGATCTAGCTCTGTAATTTAACAGTACTCTGAAAATCGAAAATATAGCGACATAACTAATGTAAATATATAATTGCAAACATTCAAATAAAAAATCTTATACACAGGTTTTTGAGAGGCCTTACAACGGGGTAGAACTTTCTATGTTTAGGATATTTACTCTTTTTCTCAATTTCGTAAATTCTCAGCCTAAGGAAGAACTTTATAAAAAGCTCTAGTGGTACTGATGTATTCAAAACAAATATTGCTAACTCTTTTCCTACTGTAAATCCAAATTGCTTAAGGAAATGATCTACACCCGGGGCAGAAAGAGGAGACCAATAAGCATATTGAATTTCTTTTACGAATTTCGATTTAATTAAATCTTTTAAAATACCATCTAGCAAACCTTCTCCTACACAGTAGCGCCTATAGTTAAGATTTACAATAAATCTTGAAACGTATGCATGACCATTATGAAAAAGTATATAAGAATAACCGACGAGCTCGTTGTCCAGAAAAGCTCCATAAACATAAAATTTACCATTTTTCATATACTTATCAACATAAAGTTTCAATCCTCCATACACTAGAGTAGGGTTAATATATGAGGAAGGAAGCGGTCTACCCTGTCTTTGCGGGGAGCTTAAATTACACCTGAGGATATCCTTCACATGTGCTAATGGTTCTTCCAGTACCCTAACCTTACCTCCATACTTAATAAATTTACGAACTGCATTTCTAACCTTCTTATTGTACAACTTTTGCCATAAGTAATCGTAGCCCCCATCACCTACGAACAGAATTCTAGCTTTAAGCGTGTGTACTAGTACTTCTAGATTGTCATTATATTTAGAGAATTTATTGACAAGCTCCTTAATTATAAGTGCATAAAACCTATTACTATATAGCTTTGTTGTAACATTAATAATATCGTAGTTTTCTGTCTCTATTAACAGTAACAACGCCTTATAAATACTATTTATACAAGAGCTAAGTGGATAACATTTTAAGGGCGCAGGGCCTCCACTCATCCTGAGACCATAACTTAGCAGTGCCTTAAATCCTAGGATACTACGATTAACAAATGGTAGCAATACATAGTTTTTCCTGTCGCTTAATATATAGTGAATATCTGCTAAATGCCAAAAGTGATCAGGTAGCGTTAACTTTGATCGGAATACGAGTTCATTCCATAAATGCTCGTCTCGGCATATTAGTATGTGAACGCACATGCTTTGCCCTCTAGCTCTCTGCTAGTATTCCTTACTGAGCATTCCTAAATAATAGATTATCTAAAAACTTCGTTATTTTAAGTTTTAATCATTTCTCTGAGACTGTCCGGTTAGCATTCTGCTAAGGACCATATGCTAGGATGAGCTTTATGCACATTCGATCTGTCCCATTAGTTTGGTAAAGTTAGTTAGAAATGTTCATTGCTTTCATCAAAGTCTTAACGGAAGGTTTATACATAGCTCTTTGCCTATTTTTTCATCTTCCCCTATAATCTTCTCAAGTAACGTTATCAGGTTGATAATGGTTATAGCTCTACCAAGTGAGAGTACTCTTTCAAATTTCTCACGCTCACCTTTGATGAATAAATCTTCTGGGTGAATTAGTATTAAAGGGAGAGTTCTGTTTTTTATATACCTCTCTACCTCTTTCATCCTACTTTTTTTAAGAGTTACATGATGACCGAAGTACCACAGTTTTTTATTAATTAACCTAGGTAACTCCCACTCAGGGTTACCTACGCCTTGAGCGAGATACTTAAGACCAGCCTTAAGGCCGTAGCCTATAAACTTTTCCCTTACCCATGGTCCTCCACTCCTCAACGGAGCATAGCCGTGCTTAGTAAACCCATATATCGTTACCCTTAGCTTATTCTCTATTCTTTTCAGATCCTTGTAGAACTCCTTGAAGGTGTGATTCCTATCCGAATGGTACGCTACCTCATGTTTCCTTTCTAGTAATACTCTGTAAAGTTCAGGCGAAGGTGTTGTAATAGTTCGGAAGAAGTAACTTGTCTGAGCGTCGTACGCTTTTTCTAGATCTAAAACTTCCCATAAATGGTTAAGCCTTGCTGGAAGTAACGATACGACATCAATATTTACCGAGCTTATACCGATAAATACATGGTTGATCACTTTTTTAATTCTCCTAGAAACTCCTTCTCCGTATATATCGAGTAAATTATCGACATCATGCCGTATAAGAATTACTTTTTCATTAAATTCAGAAAATATCACTTCACCAAGTTCCTTCTCTATTTTTCTCTTCATAACTTTCACCGCACTTAGCGCTAAAAGCGAAATGTTTTAACAAACAATCTTTGACATTAAGTTCCGTATTCCCCACTATTTAAGCATTTTTTACCATATGAACTCGTCTCATAATTCTTTATTCATCGTTCAATTTTCACCTTTTACGAATTTGTTAACAACTACTATAATGTCCTTAAAGTTTTAACTCCATAATTTCTAGCATCAAATCTCTTATCTCCTCAATTCTAATAACCTTCTTACCCTCGTCAACGGTATTCTCCGGATCATAAACTGACAGTACCCCATACCAATCATGAACTGCATCATCAGGGCCTCTATCGTTCTCCCTTAGATATACCGTATCCCAGCCCAAAGTCCCAGCGCTCCTCCAGTATAGATCGTCGAAGAACACCATTAGATCGGGGGGATCACCTCTAACTACTGGGTATAGTTCTTCGGGCTTGTACACTTTCGTATTCCACTTTTCGCCTCGAGGACCTTTAATCTTCTTAATGTCTTCGGCTAGCATATCCCTATACTCCTCGTAATCCTTCGGGTCTACAACTCCGAAAGGCTCTCTCCCCTTAACGTTTAGGAATATTCTAGCGTAGTAGCCTCCCCAACCCCAAGCTATAGTCTTACTCCAGTCCACTTTCACTTTCTTTAACTCAGTTCCAGGTTTGATGTTTTCATCCATTATCTTCAGATATCCCTTTTCGGCCAACCATTGGTTTACGACAAAAGCCCCCTTCATTCTCTTGGCTCCGTGATCTGAAACAACCATAATCACTGTGTCCTTTGGAACAACTTTTAAAAGCTCGGCTATCTCCCCGTCTACGAGGCTATAGTATTTTTTTATCACATTCTCGTACTTGTTTCCTGGGACGTACTTATGGTGTTCTTTATCCATATAGCCCCAGAAGGCGTGGTGCACCCTATCCACTCCTATCTCGACGAACATAAAGAAATCCCACTTACGCGTAGACGCCAAGTAACGTAATACCTGGAAGTGCTGCCTCGTCATGGCCCAGGCCTCCCTAATTATCCTATCCCTATCCTCGCTCCTATAGACCACGTCGAAGATGTACTTTCCAAACCTGCTCTCTATCTCTCTTTTAAGGGTGGGGGGGAAGGTATAGCTAGACTCTGGGCCTGGGGTTATAAAGCAGCTCACCATGACCCCCCTAACGGGCTTAGGCGGATAGCTAGGCGGAACTCCAACAACGACGCTTTTAAGCCCGCGCCGCCCTAGAATATCCCATACTGTGGGCTCCTTAACCGAGCGAGAATTAGCTATATAAAACTCGTTGTACATTCCAGGCTTACGGTGTCTAAAGCCGTACAAGCCCAATTCTCCGGGCGTCTTTCCCGTCACCATAACGCTCCAAGCCGGTATGGTTATAGGCGGGTGACAGCTCACAAGTTCGGCTTTTAAACCGTCATTAACCAGCATTTCCAAAGTAGGGAGTTCTCCTCTAAATTCCTCATAGAGGAGCTTCGGGCTTGCGCAGTCCAGCCCTATTACCAGTAGGCGTCTAGCCATACTTCTCACTCGATAAACGGTTTTTTAAAACTCAGTATAGTCTCGGCTACTTCACGCCTCATCATTGTCTCAGGCGGCGCTTCGCCTCTTTTAATCATTTTCCGTAGCGCTGTACCGCTTATTCTAATTCTATATTCCGGGCCGTGTGGACATACTTTCTCGTTAACCATGCCACCACATTTCCGGCAGTAGAAAAATTCCTTAACGAAAAGGGGTATTATGCCAAGGTCGGGGAATTCGTAGAATATCTCCTGAGCTTCATACGGTTTATAGTAGTTGCCAACGCCCGCGTGATCTCTGCCAACTATAAAGTGGGTGCAGCCGAAGTTCTTCCTCATAATCGCGTGATGTATGGCTTCCCTAGGGCCGGCGTATCTCATCGGCGTTCTTAACACCGCTAAGACGACTGCCTCCTTAGGGTAGTATTTTTTTATTAAAACATCGTACGCCGCCAGAATAACTTCGTCTTTGTAGTCGCCTTTCTTCTTCCACCCGACGAGAGGATTAATGAATAAACCATCAACGAATGTCAGCGCTGCCTTCTGGACATATTCGTGACCTAGATGGGGAGCATTTCTAGTCTGAAATCCCACTATACTTCTCCATCCTTTTTCACGGAAGAGGATTCTAGTCTCCAAAGGCCTTAGCGTATACCTGTAATAGGGATTAGGCAATTCATCTACGAGGTCTATCTTTCCGCCTATAAGCAAATCTTTTCGCTTGAATGTCTTCAAAACACCTGGATGTTCCAAGTCTTCCGTTTTATAAACTAGGCGGGCATGTTCACGTTTATTCCACTTATAAATCTCCTCGACTGACATAACGGCTATAATCTTACCTTCACATTTCAAGGCTACGTCATCTCCCTCTTTAACTTTCTCAATCTCTTCGGGCGCTACGTCTAGGATTATCGGTATAGTCCAGGGAATGTCATCACTAAGCCTCATATCATAGAGCACGCTGTAGTAATCCTCTCTAGTCATAAAGCCCTCAAGCGGGCTAAAAACACCATAAGCCAGGTTCTCTACGTCGACTCCTACGTCAAGCGGTATTTCCAAAATCTTAAGCTCTTTCGCTTCTTCGCGAACTCGCTTCCTCTTCCTCTCCGATAAAATCCTATTTACTAGTCTCCCTCCATGAGGTTTAGAGACCATATAGACACCTACAGGTAACCGAGTTTTTTCAATTTCTCAATTATCCTTTCTCTCTCTTCCTCAGAGAAAGGCTCAGCCGCCGCTTCTTCTTCATAAGCGGCAACTATCTCCCTCAACACATATGTTACGAAACTAGAAACAGAGGTAAACCCCGTCCCTGCAATTATTTTTTTAATTCTCACATAAAGCGTAGTCGGGATACTTACCGTAGTATACTTGTTCTTTTTCACTCGCCCACCCGTAATTATATTTAATTATTCTACGTCGATGTCAGCAATAAAAATTTAACCATCAATATGGTTAAGCTTTCGAAGGTGGAATCACATGGAGGAAAAAGTAACGATATCCATTCCGAAACAGCTATATGAGAAAGCCGAGGAGTACATCAAAAGCACCGGCGGTTTCGACTCGGTAGAGGAGCTAGTAGTTTTTATGCTCGAAGAGCTTATTAGGGAAGAAGGAGAAAGTTCCTTCTCGCCGGAAGAGGAAGAAGAAATTAAGAAGAGGCTTAGATCCCTCGGTTACATATAGCCCTACCATTCTTTTTGAATTTAAGCTCAGTATCGCTTTGAGAATCAGCGTTAAATATTAAGAATCTAAATGTTCCGAGAACTATGTTTTCCTTACCAAGTGCAGTTTGCCGGTAGAGGAGGTTCATCGTACTTCCTATTTCGGTGGTGAAGGGTTTCAGCGTTAGAAAAAAGTATAGAAAAATATAATAATGGTATTGTCAAATGAAAATCCATGAATCTGAGAATAGGTATAACTCAAGCCGACTGGAAAATAATACAGGCTACACCTAAATCTATAACAATTAAGGAAATAGCTGAAAAATCCGAGCTCTCGAGACCTTATGTCTCGCTTAGGCTGCAGAAACTTAGAGAAGATTTCAAGATTCATATATCCTTTAAACCAATACTCAAGAAGCTAGGTTTAAAACCTTTAATAGCAATATATCCCTTGAGTAAACGATTACTTGAAGAATTTAAGAAAAATCCACCATATACTAGGAGCGTTTCCCATTTTATAAAATCAACTTTAAATGGTTTAATAGTATTTGCCCATGTACCCGAGGAGTATATAGATGATTACTTAGCGATAATGCCAGAGAAACCGCTTAAGACCTATGTGGGAGAGAGAATTATAAAATGGAGGCCGGATTTATCCAAGGCAACCCGCTACTACAAAAAGAAGATAAGTGTAGACTGGAAAGTTGTAAGAGATCTAGCTGAAAAGGCGGAGTATGAAGAAGCGGATTTAACTAAAATACCCATAGATAGCCTGGATATGTTTATAATAAAGGAGAAGGAGAAGTGGGCTTACACCCCCCTAACGAGAATATCTGAAGTCTTAGAGAAAACACCGGGCTTAAGGGGAATTAAAAAGAAGGCTTCTCCACAATTGCTGGAATACCACTGGAAAAAGCACGTATTAAAAGTATGGGATTTTAATCAGGTAAAGGTCGTATTGCCGCTAGAAACGGCTCCCATAACGTTTCACTACATAAAGTTTAGAGACGAGGACTTGCTGCATGCCTTCATCTATGCCTTTTCCAAAAACACCGTATATAATAGTACTACGGTGATACTAGGAGATAAACTATCCGTGTTTACAGCGGTTAAGATACCATGCGCAGAGATGATAGAGTTTATGAAATTCGTACATTCATTGGGCGTGGAAGAATATAGCTTCGAAGGCTTTATGGATATCGACATCCTTTTAAGATACCCAATAACGTACACTATGTTGAAGAGAGGAAAGTGGTATTCCCCGCTCGAGTTATTAGAACTACGTCAAAGGAAATAACCCAATAATCCGTCGATTTTTAAAAAAGTAAACATAATTACCTAGATAACGCTATTATCTAACTTTTTCAGTACCATCTTCTAGAGTTCTGTAGTATATCTCAGCTGGCAGCACTTCCGAGATTTTCCTAGCTGTTTCTCTTACAATTCGAGGCTCCGTTCTAGGCTTTAACCTGAAGTCCCGGCTAAATATAGTCTCGTAGGGTATAAATTGCTGAACTACGAAGACTACACGTGCCCTAGAATTCGTTATCACGCTTTTTAATTCTTCAGCAATTCTAACAACATCCAGAGCGTCAACTATCCCTGGAACCATTGTGGTTCTCAACTCTAGAAATAGTGATCTAGCAGCAGAAATTTCTATACTTTCTCTTATGCGCGGCAGGAAATACTCTACAAGCTTAAGAGGTAGCCCTGTAGCCTTCGCATATTTAACTGGTTGGCTTAAAGGGGCTTTCACGTCTATAGCTACGTGATCCAAGTACTCGATTAGATCCTTTAAAATCGATGGATTTGAACCGTTCGTATCTAAACTGTTCTTCAAGCCGAGAGTCTCCTTGACGTGTTTAAACATTAGCTTTAAAGGTTTATGCTGTAGCGTGGGTTCACCCCCAGTTACGTGGAAATAGTCTATGAAATCGCTATTTCTCCTTAAAGCCTCCAATATCTCGGCTATAGAAACTCTGCGTTTTTCTAAACCTTTAGCTAACCCGTAGTTGCTACACCAAGGGCAGTTAAAGTTGCAGTAGCTGGTCCATAAGGTAAAGGATACCGACTCTAGAACATCCACTAGGCTATTTTCTTTCCAACCTCCAATAAAGATGTACGCTTTTTCCAAAAGAGAGAGCGTTTTAACCCCCTACAGAGTACTGGACTCTAAGCTTAAACTCTGCCTTCTTGCCAATATTCCAGTTCTTCACTGGACGATAGTAGCCTACGATACGGCTCCAGAGGTCGACGCGCCCGCCACACTTAGGGCATTTCTCCAGCAACCCCACAGAGCTCCAACCACACTTTCTGCAAACGGCGATCGTCGGCGTAATGCTGAAGTAGACGACTTTAGTGTTCATAGCTATCCTCATAACTAGCTTCTTCAAAGCCTTGGGGTCGGGGCTCTCGTGGAGGAATAAGTGCATCATAACCCCGCCTGTAAACTCCTGTTGCACCTCCCCCTCCCACCTAGCCCTATCGGCTATTGAAACGTCGGCGTAATAGGGGATTATGCTGTTACTATAAAATGGGGCTATGCCGTCGCTTGGCGCGAAGAGCTCTCCTCTCCTCCAAGCTTCCTTAAACAGCTCTATATCCAACTTAGCTAATCTATACCCCGTAGACTCTCCCGGTATCTCCTCAACGTTATACAGGTAGCCGTCTACTCTCTCGTACTCCTCAGCCTTCTTCTTAACCATACTGACCATTTTCTTCATAATAGACACGGCTTCTCTCACTTGCCTATGTTCTACTTCTATCCAAAGCTTTGGATTGCGCATAAAGTTGGCCGCGGCCTCTGGCAATCCTATGATGCCGAAGGTGTTAAAATGATTTCTAAAGTGGCCTAAGTAAATTCTGGAGATTGGCATGAGTCCGTAGTGTAGACTCGTCGCATACCTTCTCCTCCAAGTAAGCAATACTTTACGGGCGTTCTCCATCTTGGAGTAAAGGAGTTCCTCGAAGATATCCCACTCGCCTTTGCTCAGAAAAGCCAGTCTGGGCATATTTATCGTAACTACTCCAATGCTTCCAGTGGCATCGGGTAAGGCCCATATACCATAAGCATGCCTGTTCTTGGTCAGATACTCTTCGACTTCATCTAATTCCTTCTCGGAAGGTATAAGCTTCAGCTTAAAACTGTTGTTGATTTTACTGGTATCCACGGTTAACCTACAGCACATAGAATAGAGTACTTCTACATTGCTGGCGTAGCCGTTGAGCAGGTACGCGGCGCCTCTTTTAGCTAATGCCTCGAATATTAGATCGGTTAGCTCCCCCCAACGTCTCCCATTCCAATCGAAATCCTTAGTAAGCATTATCGTCGGTATGGGGAACGTAAAGGGCTGCCCTCCAGCGTCCCCCTCTATCAGTAGCTCGAACAGAGCCTTATTTATCATGAGAGCTTCATCCAAGTACTCTTCTAGAGTATCGGGAAGGACCTTGCCTCCTAGGATAGCGTTTTCCTTGAGGTATTGTTTACTCGTATCCATTACTAGCGTAATGTTTGTGAAAGGAGACTGGAAACCGGCACGCGCCGGGTAGTTCAAGTTAAACAGCATGTGTTGTACAGCCTGCTTAACTTTTTCGTATGAGAGTTTATCATGCCTTACAAAGGGAGCTAGGAAAATATCAAAGCCTGAAGCTGCCTGGGCTCCAGTATATTCTTGAGAGCCGAAGAAGAAGAAGTTGGTGAGGTGGGCAATAGCGGTATCTAAGTGTTTAGCTGGCTTCGAGATTATAGAGGGTGTTATCAGTCCTCTCTTGAGTATCCTCCTTAGGCTCCACCCTATACAGTAGGGAATGAATAGAGAGTCGGGGAGCTTGTGTATGTGGAATTCCCCGCTTAAGTGATCGTTCACTGATTCCTTAGGCAGGTAGGCGCTGAGGACATCCGGTCTCTTAACTAGCCGGTCAAATAGGAAGTTCCTAAAATTGCTATAGCTCATGTTCATGTTAGCGTTTTCAAAAACGTCCCAGCTAGCTCTTTTCAAGTAATCTCGCTCTGCGCTTACTATTTCTGCCGCTCTTTCGTTGAGGGGGAGCACTCTCTTTTCCTGAAGCGTCACGTCGAGAACACCTACTCATATATTTTGAGTATTTGCTATATGAAGGATATCTGGAGACTTAAATGAAAGTAATTTATAAAATAACTTAAAATATTTAAAAGAGAATGATCATCACTGCTATTTACTAAACAATGATTAAATAAGTGTGGAGAAGTCGTTCAATTAATGTTCTACGTTTAAATGTAACCATAGCTTCCTCGGCAAGCGGAAACTATACTATAGCCTTTCCGGTTTCTTTATCAAAGATGTGTATCTTATCTATGTCGAACGTTACGTATATCCTATCGCCGGTATCAAACTTTAAATCTCCATAATATTTGATCTTGTAGATAGTTTCGCCTATTTTGAAATCGATAATAGTTTCAGAACCTAAAGGCTCGACCACATAGATCTTAGTCTCTATAGAACCCGGGACTTTTTCCTTATGGATACGCACGTGTTCAGGCCTTATGCCTATTACAACTTCAGATGGCATCTCCTGTATCCCGACGCTCTCGATAAGAGATCCCGGTAAAATAATTTTAAACCACTCAGCGTCCAGAATCACATCGCCGTTCTTTCTCGTCAAAGTAGCGTCGAAGAAATTCATAGCCGGAGCGCCTATAAACCCGGCGACGAAAAGGTTAGCCGGCTTATGGTAGAGTTCTTCCAGAGCCGCTATCTGCTGTATCCCACCCTCCTTGTAGACCGCTACCCTATCTGCCATGGTCATAGCCTAGGCTTGGTCATGAGTTACATATATAGTGGTTATTCCGAGTTCTTTCTGCATTTTCTTAAGCTCGGCCCTCATATAGACTCTAAGTTTAGCGTCTAAATTGCTCAAAGGTTCATCCATCAAGAACACCTTAGGTTCTCTAACTAGGGCTCGTCCCAGCGCGACTCTTTGCTGTTCCCCACCACTCAATTGTTTGGGCTTTCTGCGTAGTAGGTGTGATATTTTCAAAAGCTCCGCTACTTCCTTAACCTTTCTATCTATTTCCTCTCCAGGGCGCTTCCTTATCCTCAGGGGGGAAAGCCAGGTTTTCGTAAACTGTCATATGGGGGTAGAGGGCGTAGCTCTGAAATACCATAGCGACGTCTCTATCTTTAGGCGGTAGGTCGTTCACTAACTGATCTCCAATGTAAATCTCCCCCTCATCTGGAGTTTCTAAACCAGCTATCATGCGCAAAGTCGTTGTCTTACCCGAACCCGAGGGGCCCAGTAGAACCACAAACTCCTTATCTTTAACATCAAAGGATGCATGGTCGACAGCGACAATGTCCCTATATCTCTTGGTTAAATCTACTACTCGCACACTAACCATAAAAGCCACTACAACAGGATACATTCGCACCATTGTTATAAATATTCGCGCTATCTGAGTTTCAAAATGCAGCGTCGTTTATTTTTAACAAAGCTATGTATTTTGGTTTAAGCTTAATTTCGGTGGAGAATCTAGTTAACGATAAAAAAATTAATTGGAAGAACGTATAATACTCGCCAATACGGCAAGTGAAAATATGAGAAGGAGAGATTTGTGGGGGCCGCCACCACCGGAACGCGGTCCCCGCAGACTCCCGCCCGGTGAACGGCTTAAAAGGGAAATAGTGGAAGAGCTCTCTATAGAGTTTAGGAGAGACCTCAGAATAGGGCTAGCGAGGCTTTATCGAGCTTTAAGAAGAGATATACGGATGGCTATTCTCGAAGCCGCAGGTAAGGCTCCTGCTCAGCTAACAGCCGCGCCTGAAGTTGAGGAGGAAGAAGAGAAAAAGGGATTTTTCGAGGATCTGTTTAAATTCGATATCAAGTGGGATGACATAATAAAGTACGGGGGTGCGGCGCTAGCTGGGGCATTGGCTGTTCTGATAATCACGCACTGGGATGATATTTACAACTTCTTTACCAAAGCTAAACAAGAGGGTATGAGCGAGGAGCAGATGAAGCAAGGGCTAGCCGATATAATCCAGAGAGCTCTCTCAAGCTTCGGAAAATAACTTCTTTTTTCGATAAATATTTAAGAAATCTAAATAATTTTTCTAAAATCGTAAATAGGACTTCGTTATCTAATTTCGATCTGAAATATAGACTTCGTGATGTCTACGCCTAACCCTAGCTGAGGAAAGCGGTATAGTAACCTTTAGGCTTTTTATAACTCAGCGTCAGTAGCATGGAGCTTAGCAAAAGATTTGTTTATCCCCTGTAGAAGAGATACTAGGATGCTCGCTGAAATGCTAGGATTCCTGTATCCTAAAAAGCAGACTATTGTCGTCTTCTTACTCTTCGTATTTCTGACATATTTAGGCGTAACTGGAGGAAACAGATTTAGCGGTATTTCAGAGCTTTTAAACGCTAGGCAAGCCTGGGCTGCAGTAACAGCACCGGTCTTCCTCCTTTTTTACATCTTCAATATCCCCTATAACCTCCCACTGTTTTACATTTTTAACATAGCTTACCTCTACTTGTTCTCAATAATCCTAACTTACAGCTACAGAGAATTAGCCCGAAAGTTCTCCAAAGTTCTACCCATAGCTATTCTATTATCCTCACCACTCTTATGCCTCATATCCTCCTTATTTTTGCATTCTACACGTAACATTCTAGGTTCTATACTCGAAGCAACTATAGTTAACTTATACGTTTTTCTGATGCTTTTTCTAATGTTAAAAGTAAGAGAATTAGTTAAGAAGCGAAGCGCTTCCTAAAAGCTGTAGGCTATAAGTAGTTAAGTCTACAAACCCTTAGATAAACGTGTAATTAGGAGAACTTGAAGGGACGGAGAATAGGATAAAGTTCAATTAGAATATCCGAAACTCGCAGTATTCGTCACCTTTAGCTATACATTTAACTTCTACGCTCCTGACTTCTCTCTTAAACAGAGCTTGGAACCACCCCGACCATATCCCCCTCACAAAGTGGCTTGACGGTTCCCCGGCCTGCTTGAAAAGCTCGCATTCAAAACTATTCCATACTCTAACTCTAGCTTTGCCGTTTTTTACGTCTACTTCGAGAATTTCTGCTTTCCCAAATCCGAACGCCTTAAAGAGTGCCTCTGATATCTTAATCAACCTGTCTAGATATTCTCCGGCAATTTCTTTATGACTTTCAAAAGCCTGTCTGCCTATAACAGTCCCCATATGGTAGAGCAGGGCTCCGCCTCCAGTGCCGAAAAATTCCCTTACTATTTTAATCAACGCTTGATAGAGGGTTTTCCTAAATATTACGCTCCTCTCACCTGCCACGTAGAGGGCGTCAAAGTATGTATTTATCAGCAAACTGTCAAAAAGAGGCTCTATAACTTCAACTTTCGCCACATCTCCGCACTTCTTTATTTTTTTAGCTAATTTTTGGACATCTTTGAGTTTTTCAGTTGCATCTATTACGAAAAAGCTAGTTAAGGGGGTTAAGGGTTTCGGCTGCGAGAGAGCGAAATAGAGTATAGAAAAGCCTTCAGAGGATATAGTCTCTAAAATTTCCCTTAGTACTCCAACTTTAAATAAAGCTTCTGGCCTAAATATTATGACTAAGCCTATGGGAGTCCTACCGGGGATATTTACCATTTGCCCTAGGTCGAAGACTGCATATTTCTCTTTCATAAAATTGACCCATATTATCAATGAAAAAATGCATAAAAAGTATTTCTCTAAAAATAAATTAAAAATTTCTTGTATAATAGGGAGAAAATGAGTAAATGAGAGTATATCAATGGCAAAATACTAGAAAACATATATCGAAATGGTTAACCCTTAATAAACGCCTCTGCAAAGTAAAGGTGGTGTCCAAATGAAAAAAGTAGCCTATACCCTCTTAGCTCTTGTCCTAATTCTACAATTAGCCCTTCTCTATAGCATAGCAAGTGGACACGACATATGGAAACCCAGGCCCAAAATAGTCGCAGTAGACTTTATACACCCGGATTTCTATCAGGGATTAGCTACTGATGGTAAACGATGGTTTTTCTCGCATCGCTACTCTCTCTATGCAACTGAGATAAGCGATTACTGGGAAACGCTTTATGAAAAGAAAGACGCTATACCGCGCGAATTAAAGGCGAAGGGCTACGACCATATAGGGGATATAGAGGTTTACAAAGGCAAAATATACGCCCCGCTGGAGGATAAACTGTATACGAAACCTCTCATAGCTATATACTCCGCGGATACCCTAGAATATTTAGGCAGTATAGGGCCTCTTTCCCAGAGACACATACCCTGGTGTACAGTAGATCCGAACAGCGAAACTATACTTACTTCGGAGTTTAACGATGTAAACGAAATATACGTTTACGACATGGCCGGGAATTTCATAAATAAAATAAAACTGTCTAGGAAAATTGACAGAGTGCAGGGAGGTAAAATCTTAGGCAGGTACCTATACTTAACGGCAGACGACGGTGGAGACACTATTTATAAAGTAGATGTAGAGACGGGAGAAGTCGAGACATTGCTTAAGATAGGAACTCCTTTCGAAATGGAAGGTATAGGATACCTAGACGGCAAACTTTACGTAATAGTAGCTATTGGGGGTTTTCAGAAAAATATACTATTCACAATAGATCTGACGAAAGAATCAATAAACGCGGCTACGGCGGCGTACCTAGTGACATTATCCATGGCCTTTACGCTAGCGGTAGCCTATATTATCAAAAAACTTCCTTTTAATATCCGCTAAAAGATCAAATCTAAAAATTTTAGAATTTTATTTAAACTGTTATAATCTTTCTAGCTTTACATGGATCGTCAGTGATTATACCGTCTACACCTAAAGATATCATTTTCTCGATATCTTCGAGGTTGTTTACGGTCCAGACTATGAGCTTAAACCCGTCTTTTCTAACCTTTCTAACCAAGTCTTCATTTACCGATTTATAGTTAGGCAATAAGGCATAGGCGTCTAACTTAGCCGCAATATCCAAATATTCGTCATCCCACTCAGAGCACAAAACACCCACTCTAATCCTTGGATCGAGTCTTTTTACCTGAGAGAGAATAGGCGGAATAAAGGAGGTAATTAAAGCTTTATCAGTTAAGCCGAAATCATGTATAAGCCTTACTACTCTCTTCTCAACGCCGATAACCTTAATTTCTACGTCAACTGCTAGTCTGTCCTTAGCAAACGTCAAGACTTCCTCTAATGTAGGTATCTTTTCTCCGCCGACGCTAATTTTTCTCAAATCCTCAAATTTCATCTCGGCGACGGGCCCTCCCGCGCCCGCTACTCGCTCAGTCGTCTCGTCGTGAATTATTACGGGGACTTGATCAGCTGTAAGCCTGACATCAAATTCTATAGCCGTGGCCCCGCATTCGTAGGCTTTTCGAAAACTTTTTAGAGTATTTTCTGGAGCATAAGCTGGCGCTCCTCTGTGACCAACAATTTTGAACTGAGGATCCAAGACAACCCCCTACTTTATAAAATCTTTAATATCGAATTTTAAAACTCCGTATTCCTTAGTTTTAGCGATTATATCTATCTTGTGCTCTCCGGGGTTCAAACCCCCTGGCATCCTAACGGTTAAAACTGCTTCTCTGCTAACCCTAAACTTTAGAGGTTTCTCTGGAGATATGCTTAATGAATTTATCTTATCGTCCCCATACTCTATCTCTATTTTTGAGGCTTCAATGGATTTCCCATCCACTGAGAGTTCTAAAGGCGCTATGAGAGTTCCTGTGGCCAACACGTTTTTAAACTTAAACCTAAAACCATCAATTACTCCATCACCAGTCAAATCTACATTTTCTAGACTTCCCTTAACATACAGCGATCTTTAGCGTATTAAATTTTTCTAAAGAAGAGATCTAAGAATCACTACCTCGTTAATAACTTAAACTGTAGCTGGAAACGCATCCTTAAAGGAGCGGAAAAGAGTCAGGAAACTAAGTAGTTGGATTGATTGGAACTTAGTTTCTCTCTCCTTGGGTCGGGTCCTCATTCCCGCTTTACGGGATTATCGGGTCCCACTTATCGCTTGAGCCTTTCATTTACCTTAACCTCTCACTGATTCTACTAGAATCTAAAACTCTACTCCCTAAATCTTTACCACTCTACTCAGATATGTTAACTAAAGCTGGTAGTGGTGTGTTAAAAATAAGGGGGGATTTTTATGAAAAAGTCGACTTTTAAAATAATAAATGCCGAGTTAAGATATATACTCAAAATTATACTAATTAAGTAAATATATACTGAGTATATATGTGAATCGACAGCGGGGCGGAGCTTTTTTAACCGTTTATCGCCAAGAAAATAAGTGAAGAACAGGGGATTTTCATTGCTTAAGTATTTCTAGAGCCTCCTCTACTGTGAGTACAGGATGCTTCGAGCCGAGTTTCTGCATAAAAATCGTAATTTGAGGTTTGATTAGTTTAGCCTCTTCCACTAGCGAATCATTAGCCAGTATTCTCCTCGGTTCGCCGTCTGCGAGTATAACTCCGTTCTTTAAAACCACCAATCTATCCGCGTACTTGACGAGTTGAGGGATCGAATGTGTAATCACGATTACGGACATCCCCCTGTTTCTCAAATCATCTAACAATGATAGAATGCGGTAGCTAAACCCCCTATCCTGTCCTGTCGTAGGCTCGTCTACTATCAAAACTTTAGGCTCTAAAGCTATTATAGAAGCCAAGGCAAGCCTCCTTCTCTCACCTTTGCTTAAAAAGAATGGATGTTCCTTAGCCAGTTCCAGCAACCCTACCATTTTAAGCACTTTCTCCACTCTAGTCTCTAACTCGCTCCCAGAAATCCCCCTAAGCTTTAGCCCAAAAGCTACTTCATCCCACACAGTCTGGTTAAATAACTGATGATCCGGGTTCTGGAAAACATAGCCCACTAAAGAGGAGAGGATGAGTTTATCGTATTCCTCAACCCTCCTGCCGTTAAGATAGACTGCCCCGTTTAGAGGTTTGAGAAGACCAGCTATGAGCTTAGCTAGAGTAGTTTTACCAGAACCGTTAGGACCTACCAAACCTATGTATTCTCCCTGTCGCACTTTTAAGTTTATATTTTTCAAGGCTAGCCTCTCTTTTTCATAGCCGAAACTAATGTTTCTACATTCCACAATAACTTCTCCTACTTCTCTACGAGAGGCGTATTCTAGCCCGGCTTTGGCAGGTTCTAAATTTTTCTCTTTTAATGCTTTCTCCATGTTCACGGGAGGGGGTTTCCTGCCGAGCTCGTAGAAGAGCTGGGTTATCTGAGGAGGGTAGACGCCTATTTCGACTAGCTTGGGGACTTCTGAGAAGAACTCTTCAGGAGATCCTTCGAGCACTATACGTCCATCGTATAAAAGCACTAGTCTATCGGCTAGCTCGGCCAAAATCTCCGATTCGTGCTCCACTATTACAATCGTTAAATCGAGTTCATCTTTAATCTTCTTTATAACGCTTAAAACCTCCTCTTTACCTAGAGGGTCTAAGTCTGAGGTAGGCTCATCGAGAATTAAAATTTCGGGCTCCTTGGCCAGCATAGCGGCTATTGCTATTCTCTGTTTTTCCCCACCGCTGAGCTGGAGAGGAGATCTCTGTAGAAAGCTTTTGTCAAGCCCTACCAGGTCTAGAGCCCACAAAATTCTTTCTCTAATCTCTTCCCTTTCAATGTTTAAAGGCTCAAGGCCTATAACCAACTCGTCTTCAACAGTCGACATAACGAACTGAGATTCGGGATCTTCGAGGACTATTCCTACTCTCCTAGTTAGCTCCGTAACGTCAACCTCTCTAGCATTCACGCCAAGCACTTCAACTACTCCTTTAAAATCTCCGGGTATGCGCTGAGGTATAACTCCGGTAAACGTTAAGCAGAGAGTTGTCTTACCGACGCTGGAGGGGCCCATAATTCCGAGAAATTCTCCCTTTGCGACTTCTAAATTCACGCCCTTAAGTACAGGCTCCTCCTTCCCCTTATACGTCCACCAAACATCTTCCAGTTTAATAACAGGCACGTCACCACCTCAACAGGCTAGGGTAGGTGTAGAAAAACGCTATAAAGAGCAGAGACAAAACTATCGCTAGCATATCATAGGGTTTGAATTTGAGCACGTGATAGCGAATAGGTACCTTCGAGGTGGGCGAGATTCCTCTGGCCTCGAGAGCTAGCGAAATTTCGTAGCTTCTGGTTATCAAGAGAGTGAGCAAGGGTATAAGAGCGTTAACATAGATCTTGAATTTAGCCGTTAACGGCATTTTATCCAGATCTACGCCGCGCACGATCATAGCGTCTCTAATAGTGTAGAAGTCTGAGACGAAGAGTTGTAACCCCTTAAAGAATAGAGCAACTGATAAGCAAACGCCATAGGGCATGCCGATACTGCGTAACCCCCACACGAGTTCGCGGTCGCTTACGCTGCCTAAGAGGAGGACCGCCGATAGAACCATAGCGAAAATCCTAGATACGAAAATTACTGTGTAATTTATACTCGCGTCGCTAATGATTATTTTCCACTCAGCTACCCCCTTTTCGGCCTCTATCCTCACTATAGTGTATTCGAAGAAGGTCACGTTGCCGGGTATATTGGCGAAGAGCATAAAAGATAATGCTATAAAACTCGTTAAACTAATTATAATTATCAAGTATTTTTTGATAAAGCCTAAGGGAATACCAGCTATTTTACATAAAAATAAGCTTAACGAAATTAAAATAAAAGCCGAGACGATATCTCTTATAAAGAGAATAGAAAAAGAAAGAGAAACGGGTATTAAAATTTTAGAGAATACGTGAAGTCGCTGATACTTTGTCTGCTTAACTTCTAAACCTATGAAATCTCTGAAAAACGTCCTAGACATTGAAGCTCACTCACGCAAACCATTCTTCGACGTATATAGCCGTTCTCTTAACGACCGGGGTTAAGGCTACTAGTAGCGCAGTTCCGATCGTGGACAACACTATAAGATCGCCTGTAACCCACCCGATGAACACCGGCATAAATGCTTCTCTGGGCAATGGCGGCGGGAAGTTTACGATAGTCAAAGTCCCGGCGCCCCACAAGCCCGAGAATACAGACGCGAGTATAATGCCGGAGACCGCGTAAATCCCCCAGGTTTTAGGATCTCCAACTAGCATTCCCATGAGTATTCCTAAAACCGCTAATACAGTCCCTATATAAACCGAGTACACATAGAAGGTCACGAAGGGCTCTCCGAGGGTAGCGCCCCAGAGAACTTGAACCGTTATCCCTAAGATTATCAGGACAGTACCTGAGACGACGAGTAACGGTAATAGCTTTGCGTACTTAGGCCTTTTAACGGAGAAGTCTGGATCTATCTTTAACAATCGAAAGGCCATAGCCGGTATAAGCGCCTCTATGAAATCGGCGAAAGCCCACACTAGAGATTGTATTACGGAGTAGCCGCTTGGATATAGGCCTAATAGAAAACAGCTGAAATAGCCGGCCAGAGCCCCCCACATGCCCATCCACACGCCTAGGGGGACGTAAACGGCAGCAGCTACGTAGAGAGCAGATACTCCGGGCGCTCCCAGCACGGGGGCTATCAAGCTGGACAGTACTCCAAGCACGTAGGAGATCGCTGTAGCGAAGGAGAATGAGACTATGTGCATCCAAGTTATTTTTCTCTTGGCGGGCAAGTTTCCACCATGTGATATTTTACACACTTTATTATTAAATTTACGCTTAATAATTTATTTTAAATCATCGTTTAACATTTTTTGTTAATGAAAACACCAGCTTAGACGTGTATAGATTTATAGCGGCGCCAGTTGCATAAAATAGGGTTGCCTGCCGGATGCCGAGATTTAGGTACTTCCCCTATAAGCCTAGGCCTTTTCAAATGGAGGTCTTAAGGGAACTGGCCAGATATGTTAGAGTGGGTTCGGTCTGCCTGCACGCGCCTACAGGCTTCGGTAAGACGCCAGTTATACTTGCTGCTCTACTGCCTCTTGTCAAGAGGGGGTTAAGGATTATATGGGCTGTTAGAACTGGCAATGAAACCGACAGACCCATTGAAGAGTTAAAGGTGATAGTCGAGAAAACAGGCTTAGAGATTACCGCTTTATCGTATAGGGGGAAGAAAGATATGTGCCTACTATCTAAAAAGTATGGAGAGCTAGACTACTCTGAAGTCTCCTACCTCTGTAACCAGAAACGTAGAGAGTGTCCATTCTATGCCAATTTCCTAGAAGGATTTGATTTTTCTCTTTTCATAGAGAAGAGTCCTCTTCTTTACTCTGATATTTACGAAATTTCGGAGAAAGAGAGAATTTGCCCCTATTACGCCCAGAGGGCGCTCTTGGAGATAGCCGATGTGGTTTCTCTAAGCTATAACTACGTTGTAGACTCTAGGCTCGAATGGAGCATACGCAGGCTAGTGCCGTATAATCGGGTTATACTAGTCGTTGATGAAGCCCATAATCTTCAAAACATAGAGCTAAACTCGGATCAGATAACGCTCGGAACGGCAAAAAGAGCTATAAAGGAGGCGGAGGAGTGGGGAGCGCCTAAAATAGCCGATTTCATCTCCGGGATAAGGGATAAAATGGATAAACTCTTTAAAGCCCTAGCCGAGGATGAGGATATAGCTTTTACGCCCTCGGAATTCATCAATGAGTCAGAGTATAGCTTACTAGAGAGAGCAAAATCTCTTGGCGAATTTATCCGGAGAAAAATGCTGGAGGAGGGTAAGAGGCCTAGGTCTTCGCTTTATCATCTAGCGAGTTTCTGGAATAAAGCTTTAGAGCTTGAAGGTTTAGAGGGTATAGCGTTTATCGCGGAGAGGGAGAGGGATAATTTACGCCTAAACATTTGGGATATGCGTTCGGCCGAAATACTGGCTTCTCGATGGCGTATATTTAGGCGATGTATATTCTGCTCCGGAACCTTAGAACCTATCGAAGCTTTCGCAGAGGTCATCGGGTTAGGCGATTATTACACAATAAAAGTCCCTCCCATATATAATCGAGAAAACGTTAAAATATACATCTTAAAGGGCGTTAGCACTAGAGGAGAAGAGCTAAGCGGAGATATGGCCAGTAGATACGTCAAAGCCATACGGGATTTCTTAAAAATAGTAAACGTAAACACAGCGGTTTTTACGGCAAGCTATAGAGTTCAGAAAAAGCTTATCCAAGCAGGTTTAAAAGAGGAAATTGAGAAACTAGGATATTCCCTATTTGAAGAGGAGAAAAGGATGACTGGATTAAAGGCGAGGCATATTTTAGAATCCTTTAAGGAAGCTAGGAAGGCTACGCTCCTAGCCCCTATGGGCGGCAGATTCGCCGAAGGCGCGGATTTCCCGGGCGAAGAGCTTCAAGCAGTATTCCTCGTTGGGATACCATTCGAGAAACCCACCACTAAAACTCGACTCTATATAAACTATTACAGAAAGCTCTATGGAAAGGAAAAAGGCAGGCTCTACAGCTACATCATTCCGGCATTTAAGAGAGCGGCTCAAGCTTTGGGTCGAGCTTTAAGGTCACCGGATGATAAGGCGGTATTTGTACTTGGGGATGAGCGCTACGTTAAGTATCTAAATTTTCTACCAGAGTACGTTAAAGATTGGAGCATGGAAATCGAGGTGGAAGAAATCAAAAATATATCAGTGCCTTGGTGATTACGATTTGCCCGCCTCTATAGGCGGACTTTTCCCTTGAAAATAAAATCATGTTTCACTAATCATTGCGCATTATTACAAGTTAGGTCTAATAATTATGCCATTAGCTTTATGTGCGAAAAACGTTTTAATCTCCGCCGAGGAAAACCGGGTTATTAGGGTCTTTACTGGAGCAGTTTCATTTCCATATTGCACTCGATGTTTTCGTTTTCTTCTTTAACTTTAATCGGTTTTGTAACCTTTCCCAGATCTTATTTTTGCACATTCTCTAATTCTACCTCTAGTTTGTACTTTTTATGTAATAGAATTGTCGGTGAGAAATTTAAAATATATTTTCTAAATATTCTTATGTTTAGGTGAGTAATTTGAGTTTAAGGGATGAACTTCAGCAACTCGTGTGGCTTTACAAGCCGCGTTTTTACATATTCGAGTGGATACCTTTTGACCCCAATATATTCGAGGAGATAGCTGAGGAGCTCGAGGCTAAAAATAGGGAAAAGGGAATACTATTAACGGATGAAGTGGATAGTTTCCCAGAAAAGCCTGTTTTCGTTAAACCGCCCGTAGCTAGCACGGTCTCAGTCGTAGATTACGAGTTTAACCGAGTACTCAAACTCGAAGCTTTTATTGGTTACCCAGAGGTTGCAGAGCAGGTCGAGAGAATCGGTATTGAGATAAGAGATTATGGAAGTGTTATTTACGGCTTACAAATACAACACGTAGACGAGGAGCCTAACGTAAGTTTAGATAAGCTGGCTAGGATAATCTTCGACGTGATAGAAGATACTTCTAGACTTATGAGCAGTATTTTAAGCCTATATCAGAGGAGGGTCTTAAACATTATATACCCTGGCTACAAAGAGGAGGGCTTCGAGAGGAGGAAATATACAGTCGTAATATCCGAAAAAGCCCTAATTTCAGGAAGAGAAATAGACAAAGAGGAGATACTGAATACCCTGTTGAAAGAACCATTTATTAATGAAGTTAAGCAGATAGTAGGACCTATAACATCGTATGCTAGAGAAAACGGCTTATGTTTGATTAACGGAAGCTACGGTATGCTTATACTGGGAAAGACAGAGGATTCGAAATTACTTTCTCTCTATGCGTCGGTGAAGGCATTGGAGATGTTTCTCGAAGACCTGCTAGTTTATTTATGGATGGTTTGGGAAAAGTTGGGAGATGCAAGGAAAGTAGTCTTAAGGGGCGATGTAAAGGAGTTGAAAAAGGTACGCGTACAGTTAGTGAGCATACTTTCAGATTTCACATTGTTAAAGAGCATAATGGGAACCATAACTTACTCGCTGGATAGAATAGAGGCTGAGAGCAAAACCATAGAGAGTATAGAGCTGAATAGTCTAGGCTTTAGCAAGATTTTCCGTGCAATTAGAAATAGGTGTAAAACTATAGGGAGCTTATTCGAATCCATAGAGAGGGAGATAGATGGATTGCTGATGGTAATAAATACCCACATAGAGGAGGCTTTAGATAGGCTAAACACGTTAACTTTCTGGCTTTCCATAATATTCGGATCTTTTGGGCTAGGGCAACTAGCCGTCGCCATAGCTCCCTGGTTTATGGAGCCCGTAGAATCCACAATAGTTTCCTCTATAGCCACGGTGCTTCCAATAGCTTTAGGCTTATTGCTACAAGTTTCTGGAGGGGGGAGAAAATGAGCTTAACTCAGGATTGCCAAAAACTTCTTTACTTAATAGGTTTATACACTCGGAGTGAAGGCGAGCTCGAGAAATGGATTAAAAACTATGCTCTTTGGGCTCTCGTATACCAAGGTATAGTCGAGAAGGTATTCAAAGATTATGACTATACCCCAGTTACTGTTATGTGGTACGGCGTGCTTAGGATAGCTAATATAAGCATGGAAGCGGAGGCTGACATATTCAGATTACGTAAAGAAGGGTTTATCAATAAGTTACGCCTCGCCACCAGTAAGTATAGATATATAACGGCTTATAAAATCACCAGAAAGGGGGAGGAATATCTAGAGAATATAAAGCCCGAGCTGAAAGAAGATGTAGATAAGGTATTTAACCCTCCTGGAGTCGGAATACCCGATATAACAATAGACTCAAGGGGCAATCCAATACTAATTTATAAAGATGGAAGAAAAGTTTTAATTAAGATACTATACCCCGAAGATGTAGCTTATTCTTCGGCCCCCTCCTTTTTATAAATTTTTTATAATTCTAAATACAAACTTCCTACGTGATAATTAAGAATAGTTGTAAACATGTTTTATATATTTCAAAATAAATTTATAGACATTAATCAGTAGATATGTTGAGAACATGAGGAATAAAGAGTTAATTAGGAAAGTACAGTTAATGGGCGGTTCCACGCTAATAATATCGCTACCGAAGGAATGGACTAGAAAAGCGGGTATAAATCCCGGAGATTTTGTTTATCTCCATGTCGAATCCGATAATTCCCTACGTGTGATGCCTAAAAATGTAATCTCTTTGAAGCGGAGAGAAACTATAATTGAAGTTGGAAAGGATATGTCTAAAGGAGCCTTAGTTAGAGAGCTTATGTCCCGCTACCTAGCCGGCTATAAAGTTATAGTGTTAAATTTCCGCGATGGTGATTATAAACAGAGAAAATACTTGAAATCCGCTATATCGAGGAAGCTTATAGGTGTTGAAGTTCTAGAGGAATCCAGCAATAAAATGATTCTACAGGTTTTAGTAAACGTAGAGGAGTTAACCGTGAACACAATAATCCAGCGTATGATGTATGTGGCCTCAGGTATGCTCTCAGATTCCCTTCGGGAATTGAGGAAACTGGACAGAGAAGTGATACGAGATATTATAGATAGAGACGATATAGCTGACAAGCTCTATCTCTACATTTTGAGACAGTTAAATGCGACGATAAAGGGCTATCTAAGATTAGAGGAAATAGGCTTGAAGGGCGTGGAAGAGACGCTCCAGTACGGCATCGTAGCGAAGAGTATTGAGCGGGTAGCGGATCACGCTCAACGCATTGCAATGAATCTCCTAGAGCTATCCCAAATGGATGTAATTCTTAAGGAAGATCTGTGTAGAACTGTATACGAGTACGGTAGCTCTATCAACAAAATTTTTCAAGACTCCGTAAATGCTTTCTTAACAAGAAATAGAGGCGAAGCCCATAATATAATGGATACAGCTACTGAAAGTTTAATAGGCTACGAGAAGGTAATTGTCGACCATATGATGAACTTCGAAATGAGCGCCAAAGCGTACTTTCCGCTGAGGTTAATCATCGACAGTTTGAGAAGGATAGTTGATTATAGCGTCGATATATCTGAAGCGACTCTAGACTTGACTGCTGAACTTTACAAACCTACTTAACGAGCACTTCTATCCTAAAAACTAAGACTATCAGAAAAGTAGCGGTTATCAATTCTCGCCTATAAGATCTTGTTAGCGCGGAATAATAAGTTTGCGGAATGAAGAAATGGAAAGCTATTTCGCGATAATTTTTAGGAATTCCACGAGAAGGAAGAGCACGATGGATAGCGCGGCGGCAATAGCCCAATCTGTTAGAGATGGGTAAGTAACGTCGAAGGCGAGGTGTAGAAAGGGGACGTATAGTATGAGTAACTGCATTAACACGGAGGCAAGAATTGCCAGTATTAAGTATTTGTTCTTAAACATCCCTACCTTCCATACTGGATACTTAAGAGATCTACAGGACAAAGCCATCAATAATTCCATTAAGATCATCGAGGTAAATATCTGTGTCCTAGCTAAGATTAAATCTTCTCCTAAAACGTGCAGGCTTAAGTAGAAACTGCCGAGCAACATCGCGGTCATTAGAAGAGGAGTTAAAACAAGGAAGAGCAGTGTATCTCTCTTCGTGAAAACGCTTTCCCGAGGGTCTCGAGGAGGCCTTTTCATTATATCGGGATCCGCTGGGTCTATTCCTAAGGCCAGAGCCGGTAGCCCGTCTGTGGTCAAGTTAATCCATAGATATTGAATAGCTGTAAATGGCAGCGGTAGGGCTATGAGGGAGGCGAAGAGAGGTATGAGTATCTCCGCGATATTACACCTTAACAGGTACACTAGGTACTTTTTAATGTTCTCGTAAATCTCTCTACCCTGTTCCACCGCAGCTACGATAGTAGCGAAGTTATCGTCTGCTAAGATCATGTCAGCAGCTTCTTTAGCTACTTCAGTCCCTGTAATCCCCATCGCCACTCCTATATCTGCGGACTTTAACGCCGGCGCGTCGTTAACTCCATCACCGGTCATAGCCACTATGTGCCCTTTCTTCTTCAAGGCTCTAACTATTTTCATTTTATGTTCTGGAGAAACCCTGGCATAGACTACGACGTTCTCAACTATCTCCTCTAGCTCTTCATCGCTCATTTTATCTAGGTCGGCGCCGGTAAGTACTAGACCTCCCTTTTCAAACATTCCTAACTCTTTAGCGATGGTAACGGCGGTCAATTTATGGTCCCCAGTTATCATAACGGTTTTTATTCCGGCTTGTTTGCACAAGTTTATAGCATCTTTTACTTCTGGGCGTGGAGGATCTATCATACCAACTAAGCCTAGGAAGATAAAACCTTTCTCAAATTCTTCATCTATGAATTCGCCGACTTCCCCCCTACTGACCTCCTTATAGGCGATCGCTAGATTTCTTAAGCCGTTAGCCGCTAATTTGTCATTTATAGACAGTATTTTCTTGCGTTCGCTATCTGTTAAAGCTCTAATCTCGCTGTTAGCTCTTATCTTATCACATAGGTTTAAAACAACCTCGGGGGCTCCTTTCATAAACGCCAAAGTCTTTAAATCTGGCGTATCGTGAACAGTAGTCATTCGTTTCCTCTCGGAGGAAAATGGCACTTCGTTTATTCGAGGATACCTTCCAAGCTCGTTATCACTAATACCGGCTTTAGCAGCGACGACTATCAAAGCCCCCTCGGTAGGGTCCCCCCTAATAGTCCACCTATCCTCCTTTTTTATGAGCCTTGCGTCGTTACAAAGGGCAGAGGCTAGGAGAAGTAGTTTAAGCTCCTCATTGATGCCATCTAAAGTTTCTCCATCTAAGATGAACTCGCCCTTAGGCTCGTAACCGGAGCCGGTAACGTCTATAAGCTTGCCATTAACGTAGATCTTGCGTACAGTCATTTCGCCCTTAGTCATGGTTCCAGTTTTGTCGGAACATATAATAGTTGTACTGCCCAGGGTCTCTACGGCTGGTAGCCGCTTCACGATAGCGTTTCTTTTGGCCATACGGTACATACCTACGGCTAAAGCCCCCGTGACTACAGCAGGCAAAGCCTCCGGCACAGCGGCCACGGCTAGGCTGACGGCCCACATAGTCATCTCTAGCAGACTATAGCGCCAGATAAAGAAGCCCACAGCCGCTACGAAGCCGGCGACGGATAAGCAGAGTATGGCGAGTATCCTCCCGATTTCGGCCATTCTCTTCTCTAGGGGGGTTTCTTCCTTCTCCGTCTCCTGTACGGTGGCGGCTATCTTCCCTAGTTCAGTGTTCATCCCTGTAGCTACGACTATGGCTTTTCCCCTACCGTAAGTTACTATAGTCCCCGCGTAGACCATATTTTTGCGATCGCTCAAGGGGGTATCTTCCGGGAGTGGGTCCACTATCTTGGTAACGGTTACCGACTCCCCGGTTAGCGGGGCTTCATCCACTTTCAGATTGTGCGATTCTATAATTCTGGCATCAGCTGGGATTTTGTCGCCCGCATTTAGGACTAAGATATCGCCTGGGACTACTTCCCTAGCAGGTATTTCCTCCTCATCTCCCTCCCTCATCACGGTAGCCATAGGCGCTGTAAGTTTTCTCAATGCTTCGAGCGCTTTTTCAGCCCTATATTCTTGTATAAAGCCGAGAGCCGCGCTCGCTATAACTATGGCTAATATGACCACAGAGTCTAGAACTTCTCCTATAACTATAGACAGCACCGCGGCTAGTATCAGTATAGCGACGAGGATGTTTTTGAATTGCTCGATGAATATTTGAATTCTAGATCTTCCTTTCTCCTTTCTTAACTCATTAGGGCCGTAATTTTCAAGTCTTCTCCTGGCTTCTTCCCTGCTCAGACCCAAAGGGCTGCTTTTCAGAATTTTAATGATCTCCTCTACCTCAAGGGCATGCCATTTAATCTCCGAACTCATAATACCTCACGATAAAAATTAGAGCCCAATTTAATAACTTTACAGTATTTCAAGAATGTAATGTAGGGTTGGGATTATAAAGTCAGGAGGTACAACAGCTCTCTTTTTATCAATCCGCCGCCTAACTATTAACACTGATTTCATGCCAACTACTTTGGAGCCAGTTATGTCGGTAAAGGGATCGTTGCCTATCATAATTGAACTCTCCGGGAGCGACCCTACCTCGTCTAAGGCCTTGTAAAATATGTCTGGATGGGGCTTCCGCAGTCCTACCTCGTAGGAGAAGAGAGCAGCGTCAAAGAATTTGTAAAGTTTAAAGTGGTTAAAGACATATTTATTGCTAGGAAAGGCGTTAGATATTAGAACCATTTTATAACCTCTCTTCTTTAACTCTCGTAGAATATCTAAGACGTCGGGGAATAACTCTACGTAGTTCAGTTTGGGGCTGAAGTAGATTCTAATGAGCCGGCTTATATCTGGGTACTCGATGCCCAGCTTTTCTAGGATTCTCTTCATTAACTCAACGACGTTGACTTCTCTAAACTTGAGCCGAGAAATCTCGGCTTCAATCCAAGCCTTATCGTGCACCTTAATAAAATGGTCAAAGCTTATGCCTTTCTCTCCTAAAGCCAACTCTCTGTAGAGGTTTCTAGCCCCTTCAGCTCTCAGAGCTCGGTCTTCTTTCTTTTCCCTCACCAGGGTATTTCCCAAGTCAAAGCATACAGTGTCAAGCATTAACTCACCGAAATATCGAGAGCACGAGGATATTTAAAAGAGTTTTTAAATCTCTATACTATAGCATTGGAAGTGATTAGATTAAACTAAATACTTTCTCAACCAGTTTAACGTACTTCTCCCTATAATCTAGCCTAATATAGCTAAGAGGTGGTTTGAACCCGGGGATTATAGCTCTAAGATCCTCTAGCGTCAATATACGCCTAAGCTTTTTGCTCTCAATAACCTCTATAACCAGTACTGGTCTTTCGCCACTTACATATTTGAGGTCGGCTTCACCACAGCCTTTTAGCTCCCCGGAGAGGACCATGAGCTCAACTTTTTCAGGAGGTAAAACTCTGACTTCACCTACTTTCATAACACCAGTTACGGCCTTTACTGGGGCCGATTCGTAGATTATTACGTCAGAATGAGGTTCTATAACCCCTACTTTCCTTCTTAGTTCGTATTTTTTAATACCTTCGTATATCTGCTTGGCGAACCAGGGCTTGATAGAGAGCAGGTATACCGCCATAAGCGAGTTAAATAAAAAAATAGAAGTTTAAAAACCTAATAGGTGCCAGCTCGCGATTAAAGCAGCTGGAATTAACAAATTATCAACGTCGGAGGGGCTAAAAGCCTCCACCACGGTAGCTATAACCCCTAGAATTAACATCTTTACTATGACGTCTAATCCTGGCAGAGTGTAGAACACTAGTAAGTAGAGCAGGAAACTGCCGACGAAACCGGCTAAGAAGACGGTGAGGGAGCCTTCAATGCTTTTCTCTCTACCCAGGAGCTTATATTTATGCTTGCCGTATCTAGAGCCTATCCATGCCGATAAACCGTCCCCCCAACCTAAGTAGCCCATAGTCACTACTCCTGCTTCTTTCATAAAGTAGAATATGCCTATGAACTCCATTGAGAATGTGAAGAAGAGAGGCCCAAGCAATAGCTCTTTCGGATTACCAGTTCTCGTCATTGTTTTAACGGCAGGGTCATCCGGGCTAGCCGTTAACCCCTTTACTAGGAAGAGCACCGTCCAAAGAGCGGCTATGGAAATATTAAGCACGTAGCTCCAATCCGAATTGTCTAGCAAAGGCCAACACCATATCCAACTTCCCGCCGCCGTGTGTATTATCTTCCTAGAGAGATCCTGGGGGAAGCCTTTAGTGACGAGCTTGTTCATAAGCCCTATTATGGAGAAAATGTAGACCGCGGGTAGCACCGTGCCGGCGAAGAAATTCCACAGTATAACGGGTTGTATAAGCGCTTTCAATATGACCACCAGAGAGATGGTGGTGTATATCTCGTGTTTCGTGTATTTTAGTTTTACCCGGTTATCCTAGTGAATTCGTCCGTTTCGCCTTTCAGTGCTCGAGTGAGCATTTTGTCCTTCATAACGTTTAGTATCCAAACTTCGCCTCCCTTCTCGAAGAACCATTTATTAGCTAAGGCTTCTAAGAGTTTACCTTTCATCCCCCCGCTCACGTCTATTCCGGCGGCGCCACCGACACGCCCTATAATTTCTTCTATCTCTCTTAAAGTCAACCTTTTTAAAAGATTAGCCTTCTCCCTTTTAGGATCTGAGTCAAAAACTCCATCTACATCAACGCCGAAAACTATCAAATCAGCGTTGAAAATCTCGGCCATTCTAAACGCCTGTTGATCGCCTGAGCAAACAGAAAGCTTCATAGTTAAATCAGCGACCATATCCCCAGATAAAACCGGGACTATTCCAGTCTCCACTATCTTAACCATAGGCTCGTAGTACATCTTCACAATCCTGCCTTTATCGGATATTACGAACGAAGAAGGGAAGAACATTATCCCGGGTACTCCGTTCCGTTCTAGAGCATCGAGAACTGCTTGTCTAACCTTATTTACTCTATTTTGAGCTATAGCGTAGCCTATGAGCTGTTTCTTACTGAAAAACCCTTTATAAAGTTCGTATTCCTTAACGGGGACATGACCTGCGCTACCCACGCCATGCAGAATTACGAACCTGTAGCCCTCGTCTATCAACTCCCGTATTTCATTAGCCAATCTCTCTATAAGTCCAGTTCTTATATTTACCTCGCGTAGGGTTTTGTCAGTTAACGCAGAACCGCCAATCTTGAACACGATAGTTTTAGGCATGAAACCACCCAGGTTTTTGTATTAAAAGAATAAGCCTTTTCTTTATTTTTTACTATGCGGCAGCCGCTTTCATCCCGACCCAGGGGGTCTGTCTAGCGGCTGTCGCGGGCGATAAATAATATGACACTGCGAGACATAAATTTTCCGCAGGGAGAAATTTAAATTATCTGTATTCACAAACACTATTGACATGACAAACGGAAAAGGATACTTAGAAACTGTATTGGATATATTTCTAAAAAATTTAATGATAGTAGTCCCTAACGTAATCATAGTCGGTATAACGAGCCTGATAGCTTTCGTGCTCTACATTTTAGGATACTTTTCGATATTCGGCTTCGCCACGTTTATCTCTAAACTACGTGATCTCTCTAATCCGATCGAAGATATTCAAAAAATAACTTCTCTTTCAAGTCTAGCCGTTGCCTCAGTAACGTTGATATTTCTGGTAGTTATTGCAGTAATCGGCTTGCTTCTGATAGCTGCTTATGCTCTCGCTAAGGGAATGATGGCCGATATGAGCCTGGACGCCGTAACTAAGGGCTACACTAATTTAGGTAAGAGTTTCGAAGCTGCTAAAAACAGATTCTTAAGCCTCGTGGCTCTCGACATCTTAAATTTCCTAATCATAGCCGCCCCCTTTATACCCGGAGTAGCTCTTCTCCTCTTATGCCCCCCTCTAGGGATAATATTACTTCTAATAGCAATCTTAGCGGCCGCTGTGTTAAGTATGCTATTCCTAGCATCGCCCATATTTGTCATGATGGGCTTTGGAGCGGTTGACTCGCTGAAAGAATCGGCTAATGCTCTTATAAAATCCCTCTCGGTTAGGATAGAAGTGGTTGTAGGGATTATAGTGGCTTTTCTGATCTCGTGGTTAGTTGGTGTAGTAAGCATTTTAGCGTTACCCTTTATATACATCCTGTTAGCATACTACGTAGTCCACGACTTAAAGAAGCTACCGCCTCCGTCTCCGGAAAGTGGGGTTCTGATTTAGACATAATAAATTTTATCTCGTTAGTAATATTTTGTTAATATGGGCTATCTTTCGAAAAAAGAGTTGGAACGTTATGATAGGCAGTTGAGGATTTTTGGCGTTGAAGCCCAAGAGAAATTAAAGAGGAGTAGGGTTACCATAGTCGGCCTGGGAGGCTTGGGCAGTGCCTCTGCTTTATACCTAGCCGCCGTAGGAGTAGGCACTTTAAGGCTTGTAGACAAGGAGAGAGTCGAGCTCAGTAACTTAAACAGGCAAGTTCTGCACTGGACGCCCGATGTAGGGAGAGAGAAGACGCGATCAGCTTTAGAAAAGCTGGAGAAGTTAAATCCGGAGGTTAAAGTAGAAGTTTTGAATATCGAGGTCAATGAGGATAATGCTCGCAAGGTAGTAGAAGGCTCGACTCTGATCTTAGATGCTTTAGACAACTGGAAGACACGTTTCATATTAAATGATGAATGTATTAGATCGGGGATTCCCTTTATTCACGCGGGCGTCAAGGAATTTCAAGGACAAGTTTTTGTAGTAAAGCCAGGCGACGGCCCCTGCCTGCGCTGTCTTTTCCCACGATCACCTAAAGAAGAAGAAAATATACCCGTAATAGGGGCGGTAGTAGCTCTAATAGCGATGATCCAAGTGGTAGAGGCTCTAAAGCTTTTAACAGGCTATGGGAAGCCTCTAATCGGCACACTATTATTCTACGACGGGAGAATACAAAATATAGAAAGAATTAGGGTGAGGCGAAACCCCCGATGCCCCGCGTGCGGAGGCAGGTGATTTGTATTGAGGCCCGCGTGCGAGTACGTGATAAAGTACTACCTCCCCCAGTTAAGGGCTAGGATAGTCAGAAATTTGGTGGAGAAATACCAGTGGAGTATAACCGAAGCTGCTAAAACTCTAGCTATATCGCCTACGGCTGCGGCTAAATATTCTAGGCTTTTAAAAACATCTAACATAGATTCGGAACTTTTGGACTCCGTGGCCGAGACTTTGACTAGGAGGATACTGGAGAGGAATCTTAGCTATCAAGAAGCCATCGAGATAATTTGTAGTAAATGTCTGGAGATGAGGCTCGGCGGGAATCTATGCCAGCTACATAGAAGCTTTATTGCAGAGCTTAAAGACTGTAAAGCCTGCTTCCGCATAGCTGTCGAAAGCAGGAAAGTCGCAGATGAAAGAGCCAAAATTCTGGATAGTTTGCGAATGGCCGTTTACATGTTAGAATCTGAGCCTAAGTTTTCCCGGTTAATACCCGAGGTCAGAACTAATATAGTGATGGCTCTGCCTGATGCCAAGAGCACAGCCGACATCGCTGGAATTCCCGGAAGAATAACAGTATACAGGGGAAAGCCCTTTGCCGTAGCGCCGCCGGAGTTTAACGCTTCTAAATTTATGGCCTCTCTTCTTCTGAAAATTGTGGAGGTAGATAGAGAGCAGAGGTCCATGATATGTATAAGGTACGACGAGAAGATAGGAAGTATTATACGCGAGCTCGGCTTTACGTATGCTCAGTTCCACGGATGTAAGGAAAGAGCGGAATACCTCAGAAAATTTTCTCGAATTCTCTCCGAGCTATCCGGAGTCCCTGACGCTATAATAGACCTTGGCGGCGTGGGCGTAGAGCCAGTTGTCTATATAATAGGCCGAGATGCTGTAGAGGTCGTGGAGAAAGCTTTCAAGATACTCGAGAAATACGTAGAGTAATCAGATGCGAAAAGACTCGTCACCAATCCAGAGACCATCGCTTCATCATCTACTAAACAACTCCAGTACGTAGCTTAAAAAGGTATCTATCT
This sequence comes from uncultured Thermofilaceae archaeon, assembly GCA_964501905.1. Taxonomy (GTDB): domain Archaea; phylum Thermoproteota; class Thermoprotei; order Thermofilales; family B69-G16; genus B69-G16. The sequence continues at coordinate 1,956 of CAZCTW010000002.1, read as the reverse complement.
TCAAAATGTGGAGGGTCCAAATAATTTTAATAACTGAGTAAACGTTAGAATATGGATAGATTCAAATGGAATGGATGCTACTACGAGTCGAGGACTACGCGCTCAAAAAGATGATAGAAAAACTGTTAGAGAAGAAAGTACCGGACATTAGCAAAGCCGAGAAAAACATAATGACGTCTATAGCCGTAGAGGACTACAAAAACTATCTTAAAGTAAAGCTAGACTTGCTTGGAGTAGAAAATGCCGGCTACTTCATATACCGGGAGATCAAGTCGAGACTCGAATATCCCGAGAAGTTTAAGAAAGAGTTAGAGGAATGGCTTGAAGCTTGGCTTATAAAATGGAGGCAGAGGGTTAAGGTAGTCTTTAAGGACGAACAGGAGTTCAAGACGAAAAAAGAAATTGAAAGTGAAACTTTGGACTTATGGATGAATTTAAAGGTAAAAGAGGAGCTCTTAGACTTGGTCATAGGGTCTTTAATAAGAATTGGTGAATACTGCTTAACCAATGCTATAGCAGAAAGCATAATTAAAGGAGAGTTATTCAAGTATTTTAAACACATGAGGGATAAAAAGAAGCTTGCAGAGCTAGTGGACAAGTATCCCGTTATGCTGCTCAGAGATTCGCTGCACATGGTTAAGGTAATAGCTCGGAACAAAGGGTATTTAGTCTCTATAAAGGTTGATGGCAGAGTTTTCAGAGAACACAGTGATGAAAGAGATAAGTGGCGTAGATTCTTCTTTTAAATCAGCTTCACTACATAGGATTTAAGTGGGACTTTTAAGGCTTCAGCTACGGGCGTACATTTAGCCCTAAGCATAAAGACTATCTTCTTTCTAATTCTATCCCTTATCTCATCTAAGTACTCGAAGTGTGCCATGCCCTTGGAAACTATCAAATCGGCTTCGAAGATGGCGGATTTACATTCTTCAGATATCTCGTCCAGAAACACGCTAGCGCCGTCCGTGCCCGTACTTATGACTCTACTGAATGACTCGTTCAAGCCAGCCATATCTGACTCCTTTATGGTTATGTCGTTCTGAAAGCTTCCTCCCTTTACAATAGCAGTGGTTCTGGCCCCCCTCTTCTCCAATTCTTCGGCTAAAAGCCTGTCTAGCACAGCTTCTCCGCAGTTATCTAGCAGGAAGACTACCTCGAGTCCTTCTATTTGCTCAAAAATCCAGCTGTCGTCTACTGCCAGTTTAAGAGAGAGTATCTCGCTGTAGATTGATTCAAGGTTGAAACTATAGCCCGCAACCCCCAAGTCTATAGCATTTCCGACTAAAGAAGCTCTAACCGCCAGTTTAAGCCTGGATTTCTCATTTAGCTCTGCAAGCTTCTTCTTTAAATCCCTATATACTTTCAAGGCGACGGTATTGGCGACTTTCTTCTCATGCCTACGCGGATCCTCCACACCGGTTATTCCTTTTAAGCACCTGAATAGTTCGGTGCTCGCCTCGGCGGGGGTTTTAACTCCTCTTTTCAAAAGCTCGGAATAGCAATCCATTATTTCAACCATATACTTTAACCTGAGCTCTGAATCTCCGGAAATCCTCTCTAGCTCCGACTCTCTGACCCCTAATAGGCATATTATACACTTGGTATCTATCTTCAAAACAGCCCCCTCGACGGAAGATTTACTAAGGAGCACTATATTATCATTACGATACTCATGGAAATTAACAAGAAGGAGTATTCCAGAGCCGACGTATTAGGCGTGTACGAAGTGCCAGCGCCTAGAAAAAGCTATGTAGTTCTTCTAGAAGGTGAAGATTGGAACGGCTATATTCTCCCCATAATGATCGGAGTTGCCGAAGCGTCGGCTATTCAAGCAGCGCTCGAGGGCTACGTGCCAGAAAGACCCATGACTCACGATCTGATAGTCTCAATACTCGGCGCCCTCGGAGTCGTAATCGAAAGGATAACTATAGATGCTTTAATAAACAATATATTCAC
>CAZCTW010000001.1:0-270709 GCA_964501905.1 uncultured Thermofilaceae archaeon | reverse complement strand
AGAAGCTGAATAGCTTCTAGTAATTGTGTATTTTTCACTAATCGCAAGGTCCTCGTTATAAATTTTCTTACGTTTCTCTATAGCCTCCAGTGACTGGACTACATACCTATGTTCATAATCTAACTGGTATAAGAAAAGCCCTATGAGCGTAACCATCAACAATACGAAAAAAACTCCACCTACAGCTGTAGCTTGTCCCTTACGGTTGAACACGTTCAATCACCTCCCAGCAATTACCCCTCAAACTACAGATCTTTATTCTAAGCACCTTGCCGTCCAAAGTATATGGGCTTATATTCATACGTTTAAATTCGTCAACCTTTATTTTCTCTGAACCAGACCATACAAGCGTATCGTTAACGTAGATAGAGCCTATATAGAATTCAACATCACCAGTGTTAGTAATATACACATTAAGAACAGACCCAGAGTAGTTAACGTACTCAATTACGAGGTTCTCCTTTAAAGAGAATTCATAGTAGCTTAATTGACGAGATAACCCCTGCACCATGCCTGTATAAGAAGGATAAAACCACACCCAAACTATAGTCCATAAAGCAACAGTAATCATAACCAACAAAACTGATTCAACGACCTGTGACTGCCCCTTACTACCCATATGCTACCCCTAATAAAATAAAATGGTAAGCAAAATAAAAATGTGAGTTTATGGGTATTTTTCGAATTTTATGTTCTATACGTGAAAACGTATGTTGCCTCAACACCGGTTTCTGTTGTAGCTTTAATAGTATACGTATCTCCAGATGTTAGGTATCTGTCATAAGTATCTATATATACTACTCTTCCAGGAGAAATTGTAGCAGTACCAGAGTATATTTGATCGCTATCTCCATTTTCTCTAATAAAGTATACAGCGTTTACTCTTACTGTTGCGTCGCCTATATTTCTCACATATATTCCTCGAAGATAGCCGCCACTTATATCGGTTCCTTCTATTTTTATTTTTTCTTGGAGCTGTTCAGTGCCTCCTGTTGACTGTACTGTACCAATATAGCCTAGAACCCATAGATATGTCAGTACAGCGGCGGCGACGGCTATCACTATTAGTAGTAGGACGGCGATTACGGGAGATACTCCTCTTTTGTTAAATTTCATACTCCCACCATGTCTTTTTACCTTGTACATGGATATTAATCTTACTTTTGAATAAAGCAGAAATTAATTTTTCTCTACTTTACATAGAACACTTTATCTTTCCTTATTTTTACAGTTTAAATATACCGTGAACATATTTTGGAATTGGAGAAGAGAAGTTATTTTATATGATAATTTTTAAACCTCCTCGTATAGGATATTTATAGGGAAAGTTGAACAGCCATGGCAATGCTAGGTAGAGATAAAATCGTAAAGGACTTTTACCCAGTAGACGTGAAGTTTGGAGCCGTTACTATAGTTGAGGATAGGCAAACTGGCAGGTTGCTATATCTAACTATAGAACCTCCTCTAAGCGAAGGAGAAAAGAAGAGATTAGAAGAAATAAAAAATCTGCTTATTGAAACCATCGATGTTGAGCTAGTTGAAATGGAGAGGGAGAAAATTAGAGAATATTTGGAGAAGAAGGTAGAGCGCATAATTAAAAAGTATAAAATAAAAGTAGCTAAAGAAGCCATAGACAAGCTCAAGTACTACATTGTAAGGGACATACTAGGCTATGGGAAAATAGACATACCCATGAAGGATAAGAATATAGAGGATATATCATGCGATGGCGTCGGCGTCCCGGTCTACGTCTGGCACCGATTCTATGAGTCCATACCAACCAATATAGTCTTCGAAGACGAGGAAGAACTTAGAGCCTTCATAACAAAGCTAGCCTATAAAGCTAGAAGACAGATATCCATAGCCAACCCCATGGTGGACGGTATACTTCCCGAAGGCTACAGAGTACACTTAACCCTAGGTGAAGTCTCCAGAAGGGGAGGAACCTTCACCATAAGAAAATTTAGAGAAGAACCCTTCACGGTCGTAGACCTAGTTATTTTAAAATCTATGAGCCCGTTAATGGCGGCCTACTTTTGGATACTCTTAGAGTATGGGAAGAGCATAATGATTCTCGGCTCTACGGCCGCCGGGAAAACTACGACTCTAAACGCTATAGCTATGCTGATAAGGCCTGAGGCTAAGATTATAACTATAGAGGAGACCCCAGAGCTGAGGCTACCCCATGAGAACTGGGTCCCCCTAGTTACCAGACCATCCCGTAGCGCAGTAGCGGAAAACGTCACACTCTTTGACCTGCTTAAGGCTTCTCTGAGAATGCGCCCCGACTACATAATAGTGGGCGAGATTAGAGGCGAGGAAGCCTACACGCTATTCCAGGCGATAGCCACTGGCCACGCCGGGTTATCGACTATGCACGCGGAGAACGTAGATTATGCCATCAAGAGGTTGACAATACACCCGATGAACATCCCTAAACCCTTAGTGCCTGTTATGAATGTCTTCGCGCATATAGCCAGAGTGAAGATCGGCGGGAGAATAGAGAGAAGAATAGTGAACGTTTACGAGTTAGAGGGATACGACGCAGATAGAGATGAGATTATAATGAATAAGGTGTTCGAATGGGATCCGGTAAGAGATGCTTACATATACGCGGGGACTAGTAGAATTCTCGAGAAAATATCTGAAGATAAATTCGTACCTATAAGCTTCCTAAACTCGGAGTTAAAGAAGAGGGAAAGGCTCATATCGCTTATGGTACATCGAAATCAGAGATCTTTTCAGCAAGTATCTAAGGTTGTGAGAAACTACTACTTCAACCCCGAGACTACGTATAGGCTAGTAGAGGCCGGGGCTATATGATATTAGAGGGTCTAGGCTACGCTCTCTTCAAGGGATTAGTCGAGAAGTACATGTACAAGCTCTACTCCTTCAGGGAGTTTTACGAGAAATGCGTAGTTAAAACCCCTTTCATAGTCTACATGAGTACTGGTCTACTCTACTCAGTTCTCTCCTTTCTAGGAGTTTTCTCAGCAACGCTATACATCCACACGATTCTGCTAAACCTAGACGTGTTAATCGCTATCGTCGCTTCTCTAATTCTAGCTCTCATAGCCTTCCTTTTATCGATAGCTTTTATCCTATACTATCCAGTCTATAAGGCGAGGCAAAGGGGCGCCATAATAGACCTAGCGCTGTTGCACACAATGAGTTATATGGCTTCTATAGCGGCTGCTGGGGCGCCGCCGGAGACTGTTCTCGAGATAGCGGCTGAAATGGAGGATAATAAAGAAGTATCCTTTGAGTTGAAGAGGATACTAGCAGACATAGAGTTGTTAGGCTACGATACCATAACGGCTCTAACCATGGCCTCTAGGAGGACTCCGAGCAAGACTTTTAGCATGTTAATGGATGGACTAAAATCGACTATAGCCACTAGAGGCGCCGTTTGGGAATACTTGATGTTCTTCTTTGAGCGCTCTATATCTGAGAGAATAGCGTATTTGAAACACGTGGTAAGCTCAATAGCCGTAATAGCCGAGGTATACATAACCATGATGGTGGCTTTCCCAATAATATTTGTGATAATGTTGAGCGTGATGACGCTCCTAGGAGGGGCTATAGCCGGTCTAGACCCCATGTTGCTGATATTTGTTTTTCTAATTGTTATACTACCAGCTATGGGCTCTTCCCTCTTAATAGTCCTAGACTCGATACTATCAAGGGTGTAGACATGCCCTACATATACATGACCAAGACTAGGAAAATACTGCTAGCCGGTAGTTCAGTTAGCCTATGGTTTATATCGCTGGTAGTCTACTTAATGGCTACCAAGACGTCTCCAAAGGAGATTTTTTATTATGTGCCTAGAGCTGGCATATACTTCCCAATCTCCGAGAATTTTAACATAGGCGTACTCCTAGCCACTTTTACAGCGCTAATACCCTACGCTGTAGTAAGCTTCTTTAACGACAGGTACGTGGACGACATAGAGAGGACGCTACCTGACGTTTTTAAAGCCTTAGCTGAGGGGGTTCAAGCAGGACTTACTCTCCCCTACGCCATTAGGGACGTGGGTAGGCGAGGCTACGGCGTCATGGGTAGGTTGCTGAATATGGTAGCGGCAAGGATGGCTTTGGGGCTTAGCTTTGAGAACGCTGTAGACGCGACGCTGGCCAAGTACGAGATACCTTCACTGAAGAGAGCAGCTAGAATATTGAAGATAGCTTATGAAAGCGGGGGGAGAACTTTTGAAGTTTTAGATACCGCGGCTAAAGTCTATGGGCTACTCTGGTCTTACACTTATGAGAGAAGGACCAGTATCAGGCAGTACGTGATGACTATATATGTCTCGCTTCTAGTCTTCCTCATGATAGGGATGGTTTTAATAGAGGCTTTTTTCAAGCCTCTAGCTATGCTCCAAAAAACGCAATCGATTCCCATATTTAGGGGGTTAATGGAAATATTGATCTACAAAGCTGTTCTCTTATACACAGCTTTTATAGAGGCCTTGTTCGGCGGCTTAATAGCAGGCAAGATGTCTCGTGGATCTATAAGATCTGGAGCTTTACACATAGCGGTCCAGTTGCTCATAGTTATAGCGTTTTTCGCCTTCGTGCTACCCAACGTGGAGAAAATAGGTTTATTCCCCACCGCTATTTCCAGAACTTAATTCTTCCAATTTTCTAATTTCCTGTCTAAACTTCTCTTTTAACTCATCTAAATCCTTATATACTATTATCGACTGATTGCCGCTGCTTGAAAATACGCGTAGACCGTTGAGAGAAGCTTTAACGTCAGCGCTTAGGAGATCTATAATTTTCGCGTCCTTAATATCCGTGGATTTTCCTAAAAGGTTTAGTATATGAGACTGTAAACTTTCGCCGGAAGAAGAATCATAATGTGAGATAGCGACTTTATTATCCCCCTTATGACCCACTAAGTCAAAACGGTGGGTAATACCGCTAATGCCAGCTATGATAGGTGGCTCTTCTAGCTTATAACCGTACTCTACCAAAACGTCCCTAACGTTTCTCAGAGCTACGCGTTTAGCGAACACTCCCAGTTTCTCCGGTATTACCTCATAAACATATACGGGCGTATACTTAGCCTTCTGAGCCTCGAATTTCTCTCCGCACTCAACGCATTCAAACTTCACATCTGGCATAGGGAATCTATGTCCACAATCGAGGCAGGAGAAGAGCTCTCCTATAACTTGATAGTCTTGGTTTACAGGCCTGTTACAGTTGGGGCATATCAAATTATCATCTTCTTTTCTGAAATCTAGCTCTATTCCTGCATAACCGCAGAGTTCATGTACTAGTATACGGGCTGATTCTATATTCTTAGATCCACACCTTGGGCAGTGGAGTCTAGCTATAAGTTTTAAAGAGCCGCATTTAGGACAAGTTATAACTCTGTCGTAGATCTCTTTCCTTAGTAAGCCCATATTCGTTGCTTTCTCCAGTAGCTCTACGGCGTCTATCCTATATTTGCTTACAAATGGTTGAATTTCAGGATATATAGGTCCAGTAGCCGGGGATATAACTGGCTCTATCCTGCTTACCCCGTTCTGAAGGATGAATAATACAAAATCATCTAGTGTCGCGCTTGACACACTCACTGCTGACGTTCTTCTGCTCATTTACACTCCTCTTAAATAAAAATTTTCTTCTAAATAAAGTTTGGTGGGTAGAAATATTAAATTTTCCTTTAGAAAATAGCAACCACATCAAATAGGTATTTTAGCCTCGTGTTTTCAGCAAGCTTTAAGTTTTTATAGGATATATGCGCTTTTAATTTAGAATCTTTGTACATCTTAAGCTCTTTTAAGATGAACTAGGTGTAAATATGCGTAAGAGGAAAACGCTGGTTAGGGATATGTCCTACTTCGCGCGAACCCTCGGCCACTTAGACGAGTTGAACATAAAGCTGATTAAGGAGGTATACTTAAGGGGGCCCCGTAATCTTTCACTTATAGCTAGAAACTTAAACGCTCCTAAAAGAACGGTACACGCCAGATTTATAAAACTGAAAAAGGATGGTTTGCTGTCGATTCACGCTCTTCCACGCTTCCATAAACTAGGCTTAATAAACACTCTAGTTTTTATCGAAGTAAAGCCCGGCTTTTATTCCTTAATCGCCGAAATTCTCAAATCTCATGATTATTTATTCAGATTATACTTCACGCTCGGCTACAGAAATGGTATATACGCACATTTCACTATACCGGTCGAAAAAGTGAAGAATTTTGAGAGATACCTTGAGGATATAAGGAGGAGTAGAGCGGTGGCAGATGTAAGCATAAGTTATGTAGGAGATTTCTCATCGTTCCTCCCGAATTTTAATTTCTTCGACGTGAAAAACAAAATATGGATCTTCGACGTAGAAGCCTACATAGCTGATATCCAGAGTGGGAAATTCGACCGTCTACGCTTTAAGGAGCCGGATACCTATAAAATCGAAGCAGATAAAATGGACATAGCCATAATCCATTGGCTACAGAAAGACGCTATGACGCGCCTTGCTTCAATTGCCAGGATGAAGGGCGTAAGCCGTTCATTAGTCAAGTACCACTACGATGCCCACGTAGTCGATAAATTAGTAGACCAATACTTAGTCTATACACCGCGTTTTATCCCTCATACTTCCAGCTTCTTCCTCCTAGAACTGGAGTTTGAAGACTTACCCGGCCTAGAGAAGTTCTCGTACTCCTTGGCTAATACTCACTACGCGCTTCTAGGCTCTAAAGAATTGAGAAGACATAAGGTGTTTATGGAGATAGAAGCTCCAATAGAGGATACCGACACAGTAATACCCTTTCTCATCGAAAAACTAGCAAAGGAATGTGGACTAGCCGGCTATTTCCTCTCTATACTTAGAGCATCGACCTACTACTGGAAGCCTATAGCCGTAAGACTTTTCGGCAAAGATAAAGGATGGGAGTATAGAGAGGAGAAATACGCTAAAGCTTTAAGTATGTTGCCAAGCTAAGGCTTAAATCCAAGGTCAAAATCTTTGAGAGCTATAGGAATCCTACCGATTAAATCAAGAGCCGTAATGTGGAATCCCAAATCTCTAACAGCTAAATCTCCAGCTAAGCCGTTAATGAAAGCCGCCGCTGACGCCGAGAGAAACGGCTTTTTGCTCCACGCTAAGAACGTAGCTAATACACCTGTTAAAACGTCGCCTGTTCCGCCGACAGTCATGCCCGGATTACCCGTGTAGTTTATCTTCACTCTTTCTCCATCCGAGATAATGTCTTCATGTCCTTTGAGCAAAATCGTGACTTTATGCTCGCTGGCTTTACTCTTGACGAGCTCCGCCCTAGCTTCCACATCACGCGGCACGTTTACCCCAAATAGTATTTTAAACTCTCCTGCATGAGGAGTTAAAACTACGAGTCGATTGCTAATGAGATCTAGCCGTTCTGCAAGTATCTTCAAAGCATCAGCGTCTATAACCAAGGGTTTCTCCTTTAACTGAGAAACGTAGGAAATCACGGCTTCCCGTGTTTCTTCGCCAGTACCCAGGCCTGGTCCTAAAACTATGGAATCCATTCTATTCGATAAGGCTAGAAGCTTCTCTACGTCTTCGACGCTTAGGTTTCTCCCGCATAGCTTTCTAACAATGAGAGCAGGGGAGAAGCCCCTTATTACATCTGCTACACTAGAGGGAGCGGCCACCACCACGATATCAGCGCCGGTACGCATGGCGGAGAGCGCAGCTAGAGCGGGAGCTCCGCTATACTCCTCGGAGCCGCCAATAACGAGAATTCTGCCGAAGTCTCCCTTCTTAGCGTAGGCATCTCGAGGCTTTATGACCGCCACGACGTCTCCGGGTCCAACGATTAGCTCAGCCTCGGGCGGAATCCCTATATCTACTACATTAACTTCTCCAGTATATTCTCTCCGTTTCTCTAAGCCCCGTTTTACACGGTGAAAAGTTACAGTATAGGATGCTTTTACAGCTACCCCGTGAATTTCGCCAGTATCCGGGTTTAAGCCGGAGGGCACGTCCACGGCTACAATTTTTTTGCCAGCTTCGTTTATGTATTCAATAGCAGTTCTGTAGGGTTCTCTCACTTCACCTTTTAGCCCCGTCCCAAATATAGCGTCTATGATTAAATCCGCCTTTTTCAATAAGCTCTTAAGCTTTTCTAGATCATACCCGTAGTAAAGCTTAACTGAAAGCTTCATTTTTTCTAGAATCCCCCAATTTTCCTTTGCTTCAAAAGTTCTAATTTCATTCGGCTTCGCGAGGAGAAAAACAGTCACCTTATAGAATCGCGCCAAGTACCTGGCAGCTACGAATCCATCTCCTCCGTTATTGCCTGGACCTGCGACGACTACCACTTTAACGTTTCGATCTCCCAGAATTTTCCTACAGAATTCAGCAACTCCCCTGCCGGCATTTTCCATTAAAATATGCTTAGAAACGCCTAAGTACTCGGAGTTTTCCTCGAGAATTCTCATTTCTAGGGATGAAATGGTCTGCACGCTATAGAAAAAGAGTTAAAAAATAAAAATGTTGGGTTTTATGGTCCGAAGAACATGCGGGGATTTGCGCCGAAGCCATATCCCCGCGTAGATCTTAAATACTCTGCAATAGCATACCTTATTAACTCACTCTTGCTTGGGAAAAATCCCTTCTCTACCAGCTCGTCAATAGCTTTTAGCATAGGCTCTGGTATCCACAACGATATTAGTTTCATCCTACTCTTAGGCTTCATCCTTTTCACATAGATTTGACTCGTCGCCATCTCGGGGTCACCCCTGGAGGGCGAATATTATCTAAGTCTAAGTCATTTAAATAGTTGAATGTGTATGTACATTCATTTTAGCGTAAGACATATTGAAAATAAAGTTTCACAGACCAGCGCGTGCTTATTTTCATTATGCGAATTTAAAAGTTTAACGAGTGAAAGTATTATCTCGAGTAAATTATTTATCGTGTACAATCTATAATTAACGAGATGCCTACGAAAGAAGAAATTCGGATGAACGTGTGGAAGTACATGGAGAGTAATGAAATCGCTCTGCCTCCAAGACCCTGTTATTATAAAGTTCCAAATTTCATAGGGAGTAGATACGCAGCCGCTAGACTTTCTAGGTCCTCCTATTTCAGAAATGCCGAGGTAATATATGTAGCTCAAGACCCTCCGCTGATACATGTTCGTGAGGAAGTTTTAAGGAGCGGGAAGCTTCTTATAACTTCTTCCTATAGGCTTAGGAAAGGCTTTTTCCTTCTAGATCCAGGCAAGATACACCCGAAGGCTATCAGAGCGGCTGTTTCGCTGAGAGGAGTCTCGCGCTACGGGGAGGCCGTTTCTATGAGTACTAATCACAAAGTCGACCTCTATGTAATAGGAAGTGTGGCCGTGACCTTAAACGGGGCCAGGCTGGGGAGGGGAGGAGGTTTTTCAGATCTAGAATATGGAATTCTAAGGGAGATGAAAATTGTCAGAAAGGACACGCCTATAGCTACTATAGTTCACGAGTGTCAGATAGTAGAGGATATACCTATGGAAATTCATGATGTCCCGGTAGATATAATAGCTACACCCTCCAGGCTCATAGAAACCAAAAACACGTTCAAAAAACCGCCTGGAATTATATGGGATCTGGTAACAATTGATATAATTAACGAGTTCCCGATTCTAAAACAGCTATCCGGCTTTTAGTAATTCTTTAAAATGTGCTCTAGGTTTCTACGGGCTAACAGCCCCCTACACCTCTTACAGTAGAACATTGTTTTGTAATCAGTGTCAAAGATCGAATTGCTAAAGTGCATTACACAGCGGGGATTAGGACAGTGACCGAGCCAGTAGCTATGCCCCAACTCGTGAACAATTTCCTTAGCAGTTCTCTCAGCAATCAACTCCGTAGGCGCTGGCGTCTGAACGCCGATTTTAAGCCTAGCTAAGTATACTATTCCTCCCCACCCAGGAAGAGCTTCCCCAAATACGAAGTTTAAACATGCGACGTAGGCATCTTCGTCGAGAAGGATAGCTACTCTATTATCTTCTTCTACTCTAAACGACGAGGCATAGTAGCTTAAGAGGATATCGGAGTTAAACTGTCCCCTTAACTCATTGTAGGCTTCAGGAAGAGGATCTAGCTTAAGCGTTTCAAAGGTTATTTCTAAATCGAAGACTCTAGAAACTTTGTCTACGACTTCCTTTACAAACCAGTCGGGTATCTTAGCTTGATAGAGCAAGTATATCTTAGCTCGAGCCATCAGCTAAAGAACGCCTTGCCGCGATAAGTAATTAACGGATTAATGTCTGCCGCGAGTACAAAATTTAAACCGGTAGTTACTATCTTAGACTAACGGATAGCTTAGCAGTTACGACGGTGAACAAATGAAAGAGTATGAGGAAATAGCACTACTGCTTAACTTGGCTAAACTTGGAGCCCTTAGAAGAGAGGTTTTTATTTCAACCAGGAAGCTAGCGGAAGCGCTTGGTATTTCGAGGCAGAGTGCTCACAGAAAAATTAAAGAGTTGGAGGAGAGGAGGCTCATAATAAGAAGGTTGACCGCCAGAGGGCAATATATCAAGATAACTTATAGAGGAGAGGAACGTTTAAGATCTCTACGGCATGAGCTCGACGTATTGCTGGGAGAAGTTAGCGTATTGAGCCTTGAAGGTAGGGTTTTCACCGGCATAGGAGAGGGAGCATATTATGTATCTCATCCGCTTTATGAGGAACAATTTGCTAAAAAGCTAGGCTTTAAACCATACCCCGGTACCCTAAATATAAGGTTAACCCCGGAGAGTATGAAAAATCGTAAGAAGCTCGAATCTATGAAAGGTATACAGATAGAGGGCTTTGTGAATAAGGATAGAAGCTATGGGAGCGTCAAGTGCTTTAAAGCGCTGATAAATGGATCCGTAGAGGGCGGGGTTCTACTTATAGAGAGGACCCATTACGGCCCCGATGTCGTCGAAATTATAGCTCCCGTAAATCTCCGAGAGAGGTTGAGGCTTAAAGACGGTGACTTAGTGAGAGTAGAGGTAACTCTTTAGCATCTACTTACATGATACTCATACTCACCGGGCTTACTCTTAAGTCCATTATCCTCTGCTCAAAGACGCGGTTAGAATTTATGCTCGTAACACTTAAATGCTTAGCCTCGTCTATACTATGAGCGACCGTCAGAGGATGAGCAAATGCCGAGCAAAATACTTACTATAAGCGACGCTTTAGGAAACCCTTTAAGGAGGAAAATTTTTCTAAAAGTACTTGAACAACCTGGTATTTCTCTCCGTAGGTTAGCGCGCGAGCTAGAGATAGGGATGGGCAACTTAGCTAGTCATATTCTCATTCTGGAAAGGGTAGGGCTCATTTTAGAGAAAAAGGACGGCACTAGAGTAAGGCTTTATGCTAATGATAGTGTTCTGATAAACGGTGGAGGCAGATGAGAGAGAGTAGGAAGTTTATAATACCCACCGAAGAGGAAATAGTCAAGGGCTTAACGTCCGATATATACTTTTTCAGAACAAAGAAAATATTAGAAATGGAGAAATTAGGTGACGTTGAAGTCTGTCTTGAGCTTACGGCGAGCGCCTTCCCGAGCGGTTACACTTGGGCGGTCTTAGGCGGGTTAAGAGATGTTTTAAATTTGCTAGAAGGATTACCCGTAGATGTCTACGCCATGCCCGAAGGGACGATCTATTACAAATACGATTATTACGGGGTAAAGGAGCCTATAATGTACATTTGTGGCCCATATGGAAAATTTGCAGAATACGAGACACCGATACTAGGCTTTTTATCCACAGGCTCGGGCATAGCTACAAAAGCCGCCAGGGTTAGAAAAGCGGCAGGAAATAAGCTGGTGCTCTCCTTTGGAGCCCGCCGTACACACCCGGCCGTAGCCCCCTTTAACGCCTTTTACGCTTACATTGGCGGTTGTGACGCAGTATCCTGCGTTAAAGGAGCCGAGTTCCTCGGAATAAAGCCAACGGGCACTATGCCTCACAGTTTGATGATAATATACAAGGCTATAAGAGGTGATCATAGCGAAGCCTGGATAGCCTTCGACAAGCACGTAGAGCCAGAAGTCCCCAGAGTTATCCTAGCGGATACCTTTGACGACGAAGTCGAGGAGTCCGTAGAAGCTCTTAAAAAGCTTAACGGCAGGATATGGGGTCTACGTTTCGATACTCCGGGGAGTAGGAGAGGAAACTTCGCGGCGATAATCAGAGAGGTGAAGTGGAAACTTAAAGCTCTAGGATACGACGGAGTCAAGATAGTTGTATCAGGGGGCATAGACGAGGACAGCATACCAGAATTAGCTAAGGCAGGCGCTGACGCTTTTGGAGTTGGGGCAGCTATAGCGAACGCTAGAATAATAGACATAGCAATGGACATAGTAGCTGTTAAAAAGAATGGAACCTGGATTCCAATATCGAAAAGAGGTAAGTTCTCGGGTATAAAACAAGTCTACAGGTGCTGGAAATGTATGGTCGACGTGATTAGGCTTAAAGACGAGCCCCAGCCTCAGTGTCCAAAGTGCGGAGAGGAAATGAAGCCTTTACTCGTAAAGATGCTTGAAAGAGGGAGAATAGTCGAGAAGCCTAAGCCACCTTCTGAAGTGAGAAGGTACGTTTTAGAGCAGATAAGAAAATTGAATTTATAAACTGTGATATAATGGCTAAGAACATCTTAGTAACCGGTAGACCTGGTATAGGCAAGACTACGGCAGTAGCTAAGGTTGTGGAATTGCTTAGCAGAGACGGCTATAAAGTCGGCGGCTTTATATCGAGAGAGGTGAGGAAGGGAGGAACCCGAATAGGTTTCGAAGTCGTAAATTTGAAAACTGGAGAGAAGGGATGGCTAGCTAGAGTTGAAGGGAGAGGAGGCCCTAGGGTAGGCAAGTATACTGTCGACTTAGAAAGCTTCGAGACTATAGGAGTAAAAGCATTAGAGAGATCGCTAATTGAAGATGACGTCATAGTCGTAGATGAAATCGGCCCTATGGAGCTCTTCTCCAACGAATTTAAAAACATAGTTTGGAGAGCTCTTGAATCTCCGAAGCCAGTTATAGCGACTATACACTGGAAGGCAAGTCGGTATAGCTTCGGTAAAAGCGTTCTCTCAAGGAGAGATGTCAAAGTTATAGATTTAACTTTTGCTAATAGAAACAGAGTCCCGTTCGAGATCTATAAAGAGGTTATCGGAAAGCTATGTTCTAAATAGTTCTCGGATAATTTTGACCATAACCTTACTAGCTTCTCGAAGCTCATCTTCAGTCACAGTGTCAGCGAGAGGACAATAAGGGTCTACTGTAACGCCTTTTTCCTCATCGTAGACTATAGGATAGAGTCTGCAACCTAACGGTCTAGCCCGATATATTTTGCACCTCTTCATGGAAGGCTCGTAGAAAACACAATGTCCATTCATGTTTTTTAAAACTTTATACCCGCGAACTTTCCTAACGAAGAATTCTTCGTCATAGCCTAACATTTTTATCCTCTCAATGTCGCTTTTAAGAAGTATCATCTCTGTCTCGATGCAACATTTACCGCACTTGAGGCAGTAGCTTCTCTTCCACTCGAAAAGTGCCATACTTTCGCGAAGAGTAGCGTAAAGGGAGTTTATTAAGCTATCATGTATTCTATTAAATAGCTTAATATGTGCAGTATAACTGTGTGATATGAGAAGATTTATAAATTTTAATGCATATTAGTAGATGAGGATTATGTCCGAAGGAGTTCATAAAAATAGAATTTTGGAGCATGTGCGTCTTGTTGCTTCGGAAATACTCAAAGGTACTAGGTCGAGAACAGTATCTATTAAGCTTAGAACTCTGCTAAAATATGCTTATGTATCTTATATAGTTAAAACGACAAATTTGAATACTATAAGAGGCTTAGTACCGAGGATTAAACCTCCTTCTCGCTTTACCAACCAGTATTTTTATCGTGATATGGAGGAGTATTTACGCAGACATTTTCGGGTGAAATTTGAGAAACGTAGGAATGCCCGCTACGTTGTGCTATACAATCATTAAATTTCTTTCTACCTAATTTTTCTCAATTTACAGATAAAGAAACCCTGAGTGTTATGCACATGGGGATATAATCTCTGTGCTTTCTCGAGGCCCTCCAGCCCTTCCAGTCCTATTCTAGGTGTTGCTTCCTCAATTTGCACATCGCTTCTTTCCTCAAGTACTCGCTTAATGAGAAGCTCATTTTCCTCTAAAGTTAAGGTACAAGTAGAGTACGCAAGCACTCCTCCTTTCTTCAATAAATCGATTCCCCGGTTGATTAACTGGTATTGCAGATCTCTCAACCTGTATATCATGCCTTTCTCTATCCATAGCCTAATCTCAGGGCTATGCCCAAGCCTGCCTAAGCTTGTACAATCCGGGTCTAGTAGAACTTTATCAAATTTCTTCGGCGAGGCGAAGATACGGGAGTCTACCGAGATGAGATCTATAGAGTAAACCCCATATTTCTTCATATTATTCAGCAGAGGCTTTAGCCTGGTGGGTTTCCAATCTAAACCAATTATAAAAGCTCTATTCCTAGACAGAGTAGCTGTGTGTAAAGCCTTGCTGCCAGGCGCCGAGCACATATCTAAGATGCGTTCTCCGAATTTGGGCGAAAGCACATGACTGGCTAGAGCCGATGCCTTATCCTGTATATAGAAAAGACCCTTCTCGTATTCAGGCATCTTAGACAAGTTCATACTCGACTCTACTCTCAGGATATCGGGTAAATCTACATCTTCAACAACTTTTAACCCTCTACGCCTTAAAATATATGTCAATTTTCTCCTCGTAATTTTCAAAGTGTTAACCCTAATCCAGATAGCAGGTTTTTTGTTGAACTTCTCCAATAACCTTATGGTCTCTTTTTCTCCTAGAATTTTTATTAAATATTCTACAACCCATTCGGGTTGAGAATATTTCACTGACAACCTTTCTCTTTCCTTCAACCTCCTAAGTAGGGACTTAATGGAAACTCTCCTTACCGCTCTAAAATTCTCCATTCCAAGCTTTACACAAGTTAGTTTCCTGGAAACTTTAACTGCACGATCTAAATCAATATTCCTAAATTTAATCTCGTATAACAGCGCTCTCAAGAGGTTTCTCTCCCAGAAATCTAGCTCATTTACGTCAACGCCTAGCACTCTTTCAGCTATAAAGTCAACTAACCTGTACTTCCTCAGCAAGCCGAGAGCATATGCCCGAGCAAGCCCTTTAATAGGCTCTAACTCCCTATACTTCTCAAAATACTCGCTCATAGCAGCCCTCAAGGATATACGCTCCTGCTCCACCCGTGATAAGACATCGGCAAGGACGTACTCGACATAGTAAAATTTCACAGGATCACCTAGTAGCAAGACCGAATGAAGCCATTTCCTCCAGGATCTGCCTTAAATCACTTACAGTTTTAACGGTGTAACCGTGAACCTCTAGCAGAGTTCTAGCCTCCTCTGCGAGCATTCTCCTATCGAGTACAACGACGAAAGCCCTATCCTCCTCAGTCCTAATAGCTCTACCCATAGCCTGTAAGACCCTTATAACCGCTGGGACAATATAAGTGAACTTCCAAGCCTTTTCTTCATTCAGAAACCTGGCAGCTAGCAATTCCTCCCGCTTCACATTCACTAAACTGGGCTCTGGCACCGGAAGACCGGCTATTATAACTGACTTTATTAGGCTTAATCTATCTCTAAGCTCTATCCCCTCTATAAGTTTGCCCCATGCCGCGGCTAACACTAGGCTTTTAGCTCGCTCACTTACGAACTCTTGGACTTCGGAGAGGCGTGTATATTCCCTCTCCATAAAGGCATGTCTTCTCGTCTTGGAGGGCAAAAATGCGTTTGCCTTTTTCATAAATTCATAGGAGGGGAAAACAGCGAGCATAACACCGTTCTCGAATTTCTCAAAAAGTATAGCTATAACTTTAGCTATTCTCCTATAGTTCTCCTCGCTTCTCTCAACGTACCGCGATGACATACCAGTGTGGACTACCAGTCTAACCTTTTCTGAAAAATCGGCGCTTATTCTGTGCTCCACAACTCTTTTCTCCTCTAGGCCGAGCATGGAAACGAGGTAATCCTTGGGCTGCAGAGTCCCACTCATAAGGATGGCTGCGCGTACTCTAGAAAAGACTTCTCGGGAGGCTATTGAGGGATCTATGCATTGATATTTCATCACGAAGCCCTCTGGCGTAGCTGTTGAGTATACGATAAAGCCGTAGGCGGTGGATTGTAAAGCCTTCGTGAACTCTAAAATTCTGGAGACATTACTGGGGGTTAATACTCCGCTCTCTAGCATGTTTTTTTCAATTATGGAAACTGCTTTTTTAAGCTGGGATATACCGGGCATTATCGATAAAAGCTCGCTCGTATCAATCGGGTAGTCTTCACCCCCACTCCTCTTTTCTAGCAGAGAGATGTATGAGTAAAGGTTAGAAAGCGAGGTTAACATATTCTCCGCTAACTCTCCAGAAAGATACTTCCGGACCTCTCGTTGAGCCAGTTTAACCTGGTGCTTGTACAATTTTATGCTCTGCATATCAGCTACTATCTCGGGCAAGTTGTGAGCCTCATCTATTATAAGTACTAAATCCTCAAGCTTAAGCCCTGTGGAGGATTGTAGCCTATATCTAATCTCGCTGGAGAATATGTAGATATAGGAGCCTATTACTAGCTCGGCTTTAGACGCAAGTATTTTAGCTACTTCATAGGGACACAGCCCCATCTTCGAGAATCTCTTAACGAACTTCGAGGGCTCCGGATCATACTCGATTTCTAGAGCACCCTCCCTCCTTTTTAGGTTTAAAAAATACTCGCACATCCCTAGCTTTACTAGAGAGTCGCAGTACTTGAGGAATTCCTCGTAGCTTAGCCTTTCTGCTATAGCCAGAGGGCACATATCCCTTTTATTTTGGAGGACGACCGTCGGAACGTGTACTCCCTTCTTCTTAAGCATCGTTACCTCTCTTAAAGGAGCTTGAACCTGATTCTTGGTCCTAGCTAGAAAGAATATCTTATGCTTATTGCTTTTAGCCATGTAGGTGCCTATTAAAGCCGCTATCGTTTTGCCGGCACCGGTAGGGTATCCTAAGAGCAGTATCCTACCTTCTTTAACTGCATCGTAGACTGCCTCCGCTATCTCCCTCTGCCCCTTCCTCCATCTGTTATACGGCAATAACCTATCCATGGCTTTAAAAACCATAGTCAATAACGGTTGTAGTTTTATTAGCCTATCGGAGCCTAGATCGCTTGTTTGTAGCTAAAACGATAATAGATAAAAACGCTAAATACCATATAAAATAATGTGAATATCATGGGCGAAGAACTTAAAGTTTATTTGAAGGGTGAAGTCGATTTAGAGAAAGAGGCGGAATTCCTGTCTACCGGCGTACCCGAGATTGACGGTTTCCTCGAAATTCCTTATGGCTCCACCTCCATGTTTTTTGGTCCTCCTTTCTCTGGCAAAACTGCCTTTTGCTTATCGATAGCTTTAAGCGAGGCGGTAAAAGGCAAAAAGGTGCTATACATCGATACCGAAAATGGAGTTTTCCCCGCTAGAGTGCTTAGAATGGCTGAAAATAGGAATTTTCCAAATTTGGATAACTTTAAGTTATTAAAAATATATACCCTGAACGAGGTCCTGAAAACAGCGGCTAGCTCCCTAGATAGATACGATATTGTGATCATAGATAGCTTTAGTAGACCCTTCCTTAAAGATTTACACGCCAAGAGCCGAGAAGAACTCGAAGAGAAATATCATCAGAGATTGTTAGAAGTTTACGACGTCTTAACTGACGCGGCCGGCGTAATCTATAACAAAAGCAAGAGTTTAATCTTAGTGAGCGAGATAAAAAGAATACGAAAACTTAAAACCAAAAGAGATATTAAACTATTGAATTTCGACTTGCCATTCGCCAATCTACTATACTTAGCAAAAAACGCCTATGGGCTTGTAGTATACGACGGGATGAGAGTACTTTTTATCGATAGGCATCAGTTTAAGCCTTCCTTCTACGAGAATTTACGGATTCTGGTTTTCGAAATAGAAGATGGTGGAGTAAAGTACGTTAAAGAAGGGACGTTTACCGAAGAGGGTTTAATCTTCTAGTCGATTTTTATCTTCGTCTCTTCTTTTATAACTCTTAAAACATACATCGTCCTAGTCGACTGTACGCCGTCTATGCTGCCTATCTGGTCGAGCACCTTAGCGAGCTCATCTCTATTCTTTACTCTCACCTTAGTTATAGTGTAGTATTCTCCGGTAACGTCATATATTTCGTATATATCGTCGATTTTGCTTAGTTCTTCTAAAACTTTTTCGTATTTCTGGGGCGTAGCTGTTATGGCGACTATGGCTAAGACATTCTTACCTACTTTCTCAGCGTCTACTATAGCTTGGAAATTCTTTATGACGCCTAGTTTCAATAACTTTTTAATTCTTAAATGGACAGTGGCCTCGCTTACGCCAAGGACACCAGAGATTTTAGAATAAGGTGTTTTCGCATTTTCCTGTAAAATCATTAACAATTTTTTATCAATTTCATCTAGCTCGACAGGCTTCATACATTCACCATATTCTCTGTCATCTAACTCAATATTGAAAGTATTTACTCTCATATTTAAACATTATTAATGAAATATAAATTGACATGTGCTAGCCTATGTTCGAATTATGCTTTAGCCTTAGAATAGTTAAAAAATTTGGCTCGGGAGTTATAGCCTATTAGAACTTTAACTTTTCACCTACTCTCAGAATTACTACGTTAACTTCCGGCGCATACTTGTTAACAAACTCTGCGAATTTTCTCGGGTCTACACGTATAGCCGGAAACGTGGCGTAGTGCATAGGTATGGCGTATTTAGGCTTAAAGAGGGATACAAACTTCGCCGCTTGTAAGGGATCCATCGTGTAGTGTCCCCCTATAGGAATTAAAGCATAGTCTATCGGGTAAAGCTCGGCGTATAGGGCTATATCGCCAAATAAGCCTGTATCTCCGGCGTGATATATAGTAGCTTCCTTCCCTATAACTATAAAACCTGCTGGATGACCCGATTGGGAAGAATGAAGAGCCGGTGTCATAACTACTTTAAGGTCCTTGATTACGGCGGGACCCCCTATGTTCATTCCCACAACGTTTCTAACCCCCAATTCCTGAGCTTTTACGGATACTTCGTAAATTCCTACTAGGGTTGCCCCGGTGCGCTTGCAGAGGTCGACGGCGTCGCTGAAGTGGTCGCCGTGATCATGGGTCACTAGGACAAGATCGGCCTTTTCTATCTCTTCTAGCTTACAGCAAGTCGAGGGATTGCCCGTAAACCAAGGATCGAATATTAGAATTTTATCGTCTAGCATTACTTTGAAAGAAGCATGGCCGAGCCACCTTATATACCCCATACCGACCACCATACTATGTAGAGTATCTAAGTTTTATAAACTGAATTCTCAAACTGCTTACCCTAATACTCTAGATAATATCTTTGGAATTTCGGAGGGAGTCTCCGCTACCTTAACACCGACGCTTTCTAAAGCTTTAATTTTCTCCCTGGCGCTTCCTCCACTGACCGAAATTATAGCCCCTGCATGGCCCATACGCTTTCCCGGAGGTGCAGTTCTGCCAGCTATAAAGGCGACCACGAGCTTGTCGAATCCCTTCTCGTCTAGGAAGGAGGCAAACCTTTCTTCGGCGTCGCCGCCTATCTCGCCTATAATGACTAGGGCGTCTGTTTCTTCGTCTTCAAGGAATAATTTAGCGGCATCGACGAAGTCCAGGCCCACGATAGGGTCTCCTCCTATTCCAACGCTAGTGGATACTCCTAGTCCGGCTTTGGAGATAGCGTAAGCGATTTCGTAAGTCAGCGTCCCGCTGCGCGAGATTATACCAATCCTCCCCTTCTTGAAAACTTTCCCCGGCATTATACCCACTTTGGCTAAGCCCGGAGATATAACGCCTGGAGTATTAGGACCCACCACAGTAACTCCCTTACATTTAGCATACTTAACAAACCTCAAGGTTTCATGTACTGGTATATGCTCTGTAATTATCACTACTAGCTCCAGTCCGGCATCGATAGCCTCTAAGACGGCGTCTGGGGCAAAGCGAGCAGGGACAAAAACTATACTCGTATTCACCCTCGGATGTTCCTCCAAAGCCTCATAAACGCTATCGTAAACAGGGATCCCATACACCTCTTGGCCGCCTTTACCCGGCGTAACACCAGCTACTATTTTCGTCCCGTACTGGAGCATAAGCTTAGTGTGGAATCTGCCTTCTCGCCCTGTAATCCCTTGAACTAGTAGTCGCGTATTTTCGTCGACTAATATGGGCATGAGTTTCACCTCCTAGAAATTTCAACCGCTATCTTAGCGGCTTCCTCCATAGAATCCAATGCGTGCACGCCGCTAGCCTCCAGTATCCTCCTGCCCTCCTCTTCCCTTGTTCCCATAATTCTCACAACTATAGGCTTAGTCCCATACTTTTCCATCGCTGAGACCACGCCTAGGGCGACTTCGTCGCACCTAGTTATTCCACCGAGTATGTTTACAAGTACAACCTTCACACGCGGATCCATCAAAAGCAAAGAAAGAGCTTTTTCCACCCTTTCCCTAGTAGCTCCTCCCCCTATATCTAAGAAGTTAGCCGGTTTTCCACCGTAAAAGCTGACTAGATCCATAGTTGCCATCGTTAATCCTGCCCCATTACCCATAATTCCTATGTTGCCGTCAAGTTTAACATAGCTTAGCCCAAACTCTTCAGCTTTCCTCTCAACTTCATCCATATTCTCAATTCTTCTCTTTTTAATTTCAAGTAGGTCCGGATGTCTAAAGAGCGAGTTATCATCCACGATGATCTTGCTGTCAACTGCTACTAGCCTGCCTTCTCTCGTAAGGGCTAACGGGTTTATTTCAGCCAGTTCGCAGTCATACTCTACGAAGAGCCGATAAAGAGAAAAAACCAGCTCCCTAAAATTCCTATACAGCTCTCCGCTTAAATTCAGGCGTTTAAACGCTCTCCTAACCATAAACTCCTGTATTCCAAGTAGAGGATCTATATGTTGCCTAACCAGAGACATTGGGTATTCCCTTGCTATATCCTCTATATCGACGCCTCCTAAAGGCGAAGCTAGGAAATCTACAGTTTTTTCACTTCTGTTTAGGACAAAGCTGAGGTAAAGCTCTCTCATAATTTTGATTTTTTCAACCACTAGGATTTTATCGACTCTGACGCCCCTGATAACAATTCCTAGAACTTCCTCGGCAACGTTCTCCACTTCTTCAGGTGTTTCAGCAAAACGCACACCACCAGCCTTACCTCGTCCTCCTATCAGAACCTGAGCCTTCACGACATAAGGTGGATTTAGCCTTTCAGCTATTTTCCTCGCCTCATCCGGCGACGACGCCAATCCCCCCCTTGGAACAGGTATACCGTACTTCTGGAAAAGAGCTACTCCCTCATATTCATAGAGATTCAATTAGATCCACCTCTAACAAATGACGATTAAACCACTTAAATACTCTTTACCTTAATAAAATATCCAATAATCCACTATGCTTTTTCACATATCAAATTTCGATATAGAAAAGCTTATTATTAAGAAAGTCTACTGTCTCCTAAAGTTGAAAATTATGATGTTAGATAGGGTATTCGTAAAAACGCTTTATATGGAAGTTCTAGAAACTTTTCTAGAAAATCCAAACACCGTTATGAGCATAAGTGAAATATCTAGAAAATTGAACAAGAACGTTGGAAGCGTCTTTCGTATAATACCGGAGCTTAAGAAGAGGAATATAGTAGAAGAGCTTCAAGTAAGCCCTAAGAGGTATGCTTATAGGTTGAACCTAGACGATCCAGTGGTAGTGAAGCTCTACGAATTCTATATCTCATTACGTAAGGTCCTAGAAATTCCTAAACCTAGGTAGTCTCTAAAGAAGCAAGCTTTACAGATATCTCCGCTCGAGGGCTCTCCGCAGACTCTACAAGTTCCTATAATTCCTTTACCGTATTTGGAATTCTGTAATAAGTTAGAGATAATCTCCTTTGAAGCGAGCAAGTTAAGCTTTACTCCGGGATCTAGAGATTCTACCTTGTTAATCCACCTTCTAATTTTATCTCTGAATGCGTAGACTACATACCTGCATTCAACAAATGGTGTTTCAATATTCCTAAGTATGGAGTAGGCTAAAACTTCTCTCTCCCTACAGAAGTAAAGCGGCTTAATGCGAGGGACTAGTTTAGGGTGTTCGTGCAAGCCTGTGACTATACCCTCCCGCGCCATGTTCTTAAGCCCAGCTCTCAACATGTTCATTAAAAAGACTTGTATTTCATCGTCCAGGTTGTGTCCCGTCGCTACTTTAGAAGCTCCAAGCTCCCTAGCCTTCAAATTGATTATGTATCTCCTGAAAACACCACATACAGTACATGGCTTATACTCGAATCTCTTCTTCTCTAAAACTAAGACCATATCGTCAAGTGTAGCCCCAAAGTATTCCTTAAAACTAGCCACTATGAAATCTACGCTTATCTTTTCTGCAAACTTTCTTAAAGCCTCGAGTTTATATTCTCTATAGCCTTTAATACCCTCATCCACGGCTAAGCCAATAACCTCAAAATCTAGGATTTTAGAAAACTTGTTCAACAGGTAGAGCGTGGTAAGGCTATCTTTACCCCCTGAGACAGCTACTGCAACCAATTCCCCGGCCTTTACCAGTTTAAATCGCTTTAGAGTTTCGAAAACGCGCTTTTCAAAATATTCTACGAAATGCCTCTTACATAAGCTAATTCCTAAATCCCTATAATGATACACTGGCTTATTGCCACAGATAGAGCATTCCATTATTCCGAAGCCCCACCATTTTATTCCCTAAACCATCTTAACTATATATTCGTTTATTCAACGAGCATTAACGAGTTAATTTGAAAGGGAAGCAAAATGGCTTACAATGTTAAAGTTAAGAATAATTAAAACCTCTTTACTTAAAAATGTTTTTTATTTCCTCTATTTTAATTAAATATTTTAACTTATCTGTCCAATAAGACACTATTTCTGCAATGGTTAAATTTAAAATAAGGAGAAATAAAGGTAGGAGCTGGCGTGATCCCGTGATAGTGATAGCCCATAGAGGAGCATCAGTCTACAACCCAGTCGACGCTATCTCTGCTATGGAGAGAGCTTTTGAGATAGGCGTTGACGGTGTCGAAATAGACCTGAGGATGACTAGAGACGGGCACATAGTAGTTCTCCATGATGAACGAGTTAAAAGAGGCTTAAAGCCAGTAAGAGAAATGACTCTTCAGGAAATCAGAAAATTTTTAGGCTACAAAGCTGTGCTGACGCTCGAGGAAGTCTGCGAAATTTTCAGCAATAACGCTATTCTAATGCTTGATATCAAAGAGAGAGGTTTCGAAGAACGACTAGTCGAGATAATAGAAGATTTTAAAATGGATAAGAGAGTAATAGCCTGCGGAACTATACACGGCGCGCTCTTAAAGATTAAAAAACTAAACGGTAGTATTAGAATAGCATCTTCCTACTCTACGGCTTCTTTAGAAACTGTTGAAGATGCTTATCTCTTAGGTTTTGATATCTATAACCCTTGCTATTTAAACTTAAAAAGAGAAATCGTAAACCAAGCTCATAGACTAGGGATGAAAGTAACTACGTGGATAGTAGATAATCCATCCGATATAAAGAAAGTTTTGAACATGAGAGTAGATGGATTAATAACCGATTATCCTCACATAGCCAGAAGCATTCTAGCTAGCCAGAGACGGCGAGTTTAATTTTAAATTTCCGGCCGTAGATTTTCAATTCTAAAGTCACTCTATTAGTTTCTAAAAATCATCGAAACTCTCAAACGCTAGAACGATATGCTCTAGACGCTGATCTAAAACTGATCTAAAAATACCCCACGAATGTTTAAACAGAGTCTATATAAAATTCTCAGGTAGACTTAGCCTCCGGAAACCACGGATAAAAGTTTCAGCTCGGAATCTTCTATTATCTTCTCATCTTCGGTTACAAGCTCGTTATTTAGCAGACACAAAACAGCCTCCCTATTGACTCTCAGAATCTTGAGCACGTCCTCTACCCGAGTACCCGCCTTTATTCTCAATTTTTTCGATTCGCTGTTCCAGAACACTACGTTCACTATAACGGTCTTAGGCATACAACTCTAGGACGATAAGTCAGCATATAAATTATTTACTTTCCAGCGTAGAGGAATTTACCGACAGCATAGAAGCCCCTTCCCCAGTTATGTAACGGTATGTTTGTTTTCTTAAAGTTCCAACCTCTCTTCAAACTGAAATATTCCTCTCTAGCTTCAGCGTGTAAGACGTCACCTATAAACAACGTCGTATCCTCGCTTTCAAACTCCCCTGCCACCTTGCATTCAAGAACTCCAACAGCTATCTCTAGAACGGGAGCCTCAACTTTCCTACCTTTCAACACCTTTAAGCCAAGTTCCCCAATTTTATCCACCTCGCGGCCGCTAGTAGAGCCGAAGAAATAGAGCTCCCTCAGCTTATCCAGAGGCAAGATATTTACTGTATACTCCCCGTACCGTTTTATCAATTCATGGCTATAACTCTCGACATCTATGGCTACAGCAACCCTAGGAGGTTCCTCAGCGACCGGTACAACCCAACTGGCCGCCATAAAATTCACTTTCTCCCCGTACTTTCCGGCTCCTATAGCGTACGTCGGTCTAGGATGTAGTAAGAGGTAAAACTTATCTAGAACATCCATAGAAGACACCTCAGACTCTTTATCATCCTCTACGCTTATATCCATTACGCCGTACGTCGCGAATATCTGTCATTGGATATTTTTCCCTGCTCATGTTTTCACTTCAATTTAAAGCGGTAATATTATTTACTGGAGAGGATTAGTATAATCGGTGTTCCTTTTGAGCGAGGTTAGAGTTTATGAAACTTATCTTCGAATATTCAAGAGTAAAAGCCTGATAATACCCATTTTCAACATAAGCCAAGTAACAGGCTTAGTAGCGGACTTCATAATCGAGAATTTAAAACTCCAACCTGTGGCCTACATTAATGTTAAAGAAGTTCAACCTCTTATGTATGTTTACAGCGGCATGATGACCCACCCCTACACTATATACTTTAACCCGAAGTACCCAGTAATGGTCCTTAAGATACCATTCATTCTCTCTATGGAAAGGGCGAACCAGATATTCCCTAAGATAACGGATGCTTTAATGGACTGGGCCGAGAGAAACGAAGTTAAGAGAGCTATAGCCATAGACTGCACCGTGCCTCTAGGCGAGGAAGCCAAAGAAGTTTACTTCGTGACCGAGGAGCACCTCGTAGCGGAGATGGCTAAGCTAGGTTTTAAGCCGTTTTCAGGGATTTTAAAGAGTAGCGGGGCCTACCTGCTAGACGAGTGCATGAGAAGGAATATAGACGGCATACTCTTAGTGGCGGAATCGGATTTCTTGAAGCTTTTCGTGGAAATCTACGAGGCAATAGCTATTAGAAAGATAGACGAAAGGACATTAGCCGAAATGGCGAAGAAGGTGGATATAGACGCTCCGGCCGCTATAAGGCTACTAGAGGCTATATCGAAGATTACAGGAGTTAAATTTAACGTCAATGCATTAATGCAGAGGAAGGAGATGTTTAGAAGCGTTGTTAGAGAAATCATGGACAGACTTTCACGTAGAGAGAGAATAGAACTCATATACCGCTGAAGAGGAGCTATGAATCTTCAATTCCGACCCAGTATTCTCTAGACTCTGTTACTTCTTTTTTCCATATAGGAATTTCTTTTTTAACTCTCTCGACCAACTCTTGTAGAGCTTCAAAAGCTTCCTTCCTCCTCTTTGATGCAACTCCAACATAAATCACTTTCTCCCCGACCTCAGCCTTTCCGACTTTATGGTATAGGAAGGCGTCGTGAACTCCGTACTTTCTTTTCAAGCTCTCCACTATCTCCTCGAAAACTTTAGCCGCTAATTCTTTGTTAGCTTCATAATATAAGTAGCGTACTTTCTCCCCTTTCTCGGAAACCCCCCTGACAACTCCCGTGAACACGATGAAGCAGCCAGAGTCTATTCTCAAATTGAGATTAGATTCTATCTCTTCAATCGGTGGCAGTTTCTCGCAGAGCTTGAATATCATGTTAACACCGCCTACTCGACAAAAATATTTGTAGCGATAGGATATTTGTAGGTAATGGTCGAAGGGCTAGAGTTCCCCCCAAACTTTCTATTCGGTACGGCCACGTCAAGCCACCAGATCGAGGGAGGAAACGTACACAACGATTGGTACTACTGGGAGTTGAAAAACAAGCTTCCTAAGGCTGGCTTAGCCTGCAACAGTTGGGAACTCTACGAGAAGGATGTTAGGCTAATGGCGGAGCTAGGATATAATGCTTATCGCTTTTCGGTTGAGTGGAGTAGGATACAGCCTGAAGTTGGAGAGTGGAGAGGAGATGCTGTAGAGAGATATCTAGATGTATTAAAACTTCTCAGGGAGTATTCTATAGAGCCTATAGTCACTCTACATCACTTCACTAATCCAATGTGGTTCGTGAAGAAAGGAGGATGGGAGAAGGAGGAAAATGTGAATTATTTCGTAAATTTTGTAGAGAAGATAGTGGAGGTATTCAAGGAGTACGTGAGGATATGGGTTACCGTAAATGAGCCGGCGGTTTTAGCCTATATGGGATGGGGTAGCGGCGAGTATCCCCCCTTCAAACGCGACGCCTTCCTATACTTTAAAGTGTTGAGGAGCTTATTGATAGCACACGCCGAAGCTTATAAAGTTATTAAAAACGCAGACGCTAGCTCTTGGATAGGCTTAGCTAAACACTTTACCCTTTTCCAACCGGCTAGAAACTTCTTTCTAGATAGGCTAGCCGCCGACACTGCTCATGGAAGCTTCAATCTAATCGTGGTCGAAGCTCTGGAGAAAGGCGTACTTCCCGGAGTTTTTATCAAAAGGAAATATAAGAATTTGAGGGGGGCTTACGATTTCTGGGGTGTCAACTACTATACTAGGCATATCATCAGGTTTAACCCGCTTAAGATAACTTCGCTGTTCGCCGAGGCTCTCGACGGCGTAGGGGACGAAGTTACAGATATGGGTTGGGACGTTTATCCTGAAGGTTTATACCAGGTTCTCATATTCCTAAAACAATACGGTAAGCCTGTAATAATCACGGAGAATGGAATAGCGACGCAAAACGATGGGCAGAGGATATGTTTTATAGTTCGTCACTTATATCATGTATGGAGAGCTTTAAGAGAAGGCGTAGACGTGCGGGGCTACATGTACTGGAGTTTCATAGACAATTATGAATGGAACCATGGCTTCGGACCGAGGTTTGGGCTAGTAGAAGTAGATTATAGGACGTTCGAGAGGAAGCCTAAGGAAAGCGCTCATTTTTACGGGAGGTTGGCTAAGAGCAAAACACTCGAAAAGGACTGCTTAGAAAAGTGCCTAATGGCAAACTAGAAACAGTCATATGAAATTATTTAGCGTGAAAATTGGGAAAATCTATCAATGGTATCTCTAGCGGCCGCCATATGGGGGATCACCACTTGGCTGAAGGCCCTAGCCCGTACATTCAGCGTTTTCTTCGTGACTAGAATAGCTACCGGTGTAGACGATGCGGCTCCGCCCGGAGTATACAGCCTGGTAGCCGATTATTTCGAGCTGGAAAAGAGAGGGAAGGCTATGGGTTTGATAAACGCGGCTGCGCCTTTAGGTTCTATAATAGGGATGGTGCTTGCCGTATTAATAAGGTTGAACTTCTGCTTTGAGGATGTTTGAAAACTTGGGATTAGCGCTTTCCCCTAATAGTCGGGGTTTTAGCAGAGGAATTTAGCCTAGGTAGTTCTATAGTGCTCATATCTTCATCCACCTGAATACTCTGCGGGATATTCTTTACAGTGCTAGCGGCGATAATCTATAAGGATATAGCTAGGCTTAGAACGTTAATGACTGAAAGAGCTAGAGAATTACGATTAAAGCCTAACAGTTAACCCCCGCTGGGAAGGGGCATGATTGACACCACGTCCCCATCTAGTATTTTTTCGCTATGTATATCTTCTAGCTTAACTAAGGTATTGTTTACAGCGAGCAAGATATTCTTCTTCAATTCGTTCCCTTCAAAAAGTATCCCGCTTTTCTCGCCAAGAAAAACTCTTAACTTCTCCAGAACTTCACTAAGCGTTCTAGCTTCTTCTACCTCTACCCTTTCGAGACCGAGTTTCTCTCGATAATAGCCGTAGAACTTCACGATGATCATAGCGTCTCGAATCTAATATTCGGGTCGATCCCGGCTATTATCTTTTCTATAACCTTTACAATTTCTTCCTCGCCCAACGTTTTAACTAAGGCGCGCTTTAAGCCTGGTTCTAAGAGTATTAAAGCATGGAATCTATCCCCGTCCCCTACTAAATACTCGTAGGCGTGCATCCTTACATAGAAGCCGTATTCTCTCAATTTCCACAGGAGCTCTAAACGTTTAGCATAGAAAGATAGGGGGGATGTCAAGATTCCACCGTCAGATAGGTTAATAGACATCACAGCTCAGTGCGGGACTCATTCATCACATGACATCTCTGCCCGCGAATGTATTTAACTTTTGCTACTCCGCGATTCTCCCCCTTAGGGCTAGAGCAGCAACGGCTAAAACCGCGACTGTGATTAATCCCCAGGCTACAGTTAACGTTATATCATACGACAGCGCCATCCCGAAAACTTCAAGAAAAACTCTAAGTTTAACCTCCGCACAACCTCCATCTCCTATAGTAACTTTTCCTTTCTCTCTTAAGTTTTTGTAGCTTACGGCTATATCCCAAACTCCAACCGGTACTTGGTCGAACTTAGCGTATCCTTCCTCATCTGTCAAAGCCGTGAGTATGGCGCTTGGAAAGAATAAGGTAACCTCGCTCTTCGCAAGCCCCTTGCCGTTTTCTCCCACAACTTTTACGCAAAAATCCGTTACATTCACCACTAAATCATGAATAGTAAGCGGAGCTGATACCTCGATGTTATACTCGCCTAGGCTAACTCCGTACTTCACCACCGAAATTCTATATTGACGGTAGGGTAAGTTTCTGAAAACCGCAAAGCCATCGCTGTCAGTAGAGGTCTGTAGTATATTATCTAAACCTTTAAGTACGACTTTAGCCTCTCTCAGGGGCTTTCCTGAGCGGTCTAAAATTCTAAATGTTAAATCAGTTATATTGCATAAAGCCCGAACTTCGATGTCTTTAGTGGTTAGGTTGAGCGTTGATTTGTAGACGAGAACGTTAGCCTTGTATATTTCTACAAGGTAGGAGCCCGGGTATAGCTCTAACTCGAAAAGACCATTGTTTATGTCTACTATGAAGGTTTTATGCGGTCCTAGTATTCTAGCTTTAGCTTTATCCACTGTTCTGTTCTGCGAATCAAGTACGTAGACTTTCAGCTTCAATAGCCTAATCGTAAACTTTAGAGTTTTAATTAATTCTCCGTTCCGGTAGATACGGAAAGTCCACTCCCCGCCCATGTTAATCCTAACGTTTTCTGGAAGATTTTCAGCCACTTTCTCATAATAGTATACGCGGAAGAAAGCAAACCCCTGTTTTTCATCTCTGACTGGTATGTATAAGTAACCTTTCACCCACGGGTAGCGAAGTATGTTCTTTTCTCGGGGGCTTGAGATATTTATTCTATAACTTAAAACCTCTTCACCCAGGGGATTTAACATTTTTATATCGAGAAGTATAGCCTGTCTCACGTCTTTTAACTCTATATAAAGGTAGACTCCTTCACAACCTATAGAAAAAACTCTATGGGGCGCGCCTACCCTGAAAACCCCATTTTCCACGGTAAGCTGATCTGTCAACGTGAACACAGCTTCTTCCTGAGCTTGAGTATTTACAGCATAAAAAACCATCAGGATAAACGCCAACGCTAAGCCTATTTTCCTACACGACATGGAACGCGTACACCTCTAGGTTTTCAAACCAACTTTTTAAATCGCTGTTTAAATCCTCTATAGTTAAGGTAAAAATGTATTGCCCGACGTCTTCTAAAAGCTTGCCTCGAACCCCCTTCTCCTCCAACTCCCAAACTATCCTGTCTACTTGTCTAGAAGTCAAACCGCCAGCGGATAAAATCCTATGGCCCACGCTTAACATAAAGGATAGCTTTTCGATTTCTCCATTTCTTAGGGAATTAGCTACCTCTATCGAAAGTCTACATAAGGCATGGAAGAGAGGCTCAAAAACTCCGCTATGCTCATTTTTTAACTTCTTTACTCGAGTCATAATCTCGTTTAATGACACAACGCTATCAAAGCCTATGATATACAGATACATGTTCTGAACACCTTTCTCTAATTCAACGTAACCCTCACTTACTCTATAGGCGACTGGTTTACGCGCATAAGAACATATGGCGCCTCCAGCTATAACCCCCCTTTCAGCGCTTTTCACCTTCTCCTCTATTATAAACTGTAAAAGAGAGCTATTGACTCCTGAGTATTCGGCTAAAGCGGCTAATATAGCGGATTCATAGCCTAGGGTTGGTATAGAGTAAGGAACATTTACAACTTCTAGTCCAACTCTCTCTTCCACGTGTTGAAACAGAGTGTTCGTTATACTTTCTAACCTTTCAGAATTTACGAATTTTTCCACGTTTTCTAAGAATAGCCCGTTCCTTCCTTTCAGAAATTTTACCTTTAAACCTGGTTTTAAAGGGAGAAATATTAGAGGACACCCCTCCTCTGCTAGGTAGCCACCAACGACGTTTAAAGCTATCGGAATTTCACGCTGTTTCATCAGCTATCTAAGGTAGAAGTATTTATTAAACTATAACGCTGAGAAGTGTGAGTTAGGAGAGGTTTAAAGCAAAATGTTAATTCTAGTTTTAAAATTAAATTCAAAAAAGTTAAAGAGTTAAGCGTTATGATATTATATAACAGAGGGATAATTTATATGTAAGGTTTAGCCATAATGTGGCCTTACCCTAAGTTTAGGGAGAAACAGAGAGAAGTTATAAAAGCCATAGAAGAAAGCCTAGAAGCTAGCAGGATCGTAGGGTTAAATGCGCCTACTGGTTTCGGAAAGACCATAGTGGTTCTATACTCTATCGCCGAGTTCATCGAAAAACACGGGGACAAAAAGTGCCTTTACGTAGTTCGTACAAAAAACGAAGTTAGGCCGGTTTTAAAAGAGCTTTACATGCTAAAGTCTAAGGCCGACTGGATTAACTACACTTTTTTAATAGCTAAAAGGGATATGTGCTTTCACAGGCTTAGAACTGGCCAAGAGCTTAAGATGCCTAGCGAGGAGTTCATAGAAACGTGTAGAGATTTTAGGTCTAGAAATCTTTGTCCTCTTAAAAAGCTCAGGCCGGGGCCTTATTCGACTATCTCCGAGTTCTTGGAAATCGCTCTTCAAGAAAAAGCTTGTCCATGGTACGCCTGCAAGTACATGTTCGACGAAGCCCACTTTATCGTAGCTACCTACCCTTACCTCTTCAATCCATATATAAGGCAGAGCGTGTTCTCCTATGACGGCGGCGTTCTACGCCTAAAAGACGCGATCGTGGTAGTGGACGAAGCTCACAACTTAGAGAGCGTAACTCAGAGCTCGGATAGAGGCATATCAGCGAGAACTGTAGAACGTGCTCTCAGCGAGCTCGATAAATACGGTTACGCGATTTCGGAACAGTTTCGAGAGGCTTGTAGAGAGTACGTCCGCGCCGTGCTTAACTTTATGGAAAAGTATAGGGGAGCTAGGAGGTATTTACGCTTAAACCTGGACTATTTCTACAGAGAGGTAGTGGAGATTGTAAACCTAGACGTGCTAGGCGAAGCCTCCGAAGCTATTAGACGCGTGAAGGTGGAGATGCAGGGTTTAAGAGCTAGGAGCTATTTGAGAAGCGTGTGGAGGTTTCTCCACTATTTTGAGATAACGTATGCCCTACACTATGAAGATGTAGGGCTTTTCGCCCTAGGAGATAAAATAGAGGTTAAGGTGTTAAACCCCGCTATAGCTACTGCTTTACTAAACGAAGCTTACTCGGCGATATTGATGTCGGGAACTCTGCCGCCCCTGGACTATCTTAAAAACGTTTACGGTTTAAGGGGAGAGATAGAGTACATAGAGGTTGGCGATATCTTTCCTTCCGAAAACAGGCGTTACTTCTGCGCGGCCAACGTAACTACTAAGTATAAGGCTAGGAGCTCGGAGATATACAGGAAGCTGGCGTATTACATCCTGTACATAAGGTCGAGAATTCCGTGCGAATACGTAGTTTTAGCCGTGTATCCGTCGTACGAAGTTATGAGGAAAGTTCTACCATTCTACGAGGAAGTTAAAGAGAGAATAGAGGAGAAGATCACGGATATAGTGGAGAAAGAGGATACGAGAATAGACGACGTTACAGAAGAAGTTGAGCGTATAAGAGAAGGAGTAGTGATACACGCTGTAGCAGGTGGTAAGCTCACTGAGGGCATAGAACTCACTAGGGAGGGGGGTAGCTTAATTGGAGCTGTCGTGGTCGCCGGGCTACCCTTTCCGGAGCCAAACGACTACCTAGAAGCGTATTTGGCTAGAATGAGCGAGTTATACGGCAAGGAGAAAGGGTGGGAGTACGTAGTGCTAATACCCACTATTATTAAAGTGAAGCAAGCGTTCGGCAGAGCTATTAGAGGTCCCCAAGACAAAGCATCATTTTTCATACTGGATAGAAGAGCTTTGAGTAAGAAAATTCTAGAAATGCTAGGCATAAAACCTACTATAATCTCCCTGCCGAGCGGGCTCCTAGCCTAAAACTCCAACATAAATGTTATGTTTATTCCTCAATATCTCTACTTTAACCTGAGAACCGATCGGAGGATCTCCGGCGGTTCCTAGAACAGCTATAACTCTCCCCTTAGCGACTGCTAACCACTCCCCCTTATGCCAACCCGGACCTACAATTTTCGCGGAGACTTTCTGCCCTTTCTTAAAAACTAAGGGCAGGCTTTTAACTTTGTATATCCCGAAGTCTTTAGGGTTTAGTACGAGTTTCACACCGTACTTTTTCTCCCATACTCTCAGGGTCCTGTAGAATTCATACCATGATATTGGCTTAACTCCTTTAGGCTTGCGACCGTATTTATGGACCTCATATTTCTGTATGCCTAGAGGAGGCCATCGCTTCCCAGCTCCGATTTTTTTAGCGAATTCGATTATTTTCAACATATCTTTGTCATTTAACCCGGGGATCCAGACGGGTGCGATCAGTAAGTCCATTTTCAAATTCTCCGCCACGTAGGCGGCTAGCTCTAGCACTTTGGTCAAGTCATACCAGTCGGCACCAGCTAGAAATTTAGCTAAGTCAGGGTTCATAGTATCTATCGATAAATTGAGCCTGGAAAGTCCGGCGGCATCCATCTCGTCTAGAATTTCCTCGCTGAGCAATGCGCCATGGGTCTCCAACGAGATGACTCCTATACCCTCTATCTCTCTTATATGCTGGATAAGCTCCACTATCTTCGGGTAGGTGAGCGGGTCCCCTACGGCATCTATGTGTGCCTGAGCATCTCTTATGCCCTTGTATCTTACTAGTTCTTTCAAAGCATCTACGAGATAATCTAAATCGACTAGGTACTCGGTAGCTCTATACCTAGATTTGGGGCCAGCGTCGACCGAGCAGAATATGCAGGATAAAGGACAGAGAGATGTAGGCCTTACCTGCACGAGATTGGTTCCTCGGTCAATTAATCCAAAAGCCACATGCCCTATTAGAGGAATATCCTGACTTATCCTAAAGATCCGCCTAGCCGAATATATCGTACTCTTCTTCATACTCTTCTTCTTCTCCACCTTCAAGTAACTCCCGCAGTCTATCTCTCATTTTTTTCCAAATTCTAGATAGTGGATTCCTCTTTTCTTCTTCATACTCCTCTATGGTCTCATAGCCTAAAGGATACTCGCGCTCATATGTTTCGGATAGAGCTCTACCTTCTGAGAAAATATGCGTTACAGATTTTCTAAACATATACCAACGTATGAAAAAGTAAGCTCCTACAGAGCATACAATCGTGCCTGATACTAGTGCTAAAGTTTCTAAGGTAGAAAGCGGTATGCCGAAAATCTCTACTAGAACGTCTAGAGTTATCTCCTTAGTTTTTCCTGGCTTCTCCAATACCACGCCCTTAACTGTGAACTTATTTTTGTAGTCCACGTCAGCTATGACGTCATAGCCAGAGGGTACTGGGACATTAGATAGTTTAGCAAATCCCGTCGGATCCGTGGTAACATTTGCCAATAAGACTGTAGAAGTGGAATTTCTCAAATAGACTTTAATCTCGACGTTCGGGAGACCGTTGTGTAGGCTGTTGTAAACCTTAAACGATAAATCGTAGACGTTTACTTTAACGTCCAATTTCCCCTTCGAGATGTCTTCATCTTTAAGGGTAAAACTACCCACTAAATAGTTTTTCCAGTATACGTTTAGCCTATACGTGCCGTAACCCGCGATTAAATGCTTGAAAATACATTCTCCTCCTTCGCTAGTCTCGCGTTCTACGATCTCCCCTCTCGGGTATTTTAGCACTACGCGCGCTTTAGAAAGCGTGGAGTTGCTACGGCTTAGCACTCTAACTGTTAAATCGTATAGCTCCACCTCAACCTCGATAGAGCCGGCTTCGACGCTCACCCTCTTCTCGTATAGGGTGTAGCCCATGTATCTAATCCTCAGCGTATACGCTGCTTTAGAGTAGAGATCACTAAATGTTTTCTCAAAAACCCCTCTCTCCTCTTTTAAACTCTCATTTAACAACAGTACTTCATTACATCTAAAGAGTATATGCAAGTTCTCCGGTAAGGTTTCTGAACCCTTAGGGTATATTTTAAGCTTAATCTCATAGAAGTCCACAACTACTTCCACTACATGCCCCTGAACTTTCCCCGGGGTTAAATCCAGCTCTACTTCAGCGTAGC
This sequence comes from uncultured Thermofilaceae archaeon, assembly GCA_964501905.1. Taxonomy (GTDB): domain Archaea; phylum Thermoproteota; class Thermoprotei; order Thermofilales; family B69-G16; genus B69-G16. The sequence continues at coordinate 235,798 of CAZCTW010000001.1, read as the reverse complement.
CCGCAATCCACCTAAGCATGGCGACGTACTTGCCAGCTGTTAAGTTAGCTAGCCTTATTTTGCCCCCCTCGTCAGTTGTGTAAGTGAAATTTTCACCGTATGGAGCTACGAGGACAACGTACATTTTTTTTAAAGGTTGTCCTTGAGCACCTATAAATCTTACAATTAAACTCCTATACATTGAAACTTTTAACTTTAATAAGCCGTCTTCCAATCTCTCGTATATCGACTCGTTTACGAGAATTTTCTCCGAGAAAAGAAGTCTCTCCTCCCAAAATAGAGAAAACTTATATTCCCCATAGGGTATCGGGCCCAAAGTAACTTTATTAGAGGACGATAGATCGTTTCTCAGTATACTCATCCAATCTCCCCTATATTTGAACTCTACTAGTACTTCCGCTTCGTCACCTGTCAACTCCCTTCCATCTAGAGTGTAGAAAGCTACCGTTAAAGAATGCGCAACCTTAACCGGAATTTTGATAAAATCCCCCTGAGCCCCGACTACATATTTCACCTCATCCTCGGGGGAAACGTCTACCGAGAACGTCTTATCATCTACTTTCCATTGCCATACCACCGAGCTTAACTTATAGGTTCCAAACGGTAATAGTTTAACTATTTCGCCTTCCCCCGTGTTGAAAGGGTAAGAGTTTTGATACCCAGGCAAAGGTCCGAAGAGTGAAATGTCCACATTTTCTATCATCCTATCCTCATCGTCTACAGCTCGTATACGCACTCTTCTAACGTTACACGTAATGTTTACCACGTTTTCTCCGGTTGTTAAAGTTTTGTTTATATACGCGACTTCTACGCGGCGCCAGTAGACCTTAAAAGAGTAGGAGTCGACGGTTAAATTAAGTACTCTACAAGTGGCTGCTTCGCAAGTTAAGCTCTTAAGCAGGGTTCCATTAGCGTCATAAATCTCTAGTTTCGGGTATAAGTTGTTCTCGTAGAGGGGGTTTCCGCTATAATCGAATAAGTTTACGGTAACGTTTGCGTACTCTGTTACTTGAGCGTCTACGCTAGCCAAAAATAACAATAGCAATGCCGCCGATGCTATGGCGAGCAAGATATAGGATCTATCGTGTCCTTTATCCATAGCGACCACTCAATGCTCGGTAAGATAATTAAAAGTTAGATATTATAGGTTAACGCAGCGTTTTCTATATTCTGACAGAGCGGGATTCGCCAATGCACAGAATGTCAACTCAATATCTTTATAATGTTAACTGTGCCATGGTCTAAACGTATATACGTGAATTTTTTACTGTTTATTTAGCAAAAAGGGGATATTTGATAGAAATAAAAAAGATTTATATAAGTCGGATGGATAAAAGAGAATAGGGGGTGAAAAATGGAAAAGGAGAGAAAGAGGAGGGGGGTTAAAGGGTTTGACATAACAAGCCTCCCATACAAGATTAAGATGTATATGAACAATCAAATACTAATACCAGCTAGGCTTGTAAGGGCGCTGGGAATAGGGGACGCCGAGAAAGCCAAAATAGTCATAAAGTATAAGGACAGGGAAGTCGAGATAGAGGCTAAGCTCCTTAAGACTAGGTATACAGACTCTAGACAGTTTACGGTTCCTAAGCACGTGAGAGAAGAGCTTAAACTCATCCCCGGAGAGGAGATAGAAGTTTTATCTATTACACCGATAAGCTAGCAAAGTTTATCAACTAAAACTAATTCTACAATAAACGCGGATGATATAGGTGCAAAGCTCTGAAAGATGATGAAGCCGCTACAGAATGACGAATTATAGGTAGACGATAGTCATGCATGTCACAGTTGTAGGCTGCGGAAAAATCGGGCAAAGCCTAGCTATGTTACTAATCAACGAGTGGTATGTGACAGAGCTAACGCTAGTCGATATAGTTCCTAATTTAGCTAAAGCTCTCGCTGAGGATTACAAACATGCTGCTGCGGCTCTAAAAAGAGATATTAAAATAAGAGGTCTCGAGAAAGTCGAGGAGGTAGAGAACGCGGACATAATAGTGGTAGCAGCAGGGTCTCCCAGAAGTGCAGATCAGAGCCGACGCGATCTAGCTGTAAAAAATGCGGGAATAATAAAAGGTATAGCCGAGAAAATTTTCGATAACAATAGGGAATCTTGGTATTTAATAATTACAAATCCAGTAGACGCTATGGCTACACTCTTCTATAGAATTACGAAAAGTGAAAGAGTAGTCGGTAGCGGCACCCACTTGGATACTCTAAGATTTAGGAGCGAAATAGCTAAGAGATTAGAAGTAGGCGTAAACCAAGTCGAGGGTTTTGTGGCGGGTGAGCATGGAGAAGCCGCCGTACCTCTCTGGTCTACAGTCAAGGTCGACGGTGCTAACTTAGATGAAGTATTAAAAAAAGAGGATTTAGAGGAGTTTAAAAATGGAGTGGAGAGGTCAGTGAAGGAAGTAGCTGCTTGGATAATAAAACATACAGGGGCTACAATTTGTGGACCTGTGCACGCTTTTAGGGATATAGTAAGATCTATACTCCTAAACGAGGGGAAAGTTATGAGCGTAGCCACGCCTTATAGGATTGGAGAAGAGGAAGTCCACATAAGCCTCCCCTCTATAGTGGGAAAATCCATACAACCAATCCTATTGGATAGAATAACTGAAGAGGAGAACGAAAAGATAAAAATGGCTGCTATAGCAGTTTATCGTACTTTTAATCAGGCCGTAGAAAACCTCAATCTAAAGGCTCTATAAATCCCGAATCCATTAAAAGTCTAACAATAAGCCTCGTTCTCTCGACGATTCTTCTGGCATTTTCCTCTTCCTCCTCTCTGCTTATTTTTTTCCGGGCTAATCTCTGCTCTATAGCTTTCTCAGCTACCACGGCGGCAACCCTAGGGTAGACCTCCCAATCCTCCATGGTGGGCACCACGTAATCCTCCTTTAACCCCTTCTCCTCGGCATAGCTGGCTAGTTCTCTGGCAGCGGCTATTGTCATCTCGTCAGTTATTTTCTTAGCTCTAACATCTAAAACCCCCCTGAAAACCGCTGGAAAGACGAGGCTATTATTAACTTGATTAGGGAAATCGGATCTGCCCGTAGCTACTACTCTAGCTCCTGCCTCCTTAGCCTCCCACGGCCATATCTCAGGAATGGGATTAGCTAGGGCGAACACTATAGCGTCCTCCGACATCTTCGCAATCCACTCCTTTTTAATAATTCCCGGTCCAGGTCTCGAAGCAGCTATCAAAACATCCGCCCCTTCAAGCGCCTCCGCTATACCGCCGGCCCTATTCTCCCTATTAGTTAGGTTAGCTATCTTCCACTTGTAGGGATTCTCCGTTTTCAGGCGCTCCATGTCAGGTCTATCCCTATTCAAGATGCCCTTGGAATCCACCATGACAATTCTGCCTCCATCCACACCGGCTTTCGTCAATAATTTAGCTATAGCTATGTTGGCCGCGCCGGCGCCGACCATAGCTATAGATATTTCCTCTAGCTTTTTGCCCACTAGCTTCAAGGCGTTTATTAAAGCTGCTAAGACCACAGTCGCGGTCCCTTGCTGATCGTCGTGCCACACGGGGATGTCGAGTTCTTCCCTTAGCCTGTCAAGAATGTAGAAACACTTGGGGGTGGCTATATCCTCTAAATTAACTCCTCCAAAAGATGGCTCGATGTTTTTTACGAATCGGATTATTTCTTCTGCCTCTTGGGTGGCTATAGCTAGGGGGATCGCGTCTACGCCGCCTAGATACTTGAACAATAGGGCTTTACCTTCCATAACGGGGAGTCCGGCTGTAGCCCCTATATTCCCTAAACCTAAAACCCTGCTACCGTCAGTTACTACTGCGACCGTATTCCAGCGCCAGGTCTGTTCGAAGCTTTCATCCTCGTTCTCGACTATCCTGCGGCAATTCTCCGCTACTCCAGGAGTATACCATATTGCGAAATCCTCCAATCTACGTATAGGGCATTTAGGGATTACCTCAATCTTCCCCCTACACTTTCTTGCATATTCGACGGCGAGTTCGCCATAGTTTTTCTCAGCCAAGTTTCCACCATGCGAAGAAAAAGCTCAGAAATAAAAGTTTTTAGATTTTCGCCGTTTCCGTTTCAAACTTCGGAAAAACGTATTCATAGGCGTAGTAGCCCGGTATCTCCCTCCAGTACACCCCTACTCTTTTGGCTATAAAGTAAGATGGTGGGAGGAGCGCCATGTTGATCACGTAGAGAGCGAGCATGGCGAGGAGCACGATTCCAATGTAAGCAGACCAGGCCACTTCCAAAGGCAGAGACCCTTCTAAAACTGCAATTGTGGTCCAAATAACGCTCGTGCCTATACTCCAACTCCACCAACCGAGAGTATAGGACATCAACGACTTTAAATTTCCAAGACTTGGATCCTCACCATAAAACCGGAAAAGTATGTAATAGGACGCTACCCCCCAGTAGAGATAACTGGCACTTTTTACAGAAAATCCGTTAGAAATGACATCCGATACCGCGGCGCCTAATCCCATGCCATACGCGGCGGGTATTCCAAAAAGAGCGGGCAAGACCCCTTCAAGTAAGAGGCTAGCTTTAAAAGCTAAAAGACCCGGAACTAACGTAACCGTAAGTCTAGAAAATTCTAAGGCGATTTTTAAGATAAAACTGGCAGCAGAGAGGGCTAAAGCTCTAAGGCTCCATTTTTGATGATATTTCACTAATCCTAGCCTAGGCCGGAGTTTTATGTCGTAGCCTGAGTAGAATAGGGCACTGTAGAGGGCTGCGGGTAGCAGGCATATAGTCCCCGTGTCCTGAAGCTTAGAATATCCCAACAACTTTAACATAGCTATCAAAGCTCCAAGTATTTTTTCCAGAATTTCTCTAAACACCGGGACTATCCCGTCTGTAATTCTTTCTTTCCAGATATAAAAGTGCTCACGATGCCTATTACCCGATCAGCGGCGGCATCACTCAGACAGATAGACAAAATATTAATAAGTTTCTAGGCGTTCTCTTACAGCGGTCAGGTGATTTAATGGCATATGTGCCGAAGATGTTGCTAGTGGGAAGATGCGTTAGATGCGGAAAAAGAGTGTTCAAAGGAGAGAGGAGATATAAATGTCCTAAATGCGGGGTATACACATGCCCCCTTTGCTATAGGAAAGTCCAAGGTAGATGCCCCGTATGCGGAATGAGGCTTGAAGAAATCTAGCTTTTCAAAAAGCGGAGGTGCCGGGGGTGGAGATTGTAACTGCTCGCGGTCCCGTAAACCCGTCCAGCTTAAGTTTAACGAATTCTCATATACACTTGGTTACCATGTCCCCAGCATGGCTTTATAAAACGCCTACTTTCCTCAATGACCCGGACTACGCTTTACCCGCGCTAGACTGCTCTCTATTCTTTCCCTACGGGCAGGTGTCTATGGCGACATATCGACATAGAACCTGTCGTCCAGGAGTTTTCTAAGACCATTTTTCAAAGCTCCCATGTTGCCAACGTGTCCGTTAACGACTACGAATAGTTTAAATCCATGTTCTCTAAGCGATACTCCTATTTCATACACTATCTTGCTCAGCGTCTCATTTTCGAGCCAGATAGAGCCAGGGAACTTCCTTAAAGACCATATCTGCCCATAATGTAAAATAGGAAGTACTAGAGCCTCTACTCTCCTCCCGACTTCTCGAGCTATAGCTTCAGCTATCAACGAGTCGACGGTTAGGGGTAAGTGAGGTCCATGAGCTTCGACGGAGCCCACCGGGAGAATCGCAGTAGGCACTTCTTTTGACTCTAGATACTCGTTAACGTCAAACCATGTAACATTAAAGGCCAACACTATGCTCCACCGGTAAGTCTTTTAATAGCCTCTAGCAGTTTTTCCTCTATTTCCTTCCTATCCCCGTAGTTATATATCGAAACTACTTCCTTGGCTGCCTTTTCTTGAATAAATTTCTCTGCTAAGTCGGGTCCAGTTACAATAATGTCGGCTTTCAAAGCGGCCGCTAGAGTGGCATCGGCGGTTTCCACATCTGCTTTAATATTATGCTTTCTACAAATGCTCTCTACAACCATTTTGAGAAACAGAGCCGTGCCCGTGCCTAAACCACATGCAATTACGATTTTGAGTCTTTCAGTCACGATTATCACCATTTTAGGATAAAAAAGATTAATATAAAAAACTGATGTCAAGTCAAATTAGCGAAGTAACGACACTGTACAGGATAATTTGGGAAATGAGTACACGGCAATGGGGCACGCGAAGTTGCACATACCACACTTAGTACATTTTCCCTCATCCACCATGACTCCCTCCTCTCCGTAGCGCAGAGCGTTTACTGGGCAGCTGTTCATACAAGAGCCGCACTTGACACAATACGAAGCTCTAAAGGCAACACTTAAAATCATGAGCATAGTTCTCTTCCACTCGCCTTTAGGGGTTACAAGCTTGAACTTCCCATTTTTGCCGAGATCAAAAGTGGAAGTAGAGTCTAGAGTCTTCACAGTAGTAAGCAAATTGTAAAAGTAGTCAATATTTCTTAAACCTCTAATAACTCCGCTTACGACAACATTTCCATCTTCTTCCACATATTTAAAATCCTCAACTTCAAGCGGAGCTCCTCTGGGATCTCTATCCACAGAGTAACCAACATCTTCGGCCAACCTCTTCTGATCTCCAGGCAACTTCTTCCAACGCCAAAAACCATACCTCACCCAAGCCTCGCTCAAACCGTGTTCTTCGGCGTAATGCTCCAAGTATTTAACCCACCACTTCCAAAGCTCTGGGTGTTTCTCTGCCACAGCCTCGAGTTCGCCTAATTCCGTGGCGGGGCAGAGCCAGCAACCCAATCTGTCAAATCCCTCCAGGTAGAGAGGGTTAAACTCAACCTTTTCTCTTATCAGGTAGAGCCATACATCGAGTGCAGACCAGTACTGGATAGGAGAAGCCGCCACGATTTTAGGAAGCCAACGGTTACGCCATACTCTCGGCGAGATAGCCCTCCTCGCCGATTCTAGAGCCCGTTGCCCTACAAAACTCAACACCCCCTCGGGAAACTCACGGTTAACCAAGCTAGCTATAGGCGAAAGCTTAGCTACCTTACAACACCATCTATAGTCCCGCGCCGGGGGACCCATAACCTTTAAGGCTTCGTAAAACTTCTTGCCGGCGTCGGCTACTAGAAGCTTCAGTTTCTTCTTTTCCGCGAAGCGGCGTACATACTCCACTGTTTCCGGGAGTTCTAAGCCGGTATCGTTGAATAGTATGGGAACCTTACCTAAAGCTTTCTCGACTAAGAGATATGTAGCTAAACTGTCTTTGCCTCCGCTGAAAGAGACCACTACGGGGAGCTTTTTCTCGCCGACTATTTCTCTAATGAAACTTACGGCCTCTTCTTCTAGATACTCCAACCTCCCCCTATTAGCAGCCACAGCCTCCTCTAATCCAGCGTGTACGTTTATTCGAACGAACTTCTTACTCTTCCACGATTTCAGAATTTTTAAGCGTGAAGCGCCGATGTACTCCGCTACGGCGTGAAAAACCCCGTTTTTAGTAGTGACAGCTACGAATACCCCCTTACGCCTAGGGAGGTTAGACTCTATTATGTGTTTTTTATGCACAACAAATCTCCTCTGAACTTTGGGAAGATCAACTATGGCGTAATAGTTGCACTTCAGTTTTAGAATTCCGGCGACTCCATTGTACATGGGTTTAAACCTCCACTTCCTCCTCTCTACATCGTAAAACCTGTGGCCTAGCACTTGTCCATCAACTATAACTTCGTCAGCGGCGTCTGGATACTCTATCTTGTTCAATAAGACAAACTTCCCCTCAGGCACAAAGTAGTCTACAACTTCCCAATCTAGGAAATAATCGTAAAGGGTTTTCCTTAAATCTTCCACGTCTTTAGGGAAGGCAGGCCTTACGTCTCCAGGAGGAGTCACTTTGACCACTACTGTAAAGCCGCCGCACTTACCGCACTTCTCGTCGAGAACGGGCACGTTGCAGCGCGGGCACCAATAAACCCGCGGCATAATTCTTTTGAAGATCTCTATCTCTCTCACATTTATACACAAGTGACCGAGTTATAATAAAGTTATAGCGGGGCTCCGGACAAGAACCCACTCTTCACATTTCCAAGCGCGAAACCTTCATCATCGCCCAAGCAACCATCTCAACCGTCTAATTTAACTTTTACGCTTCTATTTTACGAGATTATATTATATACGTATTATCGACATAATACAATTGGTATGAGGCTTGAATGGAGAGCTAAGGTCAGGAAAGTCGTAGAGAGGACGAATAGAGCTTTTATATCGATTTTTGCGTTGTTAGAAGCTTATCTCTTTAGTAGTGCCGTCGAGCTAAGCCCAAGAGCCGACTTCATTCATTATTTCATAGTTTTAAATCAAAAAATAACTTGGCTAGCTGTTCTTCTCTACCTAGGCATATTCCTTTACAATTTCTCGAAAATTAGGAAAAAACGTTTTATCCTACTCTGCAGAAGGGATGTGTTTTAGCTCTTCTTAACTTCTTCCTTGTACATGGCAGAGATGTACATTTTAGACCCGCACTTCGGGCATTCCCCCCCTTCACCGAAGAGGTAGTCGCCTTTAGTTATCGGCTTAGCTATTGTGTGTCCGCATTTAGGGCATTTAAGTATTTTAACGTAATTATACTTGGGAATTTTAATCCTAACGAGCTTTATCAAGTTAAAACCCATGTAGAAGGAGAATAGAAGAGACAGCATGGTATACATCATAAAGTCTTCATTCTGCGTGTACATGTAGGCTAAGACCAGGTAAATTGTAACTATAAGCGCTACTGCTAGAAGCAGGGCGTAGACGGGAATCCACTGTTTTTTAACCTCGTATATCTTCTCCAGACTCATAGGTAAACGCGCTCCCTTACTCGGACTGGCCTACCCCTATCAATCTCTGCCACCTTTATATTTATTGCTTATTTTGAGATAACTGAATTCCTGCCCTGCTCCCGGCGAGTAGATAAGGGTAGGAGCTTGAAATTTCTAATTAGTCCTCAAATAAAGCTTAAGCTTTTATCAGATGTAAATACGGGGTTGAATTCGTAACTAGAGAACCAAACTGGTTTAATTTCTCTTTAAATGTCTTTCTGCTACGGGTATACGCCTATCGTGTTGCCTACGCCTACTAGAATTATTACGTCGCCCGGTTTGCTGCGTTCTTCTATAACTCTCTCGACGTTCGCTAGGGCTTTATCGGTAGCCTCAAAGAGTTTTTTGTTAATTACTGATAGTGCTTCTTCCTCAGACATTTTGATTAAGATAGCGTAGAGGGGCACCTTGGCATTGGCCGCTAATTTTTCTATATTGAACTTCTCGATTCCGAGCCCACCGATAGCTACTCCGAAGCCGTCGCTTATACTACCGCTTTCTTCGCTTTCCAGTTTATGGGCAGCATCTACGGTTATTACCATACAAGCGTTTTTGTACACCGAAAGGGCATACTCTACCGCATCATCCAAGCTCCCGGTAACCCCGGCGGGTCCCTTAGCTTTAATAACGATGACTTTCCTATCCTTAAAGGGCACTTCGATCATTATAGTATCATCGGCAACTTCCTTAATTTCTGCTCCATTTCCGTGTTTTCTAGCAAACTTCGCCGCCACTATCGGCCCTACGCTATCGCCTACGGGGTAGCCATTTGCGAAAGCTTCCAGCGAGCTCTCGTAAGCTTTCATGCTCTCAGTTATAAACGGCAACAAAGCGCTTAACTGCATTAAAATCCATAAACTCTTAAACTTTCTCCCTATCCTGTATATGTGATCTACTATTTTGTATATCTCATTAATTGCGTGGACAGCGCCTATCAAGTCTTTCAAATTTTCAACTTCAACTTTGCTAGCAAAGGGTATAAGCATTTTAACTTCATTCTCGACGGCTCGATCCATAACCTTTACCAAGTGTTTGAGCTTATCAATTATGCCGTAGGGATCGAGGTCCGTAGGAGTTATAAAGCTAGTATCTACTAAGTTGCGTATCCTCGCTTCTATCTTTTTAACATCGATTTTCTTTTCTTTTTTAACTGCAATTTCCTTAAAGGAGTTTATAGCACACCGCAAGGCTTTATCCCTTATAGACCTGAAAGCTGCTATGTAAGTCTCGATTTCGCTTATCATTCTCCAAATTTCGAACTCTCTATTAAGGTAGGCAAATAAGGTTAATAGGACTATCCAAGTTATTACGTCCATAGCTCCTTGTCCATCCAAAACACTATCACCTAATGCTCCGCTACTCTCTAATAACATAACTTGTAAATATTTATTACTGCTCGAGTCTATTTTTCAAAGATCTTCGATAATATATCTTCGTCGATAGCTAGTTCATCTCTTACATATTCACCTGCGTAAAACTCTAGGGTTTCTATCGCGTTTTTCACTTTTTCAATCTCCTCTCCAATCTCCTTTATCTTCTCTTCAAGTGCCTCCAGTTTACCCTTCACCTTCTCCTCCCCTACTTCCTTTAGAGTTAACTGTATTCTATACTTTTCCAACTCCTTTTCCAACAACATTTTTTTCTTGTAGATTTCTCTCAAATAGCTTTTTAAGCTATCTAGGTAAATTTTCCCCCTAGTAGCTAGCTCTCTAATTTTAGCCTCTAGATCTCTCCTCACGATTTTAAAAGTTTTAACGTCTATCTCGTCTTCTATTAGCTTATTGTCTAGCTTTAGTATTTTATCTTTTAATTCCTCTATCTCCTTCGATATCTTCTCGACCTCGCTTAAGGCATCTGCATACTTCTTGCGTTCTACAACCTTTCTTTCCTTAGCTTTTTCTGATTTCTTTCTAGCTGTTTTTATTTTCAGAATTTCCTTTTCGACTAGAATAAATTTAGGCTTTACACTGAAAACTTTACCGTCCTTCCTAACGTACACTACTTTGGCTTTCTTACTTCGCCTATCGGCTATTATTTTCTCTATGACTCCTAAAGGCTCGTCATTAAGGTATATAGTCTTTCCAAGGAATTTCCTAAGCTTAACGACTCCTCTAAAATCCGCTAGGGTCACGTGCTTCTCCTTCTTTCTCCTAAAGAATTCAAGTATCCTAGCTAAGAGCTTTCTCATGTCCCTTCTTAATCCTAGAATAGGTAAATTGCTTTAGCTAATCGAATATTTGAAATAGATAGGCAATAGGCTTGAAATATTCAAATATTACGACTCTCTTTTATCTCGAGGAGCCTCTTTTCTAAAGCCATGAGGTTATTCAACCTATCACTGAAAACCTCGTAAAGGAAGTCTCTTAGATCGAAGGCATCCGATATTTCCTCCAACTTCTGCCCAATAAGGAATAAGAGGAAATCATCTCCAAGCTCTTCCTCTATCCATCTCTGAAGATCGTACTTCTCTACGTGGTACTTCAAGGAGTCTGGGCTGATCACCCTAAGTACTTCAACAAGCTCTTTTAGAGAGCCGACCTCAACCCCGGTGTACTCCCCCTTTCTCTTGAAGAAGCGGAATTTATGCACTTTTCTGCCGCCGCGGATTACTCTCCTGACTTTAAAGTAAAGCTTTCTGCGCACTAGCGACAATCCCTTATCTGTGACGGTATACATACTTCGCTGCCTAGCGACGTAGCCTCTCCTAGATAGCCGTCTTAACACGCGGGAAACCTCTCTAAAATCCTCTCCAAGATACTCAGAAAATTCTCTACTCGTAAGGGGGGAGGCGGCGAAGCCCAAACTTAACAGTATTCTCCTAGCGTCTAGGCTCAAAACCACGGGTATAAGTGGAGATTATGTGAATAATATGTTTAATTACGCTGTGACGGCTTTAGCAAGCGCTCTCGGCCGGTCTATGGGCATGCCTCGAACAACACCTAGCTTGTAGGCCAGGAGCTGGAGAGGTATAACGGAAGCTATAGATGACAGATATTTTGTAGTTTCCGGTATTTCTATATGACTCCCTATGACGTTGACGTCGGGGGGATGCTTATAACTTTGCCCCCATACTCTATCACACTCTTAGCTACTTTCCACGAAGAAGTTTTAGCTTCCTCTTCGTATGGAGCTATCATAATTACCGGGTATCCGTCACTTACCAGCGTTATTGGACCGTGTCTAAGCTCTCCAGTTTCTATACCCTCAGCCTGTAAACCCGCTGTCTCCTTTATTTTTAAAGCTTCCTCTAAAGCTATCGGGAAACTAATCCCCCTAGAACTTACGTAGCACCTATCCCAACCTTTAAATATCTCAATATTATCCTCTACTGACTTCTCTATTTTATCCATTTTCTTTTTTAGAATGGACGCCAAGTTCCTTACGTGTTTGATGAAAGCTTTCTCGCCGGAAGAATCTATAACTCCTCGTAGAACCCCTATTCTATGCGCTAACATGCCCAAGACCACTAAAAGTAGATACAAAGGTCTTCGTCGCGGGGATCGCAATTTCAAGCCCCGCTCCTATCGGTAAGTAGACGTTGGATTCAAGGGTGAGCCTAGAACCCATTATATTAGTCACGCCTATAACAACTCCTCCTCTCATCTTCGCCTCTCTCACGGCTCTTAGGACATCACCTGTCTCTCCAGACTGAGAGATAGCTAAATCGCTGTCCCTATAGATACATTCTTCAATCCATAGAAGGGGAATTCAGCCGCACTTATAACGTGCACGTTAAGCTTTGCTAAATCTCGGAAGTAGTAGCCAGCTATCATGCCAGCGTGGAAGCTAGTACCATTCGCTATTACGTAAATATCTCTAGCCGAGTGCAGTATCATAGCCACCAAGTTCAAATACTTTTCTTGAACTACTGCAATAGCCTTAAGCATAGCTTCGGGTATTTCATAAATCTCCTTCAGCATATAATGAGGGAAGCCGGCTTTATCTATCGCCTCAATAGGATATTTTATTCTCTTAACTATTAGATCTTTTACAATTTCTCCAGTATTAATATCTAACACAACAAAGTCTCTGCCAATATCGCTAAAGCCTGTCCATGTTCTATCACTATGGCCTCTTTCGAGAAATTGTACAAGGACGGGATGTCCGACGATATGAAGAAACATTCTTTTCCTTTACTGATAACCAGCGGCTCGCCTACAGAAGCTCCATATATTTTTCATCGCCGGAACGTACAACAGCGACGGCTTAAATACCCTCAATTTCCCTCAATACTTCTAAGAAAGCCGAGAGAATATCCTTTTCCTTCATTTTCTCTTCAAGTAGATGAGGTATAACCTCAAAATCGGAACGTGAGGAGAATTTGTGTCCTCTCTGGATAAGCTTGTTTCTCCACTCTTCGTAATTTGCTATTATGCCATCTCCGACAACAGCTATTTCTCCTTTACAGTCAAGAAGGGGATAGGTATTCTCTAAGGAAGGTCTTCCATGAGTAGCAAATCTTGTATGCGCTAGTATCACTCTGCTAGGAATTTTGAGAAATCGCAATTCCTCTAGCGCCTTATCCGAACGTATGGGATATTTCTTGATTATCAATCCGGAATCCGTAACGCCTACTATCCCAACGCCGTCGTGCCCGCGATATAACAATCTCTTCAAACCGATATAAATCGCATCTAGCGATGGAGGGGGATTTACAAGCTAAACCGAAAATACCTCCCATTTTGGCACCTGAACGATAAAAGCATAATGTGGTACATAAAAATACTCTAACAATTAGATTTCAAATTCGCTAATTTCACCTACAGGAAAAATCATTATTAACAATCTAAATCAAGCTCAGAATGATTATACTCGATAAAACGGCAGGAATGTAGTTGTTACGACGTTATCTAGTCGCACCCCCTACAGTTGCAAAGCTGAAGAGATCGAGTGATCTACGATTAGAATGCCTCTACTACAGGGGTATTATCATTTTTCTAAGCAGGTACGCCGGTTAATGCTCACAGAATGCCGCTGGCAATTAATAGTAATGGGAAGTACTTGGCAGCGCATGAGTGGCTTACTATGAGCTAAGATCTGGAGGTCTTAATGACTATTTTGTAAAGACCTCTATATCTTGACTTACCTACGTATACAGTGTTATGGTATTTGATGAAGTGTAATAAAAGTGGTCCAAGTGCTTTACTAGAATTTTTAGCATAGTAGTTAATTAGTTCCTGTGTTAAGCATCTAAAGCTGTGTAAATCTCCACCTATGGTTTCAAATAAAGCATCCAATTGGTTTCGTTTCTCTACAAGTTTAGCGGTTTCTCTTCTGCTATTGTATACAAGCAATACTATTACTGTCAAACTTGAAGCTAAAGCCATACCCGGATTGTATATAGAAAGAACTATAAGAGCCAGTATAGATACCGGTATGAGAATTTCGTAGAACCAAAGATTGTTTTCTTTAAATAAGAGGATGTCCGAAATGTCCCTTAAATGCGATTTTACTGAATTATAGTTCTTTCTCACATTATTACTCTTTATTGCTAGCATTTCCAAATTTTTAATAATAGATTTTATTTCATGTCTTTTAAACATTAAAATTAACATTTTAGAATCTTTGGCGGCGATGGCATCAGTAAACATAATCAATTTACCTTTTAGGAAAAGGGAATCAAGTTCCTTATTCCTGTATTTTGTAATCTCCTTCATAATTATAATTCTATTCCTAACTCGGATAATTTTCTTTCTATTTCTTTAATTTTATATTCGTCAGGCAATGTGAATGGCAGTTTGGGATAGCCCGCATCGATGCCTCTGAGTTTTAATATCACGTGTACTCCAGCTATAGACGACCCAGCGCTATGGGCTATATCCCTAATAGTTAACACTTTATACTGAAGTTCGCGGGCTTTGCTCCAATCTCCCTTTTCGCAGGTATCGAAAAGTTCTCTGACAATTTCCGGAAAGTAATTGGCTAAGCCCGGTATAAATGCTCTCGCGCCCATTATATAGGAGGGCAACATGAGAGCCTCTGTTCCAACAACTATATCGAAATCTTCGCTACATGCTCTCTTATAATTCATGAAATTGAGTATGTCGAAGCTGCTATCTTTAACCCCCTTAACTCCCATATTCTCAAGTTCATGTAAAAGCAATGGTTGAATCGCGTAGCCAACTGTTTTAGGATTATTATATACGTAAACGGGTATATCGACCGCATTTAAGAGCCGTCTAAAGTGTTCCTTTACAGCGTTATCTCTATGTTTATAATAATAGGGCGGGACGCTCGCTATAGCATCTACTCCCAAGTCTTCAGCGTGTTTTGCCAATGTTACCGATGTATAAGTGTCAGTAGAGCCCACATGAACGATGATTTTCAAATCTCTAGGCAAGCTATTCATGGTAATTTCTACCATCTTTTTCCTCTGCTCGATCGTCATCAGGGGGCCTGAGCCATAGCTTCCACAGAGGAATAAGCCGTGTATATAATCGCTTATAAATTCCAATATGCGCTGCACGGCTTCTTCGTAGATTTCCCCGTCTTTAGTGAAAGGAGTAATTAGAGGTGGAATTAATCCATAAAGTTTTTCAGTCATATAATCACCACTGACTGTTTATACACAATTATTTATTTAAGACTTCACCCAAATCTATCAGTATTGCTCTGCATGGAGCTCCTTCAATACCTTTAATTTTTAAAGGAAGACAGAGAAAGAAATACCTACCGCATTTTACATGCTTTAATTTTAACCCTTCAATAATTAAAACTCCGGCACTCAGTAAGATTTTATGAACCGGATATTTCTTATCGCCAAACCTATCTACGCTGGGGCTTTCAACCCCCACGAGTTTAACTTTTTTCCTTACAAGATACTCAGCAGCATCTTCTCTGAAGTATGGGTAGTCTTGAGGGTTTTCCCACTCCTTCATCTTAAACAAGACTATATCTTCTCTAATCTTAAGAGTCTTCAATACTTTGCAATCAATCACTTTTTCCTTTACAAATACCACTTGGGCGATGCCTATAAACTTCGTTAATGGAATTTTGTCGATAGAAGCTCCGCTAGGGATAAAGTGGAGGGGGGCGTCTATATGAGTCGCCGCGTGAACCGGCATCGATAAATAGGAGACCTCGTGGTCGTGGCCTTTATCGTAATGCCGTAACCATTCGATTTTGACGGGAGGCAGTGTGGGGTAGTAGCGTCTGCCCTCTTCGATATATTCGCTTATATCTATAATTTTCAAGTTTTCACCCTGAATACTTCGGGATTTACTACGCGTTTAGGCTTTTCCCCCTTAAGAAAGCTTATAATATCCTCGGTGAGCGCGGTATCCATCCTGTTTAAAGCCTCAAAAGTATAGGCAGCTATATGAGGAGTTATGACTACGTTATCGAGTTCGAGTAAGGGGTTATCCGGTTTCGGAGGCTCATGTGTCATAACGTCGAGTGCGGCGAATTTAATCCTGCCTTCTTTGATTTTCTCCGCTAAAGCGCTCTCATCTATAACAGCGCCTCTCGAAGTATTCACTATTACAGCCCCCTCTTTAACGAGAGAAAGCCTTTCTCTATTAAGTAACCCTCTAGTTTCGTTGGTTAGGGGGATATGTAGCGTTATTACATCGGAAGTCTTTAATAAAGTTTCCAAATCGACTCTTTTAATTCCTAGCTCCTGGAAGATTTCATCTGGGACGTAGGGATCGTAGGCGATAACGCGCATGTCGAAACCTCTGCTAGCTATTTTAGCTACTATCCTACCTATAGCACCTAAGCCTATAATTCCGAGAGTTTTCCCATAGAGTTCAATTCCTATTAAGCTTGAACGTTCTATCCACTTATTTTGCTTTACTAGTTTATCGCCTTTAGGAATCCACCTAATAGCCGATAGGATTAACGCTATGGTATGTTCAGCTACAGATCTTTCCTCCATCGTATGCCTACAGTAAATAACTGGTATTCCGCGTCGAGTTGCCGCGTCTACATCTATGTTATCGACGCCTATACCATGTTTAGCGACCAACTTAAGCGCTGGCGTACGCTCTATAACTCCTTTAGAAATTCTGCCCAATCCGCCAATTATAACAACATCAGCGTTTTCCAGTTTTTCGGCTATCTCCTCGTCGCTCATATCGTTACTCAATCTTACTCTTTTGATTTCGGTAAAGTATCTAGACAGAATTTCTATGACCTCTGGAGCGTATTTGCCAAAGGTGCCCGAAGCTATAGTTAGCTTAAGCATATTATCGAAATTTCTTTTCATCAAGGCTAAATATTAATTGATCCTAATACATTAGGTATCACGTTAAAACGTGACTCGCTAGAAATATCTCAAGGTGCAACAGACACGTTCTCGGTAAAAGTAAAGGTTTTCAATATGGTAGGGTTATATGCGAGACCCTTATTTGTCCAAACGGTTAAGAAATTTAAATTTAATATCACGGTAATAAGCACGGAAAACGAGCAATCGATAAATGCGAGGAGAGCATTGGAAGTTTCCGCGCTCAGAGCCGACTACGGAGATGAAATGGTAATCCAAGGAGGCGACTCTGATAAAAACGCTATACTGGAACTCTCCAATTTGCTAGATAAGTTTGGAGAAGAAGAGGGATAAATATATTTTCACATGTATATTTTATATTGGTGAACTTTGTGACTGTACCATTTAATGCCAGATCAGGACAACCTATAATTTTAAGAATATCCATGAAACCCTATAGAAGCGTGCTCTCTGAGGCTACGGCACAGTCTGGAGTTCTCGCTTTAATATTTGGGGTGTATAAGAAGAATGGCTTCGCTTATACCCTATTAAAATGTGGTTATAAAGAACATTCGCAGTACAGAGAATTTATAGATGTTTTGGAGAGCATGCCTCAAGTAAAGGACATAAAGATACTGGAGAAGAAGGCGAGGTGTTGCTCGCTAATACTGATCAAGAATTTCTGCGACTTTTACGATAAAATAATGTCTAAGAAAATACTAGTTTTAACGCCCTACATAATGTCAAAGGGTCTCCGTAAATTTATAGCTGTAGTTCCTGAAAGGAGCGAGCTAAATATGCTTAGTAAAATGTTAGAAGAGCACGGGCAGGTAATAAACAAGGAGAGACTCTCTTTTGAACAAGCAATCTCCTATCTAGAGAAAAACATCGTTTCGGTAGATTTAAACTCTATATTAACACCTAAACAGCTAGAGATTCTAGATCTCGCATATAGATATGGATACTACGATTGGCCCCGCAGAATAAAGTTAGATGAAATATCCAAGCTTATGAACATTTCAAAAACCACGGTGAGCGAACATCTAAGGAGAGCGGAGCTAAAAATTCTGAACTTCATACTTAAGAGTAAAGCTTAATAAAAAAGGAGTATTTTAGGCCCTCCCGAGGGCTTCAGCTAGATACTTTATGAAGTACCCGTATATAGGCCCTATAGCCGCGTAGTCAGTATAATCTTGCGTGCCTACACCAATGAATATTCCTGATACCGGATAGGCTATTCCCCAGAAGAATGGAGCTATAAAGCCCCAGATAAACGGCACAATGATAGTCGCTCTCAGTCCGCCCCAGGCGTTGGCGAAAACTCCTAGTATGGCGCCAGTCCAAAAGTTCATCCATATGGCAGGCAACACGATAACCGGGAAGTGGAAGACGACCATCACTATTGTAGCCAGTATACCTCCGAGTAAGTTGGCTACAAAGCCTATGAATACGGCTGTCGGGGCGAAGGGGAACATGGTTGGATAGTCGAGTCCAGGTACGGCGCCCGGTATTAATTTTTCAGAGATGCCCTTAAAAGCGGGGACTAGTTCTGCTAATAGCATTCTTACACCGTACAGTAGGGCAGCTAGTGCAGCGCCGAAATGTATTCCTTGAAGCAATAGCCAAACTAGCCAGTTGGCTCCGCCGGAGAACTTCGCTACAGCCTCAGGACCAGCGGCTAGGCCTATTATTAGATATATAAACGTAGTAAATACAGCTACCGATAACATCGGGTCTCTAAGCCATGCGAGTGACTCAGGGAACGGCAATTCCTCAGTACTAACTTCTCTCTTACCTATCTTCTTGCTTAACCACGAGGTTGTAGCTATGCCGAGTGCCTCGCCTATGCCTAGGGACCATTCGTCCGTTAATCTATCGTTGTCTTTCATGAACTGGTAACATATCCATGTATGAAGCCAGTAGTATATCCCGCACGCAATGCCAGCTAGTAACACTATCTCGGTTCGGCTGAAGTTGTAAGCGGCGGGAACTCCGACGAAGTAAGATGCCCATATCATCATGATGTGCCCAGTTACGTATACAGCCTTAAGCGGCGTAATGTAAGCTAGAATCAAGTTTATCACGAAACCTAGCAAAGTCGCTAGGGCCACTTCTGTCGGATAGTCAGTCATGGCTTTTCCAAAGATCAACCAGTTTTGCGGGATAACCCCCGTAACTCCTAGCATAGCTTTAGTCCATTCGCCTATAGGAGCTACTACGTTCATTAATTCGGCAGCGCCTAGCACTAGAATATAGAAACCAGCGATTGTTTTCACAGTTCCGGATATTACCTGGTCATAAGGTCTTTTTAGCAATATTAAGCCGATTAGAGTAAGGAGACCGTAGAATATTCCTGGATTTCCTATGATATCTTTTGCTATAAAGAGAATTATCTCTGTAATTTCCATCTTACCACCTTTATTTTCTAAATGAAATTTCATTGCTAAGTTTATATAAGGTTTCTCCCTAACATATTAATATCCTAATGAAGAAAGGGGGTATGCACAAGAAACTTTAACTTTTAAGTTATACTTTCATACTTTACTCGTAAGGGTTAAAGTATTAAAATTTCGCAAACAAATATTATTTCGGGGATTAAATGAAGGTATCCTTTATCTATGATATCCCGTTAGAGATGTTTGCCCCCGATGTAGGGCTCTCTCATGCTATATTGGCTGAGAAATACGGCTTTGACTCTATTTCAGCTTCAGATCACTTCCATCCTTGGATTCATACAAATGCTCATAGCGCTTTCGCCTGGGTATGGCTTGCAGCAGCCGCTGAGAGGACAAGGAGGGCTAAACTAGGCACGTTGGTTACTTCTCCAATACTTAGATACCATCCAGCTATAGTAGCGCAGGCTTTCGCGACTCTAGGCTATTTATATCCAGGAAGAATTTTCCTAGGAGTTGGGGCGGGCGAAGCCATAAACGAGGTTCCTCTAGGCTATAAGTGGCCCTCTCCTAGGGAGAGAATTGAGCGTTTAGAGGAGGCTCTAAAGATTATCAGACTTCTATGGGAGAGAGAATTTGTAAACTTTAGAGGTAAATACTTTACTCTTAAAAACGCCAATCTCTATACTAAACCGAAAGAGTATAAAATACCGATTTACGTTGCCGCCAGCGGTTTTAAAGCCGCCAGCTTAGCAGGCAAGTATGGAGATGGAATAGTAGTATCGGCTACGACGGCTAAAAAGCGTGGAAATGAGCTTCTAAATACGTTCTATAAGGCGGCAAGAGATGCGGGGAAAGATCCCGAAGAAATGGCTAGGATAGTACTCATAGTTACTTCATTTGACGAAGATTTTCAAAAAGCACTTCAAGGAATAAGGTATTGGGCATCTACAATGTTTAGGTTCGTGTTTAAATACGACATTGGAGATCCCCGAGAAATAGAAGAATATGCCTCTCTAGTAGGAGATAAGCAAATAGCGTCTAGGCGTTACGTAGTTACGTCCCCCGATGAGTATTACGGTATTATAGAGTATTTTACAAAAATGGGATTTAACCACGTATCTATTCTTAATTCAAGTCCAGAGCCAGAGAAACTCATAAAAATATTCGGAGAGAAAATAATCCCCTACTTCAAGGAGGCTAATGACCCGTAGACAGCACACTCAAGGCATACTAGCTAAGCGTTTACTCAAGGTACCCCATTTCTTTAAGGACCGGTATGAGCTTTTCTTCAAGTTCCTTCATGCTGACTAGATTTCTTAGAAGGATTATTCTCGCATCCGTAGTCCCCCTTATAGTCGCCGCGAATATTTCTTGAGTGATTATAATATCGGCTTTTTGTCCTTTGCAAGTCACGGGATCGGCTGTTATAACGTCTCCCTTAATACCGTATTTTCTCAACAAATCGAGTATATTAGCCCTTAGCATTACGCTAGAGCCTACCCCGGCGCCACAAACAGTCATTATTTTAACAAATTTCCTTCTGGCACTCATTTTTTTCACTCATGATTCCCTTAGATAAAAGGAGAATAAAAGTTTTATTACTTGCATATTTGGGGCACTAATTCTAGGAGTTTAAGAATTAGATGAGAACCCTTATTTTTAATATGCTAGTAAGGCATAGAACAAATGACTTAGCTAATTCCGTTTAAAAATAAGGGAATATTAATAGAAAAATGATCAATAGGGATTAAATTAAAAGTTGTCGACTAGATAATTAAGTAGAACATTTGGTTGACGAATTTTTTGGAGGGCTTTGCCCTTGCTCGATACGGTTTTTATCGCGCTAACCTCTACATGTTTTCTTATAGCGTTAAGAAGTAATCCTAGCTTCTCTTCTTCGATATTCCTACCTATGATTTGTACCCCCTAATTCTGTCATCAACTATTATTACTCTCAGATAATTACCTTGATTTACCTTCTCAATTATTTTGATATCTCTCCCTTCAAAATCCTCTAGAGTATTGGCGTTCGATAGAACATACGTCCCTAGGATATTGAATATTGTATAATTTAGGGATCCGGATATTTCTTTTTATATGGGCCATACCTCCACCGATCACTACTACGTGCGTTGTTGAACCCAATTGCCGTTACTTCATAACCTGTTGCCGCCGAGTAAGCTTCTGCTACATCTTCGCCGTTTATTAATCCGAACATTGTGCACATTGAGCATACTCTAACGGAGATTTTCACTCTCATCCAGTCCTCCATATACTTAGCATATCTGCCGACATTAAATCTGCCATAGTGGGGTGCAGGGGTAAATATTCTCTCCAGGGCATCTTTAGGTATTCCCATTTTCTTGGTATTTTCCTTAATTTCTTCGAGTGTTCTGCCCAGCGTATTGGTAATAGTATGTGAACCTCCATGGGGAGGTCTAGGTCTGGTGAAGAATGACATCATCAATGGGTGGAATGTGGAAGGCCTTGCATCATATATGAAATCGACGCCTTTGCATATGCCAGCATACCAGTATTCTTAAGGATCTATGCCAAATTTTGTTTAAGCTTCATCCAACCTTCAGTTAATATATCTCCAATCCTTCTCTGTTTACTATCTTTTCAAAGATCTTAAGGTAGCTTTCATAATTGCGATTTAGCTCAAGCCCCCCAGTATCGGCCTTTGTTAATCTTCCCTGCTGATACAGCGTTGTCACGAAATCTAGATTCTAGTTGTAGTGTAGAAATCTATACTATAAGAATTTGCTAATATCACCCAATGTAACATTTTTCTAACAACATAATCGCGTATTTTTGCTGCTCAATTTCGTTGTCAGTAATTTTCCCAATATCTTTTAAGCGGATATTTATAATGCATCCTATACATCTGGCTCTCATGGGTTTCTAACTTATGAAATATAAAATAAATAAAATTTGTAGTGAGAAGTTTATGGGAATAGTTTTGAAAGCCTTCTATAATCTTCGACGATTTGTACACCTGAGCTAGTTCCTATCCTGCTCGCTCCTGCCTCAATTATCTCTAATGCTTGGCTTAATGTCCTTATTCCTCCTGCCGCTTTAACTTTCATCTTATCGCCGACTACGCTTTTGATAAATCTGACGTCTTCCGCAGTTGTAGGCCTCCATCCTTTAAAGCCTTTAAATCCTGTCGAAGTTTTGACGTATTGAGCTCCAGCGAGTTCTGAAATTAAGCTTGCTATGACGATTTCATCCTTCGTGAGAAGAGGTACTTCTATTATTACTTTTACGGGCACTCCCTCAGCTGCTTTCACTACAGCCTCGATATCCTTTCTAACAGCAACATATTTTCCTGACTTAAGAAGCGGGATATTCATAACCATGTCTATTTCGCAATTTGAAGAGTTTTCGAGAACCCACTTTACCTCCTCGACTTTCAGCTCTGTCGGAATAGTTCCAAGAGGAAATCCTATAGCTACTACTATTTTTACATCGCTTCCTTTAAGGATTTTTGAAGCCAGTGGAGCCCAAGCTGGCATTATCGCTACTCCACAAAAATCGTATTTCTTAGCCTCTTCAAGGAATTTTCTCATTTCTTCCTCAGTTGCTTGAGGTTTGAGATTCGTCTGATCTATAAACTTTACTAATTCTTTCTCAGTAATCTTGATCATTTAGTCTCACCTTCCCCTAACAATTTATTTAAACTTGAAAACATCTGGAAGGGAGTACTTATAGCTATTCTATCCGCCCCCGCTTCTAACATTTCGATAGCTTTCTCTAGAGTGCGCACTCCCGCAGAAGCTATAATCTTTATTGAAGTCCCGAATTTCTCTCTTATCAATTTTACATCTTCAACAGGAGTTACTAAACCCAATAACCTGGGGTTGGTTTTTACCATCGTAGCACCAGCGTTTTTAATTATTTCCACCGCTGTTATTTTCTCTTCTTCAGTTAGAAAGGCTAGAAATGGTATTACCGAGACATTGTGCACTTTTCCATCGACTGCTGCCACTACCGCTTCTATATCTCTTTCAACTGCTTCGTATTTTCCGGATTTAAAGGCTCCAAGTTCCATGCACATATCGATTTGCTTTGCGCCATTTTTCACGGCCCACTTTGCTTGCTTAACTTTAACTTCCGTAGGTAGAGAGCCGAGTGGGTAAGCGACGATGCCGACCACATCGATGTCTGTGTCCTTTAGAAGTTTTACTGCTAGAGGCAGCTGGTGTAGGTTGAAGGCTATTCCTGCTAAGTACTCCGAATACTTCATGCACTCCTTAATGAAGGCTATGACTTCCTCATCTGGTACATTGGGTTCAATGATTGATGTATCAAATTTCTTGAGGAAAAAATCTTTTGTTAACACCTTCTCACCGGAGTGAGAATATGATTTATGAATTTAATAAAGATTTCGCGGAAGAAATTTCTCTCTTTTCACAAAGGTTCCGGTAGTGACTATTAATTTTCTAATAAAAATGACACTTTTCTTATTTTTAAATAAAATATTTTTAAATTTTGAATTTCTAAATATAGCCCATCTTTTTGAGAACTGGAATTGGTTTTTCTTCAAGCTCTTTTTGCTCGCTAGGTTATTCAGAAAGATGACTTCCTTGTAAGTGGCGCCTTTTAGCGCATGTTTAAATACTCGCTGAGTGATGACTATGTAACATTTCTCTCCATAAGCCGTTATTACGTCTGCAGGAACTATCTCGGCCTTTAATCCATATCGTTTAAGTATTTCCTCAAGATTTACTTTTAACATTACACTAGATCCTACTCCGTAGCCACAAATAGTGACTATTTTTAGTCTTTGAACCATAGATTTCACCGAATCCACTAAAACCAAATATTAATTAGCATCCTCTTTGAAATAGGTATGGCATCAAAATGAGGTACTAGAACATCGATATCCCAAGGTGTCCTCCATGATCACGGTAAAAGTAAAATTGCTTAATAAAGTTGGGCTACATGCAAGGCCGGCTGCTTTATTTGTTCAAACGGCTAAAAAATTCAAATCCAATATTACAGTTATAAAAAATGAGCAATCCGCCAATGCTAAGAGTATATTAGAAATTTTAGCGTTAGGCGCAGATTACGGAGATGAAATAATAATTCAAGCAGATGGTCCAGACGAAAGTGATGCTATTAAAGAACTCCTTGATTTACTAGAAAAATTTAGAGAAGAAGAATAATAAATGTGCTGATTTACTTTTCTATGTGCTATTTTACTATACATAATTATTATTATTATATTATATGTTATAAAAGCTTCAGTATCTTTAGTGATTATGAAATCCCTAAAACATTACGAGTTTGTCGTTTAAAGAGGTTATTCTCTTTCCTCGATATTTATGTTCTTGACTACTAAAGTGCTAAAGCTAGTTCAGTAGCTTTTCGCTGGATAATATTTTGAAAAAGTTAATTTAATACACGTAACTAAGAAGATATTTATACTCCATTATTTTAGATATCATGGAGATGATATATGAATTCTCTTGCGAAATATAAAGAAATAATATTTAAGCTAATAGAAAAAGTAATCTCTAATCAGAGCGGAAATATGGAGAAAGCCGCAGAATTAGTCTTAGAATCTCTAGCAAAAGGTAATTATATCTATATATTCGGCGCAGGCCATTGCGCGCGCTCTACGGATATGAAGGAGTATCCCTCATCAAATTGCTAATTGCATAAGAATGCAAAAATTCTGATGTGGTTGATTTTTAGATCGTAAAGAATAACAGTTAATTAGTAAAATTTCAATATTCCACTTTATTTTTAAAACAAATATAACATCAAATTCTAAAAATAAATAAGCTTAAAGGTTTAAATAATCCTGAATGCTAAAGTGATAGGAGAGGTGGTGTAAAAATTGATTAAGAAAAGAGGTATACCGACTTCTCCAGGCATAGCTATAGGGAAGGCATTTATTTACAAGAAAGCCGAGATCGAGATCTCCAAGCGTCGGGTAGACCCGGAAATCGAGATCTCCAGATTTAAACATGCATTGGAGAAAACTAAAGATCAAATTAGGGAATTAAAGGAGAGGACTCTAAAGGAGATAGGTGAGGATAAAGCCGCCATCTTTGATGCTCATATAATGATCTTAGAAGATCCCGCCTTCACCGATAAAGTCCTAAAATATATCAGAGAACGCTCACTCTCAGCTGAAGAGGCGGTAATGAAAGCCACTAGAGATATAGCCGCTATATTTGAGGTTATGGAAGACGAATATATGAAAGCTAGAGCCGAAGATATCAGGGACTTGGGCAACCAGATAATTGAAAACCTATCAGGCAGAGCTAAGAGCCTCGAATTGGAAAAACCCTCGATAGTTATAGCTAGAGAGCTCCTACCATCGGATACCGTTAGGATGAAGAGAGATTATGTGCTGGGTTTTGCCACAGAACTAGGCGGAGTGACTTCTCATGTTTCTATAATCGCTAGAGCCATGGGCGTGCCAGCTGTAGTAGGTATCGAGAACTTAACAAGTCTTATTAAAGATGGAGATGCCGTGATAGTCGACGGCTATGAAGGCGTCGTCGTGGTGAATCCAGAGGAGGAAATTCTGAAAAAGTATTATGAGAAGATGAAGAAGGATTTACTACAGCGTGAGAAGTTCGAAGAGATAGGCAAACTACCGGCTATAACGAAAGATGGAGTAGAATTTGAGGTAGCAGCTAACATAGGAGAGCCCTCGGAAATCTATCTAGCTATAGAGAACGGAGCTGATGGAGTGGGATTGCTGAGGACAGAGTTCCTAGTAATGGGCGCTGAGAAGTTCCCGAGCGAGGAGGAAATGGCGGAAGAACTTAGAAAGATAATTGCTAGGGTTGAGGATAAACCCGTTATAGTACGCACATTAGACATAGGGGGCGACAAGCCAGTACCTTGTCTCGAGTTGCCTAGAGAGCTCAACCCGTTTTTAGGGTTGAGGGGGATAAGACTATCTCTCAGCCGTAGAGACATCTTCAAGTGCCAGCTAAAGGCCATCCTTCGAAACAGTTCGAGAGGGAATGTTAAGATAATGTTTCCTATGGTGTCGCTTATTGAGGAAGTTTTAGAAGCTAGAAAAGTTGTAGAAGAAGCTGTTGAAGAGCTGAAATCTGAAGGGGTAAAAGTGGGGAAGTTCGAGATAGGGATTATGGTCGAAACTCCATCTGCGGCTGTAATGGTGGACGCCTTCGCGGACTACGTAGATTTCTTTAGCATAGGCACTAATGATCTAACCCAGTACACGCTGGCGGTGGATAGGACGAATGAACACGTAGCCTACATTTTCGACCATCTCCATCCTTCGATTTTGAGATTAATTGACCACGTAGTTAAAGTAGCGCATGACAAGGGCAAATGGGTAGGCGTGTGTGGAGAAATAGCCAGCGACATGGAAGCAATTCCTATACTTGTCGGCTTAAGAATAGACGAATTTAGCGTCGCCCCTCTCTTCGTCCCCAGGGTAAAGGGAGTAATCAGGTCGCTAACCTATAGAGAAGCCAAGGAAATCGCGTTAAAAGCTCTTAAAATGAAAACCGCTGACGATGTAAGAAAAATGTCTAAAGACTTCTTAAAGAAACTAGGTTTATACTAAATTTGGCGGTTTTTCTTTTTAGAAATAGTGTTTATGAACGTCGCTTTTAACGAGCTCTACTGCTGAAGTTTTAGAAGGGCTAAAAAGGAGAGCTTTAGCGGCAGCATTTCTCACTTTAATAAAACTCGGTCAGGGAGACTGGCGCGGAAAGTAAGTATATCTCCTTCAAGCCGGACAATATTCTACCGATTTCCATGATCATACTTCACGGCTGTTAGTTCACTGCTATGCCGCAAAGCAAACCCTGATAAGCCTAAACACTTAAACAAGTACATGGGGAAATTTAGGAGGGAGCACGGTGTTAATAGTAAACGTGGGTGTCTTGCTCACCCCCGATGTTGCCGTGGAAAACGCCTCAATAATAATTGAGGGAGAGTTCATTAGGGAAATCAAAGCAGGAGGAGAAAGGAATATTGGAGCCGAAATCGTCGAATGTAGAGAATGCATAGCCGTCCCTGGGTTTATAGACATGCATACTCATGGGTACGGCGGAATAGACGTAAACTATGTTAAAAGCGAGAAGGATTTGGAAAAATTGTCGAGTATGCTGGTAAAGCACGGCGTTACTACCTACCTTCCCACAACGGTATCTTTTCCCGTGGATAAATTAAAGGAGATAGCCGAGATAATATACAATGCAACGTTCGACGCCGCGAAGGGCTCCGAGATAGCAGGCATATACTTTGAAGGCCCCTACTTAAACAGGGAAAGGGCGGGGGCTCAAAACCCAGAATATCTGAAAAATCCGAGCGTAAATGAGGTCAGGGAGCTCTACAAGGCTTCTAGAGGATTAATGAGGGTCATGGCTTTAGCTCCCGAACTGCCCGGTTCTCTCCCGGTGATAAGAGAGCTTAATAGGATGGGGGTCATAGCTTCAGCCGCTCATACTAACGCTACCTTCGATGAGGCTATGAGAGCATTCGACGCTGGAGTAAGACTGTGTACTCACATTTTTAATGGGATGCGGGTTTTCCATCACCGGGAGCCCGGCATAGCTATAGCCGCTCTCATGAGAGATGATGTTTATGTTGAGTTTATAGGGGATCTTATACACTTGCACTCGGGCACAGTGGCTTTAATCTGCAAGAGTAAACCCACGGATAAAGTTATAGCTATAACTGATTCTATCTCCGCCACAGGCCTGCCGGATGGCGAGTACGAGCTGGGAGGTTTAAAAATCATAGTTAAGGAAGGAGTTAGCAGAGTTAAGGAAACCGGAAGCCTAGCCGGGAGTACGCTGACTTCAGATAAGGCATTAAGGAATTTAGTCTTCGAAGTAGGAATACCCCTGAGGTACGCTTTAAAATATATGACTAAAAACCCGGCTGAGCTTCTGGGACTAAAAGATAGAGGAGTTTTAAGACCTGGATTTAGAGCCGATATAGTTCTTCTAGACAGTAAGACGTTAGAGGTTAAAAGCGTAATCATGAAAGGCGAAATTGTCTACGGTGGGATTAAATAATGTTCCGAAAGCCTTTTCCTTAGAGGCTAATGGGGTGTTGATGTTTTCTTATAATTATCCCTCAAAGCGAGTCTCACAGTTACTTTAGAAGAAGAACAGAAAGAGATTAACAGAGTTAAGACTGCGATATAACATCAAGCAGTTCCTTAACGTTTTTAGCATTTCTTATTTTTTCTACGCTTTCACTCTTTGATAACAGTTTAGCCAGCTGAGCTAGGATCTTTATATGAGAACTGCTGTCTACGGCTCCGAAGGCTATAACTATGTCTACCGGGTCGTTCTCAGGGTGTCCGAAGTAAACTGGTTTTTCTAGCGTTATTAGGCTAAAGCCTATTTTCTTCACTCCGTTTTCAGGCCTCGCGTGGGCTAGAGCTATTCCGGGCGCTACTACTATGTAAGCGTTGTACTCTTCACAGAATTTTATCATAGCATCTATGTAGCGGGGCTCTATAGAGCCTGTTTTCAAGAGCAACTCGCCGGCTGCTTTTACTGCTTCTTTCCAATCTGACACTTTTACTTTAACTTTTACCGTTTCTGGGGTTAGGTATTCTCTAAGGATATTTTCTTTCTCGGTCATGTCACGCGGTTTATTTCCATCTCCAATATATTCTTTTCTGAGACGTATTACCGTGTTTCTTGGCGTTACTTATATACGGCAGTTTTCTTGTCAACTTTGCTCAGGTAGTCGGAGCATTTATCAAATCTTTTAAATAATCTAGAGCTTCGGCAATCTGCTGAGATGGCCGAGCCGAAGATTACCTCATTAAAGATAGACTTCTCTACTACCTCTTCGCGAATCTCAGCTAGAACATAGCTTAAGTCTCTCCTGGCTGCAATCGGTGTAGCACACCGAAAGATAGTTATTGTAGTTATTTCGGCGTAAATGCGGCTGCAGTAAAAATCTTCCTCTTTCGTAACTTATTTATCCAAGCTCTACTGATGTCAATCAATATGCAAACTAGAGCGAGGAAGATTTGGTTTATAGCTTTTGAGAGCAAGGGAGTCTACAAAGTCGGCGGACTTGGTGAAGTAGCGGGGAGCATAACCAGAGCTCTAGCTAGTAAAAACCTTAGAGTAGCCTTAATTATGCCTAGTCATGGAGTAGCTAGAGATAAAAAGCTAAGAGAAAAGTTTAAGCTCACCGAAGTGAGCGCCGTAGATTTTAAAGTTATGGAGACAAGCTATAGAGTGACGGTGTATAAGGGCTTTCTAGACAATGTCGACCTTTACCTTTTCTCAGGAGGCAATAGAGAGGCTGAGAAAATACTTGAAAACCCCGTAGTCTACGCCGAAGGCGTAACGGAGTCTAAAGCCGCCCTCCTCGCCAGGTCAATACACCTGCTATACGAGCATGGAGAATGGAAACCCGACGTAGTCCATATAAACGACTGGCACGCAGTACCAGCAGGTATAGCTATTAAGCTTCACGCTTGGAGAAAAGGGACGTATCTGCCCCTTCTATTCCAGATACATCTCTACTGCGGAAAGTGGGTTGATCAAAACTACCTATTCAATTTCTGCGGAATAGACCCTAATGACGAAATAGATGTGAGGCTAAACGGCGTTTTCGGCAGGTATACTCTAGAGCAGATATACTCTATGAGCAGAGGAGTATTAGAGCGCTTAGCGGCTTACGTGAGCGACGTAATAGCGACGGTCAGTGAATCTTATCTGAAAAGGGATGAAGGTAGTATCCTACAGAACATAGGATTTCAATTTGAGGGTAAATCAACCTATATCTACAATGGGTGTGACTGGGAGCTTGGAGAAATTGTGAAGAAGATACTTGAGAGTCATGGCGAAAAAATAGGAGAGTTTCTCGGAGTGAGTGACTTAGGCTCCGTGGATAGAGTGCAATTGCGCAAATACCTGTTGGAGAAAGCTCTTGGAGAACTCCCGGAAAACGAGCCCATTATAAGAGATGATTACCTAGCCGAGTTAATTAAAGAGCTTAAAGGGCCCATAGTCGACGATAAAGGCAAGCCTTTAGCTTTTAAGAAAGACGGGCCGTTAATCATAACCACGGGGAGGACCAGTGTTCAGAAAGGGATAGATGTCTTGTTAAAGGCTGTTCCGCAAATTTTAGAATCTTACCCTGAAGCTAAGTTCCTTCTGTTACTGTTACCCGTGAGGGGCGGTGAATCGCTAATAAAAGAAATATTTGAGGAAGCCTGTAAGTACCCGGAGAACGTCAGAGTAGTATACGGTGTAACTCCTTCGATATACCACCTAGCCCATGTAGCTGCTACGCTCTACGCTGCTCCCTCCAGGTGGGAGCCTTTTGGAATTATGGCGCTCGAAGCTATGGCTGTCGGCACCCCACTGGTGGCTTCTAAAGTTGGAGGTTTAAGCGAGACAATACTGGATTTGAGGGAGCACGGATTGAAGGGGACAGGTTTGTTGGTTCCAAGAGATAACCCAGAGGAACTCGCTGTAGCTATTGTTTCTCTCATTTCCGTTATGGAGGAGCGTGCAGAAAAGGTACTTTACTATGAGTTAAAAGCTTTAGTGAGTCCCGGGGTAGCTCACGAAATAAGGGAGAGCTGTGTAAGGAGGGTAGAGGAGAACTTCAGGTGGAGTAAAGTAGCCGATATGGCTATAAATGTCTACAATAAAGCTTTACAAAAAGTTAAAGGTGGAGGTTAAATGGTCCAACAACCGCTAGAGGAGTTCTTTAAAGTAGATTGGCTAACCATAGAGCAGATACTCGTCAGTTTTTTCCTAGGTGCGCTAGTAGGGTTAGAGAGGGAGAAGGCTAGACTCTCTAGACCTTTAAGAGGCGAAGAAAAGGAGTTTCCCGGAGTCAGGAGTTTCGGCTTAACCTGTATGTTTGGGGCTTTGATAATTAAGCTTTCGACGCTGGCGCTAGAGGGGAAGGCGACACAAGTCGTGTTCTATATCTCCGTAGTGAACTTATTCCTCTTCCTCGTTATACTTGGCTTTTATATAGCCTACCGCTTTTTTGTGTTAAAAATACCGGGGATAACGACTATCTTAGCTTTGTCCTTCACTTTTTTAATTGGAGTGCTCGTGGGCATGAATTTCATACTGGAGGCTACGGCAGTATCTGTTTTCATAACGTTTATACTCGCGATAAAACCGGAGATCCAAAAGTTCGTTACGGGTTTTTCATACAGAGAACTCCTTTCAGCTCTAGAAGTAGGCATAGTAGTCTTTGTTTTCAGCCCGCTGCTATTGATGGATATATACGACCCCATCTTCAAGGTATTCAACTTTAGGATACTCTACGTATTCTTCGCGCTTACCCTTGTATTATCCCTCCTAAGCTACGTAGCGGTTAGAGCTATGGGGGCTAAAGCCCTCACCTACTTCGCTTTCTTTGGAGGCTTAGTAAACAGTGAATCTACAGTGCTAAACCTTGTAAGACTCGCTTTGAAGGCTGATGAAGGAATTAAAAATTGGATAGTTGCCGGAGTGCTTCTAACCAATACCGCTATGATTTTGAGGAATTTAATACTGGCAGCCTCTCTAACTAGCATATCTGGAGGAGTTCATGCAGGTTCGATAATAGCTAAACTATTAATCGGAATGTTACCCTCTATGCTAATAGGGTACATAACCGCCTTCGTCTACAGCGGCAAGAAAATCTTGAGAGAGGAAGATTTAACGTTAGAAAATCCGTTAAGTTTCGTCGTCGCGCTTAAAGCGGCCATAGTATACGCGAGTATATTCGTCTTCACCAAAGTTTTCTCTGACCTCGTTGGAGACGCTGGCGTGTTACTGTCGGCAACCGTGGGAGGCTTCATAAACGCAGGGGCCACTATACTCTCCATCTACACGATAATTTCCATTGGGAGCGAAACTGCCGGAATCGCCAGCGCGAGTGTGCTCCTCGCGACATTCTCGGCCATAATGAACAAAGTGGTCTTTACTAAAATGGGAGGCGCCGGGCGGGAACTACTGAAGAAGGTATTCATATATCTCTTGCTCCTTGCGGCGCCTTGCCTTATCACGGGACTTCTTATAGGATTTAGAATTCCTCCTCTAGGCATTTAACTATTTCATGGAACGTGTTCCTGCCACAGTTCTCACAGTAAATATATACTTTCCCTAGTTTGTAAAGGTTGAACCCCAGGTCGACTTCCTTGTCAGCGCCGCACTCTTTACACTTTAAAATCCAGACAGTCACAGCGCGCCTACCTCTTCACCTTCTCTACTAAATAAGAAACTATCTCGTAAGGTATATCTTTACCTGTTACCTCCATCAATCCCTCAAAGCCAGGTGACCCATTTGCCTCTAGCACACAGTAGCCATTGGCCCCCTCTAAAACATCTATGCCCGCGTAATCCAGCCCAAGAACCTCAACGGCTCTTACGGCTAGTTCTTCTAGCTCCGGAGGAGGCTTCATGGCCTCAGCCCTGCCTCCCTGGGCGATATTAGTCTTCCAAGTATCAGGAGGGGCATACCTATACATAGCCGCTACAACTCTATCCCCTACAACGAAGAGCCTAATATCCCTAGAAGGCTTGTCGAGATACTCCTCTAGGAATATGAACTGTTTAAACTGGAGACAGGTTCTGTAAATTCTATACCCTACATCCTCGTCCTCCACTAGCACCTGGCCGAACCCCCTCGACCCCACTAAAGGCTTAACTACAACTCTGCTCCATTCTCTTGTTACTCGGTAAGCCTCGATCAGATTCTCCGTTAATAGCGCCCGGGGTACGGGTATACCCGCTTTAAAGAGTTTAAGCAAAGTAATGAACTTGTTACGAGCGTTCAACAATCCGAGAACGGGATTCATCAAGTATATCCCCTCGCGTTCAATCCCTATGAAGAGAGCCAACCTCCCCATAAACTGTTCAAAACTTGGCGCGAATCCTATACTCCTCAAGAGCCCACCATCTATATCTAGAATTTTCGCCCCAATCCTCAAGACCAGACCGTCATCGTCTATCCTTACTGAGAGGTATGAGAAAGGCATATAGTAAGATTCGTGACCGAGTTTCCTTATGGCATCTAGCAACATTCTCGAAGATGGCGTGGGAAGATTACTCTCGTGTATAACTCCGATTTTCATCGGCATCACCGCAAAATCGATACATATATACCTTTTCCACCAAATATCCTAGAGATGAAATATATATTTAAACCAGCCAGGGGCTACGTCTTTACCAAACACGTAGTTGAGAAACTTGAAAAGGGCGAATTAAAGGTAAGTTTAGATCTAGGAAGGTCTTTAATTAATATAGAAATTAGAGAAGGTAGCGTAGTCTTGCCGAGTGGCTTGGAAGTAGACCTAGTTTTTCTTAGGAAGATTGTAAAGCGAGAAGATAGAGCCTATTTCATGGAAGAAGGTAAGAGGGACATTTTTGAAATCTCGATCTCTACGCCCGAGCGGTACTATAAGCTTATGGTTGTGGCTCCGTACACGGCGCCAACCCTAGAAATCAGCGGTATACACATGCACCGCATAAAGAGCGTAACTCCGCTAGAGGATACTCTGGAGAAAGTGAAGCTAGCTAGGATCAAGAAGGGGTGTAGGGTCTTAGACATATGTACTGGGCTCGGTTATACCGCGATTTATTCCCTAAAGAAGGGTGCGTCCAGCGTCGTTACTGTAGAGAAAGATCTAAATGTTCTAGAGATAGCGCGCTACAACCCCTGGTCCAGAGAGCTCGCCGACGACAGGATAGAGGTTATCCTAGCCGACGCAAGCGAGTATATCCATGAGCTACCCAGTGAAAGCTTTGACAGGATAATTCACGACCCGCCTAGGTTCGCTCTAGCCGGAGAGCTGTATAGCTTGGCGTTCTATAGGGAACTGTGTAGAGTTTTAAGAAGTGGGGGGATTCTCTTTCACTATACCGGCTATCCCGGCGCTAAGAGAGGCTTGAAATTTCAGGCAGGCGTAGCGGCTCGCCTAAGAAGAGCAGGTTTTCTACAAGTTAAGATCGTAAAGGATTTTGCGGTAATTGCCCGTAAGGTATAGCATTCTAGAAGGAGTAAGAAGTCTATTTGGCTTTTAAATCCTGTTAAGTGGAATTATTGGCGCGGCTATCTAGCGACATCGCTTGAAAAATATTTTGGTCGTTTAATTAAAATTCCTGAGAGCCAAAAAATAAATACGAAGAGCCGAAAGATCCTATTGGAGGTTGAGAGCGTTTAACTACGAAGATTACGCTCAAATTTACCGTGTGGTGTTGGCATGAAGATCGTCCTTTCATTTGAGGAATTCGTGATAACTATCTTGACAATCTTGGTATTAGTTGTGCTTTTATATGTGCTCCTCTACGAATATAGCGCCTGGAGGAGAAAGAGGCTATACAGAGTCATAGGAAGAAAGCATGTCGGTTAGGCTAGAGTATATAGAAAAAGGAGTACACCTTTTGGTTCATCCCGCACGTTACTCCTCTAACACGTACTTAGTAAGGGGGAGTAAAGGAGAAATTTTAATTATAGACCCAGGCTTACCTGATATATTCCCCGATATACTACAGCTCCTCCACGGTCACAAAGAAGTATTCATCATACACACCCATTTCCATTATGATCATATAGCCGCAACTCCAGTCTTAAAGAAGACGGTCGCGACTGCTAAAGTTCTCCACCATTCTAAAGGAGTTGAAGCTTTAAGGAGGGCAGATCCCGAGCTCACTTTATCGGTGCTGTTTGGAGATATATTGTCGCCTATAGAGGTTAACCTACCGATAGACGAGGGGTTTCTCGAGCTCGGAAGTTTAAAGCTCGAGATACTACATACCCCCGGGCACACAGAAGACAGCATATGTATAGTGTACGGAGATGTGGTTTTTACAGGAGATCTAATATTCTCCGACGGCAGTGTTGGGAGAACGGATCTACCCACGGGAAACGAGTATGCGCTCTACTTATCTCTTGAGAAGATCTCAAGCTTAGGAAGGAGGGTAATAGCTCCAGGGCACGGAAGACCAGGTTTCTTCGATTTTAAGATGGCGGCGAATATAGCAATGCCCTGATGTAAGCGATATATATTAATGCTGAAACTGAATAAGATATATCACTGGGGATTAATATGAGCGAAAAAATAAAAATTTGGAGAAGCAAAATTTCTCCAAGCTGTAGAGGAGCTATATTCAGAGCTAAGCGCTGGTTCTACGCCACCTTCTACGCGAAGACCAGCGTAGGGGATAAAGAGAAATCCAAGGAAAACTGGACAAAGCTGGCTAGGGAAATGGTCAGAATATCCAACGAGGAGGGGGTATCCGACAAAGCCGCTAGAATAACCATATATTACACAGACGAGGGAGGGGTGTTTAATCCCATAAGGGCGGAGATAGAAGTATACGAGATAAAGCTGTTGAAGACTCTCGAGGTAAAGCCAGAGTAGCTATCTCTCCTTTTTTAGCTTATAAAAGATATTCTTGAATATGAATATTAGGACCATGAAGAATGTGACAAGGACTAGCATTTTCGCGTGGAGGAAGAAATCTCCTGCCCGCACATTGCCTATTTTCCCTATATAGAGCACTATGTTGTAGACGTTATACGCTGCTATAGCTGAGAGCAATAGCACGATAGCGCCCAGATAGGGATTCCTCTCTTTCTCGGGCATCTGAATCACCGTAACTCTATGGTCGGGCGAATATAAGCTTTACTTTAACTTTACAACTGAAAGTCTCGCTTTGGGGGCGTGAGTCGGCACTGCTAAATTAAAAGAAACGGCAAAGTTAAATAACATTATAATAAATATACGTTGGAGGGGGGATTTGAATTCCATGTACGCAATGTTCATACAGTTTATACCACTAATAGTAATACTGATCGGAGTAGCCATAGGCTTTTTCGTAATGCTGTTTATAAGCTTCTTGGTCTATAGAGACGCAAAAAAGCGCGGATTAAACGCTCTGCTCTGGGCTGCTATAGTATTCTTCACGGGACTTATAGGCCTACTCGTGTACTTTCTACTGATAAGGCCTAAGAAAAAAGCGGTACCACCGCCTCCATAAAATTGTCTTTATTTACTTCCACCCTACTCTATCCGCTCAAATATATAATCTTCTAATTCCTATTAGCACTTAGAATGAAGCTGGTAGGAACTCTAGTGGGCAAATCGGGAACTAGATACGTAACATTCAGAGTATTCGAGGAAGTAAACGTCAACGACCTAGTGCTGATAGAAAACGCGAAAAGGAGGTTTTTAGGAGTAGTTAGGTGGATAAGCCACGTAAACATAGCGAAAAACCAGTACTCCCCCTTCATAGTTCAGGGAGACGAGGAAACAATAGATGCTCTAGGCTATATGAACGCCAGCGCCGAGCTGCTAGGAGTAATAGATGAAAACGGCAGGCTTGTACCCCGCATAACGATACCTCCTCTTGTAGGCAGCAAATCCGACATATACCTGCTAGAGGAAGGAGACGAAATACTGGTTAACGTCTCCCAGCCTCTCTACATAGGAGTACATTCATCATCTTCAAGGCTCTTCCAGCTAGACGCCAGCTACATGAACTACCACATAGCGGTCGTTGGAACCACTGGTACAGGCAAATCGCACTTGGTCAGACTACTGGCTAAGGCATTCAGTCTAAAGGGAGTCAAATCGATAATCTTCGATCACACAGGGCAGGACTATGCACCTTTCTTCAAGAACGATCCCTCCTTTGATGTGATTGAGGATAAGGAGATTTTGCCGAGCCCCGCCGGAATAGCATCAGTTATAGCCACTGAAGTTGGGAGCGATTACGCCGAAGACGTGGAGATTTCGATTTACGCCTACTTAGCTTCTGGAGGAGATTTAAACAGGGCAACTAGTTTCTTCGAAGCTCTCGGGTTGATGGAGGATCATAGAAGATCTAAGGGGTACTCCCTAGCCCAATACGTGAAGCCTAGGAAGGTAGAGATAGCCGAGCCAGAGGAATTTAAAAACGTAGAGTGGAAGAACGAAAACTACTTAGAGATACTGCGCTACACTATGGCTCTACTGGCTAGGAGAAATACCACTATAGCGAAAGTTGTTATGCGCTTCCTAATTTCTGGACTGGATCTAGCTAAATTTAATGAACGGAAATACACTCCCAAGGAAGTTGCGGATCTAGTGGTTAATGGAGATAGGAGCTTAGTCTTGGATCTCTCAAACGAGCCCATGGCGATAAAATGGAGCCTACTAAAGGATACTGTGAAGTTTCTATGGGAGAAAGTACAGGAAAAGGGAGGGGATAAGATAGTCATAATCGTAGATGAAGCCCAGAACTACGCCAGCTCCGGAACGCCTACAGCCTCTATTCTAGAGGAGATAGCCAGAAGAGGGAGAAAATTTGGAGTAGGCCTAGTCTTAGCCAGTCAGAGATGGGTCACCGACTTGTCAACAGGCATCAGGAACAACATAAACACCGTGTTCTTCAGCCAGCTAGCCGTAGAGAGCGACATAGCCGAGATATCTAAAGTAGTGGCGACAGAAAACGTGGATCTATCCTCACTAGATAGAGGTTATTTCTACGTCTCCGGCTTGTTAAACCCCTTAAGGAAGCCGCTATTACTCCATACATTCCCCACGATAGAAGAGGTGATTAAAGCCAATGCTTGAAAGTGAGAAAGAAATAGAGGAGGATCCGTTCGCCAGCGCCGTATGGATCCAAATACATAAGAGAGCTGAAAAATTCGTTTACCGGTTAAGCGAAGCCGTGGACGAAGCTAGGTGGTACTTAGAGGAATTACTAAGGCGTGCTAGGAGGGATGTAAAGGAGATAAAGCCTGAAGCGGAGAAAAGCTATAAAATCGCAGTAGTAGATTCCACGTTCACTCCCATGTGTATAGATACCTATGTCGCTAGAATATCAGCCATAGTCTACGGCTACTTGCTCTACCCTTCTTCTCAAATGCCTGAAATCTCCGCCCATATAGTCGACTTAAAGGGTTACAGCGAGGGTAAAGAAGTCGACGAGAGCGTATCCAAGGCCGCTACTCTGATTGAAGTCAAGACTACTCTAACACTTCTGAAAAAACTAGAGGAAGGAAGGATATCATTTAACACGCTGGTAAGAGATGGGGATTTCCCGCCGACCGAAGCCATTTTCGGCTATTCTAAATCCAACTACATACGCGAGATAAGAGATTTATCCAGTAGAGTGCTAGAGAAAGCTTCTAAGATGGGAGTCGGGGTTGCCGGGCTTATAAAGAGGATAAGCAGCAGCCTGATAGCCTTCAAATACATGGGCGGAGAAGTATTCTCGAAGGCTAAAGAGCTAGAAAAATCGGGGAAAGCCTCAGCTAGATTTTTTAGAGGTTTCTTCACTGATGCCTTTGTAGCTAGGCTATTGCTTAAGCCAGGAGAGTACGTGTACATAGGAGATTACGGAGACGAAGTAGAGGAAGGGAAGTTTATTTCATCCTATTTCTCGGTCGTGTTGGGAAAGAAGAGAAGGCTTAAAGTGCTAGAGGAATATCCAGTTTTCTCGTCTATAAGCGTGGCCTACTATAGGGCTCGTAATCCTGCGGCACCTGTAGTGAAAATTCTCTCTTTTAACTTAGATTTAGAGGATTTCATAGCCTACTGTGCCTCTAGAAGTTTCAAATCCTACCCGGGCTTCTTAGACTTAATAGATACGGCAGTCTTAGAGTACGCGAGGAGGGTAAACCTAGAATCACTTCTCTACTTAGCCCTCCAGAAAGCCGCCAGAGAGAGATTATCTCAGAGAACGATAAACGGGAAAGGTATAGGTTTTGCCCTGAGCGCGTTAAATAGACAGAAAATAAACATACTACTTTCATGGCTACGCGGCGAATAACGCTAACCTCCACTTATAACTGGGAGAACCGAGACGACGTCATCTCTATCTACTAAGGAATTTAAACTGCCCGGAAGCCCGTTTACTAAAATTATTAACTCCTCTAAATCACTTTTAATTCTCAATATCTCCCTAACTCTAACGGGTTTCTCTACTTTAATCTCTTCCTCTCTAATCCCTACCAACTCGGCGAGGTAGCCTATATACTTCACCTTAACCATCAAGCCGAGTACTCAAACAACTTTAATATCTTTAATCCACCTATTTACCTGGTGTAAACATGGTGGATGTAGTCACGATAGAACTAGAATCTATTAAAGACCTAGTAAAGCTGGCGTGTAGCATAGGCTTTCGTACTCTTTACCGGGTGAAAACCGGGAAAGGCTATGTATACCTAACTATATACGGTCTAGGCTCTGTACTAATAGCTCCCTACGTGAAAACAGATCAAAAACTTGAGGGAGAGTACGTAATTTATAATACTTCAACGGGTAATATAAGAACTTGTAAAACTTTAAGCGTAGAACCTAGAGAAATTGCATTAGCTCTAATCACTATTAAAAGACAGGATTTAATAAAAATATAATACCGCCCTAATAATTTCCTAAGATAAACAGGCTTTCGTAACTTCATGCCGGACCGCAACTTAGATCTATTCTGTGCCGTTATTGTCGAATCGTCTAATTTCTTGTGGATAAAATTCCTTTATTTGACCTTGATCTATAAATTAAAAGTATATTGAATCAAAGTCAAACATAAATATTAGTATTTACCTAATAATAAGTGTGAGAGCTATGAACTGGTGGAAAATGTTTAAAATATACTGGAAAAATCTATCGAAGACAAAGTTGATTATCATAGCGCTGTTAATCATATTATACCTATCCGGAACAGGAATCGCTGGACCCTCAGGACCAGGAGACCCTGACCCGTCTCCTGATCCATCTCCTAACTCTGTCTATCTACCACCTTAAAATACTCGAGTAAAACAGCATGTCATCTTTCAATAAAATAGGCGAATTCATCAAAATAACGGATAAGGAATGGGAAATACTAAATGTCATTAGGTATTCATGGACCGTACGGGAATTAGCGCGGAGAGCAGGACTCCCATACTCCACTACCTGGAGGATATTAAACGCCATAACTGAAAAAGGAAAAGTATACTTCATGCCAGACTACAAAAACATGAATTTACTGCCTTTAGTGGTAATAACGAAGAAGGATGTCAAGATTATTGAGGTATCATCTTATACAGTTTCTATCCGCGAAATTTATGGATTAAAAACGAAAAGAAAACTTATCTACGCTCTTATCCCGCCTCCCTACGTAAAAAATTTCCTAGACGTTCTAGGGCTCGACGACGTTATAGTAATTAGAGGATACGAGTATATACGCTGGACGGCTAATTCCAATCTCACCCTCTATGCTCCAAATATAGGAGTTCTAATGCCAGTATACGGCGATATTGAAAAAATGTTGCCAAGCTACACTTATCCAGTTGAAAAATACGGGGGCTTAAAAGCACCCGATAAAATCGATCTAGCAATAATACAAGGCAGGATAAAGGATGCTTTCATAACGCCTAGCAGCGCTATAAAACATGCTGTAAGAGTAGACTCATCATTTCCCCGAATTTCTAAACAGCTAATAAGTTATCACGCTATAAAGCACGTTAAAGCCAGATATTGGCGGGGCAACACAATAAACTTCTTCTATCCCATGAATAAAGTCCCAATTAGAGTTTGGTATTTTAAGGGGAAAGATGCCCCCACGATATCCAGGATATTAGTGTCTATTCCCTCATTCTTTACGGCTACGATCGACGTAGAAGATGCCCTGGTAATAGGGCAACCTCCTTGTAGTATGCTCGAGGACCTGTATAAACGCATTTTCACCCTATTTGAAGACGTTGAGATGCCCCTCGGAGACCTGGTGCTTTCAAGCAAGAGCATTCAACGTTTTAGACCGCGTCTTTGGATGTTTGTAGATAAGGGGAGATGGGTATGGGTAGACGAACCCATATACGCGGTAAAAAGGGCATAGCTATGAATGCCCAAACCGTAAAAGATCTTGAAAAATTCGAGTTATGGAATGAATTTAAAAAAATGATGGGCAGCCATTTCATCGGAGTGCTAGAGTACCATATAGGTAGAGCCGCCGGAATGCCTGTAGATAAACTCATCCTCTTCAAACCTAAAGAGTTTATGAAGCTCTTCATTCAGATATTTGGCCTACAAGGATGGAGCCTATTTATAAGTGTAATGCTCCGCATATGTCACGAAAAGAAGTTTGAGAAAGAAGTAGTATACAAGTGGTTTGGCATAGAGGAGCCTGGGGATCTAGCCCATATTCACATCATAGAAGAATAATCTTTTTTGTAAACTACCCTACCCTCAACTACAGTTAGGATAACTTCCAACCCCTGTATATTCTCAATTTTAAACGGGCATTCGCTAATTACTGTTAAATCGGCGGAACAGCCTTCCTTTATAAGTATCCTATCTGTGAATTTATTAGTCGGCTTTTTCCTTCTTAAATAGAGGTTAAGAGCTTCCCTAGGTTTTAAAGCTTCACAACTCGAAAACCTCCATATAGGTAATCCGCTTTTTTTCCCTCTATCGACAGCCGCATAAACGCCTAGCCAAGGATTTAAAGGCTCTACTGGGGCGTCGGATGAGCCAGCGATTAAAGCTCCCTTAGATAGAAGGCTTTTATAGGCATAAATCCATCTAGTCCTCTCGGGCCCTAACCTTTCAACTATCCACCAATCGCTTAAGATAAAGTGCGGCTGAACCGATACAGGTATCTTTAACTCCGCTATTTTATCGATGAGGTCGGGGGGAGTTAGAGACGCGTGCTCTAGTCTGACTTTCTGAAAACCGCTCTCCTCCACCGCTTTTAAAACCTCCTCTATTGCTCCATCCCCTATAGCATGTACAGCCACCTCTAGCCTCCGCCGCTCAGCTCTCTTGAATACTTCGACTAAATCCTCTGCATCCATTAGTAGCTCACCCCTCCAACTGGGCGAGTCAGAGTACGGTTCTCTAAGGTATGCCGTCCGAGCCCCAAAACTTCCATCGGCTACTACCTTAACCCCGCAGACCCGAAGCATTCCTTCTCCTTTCTCGCCTGTCGCCCCTATAGAGTCTAGCTCCAGGTAAGCCTTTACCTTTAACTCAAGCAATCCCTTCTCATCCATAAGCTTCAAAACTCTGTACTCGTATTCATCCACCGACATAGCGTGCAACTCAACTAAACCATAGCTAGCAGCTTCCTGAAGGACTTCAGCCACGGCATCTACGGCTTCTCTTAAGGAAGGCTTTCCGATAGCTTTTTCCACGAGCTCGACGGCCCCCTCATAGAGCACTCCGTTAACCTTACCCCCTTCTCTGCCGAAATGGCCGACAGGCGGATCGGGGGCGTAGTCCTCTATGTTAGCCAGCTTAAGGGCGTAGCTGTTGGCGACGGCCACGTGTCCGCAAACTCTAAATAGCAAGACAGGGTTTTTCGGAGCTACCTCGTCTAGATCCCATCTATCTGGCATCCTATTATCAATTAGCTTTTCTTGATCCCAACCTCTTCCAATTATCCACTTTCCAGGCCCCAGCTCTCGAGCTTTCCTGGCAACGGCTTTTTTAATATCTTCTATGCTAGTGGCCCTAGAAAGGTCTAGCCGCCTTTTATAGAGCCCGTAGGATAGCAGATGCATGTGGGAATCCGTTAAACCTGGAATAGCGAAATAACCTCTACAGTCAACAACATCAACTGAAGCTTTAGCGCGCCTCCTGAGCCTATCCTCCCAACCTATAGAAGCTATCCTGTCATCCTCTACTAGTATCGAATCCCCCTCCCTATTGGATAGGAATTCTACATTAACCAATAGTAGACTCCTCATGGTCAACGATTTATAAGGTCTACTGCAAGTATTTATGGGGAGCGTCTTGCAGGTGATCTACGACCTAGTGCGCAGGGCCGTCACGACCCGATTCGGCGAGAAGGTAGTAGCTATAATAGTGTACGGTTCAGTAACTAGACCCGAAGATTTCGCGGGAAATGTGAGCGATGTAGACGTAGCCATTATTACAAGTGAGGGAATACCGATTAAGGATAGGCTTGACTTATTCTCCGACTTTGGCTTTCATGTAGACGCGGTTTTCCTCACCGAGGAACAGTTAATGGAGCTAGCAGAGGAGGGCTACCCTCTAGCCTATTATATCGCTAAAGATGGGTTCGTTATATATGGGGATGGGGGAGTAGTCGAGAATTTGGACTTTCGCGTTACGGAGAAGACATTGAATATATTGAAGAAATCCAGTATAGCTGCTATGGGCTTAGGAGTCGAGTCATACCTCATGGGCATGTACAACGACGCCGTATCCCATCTCTATCACGCCGTAAGATACGCGGTTAGGTGGAAGGCTGTCGAGAAGAAGGGAAGAATACCGATAAG
Source organism: uncultured Thermofilaceae archaeon (assembly GCA_964501905.1). Classification (GTDB taxonomy): domain Archaea; phylum Thermoproteota; class Thermoprotei; order Thermofilales; family B69-G16; genus B69-G16. The sequence goes on along the minus strand of CAZCTW010000001.1, from coordinate 192,138 downwards.
CAATAGAGAAGTTTATGTCTCAGTAAGGGAACTGGGATTAGAAGATATAATCGGCGAAACTTTCATAGAGCTTGCTGAGTCTAGAAAGGAGAAAGTCGACAGCTCCAAGTGCAAGGTTTTGATAGGAAAGACCGTCAAAGCCTTAGCCGCTATACACCAGTTTGAAAAAACGACCTCCTGGCCAGTAGTGGAGAATGAGCTGATAAAGCTCAAGTCTAAGGCTTCGCTGGTGGAGGTTAGGCCTGTCGTTAAGGAGAAAAAGCTTACTTGGCTGATAAAAGCCTTTGACGTAGTGGAGAATAAACTTCTAGAGTTAGAGGTATAAGAGCTTGAGGAGGACTAAAGCCTTAGACTACATTAAGTTGATGAAGGAGAGCCCAGACCTTCGGGTAGCGGAAGCCGGTTTAGAGCTTGAGGAGCTCTACTTTAAGTGGAAGAAAAGCCGCGATATAAGCGATCTCGTTGATTTCATCGAGGCAATAGAGGAGAAGTACGCCTGGGCCTTAAAGAGGGGGTTGGGTAGAATGCCTCAGAGCGTTGGCCAATTCAGAGCTTACGCCTTAGAGGAGTACATCTACGATATAACTGTACAAGCCCTAGGGAGCGGATATGAGATTCTATGGAATGAGAAGATACCCGTCTGGGAGAAGGACTTCGAGTATAGCATAGCACAGGACCTAGCCGTGATGGATAGAAGCGGCAGGCTTAAAGCGGTCGTAGAGGCTAAGGTAGAAGTAGATGCCCAGAGGCTTAAAGCGGTTTTAATGAATTTCTCCCTGCTGAAGATGTCCAAGAACCCAAGCTGCGCTATAGTCTATGTAAGGTGGAACGCCGACGAAAAACTGAAGTTTCTATCAAAGAAGCTATGTGTAGACGAGATATTCGACTTCAATAGGAACAAATCAGAGGTGGAGCGCTATAAGGAGTGGATACGCCGTGTCTCGACTAGCTTGTAAGATAACTCTTTAATTAATCCTCTCCACCTGCTATTCAGCCTGGAGCTAAGCCAATTTTCTATAAGCTGGAGAGCGCGAAGATAGTTAAAACCAGATTTCTCCAAGAAACCTCCCACTATCCACAGGAGGCTATCGACTCTCAACGGCGGCACGCCCGCTAACCTGCAAACTTTACTCCAAGCTTCTCTGACGAGTTTGGAGTAGCGCCCTCTCAACTCGTTAGCGGCTTTCAAGTAGTGTAGGGCCGGATATTCTAGCAATCCGCTAGTCAGAGACACGAGGGCGACTCTGCGATCTACGGGCACGGGTATGTCTGTGGGAACGGAGACATATAGGCCCGCCGCTTTAAGAGTGTAGTAGAACATTTTGACCGAGAATACTATGGTCTTGTCCTCTAAGCCAGCTCCGAGAGTATGTGCTAGAAAACGCCTGAGTTCATTTAAATCTCCGATGAAAGAATCGAATTTGTTCTCGAAATCTGGGCGTGCTCTCACCAAGAGGTCGATTCTTTTAAGTCTGGCGGACCTAAATCTAGCCAGACTCCCACTCTCTTTCACGAACCCCCTTAAGACCTCTTCAGGATTATGCTTTTTTCTACTCTCGACGTAGTCTGATAGGGAGAGCCAGTGCTCCTCCCCTTTTAGGCTGAGCATGTAGCTGACGGAGGCGACGCCCACGACTATGAAAGATGTTTTCCTCAAATCTCTTAGAGAGGAGAGTACTTTTTTTATAGCTAGATATTGGACATCTTTATCTTCGAGGAAATTTATGAGGTCGACGTTTTCCCGGAGCTTCTCGGCTATAGGCTTCACTCTATTCTTAACGATTTGGGGCAAGCTCCCACCTAGCGATTAAATTTTAAACAGAGTACTCCCCTATATATAAGGCTATGAAGGTCTACGTAGGGTGTTGCGGCTTCGCTAAGAGCATGAAGGTCTACTTCGAGACCTATGACACCGTGGAGATCCAGAAGACATTCTACAGGTTGCCCAGAGAGTCTACGCTTGAAAAGTGGAGGGAATCCGCGCATCCAAGCTTCATCTTCAACTTGAAGGTTTTCCAGGGGATAACTCATGATGTCAAAAGCCCTACGTGGAGGAGGAGCGGGATAAAAAACTACCACGAGTTATCGGGGAAAGTCGGCTATCTTAGGCCTACAGAGGAGGTCTTCAGCTACTGGGAGAAAATGCTTAAATACGCCAGGATACTTAAAGCCAGGGTTCTGATTATACAACTGCCCGCTAGCTTTAAGGATACTGAGGAGAATTGGAGGAATGCCGAGAATTTCTTCGCCGGGATAGATAGAGATGATTTCCTGCTAGGGATCGAGCTTAGAGGGTGGAGTCCGGAGAGAGTAGAAAAATTCTGCAGGAAGTTTGTCCTCATAGATGTATGTGATCCTATGGTCAGGAAGCCCACTTTTCTCGAGGCTGGAGTCGCCTATTTCAGGCTTCACGGGAGCTACGAGAGAGGTAAGATAAATTACAGGCACAGATATACGGATGAGGAACTTCAGAAGCTAGCCGAGCTCCTGACAGGGCTAGAAGAAGTTAAAGAGGTTTTCCTCCTCTTTAACAACGTCTACATGGCCGAGGATGCCCTCAGGTTTAGAAAGATCTGGGAAGCCTATAAATAGTGCCGTGTTGTTGTAACAGCTATGCCCAGGACGGACTGGGCCGAACTAAGGCAGCGGATAGACAAGAGCGGAATGTGGAACTTGCTCTTAAACATGCCGGAGGACTTCAAGAAAGCCTACGAGATCTCTACCAAGTTAGAAGTGCCCGATAGCCTGTTTATCAACGGGAGAACGCTGAAGTATAGAGAGCCATCTAACGTAGTCATAGCCGGGATGGGCGGCTCAGCCGTAGGCGGCGATTTAGCCAGAGAGTACCTCTACGATCGCTCTCAAATTCCAATCCATGTGATTAGGGGGTTTAAAGCGCCAGGCTACGCCCACAAGGGAACTTTAGCCATAGTCAGCAGTTATTCTGGCAAAACCGAAGAGACGATCTCTACTATGAAAGAGCTAATTGACAGGGAATGCATGATCGTGCTGATAACTTCAAACGGTATTCTCGAAGAATACGCCGAGAAAACAGGACTACCCATAATCAAAATACCAAAAGGCAGACCTCCGAGAACCGCCATAGCCTACCTCTACACCTCCCTCCTCGTAGTTCTGGATAAATTCGGGGTCAAGGGCTTCGATAAAGGGGAGTTCGAGGAAGCAGTCCAAGTTTTAGCGGAAATGGGGAAGGAGCTGGCCGAGGAGGCTCAGACAGCGAAGCAAGCCCAGGAGCTAGCTGAGAAAATAATGGGTAAAGTGCCTTTAATCTACGGCTACCTCCCCTACTACTCTACAGCTTTCCGATTTAAAACTCAGCTAAACGAAAACGCTAAAATCCACGCTTTCTCCGCGGAGATTCCCGAGATGTTCCACAACGAGATAATGGGTTGGGAAGGCCCTCTAGCTGCCAACTACTACCCTATATTCCTGAGGGGTAGGGAAGAAGACGACAGGCTAAAAATTAGAATAGAATACATGAAGGGGGTTCTAGAAGAGCTCAACATAGAATACGCCGAGTTGAAAGGGAGAGGAGAAGGAAGGCTAGCCAACCAGCTATCCTTCCTATACTTGGCCGATTCGACCTCATACTTCTCAGCGCTGCTAAATAGGATAGACCCAACGCCCGTAGGTTTGATCTCAAATCTTAAAAAAGTTTTAAGAAAAGAACAGAAATAATTAGAAGAAAAACAAAAATTTTAGCTTTCTTTAGGCTTTAATACGAATTTTCCTACAGCAACGCCTACGACTAAGCCTATCACTAGCCCTACGATAATGCCAGTGTTCATACCGGCGGAGTAGCCCTCGCTCTTACCGGCTTCAAACCGCTCAGCGGCAGTTTTCTCAATCTGAGCCTGTAGCTCGGCTATCTGAGCCTGTAGTTTCGTAATCTTCTTCTTAGCGTCGCTTAACTCCGTCTCCAGAGATTTCACGTAAGGCTCTACCTCGGTAATCTTCAGAGGTGCTTCTTTCACGGAGGGTATGACTACGTCATTAGAGGCAACTGCGACTCTCAAGCTGAACAAGCCGCTCTTCTCAATCTTCATCGGTATCTTGATTGTATCCTTGTCGACGACCTCATACTCCTCAGTACTCAACACTATGTTGCCAGCGGAATCAACGACTAGCGCGGAAACTAGGCCTAAATCGTCCGTGGTAATACCGCTAATATCGACGGTTACTTCGAAGCTCAAACCTGACATCGCGGCCTCAGGCACGTTCACCTTGGTTATCTCGGCTTTCTTCATCTTAGCGAACTCGTCCCAGTATCCGACAGGCCACGGATAGTCGGGGTCTCTCCAAGCTTCTAACTCCATTCTCATAGCTACGAAGTCGACCTTAGTGACGTAGAACGCACCGTTACCTATAATCGCGTGGTTGTACTTCTCTATGAACGCTATAGCCTTGTTGTATCTGTCCGTAGCGTCGGCTATGGATATTAATCCTTTGTCGGCAAGCTGTTTCAGGCAGGCAGGTACCTTACTCTTGCTGGCTGCCCCGGCAAGGAACTCCTTTATAGAGTTGGCGTGTTCGGAGTTTCTCTCGTCAATTCTTGGAGCTACTTCTTCGGCAGTCCAGCTGTAGGCTCCAGATATCACCAACTGCTCTTCAGCCCAGAAGAGGTGCCACGGCATGCTGGTGAATACAGAGGCCATGCCGGCGATCTCGGTCGGGTCGAAGTGCCAGTAGTCTATGTAAACCGCCACGGTCTTATCGTCAATAATTTCTATGCCTCTGATCTGGCTCGCGAAGCTTATTAACTCAGGCGATTTAGCCTCATCGTAGGTCGGGTCGGTATCGTTTACTTTGACGGACCACTGCCAGTTGAAGTATAGGTTAAACATTACGTCAGCTAGGCTTTCCTTGCTGCCGTCGTGGAACGATGGGAACTTAAAGGTGAACGTAACCTTGCTCTTAGCCTTAGTGGCCTTAGCCTTCGCCTTAGCTAGGTCTGCGTCGTAGAAGTTGGTTAGGAAGTCGTCGGAGAGCTTTGATGGGCTAACCCACTTGTTCTGGAACGGATCCCATACCAGCGCCGTGTCGGGGACGTCGAGAGCGCCCTCGGGGCCTTTAGTATCTACTTTAAACTCAGTACAGACGGGTATTACCTTACCGTTGTGCGGGTGTCTGGCGACGCCGTCCTCATAGGTGGCGTGCCATATTATGTGAGTGTACCAGTCGTCGTTAGCCCAGTTCCAGGGCTCGGTCTCCGTCACGTGAACCATGGCGATGGTTAGGGTGTCGGTGCCTTCCATGGCTGCGGTCGTGAAGAACCATCTGTTACCAGTGCCGTAGCCGAAGTCTATAACCGGGTTAGACACCTTAGCGCTTATGAAGTAAGCCTCGGCTAGGTTAGCTACGAAGATTCTCACAGACTTGGCGATGCCGACCTCGCAGATGACTCTCAGAGCCTCGTTCCTCTCCTCTATGCTCTTGTACTTGCCGTCTCCTAGGATTCTAGCTACCTTGTTTAACGTCATCTTCTTGCCGAGGTAGGTGACCTCGACCTTGCTACCGTCGAAGGCGGAGGGGGTTCCGAATTGCCATTGCCAGTACTCGGTGGTGTAGAAGAATATCGGATCCCAGTCGTTATACCTGGAGAAGCCTCCGCCCCAACCCTCAGTGTAGAAGTGCCATTCAAGCTTGAACGGGTCGCTCAGGTAGACTATCGGTATGAGCTCTCTGAAGGTTCCATACTTCCTCTCAACGGTAAATCCCGCTTTTTCAAGTTGGTTTGCAAAGTATTCTCCCATAGCCTTTCTTCTGGGGTCGTCGCTCCTGATCAAGCCTATTATCTTGACCGGTTCGTCGCCGAAGTACCACTTGCCGTCCTTCTTCGTTATCTTCCCGGCCCAAATCCCCGTTTCGTTAGCTTCTTTCATTCCTTCTTCGATCAACCTGATGGCGTAATCTTCGTCGTATTTGATGCTATGCTTCAGTATGGCCGGGAGGATTACCAGGAAGTCGGGCGCGAACTCGCTTATAGCGGTGTACATTGGCTTTCCTAGACCTCCTAGAACTTGGCTCACATACCACTCTCTGTCTATGAGGAAGTTCATTGCATATCTTACTTTCTCAATAGCGAACGGGTTAAACACATCAGGTTCAGATTCGTTAAAAGCGGGATTTAGTATAAAGCTGTGAATACCCGAGGGGGCTAGGAAGAACTTAACTCTCGGGTCGTCCTTATATTTCTCGAAAGCTTCCTTTGAGGCGCCCCATACGAAGGCGGCCGCTTTGCCTTCAGCTACGTCCAGCATCGCGGCCTCCCAGTTCTCGCCATACTCGACGAAGACTAGCTTGTTTGCCCTAGCTCCCTTCTCCTCAGGAGCGGCAGTCACAGAAGTTATCGGGTTAATCGCTGCAGCTATTGCTAGGAGGAGAACTATCGTTAACAGGAGGCTTCCGATTTTTATTTTAACCATTTTTCTCCACCTTCCTTAAGTACTTCAATTTTACAATATTTAAGTCTTTCCCTATCCTACACTAAAATTATTTTTGTTAAATCTATGGTTTCATTTGATGATATGTTCGGTTTTTTAGAACTAGGTTACGAATGATTAAAAGGGTTTTCTTAATGTCTGTTTTCAAAAAAGGTCTAGCTGTTATCCATTAAAGTATTCAGGAGTAGCCTTTTACAGAAATTTTGGTGAAACCAAAGCGGTAGACTATGAAGTAGATGAGCCCTTTCACGGCGAGCCCAGCGCCTATTAGGGAAGTTAACAGGCATAGAAGGCTTAAAAAGTTGAAGTAGAAAGGCTTCGTGTAATATGTGAAATCTAATTCTAAGCTTAAATCGCAGTGTCTGGTCGAGTTTAACACCAGCATTAATTTAGATAAGTGGGAATCTATGTTTACGAAACCCGCGCTATAGCCTTTCGTGAAGTTTAACTTTTCACACCAGAAGCTAGCCTCATCCCCATTAAAAAAGACTATATACATATCGAAATTGGAGGAATTGCTGGATATGACTACGTAATCCATATAAGCTACATAGTCTTTTGGTACATCGGTTATGTTGTGGTAGACGGGCTTGGTGGCGGTAAGCGTATAGTTGATTGTATGATGCCTTCTGCCTATAGAAATGTACGGGTAGGATATCAGGAAGATGGAGAGTATTATCGAGGAGAAGAGCAACAGAAAGCCTAAAAATAGATATTTACGCGAGGTTTTTCTTATTTGCTCTTTCCGATAATCCCTTTCCACGTTAAGCTCTCTCATAGTATTTTGCGTATAGCCAGCACGCGACTTGATGACCATCTTCAACTTCCACTGGAGGAGGCTCTTTAGTCCTACATAACCTCCTAATAGATTCGGGAGCTTCGTCGTACTTGACGCAGCGGTTTCTAAATCTACACCCTGAGGGCAGGTTTACGGGACTTGGAACCTCGCCTTTTATAGGTACCTCTTTCAACTTCAGTCTGTTACTGGGGTCAGGCTCCGGCACGGCGGCGATTAGAGCTCTAGTATATGGGTGTAGGGGATTCTCGACGATGCCGTCGGAGGATCCTAGCTCTACTATTTTGCCGAGATACATGACGGCTATGCGGTCACAGAAATACCTAGCCGTGCTCAAGTCGTGGGTTATGTAAAGGTAAGTTAACCCGTGCTTCCTCTGGAGCTCACGTAGGAGCTGTAGAATTTCCGCTCTTATGGAGAGATCCAGCATAGAGACCGGCTCGTCCGCCACTATAAACTCGGGGTTTAGGACTAGAGCCCTAGCTATGCATACTCTCTGTCTCTGTCCTCCGCTTAGCTGGTGGGGGAAGCGCCAGAGGAAGTCTTCCACGGGGGTGAGCTTTACCTCTTCCAGTAGTTTAGCTACCAGTTCTACTCTTTCCGCAAAAGTACCTATGTTATGTATCGTTAACGGTTCTGATACTACTTCGTATACTGTAAAGCGCGGGTTTACCGAGGCGTAGGGGTCCTGAAATATCATACTAGTCTTCTTTCTAAAGCCTTTCTTCAACTCTTTCTCCGGCACCGAGGTTATGTCTGTTCCATCGAAAAATATCTTCCCGTCCGTAGGCTTTAGAAGCCTAAGAATTAGACGTCCTGTAGTGGTCTTTCCACAGCCGGACTCCCCGACGAGGGCGAAGGTTTCCCGCCTATATATCTCGAAGGATATTCCATCGACGGCTTTAACGAAGATTCGTTTCTTTCCGAAAATTGAGGTGAAAAACCCGGCTTTAACCGGGAACCACTTCTTCAGATTTTCCACCTGAACTATCGCCTTATCGTCATCCACCTTTATCACCTCCTGGAATAGAGCCAGCACGCCACCATGTGGCCTGGCTCGACCTCCACTAGTGGGGGCTCTTCCTTATCGCATAATCCTTTAAAGCCGCTCCGCTCCTTGAACACGGGACATCTTGGATGGAATCTGCAACCGGGTGGCGGCGAGACGAGGTCTGGCGGCGCTCCAGGTATAAACTCTAGCTTCTCGATTTTCTCCCTTAGCCTTGGAACTGCTTTAAGTAGTCTCTGGGTGTAGGGGTGTTTAGGAGTGAGGTAGATTTGCTCGGATGTTCCGTATTCGACTATTTTACCAGCGTACATGATCGCGACCTTATCCACTATCTCCGATAGAATGCTCAAGTCGTGGCTTATGAATATTAAGCTCATTTTCTCCTGTTGTTTGAGTTTTTTCATCAAGTTTATGATTTGAGCTTGGACGACGACGTCTAGAGCAGTTGTCGGCTCATCGGCTATGACAAGCTTAGGCTTCAATATCAGCGACATAGCTATGACTGCCCTCTGTCTCATACCTCCGGATAACTCGTGGGGGTAGCGATCTACTACGTGCTCGGGTAAGCCCACGAGCTTTAATGCCTCAACTACGTATTTACGCGCCTCTTTATAGGTCATGTCCTTGTGGTAGACTAGGGGTTCAGCGAGTTGTCTCCCCACGGTGAGCACGGGGTTTAGTGAGTTCATGGCTCCCTGAAATATCATAGAGACTTTAACCCACCGGTAGTTCTTCCTCACCCAGGGCTCGGGCCTATCAGTTACATTAACCCCCTCGAACTCTATCTTCCCGCCGACAATCTTGCCCGGTCTAGGTATGCAGGTGAGGATAGCATAGCCTAGTGTGCTTTTTCCACAACCGGATTCTCCGGCTAAGCCTAGAGACTCGCCCGGGTACAATTTTAGGGATACGTTGTCAACCGCCTTTACAACTCTTTTTTCGCTGATTATGAAGTAAGTCTTTAACCCCTCTACATTCAACAAGGGCTCCATACTCCCTACCTAATACCTCAACTTCGGGTTTAGGATTTTATCAACCGCGACGCCTATCATGGCAAACGAAAGCCCCACAAGGGCTATCAAGAGGCCTGGAGGTATAACCCACCACCAGTACCCGCCTAGAGTAGCTCCATGGATAGAGGCATCGTGCAATATCTGCCCCCACGTGGGCAGAGTTGGATCGCCAAGCCCTAGATAGCTTATACCGGCCTCAATTAATATGTAGTACGGGACTCCTAAGACGACTAGGTAAAACGAGTAGGGAAGCACTTGCGGCAGTATGTGCTTGAACAAGATCCACCTCGTAGAGGCGCCGGCCACCCTAGCAGTTTCTATGTAAGCCGCTTCCCTAATTTGGAAGACCATGGCCCTAATAGTCTTTATGCCTCCAGTCCAAGTGAAGAGCACAAGCAAGCCTATAATAAGCCAGATGTTCGGGCCAAAAGTCATCGCACATAAGATTAGGATGGGGAGCAGAGGGATGCTCGAAACTATATCCACGATCCTTTGCATGATTTCGTCAATATATCCTCCGTAGTACGCACTTACCATGGCGTAGGTCACGCCGACTATCGTCGTCAACAGGGAGGTTAATATACCTATGAGTAGGGCTATGGGGAACCCCCAGAGCAAGCCGAGGAACAAATCTCTCCTGAAGCTATCCGTCCCCATTAAACCATAAGCGTTAGCGTACAGTATCAATTTCGCCCTATCAACTTCAACTTCGCCTTCAAAAGTCGAGACTCTTATCGTGAAAACATACGAGCCTTTCAAGGGCTTAGCAGTCTTCGGACTCCACATATCCGGAGATTTCTCCCCGAATAGGAGGCAAAGGTTATTCACGACATCAGGGCTTTTCTCTATGCCGAAGTGGTGTACTAGTATTCTCGCGATCTCGGAGTTTCTCTTGATGAATAGGCTTATCGCGCTTTTGTTCATCCTCTCGGTTATGCTCTCAGTTTTATCGTATATGACGATCTCCTCCTCGTCAGGTCTATAAACGGAGATGATTATTCTGACTATACTGGTGTTGAACGTGGATATCTCCAGATCTAACCTAGCGTCTGTTGGAAAAGCGTCGGATTCGTAGTAGTAGGTTATGACGGCTTCCTCCTCCCCCTCGGGGAACTCCTTTTCTATTATTGTGTGCGGGAAAATGGGCTCGCCCGTTATCTTAAACCACCACTCCGGGGGTACAAGCTCGGGGTATTCATTCCAAGCCTCTGGGCTATGCCATCTCTTAGGGAGGTCGCTCGGTACTATTGTATTTGAAACGACTAGTATGGATATTATAGCGAATATTATCAGTAGCACTATTCCGGACATCCCCAACTTACTGTGTTTAAAGTCTTCCCAGAATAGCCTGAGCTTTACCCACTTAGTCTTACGGTAGAGCTCCATATACCTTTTAGCTCTTTCGCTCATCTTATCTCACCCCGTTACACCCGTTGTTATACGAACTCTCGGGTCTAGAATGCCGTAGAGCACGTCTAGCACCGCTAGTGTTATTAAGTAAACTAGCAGAGATAAGTAAACTAGGCCTAGCACCACTGGGGTATCGTTGCCAGCTATAGCTTCCCAATAAAGCAGTCCCATGCCAGGCCACATAAACACGGTCTCCGTGATTATAGCTCCGCCAAACAAGCTCCCCGTAATGCTCAATAAGACGGTGGTTATTATAGGCGGGGCGGCGGCTCTCAGTACATGTTTATAGATTACATCGCGCTCCGGAAGTCCCTTAGCCCTAGCGACGAAGACGAAATCCTCTGTCATCGTTGTTAAAACTATGTTTCTCATAAGGTATACTTCGGCGCCTAAGCTTACCACCGTGACCGTGAAAAGCGGCAAGGTCATGTAGTACAGCAAGTTACCTAGATAGCCTATAAACTCAGAAACATTGCCGATGGGCGGGGGGCGGGCAACTACTGCTTTAATCTCTACCGGTGGCGGGAATAGATGCAGGAAGTAGACGAAAACTAGGACCAGTATCATTGCTAGCCACCACATAGGCAGGCTATTCCCTACCAGCGCGTAGATTATAAAGGATACATCCAGGAGAGATCCAGGCTTTCTTGCGCACGCTAAGCCTATAATGAGTCCTAGCACTACCAGGATAATCGTTGAAGAAGTGAACAGTAGGACCGAGAAGGGGATTCTCTCGAATATTATATCTGATATATTCCTGGTGCCTCTAAACGACCTGATGAGATGAGATCTACCAAGCCTAAACACTAGCATATCAAAAACTCTCTTAGGCAATCGTTCATACCACGGTTTATCTAATCCCTCCCGTTTTTTGATTACTTCTAGTTGCTGGTTAATCCACTCTTCCGGAGATATACCCTTCGCCTTTAAGCTTTCGATAAGTTTGGGGTCACTTCTAAGCCTAGCGTTCAGCGTTTCTCTCCACATATCTATTAGTGCTTGATCGGCTATCGGAGCCATAACTGCATAGGTTAGAGAGAGGACTATTAGCAGCACTAGCACGTAGTTTATTATCCTTGTTATTACGTATCGTTTTATACTACTCATTTAAACACCTTTACATTTTTCTAATCTAGCTTCTCTTGCCTATGAAAAGGCATACGGGAATATAAAAGCATTATGTTATAAAGAGAAAATCATCCATAAAGGTCTGCTAGTTTTCAGATAAATCGAATTTTTGCTAGGATAAAGTCCAACTTATTCTTATCCCAGCATTTAAAAACTATACTCGGTAGTTTGCAAAACATTATTGTATTTTGCCACAAAGGCTATCACTAACATTATGAGAAGAAGCACGACTATGACTGTTAAAATTCCTTGTTATTCATTAATACGCATATATTATAATAAATATATTAAGGACGATAATACTCTTAAACCCTTAAAAGTTTGTTTTAATGCTCTATAGCTATAGTCGGTGGAGGCCAAATGGCCAATATTTCTTGGCTAGGCAAAAGTTCGAGTTTCTGACTCGCAGGCAATCCTAGAAGCATTTCTAGTAGCTTAGGTCTAGTTGGTCTAAGTTCTCTAATAGGAGCGGTCTCGGGGAGCCCGGCTAATCGCCTTGCCTCGTTTATGGCGTCATCAAAGGTGCCAATTTCATCTATGAGCCCTAGCTCTAGAGCCTTGCTCGCCGTGTAAGGTCTACCGCTGAATATCTTCTCGCTCTCCACCTCTCTGTGTTTTAACACTCTTTGTTTAAATATCTCGAAGAACTCTGATATCATCTCCTCGTAAACTTTAGCATCTTCTTCGGTCATTTCCCTGAAGGGAGAGCCTACGTCCTTTAGCTTGCCGGACTTAAAAGTGTAGACTTCTACTCCTAACTTATCCATTAATCCCTTATAATTTATAACTAAGGCGTAAACGCCTATCGCGCCAGTTAAACTACTGTTGCTGGCTATAATCTCATGAGCGGGTAGCACCGCCATATAGGCTCCAGAAGTGCCGTAGTCAGCTATGTAAGCGACTACGGGCTTCTTCTCAGCCAGCTTTTTAACAGCGAAGTAGAGGGCTTCTGAGGCGGCGACAGAACCTCCGGGGCTGTTCACGTATAATACAACAGCCTTTATTGCCGGGTCTCGCTCGGCCTTTTCCATTAACTCCACGTAATCCTCAACTCCAAAGAGAGGACCAAGGATACTATACTTGGAAGAGGTAAAGGCTAAGGGTCCCTCGATTTTGATTAGGGCTACCTGTCCCACTGCCTTGAAGCCGCCCATCATTATTTTAGGGAGTATGAATATCGCGGCTATGGAAGCTAGGGCTATAACGACGATTATAAAGACGGCGGCTATTATCAGCAATTCCTTCTTGCCTAATTTTGTTCCTCCTATATTCAACTCCATAGACTCACCTAGTTCCACGAATATTTGGACTAGTATATAAATCAAAGCTCTCGTTTAACTTCTGCCAAGGAAAGCTCGGGAGATAAGTCCGGGAGTTTTGACTGTTAACCCGGGTTTATCACGTGAAGTATTTAAGAAGAAAAATAATGTTATATTTGTTGATGATGAGTACGGCGGGGTACAGATAGGTGAAGAACCCTATCTGATGCTGATTCTAAACCGTTTCTAAGGTATATAAATCTGAACGTCGCAACCATACTCTAACTTACTGCCGCCTAGAGCTCGATTAGAAACCTCCCGTTCCTATATACTAGCTCTCCATCGGCGTAGACTTCGCCCTTCCTCATGTCCTTTATCATATCCCAGTGAATACTCGATTTATTATGACTTCCAGTTATAGGATAACCGGCCCCCACGGCTATGTGTATTGTTCCGCCTATCTTCTCATCGAAGAGTATGTTCCTCGTAAATCTATTGATGTTATAGTTCAGCCCAAAGGCGAACTCCCCTATCCTCCTAGCCCCCTCATCCGTCTCCAATATCTTCTTTAAATACTCTTCCTTCCTCAAAGCTTTAGCTTCCACGACTACACCCTTCTCGAACTTAAGCTGTATACCCTCTACCACTATACCCCTCCATATAGCCGGATATTCGAAATATATTACCCCTTCCGCCGAGTCCTCTACAGGACCCGTAAATACTTCGCCGCCGGGCATGTTCTTCTTGCCGTCGTCGTTTATCCACTTCCTCCCATCTACTCTAATCGTCAAATCAGTTTTCTCGCCCACCACTCTTATCTCTGACACCATGCTCAACAACTTTACTATCTCCTCCTGCCTCCTAGCCTGCTCACACCAAGCCTCTACCGGATCCTCCCTATCGACCATGCAAGACTTGTAGACAAAATCTTCGTAATCAACCAAGCTCATCTCGGCTTCTTGAGCCAAAGCCTTCGTCGGATAGGGAATTACATTCCACCTCAAACTACCTTCGGCATCTCTCTTCATAAAAATCTCAGTAAGCTCTCTGCGAGCCGCCATCCTCTTCCTTATCTTCTCCGGGTCTACAGTGCTAAGGTGTTTAGTGTGCGTAGAGGAGAGCACGCTAATCCTAACGTCCGCCTTCTCGATCATCAACCTGCTCAGGGGACTTACGAATTCTAACTGCTCGTCTTTAGCATATTTATAGAAGATCTCCTCCACTTCCTCCTCCAGAAAATACACTGATGGATTTCCGCCATTTTCAAGGATAGCCCTAACCAGTTCTTTTATCAAGGGAAGAGCCGCGTAGGAACCCGTAATTACCGTAAAATCTCCTTTCCGAACCTCGGTGGAGTAGCGTACAACCAGATCCGCTAGCTTGCTAACCCTCGGATCGGGCATAAGTACACACCACGGATTGAGAACAGATTGCTTGGCTATTTATCTGTTACTCGAGCTTATATCCCAAAGGTATTTAAGTTACACATAGCTATATAACAATGTTATGTCGCAGGTAGAGCTAAAGGAAATAGATGAAATAAAGCCGTCAACGTTTGTTGATTTAAAGAGTGTGCTACAAATATACGCCAAGATTCTTAAATCGGGCGTCATAGATAGGCCTATTGTAATAGATGGAGAGACTGGAGTCGTACTGGAGGGACATGAGCTTCTTCAGGCTCTCGATCTACTATCAGCTCAAAGGTGGATATTTCGAAAGTTAAGATAAAATTCTTCAAGCCTGACCTGAAATCGGTTGGTCCATGATAATGGAGGCCTTAGAGAGAGGAGAGCTTAGGGAGTGCTGTACGAATCAAAAAGTGAGCGATACCTTCCTCAAAGTGTTGGGGGCGGAAGTTGTCAGAGCACCAGTAAGCCTGACCCTCGAGGTCATAAAACAAGTAGATAGCGAAGCTAAGAAAATGGGCGCGTCCCATCTAAACCAATTCGAAAACGATGCAAACTTCAAAGTTCACCTGAAGTATACTGCTAAAGAAACAGATGAACAGTTTAAGGAGTATAGGGCTTAGACCTACTCACATAATAGGGGGCTTAAGCACATCGGGTTACATGAGCGCTATATCGTTCTACTTTAAAAACAGGTATGAGAACGTCAAGATAATAGGGGTTCAACCCGCCCCGGCGAAATTATCCCTGGTATTCGTAGGATAGAAACAGGAATGAAGTGGATTCATTAGGTTAGCTTCGACCAAATTAGAGACGTTAAAAAGAGAGAAGCCATAGAAGAGGCGATAAACATAGCTAGAAGCGAGGGGGCTCCTAATAGGGCTGAGCGCCGGGGCCGTCGTCAGCGCTTTTAAAAAGTGTCTGATGAAGAGGGGGTCTACGTCCTGATATTCCCGGATACTGGGTATAAATACGCGGAACAATTCGAAGAATACTTCTCGACGAGGATGGGTTAACGGACATTAACTTTGTCCTAGCCAGTCCCTAGCTAAGTTTATAAGCTTGCTAACCCTATTTTATCACCGATGCCTATACTAGGAATAATTCCAGTAATTATACTACTAGCAATAGCTCTATTCTTCCTACTAGGCCTGCTTTCAGCATTATGGATTTTCAGAGACGCCAGAAGGAGGAGGATCAAGCCGTTAAAGTGGATTTTACTCGCCATACTGCTAAGCGTTGTAGGGCTAATAATATACCGGATGTTCATCAGACGCAGGAAGCGTCGATAAATTCCGTTTACAGTAGAAAAACCGGAAACTTCGCAGGAACTTCGGCATCATTTCCAAATTACTTCTCTCTTATCTTTTTCTTATGTCGCTTTTCTCTGCACTTAAGCACGAAGAGTCATTTAGGTTGGGTGTGGCTAGCAAACATATTCTAGCCGGTCCAGATGAGTATATAGGGTGCTTAAGTTGCTACTGGGCGTGTCCCTATCAGGCTAGAGTAATGATAGAAGATAGAGGATAAAGAGCTGGCGGAGAAGTACTTAAAAACTTCGTGGAACGCTGTAAAGTACATAGCAGACAACTACGCTGACGAGGTCTATCTAGGAGTTGGAATACCCTATAACCCGGCTTTCATGAGTTTAGAAGAGGTTCGCGAAATAGGAGATAGAATAGCCTCGATAGACCCCAGCATCCAAGTATGCGTCCTAGACTACTTCCCAGTATTCAGGAGGAGAGATATAAAAAGACCTTCCCCAATCCAAATGTTTAGAGTAAAGAGAATTCTAAACGAGGTTGGACTAAAGTACGTAATAGTTCAAACTAGCATAAGGCACGTGGGGCCTTAGAGTTTAAACCTAGCTAGGGCGAGGGTAGCTGCTATAGCAAGTATAAGTGGTGGAAGCGCTCCGGTACATGCGGTTGAGGAGGAGGCAACGGTAAAGGATATCTCCTTTAATTTAACCCCGTTTACTTTGAACTCGAACTTATAGCTTCCAGGTTTTAACTTACCCAAGTTATAGGTATGTTTCTTCGTAGTTATAACTTGAAGGACAGGACCGGTCCACTCATAGATCTCGGCATCAGCTATAAACTTATTACCTTGTCTGGTCACGTCTCCCCACGCTACTTTAAACCCTGAGTGTCTGAAAGTGATTGACATTGTGACGTTAACCTCGTTATCCCTTATCTCCAATTCCATATCTACGCTTTCGCTGTCGGGAGTATATGGAATCCATTTTTCTTCTATTTCAGCCGGAAATGCTGTGATCAAGATATCCTCCTTTAGAGGCTCAAAGGGTTTGCTGGCTTTGCGGAAGATTACCTCTCCACAACAATCAGCTTCAACTTCGACCTCCGTGCTGTACATATTCTCGAAAAACGTGCCTGGCGGGGGCACGCTAGCGATCTTAATCTTAAAGTTGGGGGGTAAGTTGCCGAAGGCCACTTTCACCTCGGCGACGCATTGCTTGGCATAAGTCTGGTTGAGAAATCTACCCGTAGCCATAGCGTATAGGATTTTGAACGATCCATCGCTTAAGGGCTCTACCTCTTGTTCATAGACTACCGTGACGTTAAACTTATTCGGCAGTGGGAAAATCGTCCACTCTATAACCGGATACTCTCCAATTATGGTTTCGTATTTCCAATCGCTGATTCTCCATTTTACAGGCTTTTCATTTACGTAGACTTTAACCGTATTCCAGTCTACGTTGTATGGTACGGGGAAATACATCTTAACTTTATCGAAGTTCACATTCTCAAAGGGATACACCCCCCTAACTCTGACTCTCATAGTTTCTCCAACGCCTAGAATCTCGATGGATATGTACTCCCTCGGCATAATCAACGTAGGCATAGGGATAGGGTTGGTGGCCACTAAACCGGCCAAAAACACGATCAGAGTTAATACAAGGGAAAACTGTCTCCTCATACGGAGATTGAATTCTAATTGAGATATTAATGACTAACCATGTTCTAAAGATCGAACGAAGCCGTTGTGGTCAGAAAAGATTAAAGAAGTGGGAGAAATTATTCAATAGGATTTTCCATATCTCTCGATTATTCCTATAAAAATTTCCGGCTTATTAGGGGTAACAGCGTCCACCCCTATCTTATAGAGATACTCCGCCTCCAAAGGATCATCGGTAGTACCCGCTATAACTCCTATCCCGTTCTCATGAGCTCTCGCCACGAGCTCTTCGGTTACATTTTCTAACTCAGCCGGGTGGATATAGTCGGCTTTGAATTCTTTAGCCAGCTCCACGGGATCCTCGTCATCGTAGTTCAACCCCTTAAACAGTAAAAGTGCGGTTTTAATTCTAGGCTCAATTTCCTTTATTCTTTTGGAGCAGTAGAAGAATTGATTAGTAACTATCACTTTTTCAACCATACCGCATTTCTTCACTTCCTCCACGAGTTCGCTTTCAGCGTCTACAACTTTCAAATCTATTAGTAGCATCTTGCCGTACTCAGAAGCCAGTTTAAGCGCTTCGTAAAGAGTGGGAACGTGTTCGCCTCCTTCGATTACCAACTTCCTTATCTCGTCTAAAGTATGTTCTTCAACGAAACCTCGCCCGTTAGTCGTTCTATCAACAGTCGGGTCGTGGATGATCACTAAACGTCCATCTTTAGTCTGTCGTACGTCTAACTCTACCCCGTCAGCTCCCATTTCGAAAGCTTTACGGAAAGCAGAAATAGTGTTTTCAGGTGCTTTTGTAGAGCACCCCCTATGCGCAAAGATCAGCACGAGGGGTCACTTCCAGTAGTATCTAACTCTAATCTATGGCTTATAAAGACAACTGTTAAAAATCCTCTTTAGTAAGCGTTTTAATCCTCAATATTTATTAATTGATTAAGATGGAGACTTCGGGAAAATATTAAACCTAGTCTATAATCATTTAAAAATTCAACTTTGCGTTACTTTTATTTCTTTATTTGTATTCACAATTCACAATGACGCTTGAAAAAGCGCTAGCTTTAATGAGAAAATTTAACATTAAAGGCGAAATAATACACCACAAGAGAAGCGGTCGAACTACCGAAGATGCCTCAAAAGCCTTGGGGCTTCCTCCCGAATACATTTTGAAAAGTCTCCTGCTAGTCTCAAGGAAGGGAGAGCGGTTAGCCGTGATATTAACCGGAGAGAAACGAGTAAATATCAAGAAATTAGAGAAGCTCACGGGTTTAAAGAAACTAAGACTTGCAAGGCCCGATGAAGTTGAAGCGTTTACCGGGTTTAAAATAGGCGGGGTCCCTCCATTTGCTTTTCATGGGAAATGCCGCGTAATCGTCGATAGAGGGGTTGTAGAAAAGGAGTTTATAGTGGGAGCGTGTGGAGACGAATACCACGGGGTAAAACTTGACCCCAAAATTTTCGAGAAACTAGGGTATGAAATAGCTGATATAGCGTCGTAGCAGGAGATCGCTAATTTGACATATATAAAATTAGCATAAAAAATCCTTTAGTAATTATGGAGAACTATCTAAAATTCTAAAAATTAAAACTGGTGAAAATTTAAATAGAACACTTGAGGAAAGCACCCTATATAGGTGAGCTTTATGGGTGAGGAGGCGGCACCTGTAATATTCGTTAGGAGAGCCAGCGGACTCGTGAGAACGGTAGGGCCTTTCACGGCTTTCATGCTCGTATTCACGCACACAGTCGGCGGAGGAATCCACAAGTTAGCTGTAATAGCCGCATACCAACACCCAGGAGCCTTCGTGCCTTTCTCCTTCCTAATAACCGGAGTACTGGCAATGATACCCACTGCTTTAGTCTACACGATGCTCGGCGTTATGATGCCGAGAACAGGAGGAGACTACATATTCATCACTAGAGGATTAAGCCCCGTACTAGGATTCCTAGCTTCGTGGGGATTCTGGTTTACAGAAGTTCTCTCATACGGTATAATCGCATGGTATTCTATAGACTTCTTCGTCAGCGCCGCCACGGCGGCGGGAATAGCGTTAAGAGACGAAGGGCTACTTGCCACAGCCCAATGGATGGCGAGTACACAAGGACACTGGGTCCTAGGCATGACATTCGTCATCCTGTTCGGTGCCATAGCCCTGCTGGGAATGAAAATCTACGGATGGATAATCAACGTGCTCGGAGTAGTCGCTATCCTGGGCTGCCTCTCCAACTTGCTCATATTAGGAGCGTGGGGCTTCACGCCCGGAGCCACAGTCGCGGGTTGGGATAGAATCTACGGTGCTGGAGCATATGAGAAAATAGTTAGAAAAGCATTTGAGCTAGGAGACCCGCCAGTCGCACCTTTCTCCTGGGAGGCGACTATGAGCGCGAGCGTCGGAGCCATATGGGCCTACATCGGCATTTTATCAGCGGTATTCGTAGGAGGCGAGCTGAAAACGCCTGCTAGGTCTCTATTCATAGCACAGGTGGTGGGAACCACAATAATTATGCTCTACTACATCGCGCTGCCTTTCATGGTCTACACAGTCTGGGTAGTGCCGCGAGACATACTCGAAAAAGTAGGAGCCATGAGCTACCTGCAAGCTGCAGGAGTACCGCCAGATAGAGTATACTTCAACGCGCTATACTTCTATGTATTCAACAAACTAGGAGCTGAAGGATTAGCTTCCCTACTGGGCGTACCTCCAACATACCTACTACCGCCTAAGGTCGTAACCTCCTTCACCATACCCTTAGTGCCTAAAGGGCTAGAGTGGTTACAAGTATTAAACGGAACAGTCGTAGGAATAATACTACTGAAAGACATCCCAGCATTCTTCGTCGTAGGAAGCAGAATGGTCTTCGCCTGGGCTTTCGACAGGTTCTTCCCAGAATTCTTCGCGGCAGTAAACGAGAGATTCCACAGTCCACACTGGGCAATACTCATAACGATGCTAGGAGGAGCTGTGGGAGTAGCACTCACCGCCGGAGGCGATTGGGCAGCAGCCGCCGACACTACAAACCTATACCAGTTTGCAGTCATGATGGCCTGCCTATCCGCCGCTGTCCTCCCCTACCTGAGGAGCGACCTCTACGAGAGAAGCCCGCTAAAGTGGGAGATCGCCGGAATCCCCGTACTGAGCATACTGGGCGCCTACGGCTTTGGCATCAACATGTTCTTCTTCTTCGTCGCCACCAAGGAGATCTTCTACTACTTCGGCAGCGAATCTCTGATGATACCGATCCACCAGAGCTTCTGGATGGCCCTCGGAGCCTTTATCTTCGTCAGCTTCCTAATCTACAACTCTAAGAGAGGCATAGACGTAAAGACCATATACACCGAAATTCCGCCCGCATAAATATTTAATTTTTTCTCTATCAATTTTTCCGGTGGTGTATATGTTTAATCTCTGGAGCGTAAAGCCAAAAATTTTATTTAGATTAGATTCCCAAATAATTTATAATCTGTGAGGAGTGTATAAATATGGTACGTATATTCTTTTCGGCCGACGTGCATGGAAACACGTACGTGTGGAAGAAGTGGATAAACGCGACGTCCATATACAATCCTGACATCTTAATCTTAGCCGGAGATCTAACGGGTAAAGCTATAATACCAGTATACGATATGGGCGACTACTACTACGCCGAGTTTATAGGCCGTAAATACAAAATACCTAAAGGCGACGAAGAGAAACTTCAGAAAGTGCTAGACCATATAGAGAACACGGCCTACTACTACAAAATTATGACCGTGAAAGAGGCTAAAGAGATAGCCGCCGACCCGAGGAAAATGGACGACCTATTTAAAGAGTTAATTATAGAGAGAATGAAGAAGTGGCTCGACTTAATAGTGGAGAAGGTAGATCTAAAAAAAGTTAGAGTAATCGTAATGCCGGGCAACGACGATGAGAAGTTTATAGACAACGTCATTAAGAGCTACGAGGATAAGGGTATCATATACCCGTTAGACAAGGTCGTCCCAATAGAGTATAACTACGAGATAATCAGCTGTGAGTACGTAAACCCAACTCCGTGGAATACGCCGAGAGAAATGGACGATAAAAAACTGGAAAAACACCTTGAGAAGATAATATCTAAAGCTTCAGATCCGAGCAGAGCCATATTCAACTTCCACGCGCCCCCCTACAACACGAAGCTAGACCTAGCGCCTAAACTAGATAAAAACATGAAAATAGTTTACGTCGGAGGAAAGCCGCTAATGGTTCACGTGGGCAGCAAAGCAGTCAGAAAGGTGATCGAAAAGTATCAACCCCTCCTCGGGCTCCACGGACATATACACGAGAGCTACGCCAGCGATAAAATAGGGAAAACGCCGGTCTTAAACCCCGGGAGCGAATATACTGAGGGCATTTTAAGAGGTTTCGTAGTCGAACTCACCGAGGAAGGTGTGAAAAACTACTGGAAAATAGAGGGATAAATGTGGGCGAGATACACTTTGTAGGACTTCCAGAGGATAAGTTTATAGAGGAAGCCCTTTCGATAGTCGAAAAAGCTAAGGGGATGGGAATACAGCTAAGGCTTATTGGAGCACTGGCTATATACATACACTCGGACAACTGCCCCATCTGCAGGGAAAAATTCCGAACCTTGGGGAGGTTTGGGGAGGGACAACCCCTATTCACCGATTTGGACTTAGTGGGCTACGGAAAGCAGAGAAAAGATATAAAGAAACTATTCGAGCAAACTTTAAAGTTTAAGCCCGACTTTTACATAAACAGATTATTCGGCACAAGAAGGCACATATACTATCACCCTCAAGGCTACTACCACGTTGACGTATTCTTCGATAAGCTAGAATTCAGTCACGACGTAGATCTCAAAAAGAGGCTAGAACTAGACTACCCGACGATAAGCCTAGCAGATCTAGTCTTAGAGAAAACGCAGATCCACGAAATTAACCGTAAGGATATAGTCGACCTTATAGTGCTCTTCTTAGGTCACGAAGTGGGAGAAAAGCAAGAAAAGGAAATTATTGACGGTAAATACATCGCGAAGGTGCTAGCCGACGACTGGGGTTTCTACTACGACGCTACTAACAACCTGAAACTAGTCAAAAGGTTCTCCGAATCTTTCGTGAAGGAGGGTAAGCTAAGCGAGGAAGAGTGTAAAACTGTCGTAGAGAGGGTAGATAAGCTACTGGAAATGATAGAGGCTGAGCCTAAAACGAGAAAATGGCGTAAAAGAGCTAAAGTTGGGACGAAGAAGCCTTGGTACCGAGTAGTGGAAGAAGTAGTCCGGTAGCTGAGCGTCTAAGCTTACAGCGTTATCTGGAGGGGTATAACTAGCGGGGACTCTAAATTCCCAGAACTTACTTCTATTTTCGTTCTAACACCAAACTCTATATTTCCGTGTTTAGCAGTGAAGGTTAACGGGTAGAATATAAAATCCTCTTTTCCACCAACTAAAGGCGGAAAATCAACCGTCAGCAAAGTTTTCTTACCTAACTTCTTGAATTCCGCCTGAGCATCTAAATCATATACTTCAACTATCTCCCTCTCAGGATCCTTATACCACTCCTCGACTATCACTTCAGCAAGAGGATCTTCAAGCTCCTCATCTATAATTACCGAGAACTTCTTGCCCGGCTCGGCATAATCGCTCTGCACTTCGATACCCTCTATCTCGTTCTTAGGGTATAGGGGCGGTACAGCTACCAGTCTAATTTCATTGCGTGGAAACAGCATCCTTCCTCCGAGTCTAGGCACGCCGACTATTAGGCTCCATTTAATTAGGAAATTTCTCGTCGATAGCGTTGGAGGCGCAGAACTCGGCGGATTAAATTCGAAATTCTGGCTTTTCTCAATCTCTCTCTCATCTATATATTTCATTATGATATTATAGAAAGGACCTACATTCTTAGCTTTTGAAGGCAAAAGCGAAGCAGCTGCTATAATAAACTTCAAAAAAACTAGCCTATCGGTTTGCACATAACCTCTTATAGGCTCTCCAATTCTAACTTTAGATCTTTCAAGTATTAGCCGTATACCCATTTAATCCCCACAATGATACAATAAATACATTGAAATATCTTAAAGTTTTATCTCGCAAAGGTAGTAGTCCCTTAGAAGCCCCGGCTTTTTAAGCACAACGACAGAGTCGTAGTCCGTATTAAACAAGTGTAGCCTATATTTTGAAGCTTTCAGATTTTCTCTCGAAATGACTTCTTTCATGTAATTAATCAAGTGTTGAACATAGTTTTTCAATCTTTTAGAAGCTCCCTCTACTAGATGAGCATTGGATTCATAGAAATCCAACACTTTATTTAAGCTATACCACCTAGCCACCATAGACGCGTAAAGGAGAGCCGAGGCAATATACAAGAAGAGGAATCCAAAATCGGGGTTCGTTGTCGTTAAAAATAACGAAAAGAGGAAAAGCACTAGTGTAATTCTCAACGAGAGTTTAACGAAAATATACACGGTAGCCCAACGCTTCGCAACGGGATCTCTCGCAGGTAGGTTCACTATATAATCCATAGTTTTTCTAATCACCTTTTTCGCGTGCCTAGCTTTAGGCTCAAAAACATGCTCTACTTCATCAATTTTCTCCATCACCGCTTTGGGGTTTACAGCACGCCCTACCCTATAACCGTCCAGAGCTTCTATAAGCCAAGCTATCGTAGATAACTCCTTCTTTTTCGAAGACATCTATGGAAATAGCTGATCCTAAAATAAAAAGATAGCTGTAAATAAAATAAGAATTAAAAATTTAGAACCACTTCCAGTGTGCCGATATGTAGTCTTCTAGACCTGACAGTTTTACGCCGGCCATGGCGGCGGCTTCAAGGGTTATGGCTCTGAGATCCTCTCTGTTAAGCTCCCTGATGCTACTGTGCCCTAGAGCGCCGGTGATCTGGGCTACTTCTTTCGTCACCGCGTTTATAAAGTTAGATATCCACCTAGCCGCCTCGTCAATTCCCTTACCGTTAGCTAGCTTCTTCCTCAGCTCCGTGTCTTGGGTTGTAATGCCGACTGGGCATCGACCCGTGCTACAAAGACCGCACATTATACATCCAGCGGCTATCTCTATAGCCGAGACCATAGCTACGGCATCCGCGCCTAAGGCTAATGCCTTAGCCACGCCTCCTCCGTCTCTTATGCCGCCTATAACTATCAGCGTGACGTCTTCTCTTACTCCTGCGTCTTTAAGGGCTTTAACGGCGGCGGGTATAGCGGCTATAGTTGGTAGTCCTACATTCTGGATTGTATAGTCGGGGCTTGCTCCGGTGCCTCCGTATTTGCCGTCTATGGCTACGAAGTCTATGTCATACTCCGCTACTAATTTCACGTCGTCGTATATTCTGCCCGGCCCTAGCTTTACTCCTATAGGTTTCTCGTAGCCCACAATATCCCTCAGTATCTTAATTACCTTCTTCAAATCGTCCAAGGACCTTATGTCCATGTGTCTAGCAGGACTGAGACAGTCAGTTCCCTCGGTATACCCCTAGTCTCTGCTATTTCTTTAATTACTTTTTCGCCGAGTAAGTGGCCGCTCATGCCCGGTTTAGCTCCTTGCCCGTACTTCACCTCGATCAGGCCGCTGTGTAGCAGGCAGCCTAGGCTTACGCCTCATCTACCAGAGGCGAATTGGATAGCTAGGTATCCGTTCGGCTTTACGTATTCATACTCCGTATACTCTACGGAGCCGTCAGGTTTCTTCGTTAAAACCATTCCGCCCTCGCCGGTGTTGCTGGCGGTGTGGGAGATATTAGCAGCTTTAGCACAGGCTAGCTTAAATTCTCTACTGGTAGCTCCGTAGCTCATAGCACTTATGATAATAGGCGTTTTAGAACTACGGGTTTGCTAACTCTGCCTTACAGTAAACAGATTTGATAATACTATGTAAAAGTGGAGTATTAACTATGTAAAGAAAATGGGGGGTATGGGTTTTACGAATGGCTAAGATAGTTCCTTGCAACCTCTTTTGCAATCTCGACAACTTCTTCTCTAAACTTGTTATATGCGTTTGTAAACCCAGACATAGTCTTTATAGCCGAGCCAAAGCTACTCCATTCCTCCGGCTTTAGGCCGTTCAATCCAAAACCTTCTACGTCAATACCAACTTCTTTTAATACTTCCGCTAGGTCAGGAGTTAGCTCGTAGGCTTTTCTAAAGTCCTCTAGTTGCATTAGTTTCTCCGCTATTCTCGGATCATGCTTTAACATTATGGAGTTTTCGTACTCAGACAGGTCGAAATCCGGCTTTTGAGAAGTCTTTAGCACGTTGAGCTGGTGGTCCGGGAACTCGGTGTTCGTCATATTGTTGGAAGCTAGGGTTAAGAGAGTATCTAGGGGTTTTCTCTTAGATGCTGGCAGTACATCTATATTGTCTAGTATTTCTTCTGCCTGTTCCGGCTTTAAACCGTATTTCTTAATCAAGTAGGCGAGCCACTTACGCTTATTCTCCGGGCTAAAGAATATCCACCACACCCGCTGAGCCACTAAAGTTCCGGCATAGCCTATAGTCCTCTCCCAGTCTTCTAGGAACTCTCTGACCTCGTCCTTCGTATTTCCGCCAACTCCCGCCTTAGCTAAGAACTCTATAAAAGGCTCCTTTACGAGAGGTCTTAAATAAGCCCTGAAGCTTACTAGCTCTATCTTCTCGTCTAAAGTTTTAACCGTTACTTGATAGCCCCATCCGGTTTCAGCGGTCCATGGCCCCTCTGGATCCTCGACGGGTACTCCTAGTTTTTTAGCTAATTCTGCTAGCGCGCCTAGCTTATCCTCGTACTTCTCTAAAGCTTGCCTTATCAGCATAGCCGCTACAGTCTCTCTCAAATGTCCTTCTAATCTTCCTCCCATGTTCGTCTCGTAGTTTCGAGTGGTCGAGATGCCCTTTTTCAAAGCTTTAGCCATACCCTCCATTTTAGCTAGGATAAGCCTAACTTCCTGCGCGACGGTGAAGGTGACGGTGTTGTTCGTGCCTATGCCTAAGCTTTCAAGTTCTCGCGTAATATCTATCGCGGCCGGGCTACTGCCAGCGACTTTAAAGACTATATTCGGCCTACCCCTCTCTGCTGGGACAGGCCAGTTCCAAGCAAGGTATTCATCATACTTTTTGAAATACTTCTGAGCCTCCGAGTATATCTTTAAGGCATCTTTCAAACTTCCCTCCACGCTATTCGCCACGTTCGGGTTTAACTGATAGCTTATCATACCGTCCCGATAGTTTAAGAGGAGAGCTATCGGCCTGAAAACTTCCATATTCGGCCATAAAGCCATCATGGTCGCAGCCATAGCCAATTCATCTTTACGCTCGTCGATGTTTTCCAACAGCTCGGGATGTTTCCTAAGGTAATCTTTAAACCTCTCCCAGAGGCTCGGGTCGTCCTTATAAGCTATAGCAGCCAGCACCGGGTTAGTAGAAACCTGAACGTAGCCCAGCCTCCTAAGCCATCTCAAGCCTATAGCGTAATCGTTGCCAAACCTGCATAGCTTTTTCTTGGATATCACGTAGTATATGTTGTTCTGGAGCTCCTCCTTAACGGCGTCTAAGAAGCTCAACATTAAATTATCTTTTTCGATTTTCTTCTCGACGTTCTCTCCCATAACGGCTATCATGCCTTTTCTCTTAGGTTTGCTCGCCATAACCTTCTTCATATCTTCTATTTTAAGTCGAATAACGGCGCTCGCTATGGGCGCCTCGCCTTCATTTTCCTCTCTTTCGATGCTCTCCCAATCCTTTAGAGTCTCTTCTATTATAGCTAGGCTCTTCTCCGCCTCTTCATCGCTAAAACCGGCAAGGTCCTTCTCTAAGCCAAAAAGGTTTAACGCTATCTCTAGCAGAACATCGTAGGCGTAGCTCCTTTTCAAAATCTTCTCTCTTTTAACTTTCTCGCTATCCTCTTCTTCTATCCGGCACTTTACAAACTCGAGGTTTAGTTGTCTAATAATACATCCAAGAATGCTGACCAACTTTCCGACTAAACCCGGGTTTAAGAGGTGGTCGGCCGCTAAGTTCGTATGTCCGAGGAGAGCCGTTTTAACCACGTGGTCTGCATGGTCTAGGCTCTTTGGAGGAGAGGGAAGCTCTAAAGGTTTAGAGTTCACTAATACCGAGTACACGTCCATTTCGATCAACCAACTTTTAGACTTTTTTTAGATATTTAAAATATTCCATGGAGCTCCAGGGCCTAATCTTTTGACATTATGGTAAAAATTAACAATTTTATATTTTCTCTGTGACGTATAAAGTAAAAATATATAGGGCTCAGTGCATCATATTCTGAGCTCCTATGACCGCCGATGAGGTTCTCTGGATTAAGCAGAGATACTTCCCAGAGAGGAGAATAACCATAGTGAGCCTAAAGCTTAAAGCCGAACCTGATTTCCTAGTAGAGCCCATAGAATTCTTCTCGAAACACAAGGTAGGAGTTTTAAGTTGTATAGTCCAAGCCCACCCCGATAGGCTCTTTGTTAGAGCTACCATCTTTCTCGACCTCACTCACTCGATTTCCTCTAAAGAGAAGATAATCGCAAGCCTCCTATCTCTGCCGGGAGTGCAGGAAGTAGAACTTTTAGAATTTCCCATAACCCACGGCGAAGCAAGGTTAGTGGCTTTTACTTTGGGCGAGATTCAAGATCTTTTCGATATGTTGAGAAATCTCGGTACAGGGGGTAAGGCCATGCTTTTCAACATGGGGTTTAAGGCTGGACAGGACCTCGCTGATAGGGTAGTTGAATTCTTCGAGTCCGGTAAAAGGGCGTTAGAATATATGTTGCTCTACCACGAAAGTCTGGGACATGGGAAATTTGAGATATTAAAATATATAGATGGAGTAGAGTGTAGAGTGAGGGCAGACGAGTTATCCGAGTGTGTAGGAGTTAAATCGAATGAACCGAACAGCCATCTTTTCAGAGGCTTGTTATCGGGCTTTATGACGAAGCTATGGAAAGAAGAAGTCTTGGTTAAGGAGGTAAAGTGCGTAGCTAAAGGAGATGAGTACTGTGAGTTTAGGATAAAGGCGCTTTAAGATGCTAGAAACGCCCAACCGAAACCTATAATATCCGTTAGTATATGGGCTATCGATAAAGCCAGCAACTTTCTTCTTTTAACGAAGAAATAGCCGTAGACTAGACCTATTAGAAACGTTATAACGGCGTGTAGCGATAAGCCATGCCAGATACCAAAAGCCAAAGCCTGAATCACCACCGCTTTCTTAGTATCCGTAAAGGATTCCAGCGATGAAATGCCAAAC
This sequence comes from uncultured Thermofilaceae archaeon, assembly GCA_964501905.1. Lineage (GTDB taxonomy): Archaea > Thermoproteota > Thermoprotei > Thermofilales > B69-G16 > B69-G16. The sequence continues at coordinate 163,511 of CAZCTW010000001.1, read as the reverse complement.
CATCTCCATATAATCTCCTCGAAAATCCCTGCCGTGAATGGAGCTATACACACGAAATACATACGCGACCACCATGGAAGCACCGATACAATTTGCTTCCAATGCTCCATGTACGCCGCCCACCCCCGGTAGAACTGAGCCAGTATAACTTGTTCTAAGAATATTAAACCGAGGCTTAGAATCGTAAGCCCAGCGATTAAAGCTATACTTAAAGAAGGGCGCGCCAATAGGTCGTCTTTCGAATATACTTTTTTAACTTTTTCAAACCCGCCCATAATCTTTATGGCGTAGAGCCCTACAGTCACCTGAATTATGGACCAGTAATAGTTATGGGTGAAGATAATTTTCGTAACTTCAAATCCTATTTCCTCTCTCGGCCTACCCTCAGCTAACACCTTCATAGCCACTGAAAAACCTAGTAAAATGGATATAGCGAAGTTTAAGATGAATGGTAAGAACAGCATTAGAAGAACTCTAGTTTTTCCGCCGCTACGAAGCTTTTCCATTTTGCTCATATGATCACCACAATAATCTGATGTAGAGGTTAGTAAAGTAAGAATATAAGCTTTCCATTATCAAAAATGAATCTCTATCCATTAAATAAACTTTGAGTTTGCGATAAAAGGAGCCATCCATTCCGTTATAGAGTTTGGAATTAATAATCTATTATTATAATGGCTCTGCGAGAATTTCCACTGACGGATTAGGCATAATATTAATAGGAGATTTAGATAAGTTAGTTGTGAGTGCGGGCTCTTTTAGAGACGGAGATATAATATACTCCAGAGACGGGTTCATATTTTATACATTTGGTTACTGCCATCCGGAGGATAGGGTTATAGCTTTCCTGAAGTACGTCCCGGAAGAGTACGCGAATAAGTTTAGGCTAGACTGGATAAACCACAAGTGGTTTTTTAAGGGTAGAACTCTCTTAAGACCTAAACGTCTATTTTCTCCCGAAGTCTATTCCGAACTAGTTAGAGTTTTTAGGGAGGACTTCCCCCAATACATCATCTATTCGAAGAATTTAAGGAAACACCTGCTAGCAGTTCCGAAAAGCGAAATAGAGGAAGTGTACACGCCGGACACAGCTTTGATTAGACTACTAGAGAAATCCCCTAGAGACGAGCTGGAGGAGAAGGTTGTTGAATTTATAGAATTGATATCCGAGCGCTCGGGGGTTTCCTTAGAATTATTTGGAGTGCACGGCTCTATAAGCCTAGGCATGCACACGGAGAAAAGCGATATGGACGTAGCCGTCTACGGTGCCCAAAATTACAGAAAAGTTCTCGCAGCATTGAAGGATTTGGAGAGGGAGGGGTTGCTTAAGATCTCTAGAGAGAGCCTAGTCGAAATCCTCCGGTGTAATGTAGGGTGGTTTAAAGGGAAGAGATTTGTAGTAAACGCCATACGGCTACGCTCAGAGATAAAATGTGGTAGGAAATTTACACCGCTTAGTCCAGTTCTAGTCGAGTGTGAGGTTTTAGACGATTCCGAAGCCGTGTTCAGACCGGCGATTTACCGAGTTAAAGTGTTAAAAGTGTGGAAAGGAGGAGCAAAGGCAGGTAAGGCTAGGGAAGTGGTTTCGATGATAGGCTTATACAGGAACATCGCTGAAAAAGGAGACCGTTTAATCGTGAAGGGAATGCTTGAAAAAGCTATAGACGGCGAGAAATACTTCAGGATAGTGGTCGGCTCGGGTTTCGGCAAAGAGTATATAAGCCTCATGCTAGAATAGGCGCTTACCCGTTAAACTCTCTACGATTTTTAAAATTTCGCTTATCTTCTCGACGACAAAGTCGGCGAATGGGGATACTTCCATATCCTTTTTAAGTTTCTGCACAGCCCACAATCCGGCTTTTTTAGCTCCTTCTACGTCGGCGACCGGGTTATCTCCGACGTGGATAGCCTCAGAAGGCTCTATCTCAAGCATATCTAAGGCTATTTTAAAAATCTTGGGGGAGGGTTTTTTCCAAACGACGGCCTGCGACGCCACAACTACGTCGACATAGTCCAGGAGACCGTTTTTCTCCAATTCTTTATAGATAGAGTCGTAGCTTCCAGTATTCGAGATTATCCCCACTTTAAACTCCTTCTCCTTCAATTTTTTAATAGTCGGAATAGCGTCTTCTTCAAAGACATAACTTTTAACCCATATCTCGACTATAGTCTGGTAGACGGAGTTTACGAGTCGAGGATTAGGGTTCAAATTCAACTTCTTCAGTAAAAGCATAACTCTAAATAAATCCCAATACTCCTCTTCGCCTGACCTATACGGTATATAATCCCAAGAATCGAACAATTCTTCTAGCTTTCTACGCTCAATTTCTACATAGTCGCTTAGTTTTGCATAGAGAATTTCTACGAAGTTGCGGCGCAGACCTACATCACGTACTAACGTGCCCCCCATATCGAAGAAAACAGCCTTTATCGTCATAAGCTTTTAGAATAAAACGCTTAGTTAAAGCTTACGTTTTAAAGCTAAGTATTTTAAGTTCTTGAGTAGTTTTGAATTGGAGATTTAGCCGGTGTAGAGGGTTGAAGCCTAAAGACAGGGATTTCGTAGAGACTAAGGAGGGACTGTTTTTCTGCATAGTAGGCTACTTACATCCTCCCGACAGGTACACTGCTTATTTAAAATATGTACCTTCAAAAACCGGCAAGTGGGGTAGAAGCGTAAAGTATAGACGCGTACTCGAATACTATCATGCACTTAAGGTCTATGAAACGATGAGATTTCTGGAAGAGGAGTACCCGCATTACGTATACTACTGCCCGGTGAGGCATATAAGGATGTCCATGGTTCCGCGGGAGATGGTTAAGAAATACTACAGCGCTAGAGAGAGGCTTAGAGAAATTCTAGAAGAGGAAGGAAGAGATGCTCTGGAAAATGAAGTCGAGAACCTCGTCTATGTTCTATCTGAGATAAGCGGGTTAAACGTAGAAGATTTCGGAATTACAGGCTCTATACTAATAAAAATTCATAACCCGGAATTCTCTGATATAGACCTCACAGTCTATGGAGCTAAAGAATCGCTTAAACTGAAGGAAGCCTTGAAGAGCTTTAACGAAAGTCCTCCTCTTAAAAAGCCCGGGAAGGAGAAATTTAGCGAGTGGGCGGAGACTATATCTAGAATTTTTAAGCTTCCTTTGAAGGAAGCCAGGGCCGTAGCCCGTAGAAGATGGAACTATGGTTTCTTCGGAGAAAGGTATTTTTCCATTCACCCTGTTAGAAGAGACGAGGAAATAACTAAAAGCTATGGAGATGAATTTTATTTCCCCGTAGGAGTTGCGGAAGGTACGTGTATTATAAGCGATGCCAGAGAGTCCCTTTTCCTCCCGGCGGTGTATAAGGTAGAGGACGTAGAGGGATTAGAGGTGGATATCGAGGAAATAGTCTCCTTTGAAGGAATTTTTTCTGGAATAGCCTCAGAGGGCGAAAAGGTGAAGTTTAAAGGCAAGCTAGAGAGGGTAGAGTCTAAGAGCGGGAAAACCTATTACAGAGTGGTCATCGGAACTGCCGAAGTGGGAGACAACTACTTAGTACCGGTGATTCCCTGTGACTAGGTTTAGAGATAGAGACGCCCCTGTGAGCAAAGAAGGTATAATTTTTAGAGTTATGGGATACGATCATCCGCCCGGCTTCTGCTTCTGTGATGTAGAATACGCCCCGGAAAGCCTGTACCAAAGCTCTGATAGTAGAGCTCTTAGAGATGGGGGTAGAGTTAGGTACTACAAGTTTTATTTTGACGAAGGGTTGAAGTTTGTAAAGGAGAGATTCCCCCAGTACACTGTGTATAGCGAAGTTTTTAAAACCTACATGGTGGGGTTAAGTGAGAGTCAAATTGTAGAGCTTAGAAGACCGGACGAAAAACTACGTCAAATATTTGAATCCGGTGGGAACGACAAACTAATAGCTACTCTGAAAAAAGTTGTTGAGGAGATTTTGGAAATTTCGAGTTTAAAGTTGGAGGATTTTGGTGTTTTCGGCTCGATACTCCATGACATCTACAACGTCGAATACAGCGACTTAGACTTTATAATCTACGGGGCTAAGCAAGTAGAGGAGTTAAGGGAAGTTCTAAGAGAACTGTACAAAGACCCCAGCTCCGGCTTCAGAAACGAATACGAGGGACCCGAGCCGCCCGATGCCCGCTACAGGAGATTTAAGCACTTGACGCTGGAGGAGTATATGTGGCATCAAAAGAGAAAGATGATATATTCGGTTTACAGTAAAGCTTGGAGGCATTTAAAAATAGAGTTCGAGCCTGTGAGGCGGTGGGAGGAGATAGTAAACGAGTACCCGTACATAACTAGTATCGAGAAGATAGGTATGGTTGAGGCGGTCGTAGAAATCGTGGACGCCTCTCAATCCTATTTTATGCCTTCAATATACGGCGTCGAGGTGCTTGAACTGCGCGGCGCGCCGAGTTCGACGGAAGTGGATAGGATAGTATCGTACGTGGAGGAGTTTAGGCTACAGTTGGAGGAGGGGGAGCGCGGCTATGTGAGAGGATGGCTTGAGAAAGTATCTAGAATTGATGGCAAGGAGGAATATCAGGTAACTCTGACTTATGGACCTAGGTACTTCGATCAAATATTAAAGAAAATTTAACGAGGATCTTCGGGTTAACCCGTTTTTACATCGACTTCTTACAAATTTTTATAAAAATCTGCTATAACACTGGACGAATTTCTCCATATCTTACTGGTAGACCTATTAAACATTTTATATATCGAGTACTACCACGTTTTTAAGTGCAGAATATAATATTGGGGTATTTTGATGAGCGGCCAAATCACACAACCATTTTAAAGGAAGTATTTTCCCGAGCATTTTCCCGAGCGGAGGATCGTCGTCGTTAGCGTCGAGCTCGAGAGTAGGGCCGGATATGCCATCGAGCCTTATTATGCTCTTCTCCAAATATGGAATAAGAATGCTTAGCTGCGTAGTGCAGGCTCATCCTGGCTGGGATCTAATTCATGCAACTTTCTTCTTAGATTTAACAGATTCAGATCTAACCCCAGCGGAGCTGCTAACTAAACTGGATCTTATGCCTCTTGTAAAGCGTATCGAACTGCTAGACCTCCCGCTAACTCACGGAGAGGCTAGGCTAGCTGTGTTCACGCTTGAAGATATGCATTACTTATTCGGCATGCTTAGAGAGCTAGGAGATGGCGGTCTAGCCATAATGTACCATATGGGGCTTAGGGCTGGCGAAGCTCTGGCAGAGAAGGTATCCTCGTATTTTAACGACAATAAAAGATCTCTAGAGTATATGCTCCTTTACAACGAGAGCTTAGGTCATGGAAGGTTCAAACTTGAACGCTATATTGACAAGGCGTATTGTAGAATAATTGTTAAAGAGTTACTAGAGTGCATAGGTGTAAAAAGCGAAGAACCGAATGGTCAGGTATTCAGAGGAATGCTAGCGGGCTTTCTATCAAAACTCTGGGGTAGAGAAGCGAAGGTGGTCGAGACCAAGTGCATTACCACCGGTGATTCATACTGTGAATTTGAGGCGAAAACCAAATAGTAACTCTTGCTATTCGGTAGAGATATAGACATTCTTAACGAATTTATCAACACCTTTTCTAGCTCCGAGCTCGGAAGCGATGTAGTATGCGAGAATCATTCCAAAGCGAACTGCCTCCTCCACCCTTGCACCCTCTAGCAGTTTTTTAATTAAGCCAGCGGCGAACGCATCTCCACACCCAGTAGTATCTAGGACTCTAACCTCTAAAGGAGGAGGTTTTAGTAATATACCGTTAACTTCAACCCCTTTCTCACCCATAGTCACCACGACATAGTCTATACCCATATCTAGCAATTCATCTATTCTAGCTCCCGAAGCCTCCAGTAGCTCCCAGCTCTTAGAGTTTAACAATAGGATGTCTACTCGTGACAGTACGTTCTTTAAATTCTCGAATCCCTTCTTAGCGTAGGGCGTCGTAACCCTGTATACGACAGTCTTCCCCCTTTCTCGGGAATACTCAGCTATAACCCTAGCTACTTCTAAGAAAACCTCGCCGAGGTAGACGAGCCTACACTTGTCGATGAGAGAGAAATCAATTTCACTTGGAGAACTCGGCGAGAGCGCTAAATCGTCGGCTAGGGGCACGAACACTACTTTCTTACCTCTAACCACGACTATATAGGCGTGTACGGTTTTCAACTTCTCGTCGACGATGACACGAGATACATTTACGCCAGCTTTTCTTAACGAATTTAAAGAAAGCCTAGCCCAGTAGTCTCCTCCGACCTTGCTTATAAGTGAAACCTTAACGCCGAGCTTGGCCAAAGTGTAGGCCACATTCGCGGCCGAGCCACCAGGCTCTATCGAGAACGTCTTTACAATTTTAACTTCGTCCCAGTCGGGGAACCTATCGACTAGAATTAGATGATCTACAGCTATCGATCCAAAGACCACGACTTCTGCCACGCGATATAATTGGCTTAAAAAAGGTATATTTTCTTAGCGTAATCTCTTAGCGACATTGTAGGCTATAAATCCGTAGATTGCTCCGCTAGCCGCGGCCAGCACCAAGAGCATAACGAAGACCTCGAGCGGGTATACGGATCCCCATAGGAATATATCTAATAGGATTGAAGGTATAGCTGGCAGAGCACCTGCCGTCACTGCCTGTAAGCTCCCGAACTTCTTGTATCGGCTTGAGGCATAGACGATCTCGGAGAACAATCCTTGAAAGAACGCGTATATAAGTGAGGAGAAGCCGCCTATCTGGGGTATAAGAGATTCAATCAATCCCGCCAAAGTCTCCCCGAGGAGGGCAGAGCCCGGCTTTTTTAACAAGGTAGCGGCGAGCGGAGCTGCCATATACCAAATGCCATAGGTCAATAGCACTGCTACGGGTTTACCTCCTAAAGCCTTTATAGCGTAGTAAGGAGTCCACGCGACAGCAAAAACAGCGCCGAAGAGAGCTGCTACGACTGCCAATATTGCCAGGTCAACTGTAGTGTAGTCGAGCTTCATATTTAGGAATAGATAGCTTCGATCTTAAAAATGCTCCTTATGTAAAATGTTTAAAATACATTTCCGAAAATTAGAGAGATTAAGACCTCAACCAGTAAAAGGATTAAAAGAAGGAAATCTAGAAAACTGGGTTTTAAACATGTTTTTTTAGTTTTCCTGAGAGAAAAACCTCTAAGCTCGGCGGCTATGCCTATCCACCTTCCTCTCTCGAGGCCCAAGCTTAAAAGCGGAGATAAGAATGAGTCCCAATCTGAGGGAGTTAAAGGAGCTACTCGCAGACCTCTACTCCTCCTTATTGCCTGTATCTCGGAGATATCGGATTCAAATATCCTCAAAAGTCTAAGGGATAGCGAGACCGTAAATGACACCTGTTTCGGTAAGCCCAGTTCAGATTCTAGTGATTTAAGAAGTTCTCTTGGATTCGTTAACGAGGAGAAAATCAAAGTCGCGCTAAACATTAAAGCTAGCTTAAGCGAGACTTCGATAAAGCCCCTAACAGTCCCCGATCTAATAGCTACGGGTCCTACATAATATATAGGCTCACCCCCCGCGAAGATCAAAGCATTAACGGCTACTCCAGCTAAGCTTAAAAGGAAAGCCGCGATCAAAGATTTGTATCTTTTAAAACCTAGGGCCAGTCCAACCGCTAAGTTTACGGAGGCTAGGATAGCCAAAGGTTTTAAACTTCCCAGAATAAAGGCTAAGATTGTCAAAGCTAATCCGTAAAAGAATAAAATCGATGGATTAACCCTAACCTTCAAATAACCATCCCTCGACAGGTTTTTTCAAGTATCTAATCCCTTCTTCCACGCCAACTTCCTTTAGTGTCCCTCTCTCTAATATGAAGACTCTCTCAGCTACGCTCTCCACGACTCTAACGTCGTGCGTCAGCAATATCGAGGTGACGCTTTCCCGCTTTACTTCACTTAGCCATTTAAAGAACTTGTTCACTAAGATAGGATCTAGGCCAGCGGTGGGCTCGTCGAAGACCATAACTCTAGGTCCGTATATCCTTGCCAGGGTATAGGTCAACCATTTTTTCTGTCCATAACTCAACCTGTAGGGTGATTCGTCCATTTTCTCCAATATCCACGGCTCCACCCAATCCGCTACCAAGTCTTCAATTTTTAAATCTCTATGCTTAGCAGCTAACTCCAACTCTCCTCGCACGGTGGTCTTAACAAAGAAGTAGTTCGGCTCCTGAGGAATGTAGATCACCTTTTTCAGCAAGTTTTTAGATTTAAGCCTCCAAGGGATAGCCCCAACCACTTCTACTACGCCTTCGAGAGGCTTAAGTAAGCCTGAAATTAATTTTCCGAGCGTAGTTTTGCCCGAGCCGTTAGGACCTATTATAGCTACAACTTCCCCCTCACGTAGGCTTAGAGATACGCCCTTCAAGACGAGGGGGCATTTATCGCAATATCTAAATTTTAAGTTCTCTACGCGAACGACTTCACCGTTTTTCTTAACTTTCTCAATTCTCTCCCATTCACAAAACACGAATTCTCTAGCACGCTTTAAATCCAACTTTAAAGACTGATCTTCTATAATTGCTACTTTATCGGCCAAATTGAGAAAATACTCAGGTTTATGCTCCGTTATTATCACAGTTTTTCCTGCACGCTTCAACTCGACGACGTATCTCAAAACTTCGCCCGCTCCCCAAGGATCGAGGTTTGCAGTAGGCTCGTCTAGGATGAAAAGCTTAGGCTCGTGTACTGTAGAAGAGGCCAAGCAAAGTCTCTTCTTCTCGCCTCCAGATAAAGTCTCCACATCCTCCTCAGCTTTCTCTAATAAACCGTACCTCTCAAGCACCTGCCTAGCCCTCCTGAGAGGATCTTCAAACCCGAGATTTTCCAAAGTGAAGAGAACTTCATCGAGAGGAGTCTGCATAGCTATCTGAAGCTCGTGGGACTGCAACACTACTCCTATATATTTCGGCACGAGTTTAAAATCCTCGGGATCCAACGGGTTTATGTCGAACAACTTAATAGATCCTCTCACGTAGCCGTAGAGCAGGTTTGTTAAAACCCCGGTTACCATAGTTATGAAGGTGGATTTACCCGAGCCCGTAGGTCCTACTAGTAACAATAACTCGCCTTCATCTAGGCAGAGTTGGATATTTTTCAACACTGGGCTACCTAACTCATACCCGGCTTCCTCTACGCGCACTTCTAGAGCTCTCCCCAAGTTTCCACCTACATGTCCAAGATTCACTAATACTATATATTTTGAAGCGACGGTACTAAGCAGTACTGTATCAGCAGACGAAGAATTTCAAATTATTAGCTTAACTTTTTCGCTTTCTCAGAATTAGATCTCAAGCGCTTAGGTTCAAGAGAAGCATGACTAATAGTTTAGAAGCCTATAGGCGAAGCCAAGCTATTGTTTTAAGAGGCCCGGTATGCATGTAGCTGACAACAGGATTAGGCGTTTAAAGACGGACATTTGTGGACCATGGTATATTCGGGCATTTTAAGAAACATGTAGAGAACTATTGGGAAGAAGGCTAAGAGCGCTTTTTACAATATGTATAGCTTAAGTTCTTCTGGAACAAACACTTTTCCTCTAAATTGCTGGGCAGCTCCTTCAATGTACTCCTTTACGAAGCTATTATCTGGAAATCGGTAGAAAGGAAGATGTACTAGAGCGAGCATCTCTGCACGAGCTTTTTCCGCTATGACGCCAGCATCCTTAGCAGTCGAATGTCCATCCATCGCCGCTTTCCCCTCCATTCCAGGAGGGTATGTGGAGTCGTGGATTAATAGCGTGCAGTTTTTAGCTAGTTCGACTATTCTCTCAGAAGGAGAAGTATCGCCCGTATAGCATACTGGTTTTTCCAAATTCAGACGATAGGCTAAAGAGGGTATCGAATGGCGGGCCTCAGCGGTGGAAATCTCCCCTAAATGGTCTCCGGCATCCAATTCTTGAAACTCAAGCCAGGATTTAACTCTAGCCATGGGGGTATTTAAATTCTTTAAAACGTTCAGCGTCGCCGCCTCTAACCCCCGAGGTCCTACTATTAATAACTCTTTCTCTCTTCCCGTCAACATGTAGTACCATATAAGGGATATCAATCCGGAAAAGTGGTCTGCATGAATGTGAGTTATAAGCACTTTGTCCACAAGGTCTATCAAGCCTAGCTCTTGCAGAGCCCTTACAGCCCCCTCTCCGCAATCCAGCAAGTAATTCTCTACGAGGAGGCTCACCGTATTGTGTTTCCTCGCAGGGACGCTACCCGCAATCCCCAAAAAAACCAGCTTCATAATATCACGTCCTAGACCTTCTTCATGTCTTCATAGTTACTATCTATCTTTTTCGCTATTTTTTATAAGACTTTTTATAAATATGTCAAGTCTGCAGCTTAATCATTTAGAGAATAACTTTAGGATATAAAATAGAGCACCAGTCGCAGTACACCCGCCACCAGTTAGTAGGAACATCAGCCTTATCCCGCTCAATATAATCTGCCTCACTGCTGGCTTATAGGCGATAACTAAAGCCTCTGAACCGGGCAGGAAAGTAGCTAAGCCGATGACCACCATTCCGAAGCCGGAGATTACCAACACGCCGCTCAGCATCCTCGAAGGTATCTCGCTCTTCAAGCTGGCCTCCACCAAGTGCTCCGGCATGAAGTGCGGGATTATCATAGCTGTCGATTTTATCAACACGGGCGTTAGGATAAGTAGGAACGGCAGCATCGTTATGTACCACCAGAGAGTTAGGCCTACCACGAACCCTAAGTAGAACATATACGGCAGATTTGATGGAAATGCGCCGGTGGCTACGAAGTATGCTAGAACTCCTATCGCGCAGACAAAGTTAGCCGCTATGAGCACGGCTATGCTTGACGCGACAAAGCGGGCCCACGTGAATTTCCTGTGAAGCAGGTAGCCCAGCGAGAAAAACGCTATAAAATTCGCAGGAGTTCCCGATACTAGGGTGAGCCAGGGATGGCCGTACCTAAATATACTCTGTATAAAAGTTCCGAGCGCTGCTCCTATACCGCCTACCCACGGCCCGAAGACTATAGCGAAGAAAGCCGGTATCACTATTGCCGGCCTAAACTGCCCTATACCCCATGGAGATTCTATGTAACTTGTCGCGTAGGAGCCTACAGCATAGAGAGCTGCGCAGACAGCAGTTACGGTCACGTATAAGCTCTTCCTCATATTCCCCCGGAACCCTAAATAAAGTCTCAAATTTAAATCTAATTTTAAAAGTTCATAGCATGATTAAATAGTTTAACTATATTAAATAATATAAACTTGAAATTATCAAAATTTTAATATATAAAGAGCTTGAGTTATCTAGAGGTGGATGCATGGATTATGCAAAGACTATATCTAGGGATACCGTTGTCGAATTTATTGAAAGACTGCTAGAGAATTTTCAAGTAATAGCTCCTGTAAAGAACGGCGGAAGGGCATTCTTCAGTTTGATATCAGACCCTTATAAAGCGGCCATAGAATATGAGGGACACACCCTGCTCCCCCCTAAGCGCTTCTTCTTCCCGGAGAAGGAGATACTGTTTACCTACGAGCTGGCAGACAAAGAAGTTGTCATTCACGATAAATGTGAAGAGTTAGAGGGATTGAGGCGTGTTCTCATCGGAGCTAGGCCTTGTGATATTCAGAGTTTGAAAATTTTAGACAAGGTTTTCATAGGAGAGTTCCGCGATCCTTACTATGAAGCTCGCCGAAGAAATACGATAATCATAGGCTTAACTTGCGATAAGCCGGAGGAATACTGTTTCTGTGCCTACACTGGAAGCGGCCCCTCTCTACAAGATGGTTTCGACCTACTGTTAACTAATTTAGGCGATCGTTACCTAGTAGAGATCGGGAGCAAGCGTGGGGAGAGGTTAGTTAAATACAATATAGATCTCTTCAAAGAAGCCTCTAGGAGCGATCTGGAAGAGAAGGAGAAGATAGTTTCAGAAGTAGAGTCGAAAATTAGAGAACGCCCGCTACCAGACCTCCGAAAATTACACGATTTGCTCGTCAAAAACTTTAACGCGAAGCTCTGGGAGGAGTATGGAGAGCGTTGTCTAGCCTGTGGAAAGTGTAACTTCGTCTGCCCAACCTGTAGGTGTTTCGATATATACGATGACCCTAACTTCGATTTAAAAAGCGGTAAAAGAGTGAGAGTCTGGGATTCCTGCCACTTCCTGAGCTTTACGAGAGTAGCTGGAGGCTTAGTTTTCAGAAAGGAGAGGCTATCTAGGATAAAACAGAGAATATATCACAAGTACTGTTACTCGGTGGACGAGATAGGCTCTATTTCCTGTACGGGATGTGGTAGGTGTATAGAATCCTGTCCTGCCGGGATAGATATTAGAGAAATCGTGAAAGAGGTGGTTAAGCTTTGAAAAATCCGTATATCCCTAAGTTAGCTGTGATAGAAGAGACGAGAGATGAAACTCCTGGAGTAAAGACGTTTAGGCTACGGTTAAAGGAGGGCGGCGGCTTAGCTTTCACTCCGGGACAGTTCATCGAGTTAACGGTTTTCGGCTATGGAGAGGCTCCATTTTCGATATCCTCCTCTCCCCTCCATAGGGATTTTCTCGAGGTAACTGTGCGGAGGGTAGGGGTCTTAACATCGGCTCTGTTCAAGCTGGGGGAGGGCGGCGTGGTTGGAGTTAGAGGCCCGTTTGGGAACGGGTGGCCGATTGAAGAGATGAAGGGGATGAACGTGTTGCTAATTGGGGGAGGCATAGGCATAGCGCCGCTAAAACCCGCAATAGAGTATGTAATAGCCAACCGCGAGGATTACGGAGAGGTCACTTTGCTCTACGGGGCCAGGACTCCCAAGGATATAGTTTTCAAAAAAGAGCTAGAAAAGTGGAAAGAAAAGATAGATGTTCACTTAACGGTCGACATGGGAGATGAGAATTGGAGAGGTAGGACGGGGGTTGTTACTGTGCTTTTCGATGAAATCGAGGTAGACCCCAGGGAAACCTACTCAATACAGTGCGGGCCTCCCATTATGATGCACTTCGTAACCAGAAAACTTCTCGAGTTAGGTTTCCCAGGAGATAGAATATTCTTCTCTCTTGAAAGGCTGATGAAGTGCGGAATGGGCTTCTGTGGCCATTGCATGGTGAGCGGTAAGTACGTCTGTAGAGACGGCCCAGTGTTTAACTATAATCAAGTTAGAGGTTTTCTCGAATTAGCAGTTTGAGGTGAGATATTATGGCGGAGGGAAAACTTAGAATCGGGATTTTCAGTCTTTCATCATGCGAGGGTTGTTTAGTTCAGATGTTAAGCTTGGAGGATTATATACTCGATATACTCAAGAACGTCGATTTAATCGACTGTAGGCTCCTAGGGGTTAGCGGCGATGGCGCCGTAGACGTGGCTATAGTCGAAGGGGCAGTTATGTCCAACGAGGAAGAAAAGAGGCTTATTAAGATAAGGAAGAAAAGCGGAATTTTAATCGCATTCGGCGATTGCGCCTGCCACGGCGGGAAATTTCTAGTAAAAGATTTCGGAGTTGGAGAAATAAACGCGAACCTACCCCGTGTGGGAAGATTTAAAGCGGATCCCTTAGATAAGTACGTCAAAGTGGATTACTACGTTTACGGCTGTCCTGTGAGCGGAGAGGAAGTCTTAGAACTCTTTAAAGATTTACTCCTTGGGAGAGAGCACAAGCCAAAATCCTACAACGTATGCGCCGAATGCATTTTGAGGGAAAACGCCTGTCTACTAGACCGCGGAGTAGTTTGTCTAGGACCTATAACTAGAGGGGGTTGTAGAGCCGTATGCCCGACTTTCGGGAGGGGATGTATAGGCTGTCGGGGACTTGCAGAAGACGCCAATGTCGAATCCTTAATCTCGGTTATGAGGGAGAAGGGAATAGAAGTTCCCGAATACTTTCATGCTTTACTTAGGCATGCAGGAGGTGGAAGGGCGTGAGGACGTTTTCTTTAGAGCATATAGCTAGAATTGAGGGGCATCTCAACTTCACAGTAATCGTAAAAGATAAAGGAGTTATAGAAGCTAAAGCAGAAGCTTTAGAAGGTACTCGCCTCCTAGAGCGATTACTCATAGGGAAAAGCTACCTAGAGGTACCGGATATAGTTTCTAGAATGTGCGGAGTTTGTCAAGCGATTCATAGGTTGACTTCGGTACAAGCCCTGGAAAGTGCTTTTGGGATAACTTTACCGGAAGAGTTGGAAAAGCTACGTAAAATAGTAGCTATAGGAGGACACTTGCAGAGCCACATACTTCACCTATTCATGTTCGTCTTACCCGATTTCATGGGCTACCGTAACGTGCTTGAAATGCTCCCTGAGCACGGAAGTCTAGTTAGCAAGGCGTTTAGGCTTAAAAAGATCGCGAACGATATTACAGAAGCAGTTGGGGGTAGGGCTATACATCCGGTGACGCCTGTGGTCGGCGGTTTTTCCAAACTGCCTTCAAGGCGTGCGCTTGAAGTCTCTCTCAATAGAGCTAGAGAGTTTAAGAAATTAGCCGAGGAGTTGTTACCTTCTATACTATCCCTGGAAATGCCAGAATTCGAAAGGAAAACCCGCTACGTATCGCTGTACCATGGGGGAGAATTCCCGCTCCTACGCGGCTCAGTGAAAGTTTCAGAAGGGTGGTCATTTAAACCTCTAGAGTATGAGGAACATATAGAGTACATAACTGAGAGGTATTCCACTGCTAGACACTACGTTTTGAAAGAGGGAAAGGCGGAGTATATGGTGGGCGCGCTGGCCAGAGTAAACATAAACTACGACTTCTTATCAGATACGGCTAAAGCGGCGGCGGAGACTTACGGCTTAAAGTACCCGAATTACTCGCCTTTCGAAAATAACAAAGCTCAAGCACTGGAAATACTCCATTTCGCTGACGAGATGGTCGATTTAATAGAAGACGTACTGTTTAGACCTGCTAAGAGCGAGAAAGTGGACTTTAAGGTTAAAGCTGGGGAGGGAATTTCGATTACAGAAGCTCCTCGCGGTCTGTTAATACATCACTATAAAGTCGACGGGCGGGGAAGGTTAGAGGAAGCCAATATAATCACGCCGACGGCTCAAAACTACAAAAATATGGAAGCCGATTTAGCCGCCTACACGGCTAAGTTAATACCAAACGGTGTTGAGGACCTAGAATTTGAGTTAAAAAAGCTTATCAGGGCGTACGATCCCTGCGTATCCTGCTCTGCGCGCTTTTTCAGAGAACATTAACCCTCTTTTCTTGGAACTAATAGCCAGTCTACTAGCCTATCTAGAAACACTTCATTGTCAGCTAGTTGAACGAATGGGTCCATCATAAAGGTTATATCACTTAAAGCCAGCACGCTCCCATTTAGGGCTATCACGGTATACTCCCCCTTCTTATCGGTTATGGAGAGGGTTGTATCTTCGCTGGTACGGGCCAGCGTGGTCGCGTTCGTGTAGATAGCCGTGCCTGTCAGTATAACCAACTCTTCTACGCCCGTCGTTAAGTTGCTCTCCTCGAAACTTCTCACCACCAGGTTTCTATATATGCCATACTTATCTTCGGCCGAGTAGAGGTAGCCTGCGGCGAAGACCATGCCGAACTCCTGGGCGACCCTATTAATGAGAGTTGGAAAGCCTACCGCTGGATCGTGAACTACTAACAGCTTACCGCCGTTTTCAACGAACTTCTTTATGGCCGCTACCTCCTCATCTGAGTAGCCTTTCAACGGCGTGAACATTATCAGCGCGTTTGGAGATTGATTTAAAGCCTCCGTTAAACTGCCCGAGCTTAGGAAATAAACTTTCCCTCCTTTCTTCACAATCTTGCCTAAGAACTCCATCATCAAGAGCTCTGGGAAGGCGTTCGTGTGGGTTAAGTCTATTAGTATTCTTCCTGTAGCATTAATAACTTCCTCCTCTTCCTCTGAGACCGGTCTTTCATGCAGAGCGAAGAAGCCATAATCTTCCGGAAAATCCTCTACCATGTAGGGCGGAAGGTAGAAGATCCTAAAGCCTAGACCGGAGATATTTGCTATGAGCGATAAAGGTACTTTACCTTTATCTTTCCATACCTCGTAGCCAGTTAGTGTAATGCCTAGGGAGATTTTAGCCTCTTCTATCAAGTTTACCGTCTCGTACTCCTCAACTCCCGCCAGTTCGGCGGCTTTCTCTACGGCATCTAAGTAAGAGCCAAGCTCATCAGCTAACCCTGCTTTAACGGCCTCTACTCCGACGAATAGTTTGCCCGTAGAGACTTCCTCAAGGGGGATTTTCAGCTTATCTCCTCTACTCTCCTGGACTTTACCGAGGAAGCTCTTGAAAATTTCGTCTAACACAAGGGGGAATTCTCTCAAAGAAAAGCCGGTATACTTGTAAGCTCCGGTCTCGAGCATGAGCTCGCTGGGCAAAACTATCGGCGGAGCATAGGCTATTACGCCCACGTTACCGACGAAGGAGCTAGGGGTAACGTAAATGTAGTCAGCCCCTAAAGCTACGTAGTAGCCGCCGGACGCGGCGATGCCTTCAACTACAGCTACTACTGGCTTAGCTTCGGATAGTTGTTTTATTCCGCTATAAACTTCCTCGCATATGCTTGCCAATCCGCCACCTGAATTTATCCTCAAAACTACAGCCTTGATCGTCTCATTTTCCAGAGCCAGCTCTACTGACTTCAAGTACAACTTCCTATCGGAGTCGAAAAGCATGTAGCCTTCGATTTCTATAACTCCTACTAGGTTTTTTCTCTTAGGCAGGGAAAAGTAATAGTAGACGCCGAAAGTTGCCACGAGAACTATGGCTATTACTGCGAATGCCAATTTCTTTCTGGACTTAAGGATATTCATAGTCTTAGACTTACTTCCTCACCTATTTAAACAATTTTCCCAAAGACCAGGCAAGAGTAAATGTTCTAAATCGTAAAAGGTGTTTTCGCAAACCTACTAAAGCTATTTCCGAGTTCTCAGGAGGAGACGAGTCGAAATAAATGCGGAAAATAAGTGGTTAAGGTTTAGACTTTGTCAATAAAAGACCCGGTTTAACTTTAGGCTTAGCTTCTTTTTTCACTAACTCTATAAACTCGTCTATAGTTTTAGCTCCCAGATCTCCTACTTTGCGCTTGCGGACAGAGACCGTGCTGCTTTCTTCCTCTCTCCTGCCGACTATCAATAAGTATGGGATCTTATCTAACTCTCCCTGCCTAATTTTATAGCCTAGAGCCGCGCTGCTTTCATCTAGCTCAACTCTAACCCCATTTGAGAATAGAGCTTCGTAGACCTTACGGGCATAGCTTATGTACTTGTCGCTTACAGGAATTACTCTGGCCTGAACGGGGGCTAGCCATAAGGGAAAGTCCCCAGCATAATGCTCGACTAATATTCCAAAGAACCTCTCTATAGAGCCTAGCAAAGCTCTATGGATCATAACCACGGTCTTTTCTTCACCATCTTTGTCAACGTAGGTTACGTTGAATTTCTCCGGCAGGTTAAAGTCAACCTGTATTGTAGTGCATTGCCATCTCCTCCCTATAGCGTCTATCAGTTTAACGTCTATTTTTGGTCCATAGAAGGCGGCTTCGCCTGGCATAACCTTAAAACTGTAGCCTTTCCTCCTCAACGCGTTTTTAAGAGCGTTTTCAGCGTGTTCCCATATTTCGGGAGATCCCATATACTTCTCCGGCTTATCAGGCTCCCAAGTGGATAGTTCTACTTCGTATTCCTCGAAGCCGAAAGCCGAGAGTATGTACTCCATTAGGCTTAGAGCTCTAACGACTTCATCTTCTAACTGTTCTTCCGTGCAGAATATGTGGGCGTCGTCTTGGGTGAATCCTCTCACTCTCATTAAGCCGTGCAGAGTACCCGACCTTTCATACCTGTAAACTGTTCCCAGCTCGAAGTACCTTATCGGCAGATTTCTATAGCTCCTGGTTTTAGATTTGTAGATGAGGATATGGAAGGGGCAGTTCATTGGCTTAACCACATGTGGTATGCCGTTTTTCTCGAAGAAGTACATCAAGTCTTTATAATAGCTGAGGTGTCCCGAAATTTCCCACAGAGTCCCATAGGCTATGTGTGGCGTGTAGACGAGCTGGTAGCCGTTTTTCAAATGGACGTCTTTCAAAAAGTCCTCTATAATCTTCCTGACTAATGCTCCTTTGGGATGCCAGAGCACTAAGCCGGGGCCTATAGTCTCGCTCGGCATTGAAAATAGATCTAGCTGAGTTCCGATTCTCCTGTGGTCTCTCCTCCTAGCCTCCTCGAGTTGCGTGAGGTATTGCTCCAGCATCGACTTTTCCGGGAATGAAATTCCGTAAATCCTCTGCATGACAGGATTTCTCTCATCCCCCTTCCAGTAGGAGGAGGATACTGAGAGGAGTTTGAAGTATTTCACGTAGCCGGTGGAGGGAAGGTGGGGGCCTCTGCATAGATCCACGAAGTCGCCCTGCCAGTATACAGTGATTTTCTCGTCGCTCATCTCCTCTAAAAGCTCGACTTTATACTTCTCGCCTAACTTCTCGAACAGTTTAATAGCCTCGTGTTTCTCCATTTCTTTCCTCTCGAGCGGTACGTCCTCCTCTATGATTTTCTTCATTTCCTCCTCTATTCTCTCCAGATCCTCCGGGGTAAATGCCACTCCGCCGGTGTCAAAGTCGTAGTAGAAGCCGTTTTCTATGGGTGGTCCAACTCCCAGTTTAACATGGGGATAGAGTTTCTTAACAGCGTGTGCTAGAACATGAGAGGTAGTATGCCAGTAAACGGCCTTTCCTTCTTCTGAGCTAAAATCTAGAACTTCAATTTCTCTAAATGACGGTTTTATGGTCGCGGTTAAGTCGATAAGTTTGCCGTCCACTACGGCTACTAGACCGGAGCCTTTAGGTATTACGTCGATGATTCTCTTCCCGATCTCTGCCCTTACTCTTCTACCATCTGGCAACTTAATCTCTGCCATAACAGACACCTAGAAGTATTTTCGAGAGGTGCAGTCTAACATCTAGAGAAACATGGATATTATAGGCCTCGAACTGTTTGGCAAACACCCACTAACCGGCACCTCTCGACGCCAAACAAGTCTAAAAACCTATATTTAAGTTTTTCATATGCGCTCCTTCGCGGAAACTGAAATCTTAAGGTTTGCTCTTTGAGAGATACGGCAAAAAATAAGAGTTTCAGTTTCGCTAATAGTTGAGTTAAAATATCGTTGAAGGAATTACTTAATGGGAGTTTGAATTGGTAAGCAAGCCGTACGCAAAGCTGAGAGGATTGAATGTCCCCAGAGTATTGCTCGGGACTTCGCCTTTTATCGCGGCGGGACAGTTCGGCTTGAGGGCTTGGGATTATCATAGGAAATTTGTGGGTAAAAGCGAGAAAGTAGCCGAGATAATAGAGCATTGCATAGGTCTCGGGGTTAAGGGAATACAGGTGTTAGCCTATGACTACATCGTGGAGGCTGTAAAAATGGCTATGGAGGAGACAGGTGAGGATATATTCGTAGTCGGGACCGTTATGCCGGAAAACCCTCGGAAGAGCCTGAAATTACTAGAGATGATAAACTGTAGAATAGCGCTGGTTCACGGAGCTCTAACCTCACCGCGCCACGCTAAAGCCGTGGGGAAGCAGCTCAAACTTATAGAGGAGATGGAGATGATCCCGGGTATAGCTTTGCACGATGCTCTGTTTCTAGAATCTATGCTTAAGATATATCCAGAAATTGAAGTCGTCATGGCCCCTGTAAACGTCGAGGGTATTTTCATGCAAGATAGAGAGAAGAGTTTAAAGATGCTTGAGGAGTCCGATCGTTTCATAATAGCAAAGAAAGTATTGGCTGCGGGCAGGATAAAACCCGAGAGAGCTTTTAACTACGTCTTTTCGCTCCCTTTCATCGACGCCGTAGCTGTTGGAGTGGCTTCAAAGGAGGAAGCTGATGAGACTTTTACAGCTGCTTGGAAGGCGTTGAGAGCTAGGGCAGGTACCTCTCGGGATCTCTCGGGAACAGCGTAGCTTCTCTAATGTTCGCTATATTCAGTAGCTTCATCGTTAACCTCTCGATTCCAATATTAAAGCCTCCGTGGGGAGGCGCGCCATATTTAAAGTGTTCGACAAACCACTTTATAGACTCTAGGCTTATACCTTTCTCCCTAGCTTGTTCCACTATCTTCTCATATCTATGCTCTCTCTGACCGCCGGAGGAGAGTTCTAAGCCCTTATATAGGAGGTCGACGCTCCTCGCCCAGAATGGGTCTTCGTCAACTCTCATAACGTAGAAGGGCTTTACGGCAGAGGGGAATCTATTCACGAAGAAAAAGTCGCTGTCGTACTCTTTTTTCACGTACTCCCAGAGCAGGATCTCCGACTCCCTATCGTAGTCTTCGCCGTAGGGGATTTTCTTACCCATTTTTTCCAAAATCTCATATACCTCTGGGAACTCAAGCACGGGGAATGGCCTCTTCGGCTCTTCAACCTCGACGCTGAGAAGCTCCAAGTCTTCTTTATTTTTCCTAGCTACGAACCTGACTATATGGCAGACGAGTTCTTCCTCAAGCTTTATCACGTCATATTCATCCTTAATAAAGGAGGTTTCAACAGCAATGCCCCTGTGCTCGCACAAGTGGCGAGTAGTATGGGATTTCTCAGCTCTCCAACTCGGTCCTATTTCAAAAATTTTCTCAAAACCCGCCACCATCAACAGCTGCCTGTGGAGCTGGGGGTCCTGCCTTAGAAAAGCCTTCTTGCCGAAGTAGTCCACTTCGAAAACGTCAGCTCCTCCCTCGGAGACTCCGCCGATGATTGACGGGGTGAAGACTTGGATAAACCCGTTTTTCCTCAAGTAGTCCTCAGCGGCCTCGACTACAGACGCTTGAATTTTAAAAATAGCTAGGTTCTCTCTTTTCCTAAGGTCTAGAGGCCTCCACTCAAGCCTAGTTGGTAGTAGCGCCTGGGTAAGCCCCGTAACGTCTATGGGCAGGGGTTGTTCAGCTCTAGAAAGTATCTTCAACTCCGTAGGTATAATCTCCCTCCCCACCTTCGATATAGTGTCGGGTACTTCTAAGCCCTTAACCTCGACCACGTCTTCTAAGTTTAGAGTTTTAGCTAGCTTGAAAAGTTCCTCGTTTTCTTTCTTTTTAAAGGTCAGCTGAACTAATCCTTTCCTATTTCTTAAAACTATAAAGAGTATCTTGCCTACAGGCCTTATAGAGTGAACCCAACCCTTCTCAACCACTTCCATTTTAGCTCACCAAGAGTTCGTATTCAAAAAACATAGAGGCTAATAAATCTTGTAACTATCCCATGTCCGCGTCTACTCATATCTCACAAGAATCCTTTAAAATTACACCCGGCTTAGAGAATAGGATTCAAGTAATCTCTTAACGAAGTAGCTGATAAATCTTAGTTGGGACGTATGATAAATCCTATACGAGTTAGAGAAGCTAGAAGTGACGATGTCGAAGGCCTAGTTGAACTATACGCCTTAACTGGTTGGAGGCTCAATATAGAGCACGCAAATAGAATGATTGAGCGCTCCGCGAGGAGCAATTACAGCAAGATACTCGTAGCCGACCTCGACGGAAAGGTCATCGGCAAAGTCACGCTAGACACGGTCTTCCCGCCCTACGCGGAGATAGTAAACCTAGTTGTACACCCGATTTAGCAAGGAAAAGGCATAGGCTCGAGGTTCGTCGAGGAGGTATTAATGGAGCAGTTAAAACTGGCTATAACGTGGTCTACCTAATGTGCGATCCTTTAGATCAGAGGATTCATAAGTTCTATGCTAAACTGGGCTTTTTACCGGTATACTCGGCGATCTTGGCGGGCCGCGTGGGGATATGTGGCTGTACTATTTTGGCGAAGGATCCTTTGTGAGAAAGTTTCTAAACGACCATCCCTTTGCAGAGTTCAAGGTCTCGAGAGGGAAGACAAGCTTCCACATGGCAGGCTTCTACTCCATGAGGTGGACGGATCCTATCTCTAATGATAGTTTAAAGGTCTTCATTAGAGGATAACCGGGGCAACCCTTAGAGGGCGGACTATGCCCAGGATCGGCGGTGTGAAGCTCGAGTTCTGTCAGTTAAGTCTGGACTTCTGGATAGTCGAGGAGAGCATGGATATTAGCATGGGAAGCCCCGGCAGGTTTTCATTAAACCTGTTTAACAGAAGTGACAAGCCCCTAAGCGTGCACTTAAACACATTATCTCCCATGCCACGCGGAATATCTTTATCTATTAAGTTGCCGCCCGACATAACAATTCATCCTGAAGAAAACCTTACTATTGAAGGAGAGATTACAGTATCGGAAAAACTTGACGTTCTATTAAAATACCTGTCACTTCCCACGGTGATATCTTCGTTAGCTCTAAGATTTTCTTAAAACGTTGCAATAATCGTGTCGGTGGGATTTAACGTGTCAAGTTGAGAAGCGCTCATCCACTCGTCGGTTATAACTTTAAGATAATATATTTGACATAGCCCCTGCTATAACGCAAAGTTTGAGTAGCTAATCGTAACTAATACTCTGAAAACAGTAAAGGGGTAATCGGGAAGATATAATCTATGGAAAGACCAATTCTCTCTCTCAGATAATCCTTAATGTTTACTTCGGATTCAGATAAAATTACATTTTACTCGGGAGTCTAGTTTCATTGATCGCTCAGTCTATGAGCTTAGAATTATATCATATTGAAACTAGTTGACGTTTGGGAGCGCCTATGAGATGCGAAAAAATGTTTGAGGCAATATCACATCCATTACGTGTTGAAATCTTAAAGAGGCTTGCAGAAAAACCGATGGGATTCGCGGAGTTAAAGAGAGAACTCGGCATAAAAAGCAGTGGAAAACTAGACTTCCACCTTAAAAAACTAGAAGGCTTAATCACCGTGAACGAGGAAGGTAAGTACTGCTTAACTAGAGACGGTTACGCCGCGCTACAAGCCGTAGACGCTGTCGCTAAGTATGGGTGGCAGAAAAGGGCCTACTACCTTAACGTAGCAGTATGTGTTTTCGTCAATGCATACTGCGCTTTGACTCAACCATGGAATCAACTTTGGCTTAAGATAGTCCTACCTATAACCATTGCCTGGCTAGTTTTCTACACGTACTGGACCGTTAAGAAGAGAAGGGCGTTGAGGTGGTAATAGCGTGAGGCATACGAGAATAGGGCTTTCCGCCATGCTACTCAGCATGATATTGAGCGAAGTAATATCTCTCAGCTCTCTAGTTCCAACCGGAGGGAGGTTGACCTCTGAGAACATAGCTTCTCCATTTAGCATAGCTACAATCCTCGTCTCGCTTCTCGAACCCGTTGCTTTAATCTTAGAAATTATCGCGATAGTATTGATAGCGTCTGATAGCAAGCGGTCGACTGGAGCTAGTATCCATAGGCGACTAACCTTTACGGCGGGCGCGTTACTCATAGCCTGGGCCGCGCTCAACTTCGTAGTCTACCTACCCCTATCTCTCCTCGGGATGAAAACAGGTTCTCTACAATTAGTCAGGCTCGCCCTCGCAGTAAAGGTCGCCGCGGCACTATTCCAATACTCGATACCATTCTTACTGGTGTACGGAATAGCCCGGAACGGTAAGACCAGATTAGCGCTCTGGGCGGCTCTAATCGCGACCATCGTCGGGGGATTGGGAGTTGTGGCTACGCCTATCGCCAACGTTAGATTAGAACTTGTTGCAGTCTCAGACAACAGGTTTTATGTGCCTAGATACGAGATAGACTATACCTCATGGCCATATCCAGCGTTTCTCGCACTATCACAATCTGGCGGCATTCTCTACATACTAGTGTACGCGATAACCGTTACGAAATTGCGTAGTGTGGGGCAACTCTAACACTAGCACTAGACAATTTTTACTTCTCATAGTTTATCGGTAGGATTGCTTAGTATAATTCGCGCCTAGGATAGTGAGAGATTTGATTGGAAAATATTTATAATATATACTAGCAGGAAATACTAGGATGCTAACATAGAGTGGGGTATCGTGAAGATATCTATACTAGATATTTTATGTTGTCCTTTATGTCACGGCTCACTCACTTTACACACCCGTAGCCTAAAGGAGGATGTAGTAGTTGAGGGCGAACTTAAATGCTCTGTCTGCGGCAAGACTTACCCTCTTAAAAACGGCTTGCCGAACTTCATAGTCAAGCCCTGCTTAAGGCTAAGCAATAGGATCCAGAAGCTCTTCTACAACATCTACGCCCCCCTATATGACGGCTTGGAAAGAAAGTTGGCCGAGTCTCTGGGTTTCAGCGAGGAAGGGCTGAGAATGGAAGTGGTGTCCCGTATGGATATAGAGAAAGGAAATACTGTGCTAGAAGTCTGTATAGGTACTGGGGGCAATATCCCCTACTACAGGAAGTACACGGGGGGTTTAATAGTAGGAATAGACATCTCGGAGAAAATGCTGTCTTTATGCAGAAATAAGGCTAGGGAAGAGGGGTGGGGTAGCGTGGAGCTTTTCCTAGGATGTGCAGAGTATCTTCCCTTTAAAGATGAGGTTTTTGATAGAGTTTTAATTGGAGGAGGTATTTCCTACTTTAGCGACCCCGCTAGGGCTCTTCGCGAAGCGGCTAGAGTGGTTGTTAATGGAGGTGTAGTCGTTGTTTATGAACAAGTAACACTGCTAGAGAAACTTTTAGGAAAAGATAAACCACCAGTTAATTTGCTTCCTTCAAATCTCTCATTGCTTGAGACCGCCTATATCTTCAATAAGCGTTTTTACGTTATAAAAACCATAAAACGAGCGAGCTTTTGAGAGTTTAATGTATGTGAGCTTTAACGAATCTTGTAAATAATGATGGTCAGATAGACTAGAAGTATCAGGTAGTAGATTTTAAGAGTATTATGTAATCTTCTCTGCTAGAACCTAACAGTAGCCTGTAGTAAATCCCCCTTTTCTTATCGATGATTTTTTCAAGTTTACCTCTAGCTTCTACTATTTCCCCCTCCCTGGCCACCTCGCAGAATCTCCCCCTATAGGACGCCATCTCCTCTACTCTAGAATCCCCCTCTAAAACCTCAACGGTATACCTACAGGGAGTGAATATAGAATCGCGCGCGTCTACTATTCGAGCCTTAACCCGCGCGTAGCCCACGGGCGCGTATACTCTATCTCCATACTTCTCTCCGTACTCTTCGGGTTTTTTAACAAGCCGAATGTAGAAGTCCCTACCCCTCAAAAGCCCTTGCAGAACCTTCCTCTTTTCAATTTCAACGAAATCCTTAAAACGCATAGGCGTATCCCTAGACCTAAACTCGTAAAGCTTCCACAAGCTCTCCAAGTCATACCTTTGAACTATACCTTTTTCAAAGAGGCTTCTCATAGCCTCGTACACTCTCCTCCCCTCCCTTTCTCCCACAACGACTAAGTCTAGATCGGAATCTTCCCTATGCAAACCAACGAGCACAGAGCCAGTAACTCCCACACTTTCAAGCTGTATACCGGACTCTTCTTTAATTGAAAGAGCCAATTCTAAAGCGCTTTCCTCAACGCTATCTAACTCATGCGTTTTGAGTAGCTCCTTAAGTCTCTCAGAGGGCTTGTACACTTTTAAAATACGGTCTAGAGGGACTGCCTGTAAGAGAGCGTTATAGACGGGATCTCTATACAGATAATGTGGGAAATTAGTCTTTAAGAAATTCTCCCTCTCCGCGAGAGAGTATATCTTCCTATACTTAACTCCCGACTTTACCCTATCCCCCCTCGTGTCTGGGACATAGCGGACATAAGCTATTACTCTATCGGGCGGGTGAACTAAGCCTTTAACATCAAAAATTAACTTCTCTATGGTTTCTACAAAATCCCCCTCTATCAACACCATGAAAACTACCTTAAGTTACGGGATATTCAATAAGCTTGCTCTTATCCAACGCCGAGAGAAGAGGCACCCCCACGGCTAAAGTCACAGCTATACCTATAACGTTTTCTATGGGAGTTTCGAAAGCTCCTGCAATCCACCAACCGATAAGAGCTTCTTTAGACGCTCCCAATGCTCTATAAAGTTCAAGGGGTATGAGGAAGAAAATCCTAGTGAGGACGTCGACCTCCAGTCCTAGCAGCGCGGCCAAGAGAAGTTTCACTTTCACACTTCTCATCTTTTTTAAAAATATAGGGGACAACGCCGAGACGATGTAGGCAACGTAAATATCCCATAAACACCAGGCCGGAAGCTCCCTGCCTAGAGGATGGGCAAAATACGCGACCAGCATAACCGTATAGACAGCGAAAACTAAAAGGTATCTTTTCTTATACGCTAACCCGGCTACAAAGGCGCCTATAGGCTCCCCTAACCTAAAAAAGTATAAAGTAGGCCTCATAAAGTGAGAAATTAAACTCCCTATGAGCGCCGCCAAAAAACCTCCCATAGGACCTAAAATCACGCCCTCTAGAGGCTCAACAGCTATAATCCAACGCCTCCAAACGCCGGGTACAAGTCCCAGAACCGTGTGGAGAGCAGCGAAAACCGCTACCAGAGACGCCAATAGAGATAGCCTACGCCGAGAAATGCTCATATGCGGAAATCTCCTTGAAACTTTATATCTCTTTCTCGCCTACTTAGCTAAAGTTCAAAATATTTCTGAGTACATCCGCTCCTTGAGTTGGATATTAGAACTCGATACGTCGTTATATTGTCGCAGGATCTACTACTTTTAACCCCCTTACTTCATTATAGGCTCTATCTATCGAAATAATTATCCCGTCTAACAGTAACGCCGTTGCTCCATGTAGAGAATCGAAAAACGTTAAACCGTACTTTTCTCTAAGCTCCGAAGCTTTAATTAAAACATTAACAGTAAGAGGCGTCTCGCCTAGATTCGGTAAACTCTTAAAATAAGCTAAATCCTCCCTAATTTCTCCCTCGTCATAGCCTCTTGACCTCAAAATCAACTCATACTCTAAATAAGCAGAAGCGGCTACCTTTACGTTTCTAATTTCACCCGATATTATCCGCTTTATAAGTCTACTAGCAACTCTATGATACTTATCAAGAGCATTAACAAACGCTATCAACGTGTCAACTTCTATCACTGGCATTTTCAACCTCTCCGAGCAGCATTTCGTCAACACTTTCCTCTACAGCGTCATAGACCATTCTCGGATCACGATACTTTCCTCGGAGAGCTTTATAGGGATTCTTAACCACTCTTATAACGGCTATTTTCTTTTCTTCATCTATACTCCATGACAGAAAATCTCCCTCTTCTATCTTTAGGGCCTTCCTCACCTTAGCGGGTATGTTAGTCAAGAACTTCCTGCTAACTTTGCTAAGCTCCATTCATTCACCTAGAAAAAATATAAAATTCTAAGAAATTTATAATTTACTATGAAAATTTAAGCGGCACAATATCGGGAGGCTAAAGTCATATTTCAATGCCGTTTTGCGCCCACAAAACAGCTTTTTTTAACTTATTTCTGGAAGCTTGAGATCTCAACAGAGATTTTCTCTATTAAAAGGTGAAATGGATGGAGATATATTTTGAAAGGATTAGTTAGAAAATATGTTATTTGAAGGCAGGAACGACGTTTTCGCATATCAATTTTAGGGCTTCCTTCTTCTTGGCGCCGAGGGGGGAGCCGAAGACTACGTGGGTAACCCCGGTCTCCAATAGTTTCTTTATGGCTTTTATACAGTCTTCTGGAGTTCCATAGATGGAGAAGGCGTTCACCATGTCGTCGGTTACATTTTCGAAGGCTGTTTTGAAATCTCCCTTACCGAGGGCTTCCCTAATTTTTTCGGCTTTATTCTTGTCTATTCCATGTCTCTCTAGGATTTTCTCGGGTGAGCCGGCTACTATAAAGGCGACGATAGGCAAGGCTTTGTTCTTCGCTTTTTCCCTACTGTGATCGACGGAGAAGCAAGTATAGGCGACTACATCCAGCTTCTCTAATCTCTCTCCAGCTGCCTCCTTAATTATATCGAAAGCATACTCGAAATCCTTGGGGTTTGAAGCGTTTATAAGTATCCCATCTCCAATCTTACTCGCTAACCCGAGCATTTTAGGTCCTTGAGCTCCTATGTAGATGGGCACCACTCGCCCTGGTTTGAAAGCTAGTCCAACGTCTTTAATTTTCAAAAACTTACCTTCCAAAGTCACAGTCTCTCCAGCTAGTAGCTTCCTGATGGTTTGCACGCTCTCCTTCACGGCGGACAGGGGCACGGTTTGAGGTATAGCGAGTTTTTCCAGGGTGACTCTGTCTCCCGCCCCTATACCCAGTATAGCCCTACCTCCGGAGACTTCGTCTAGCGAAGCTATGGCTGAAGCGGTCCACACAGGGTTAACCACGTAGGGGTTAGTTACCCCCGGCCCCAGCTGTATTTTCTCGGTTTTTAAGGCTATGGCTGTTAAAGTGATGTATGTGTTCCTGTTGTAGAAGTGATCGGTAATCCAGACAGTATCAAGTCCTCCTTTCTCCGCGGCAATTGATAATTCAATGATTTTCTTAATGGGAGTTTGAGGAACCAATTCGAGACCGAATTTAACCATAAATAACACCTTGCATTAAAATAAAGTGAAAGATTAAGATATATGTTTTACCTAAGATGCGAAGCCAAAGCCGCTCTTCTTAAACATTCTAAAGCACACTCATAAGTCGGAAATCCTCTCAAACCGCATTCGGGACCAGCATATAAGATTCTATCTCCGAATATATCCAAAGCTTTCTTAAGCCTCTTCTCCATAACCTCTACACTCTCCAAGTAATACACTGGATTCAACTCGTCCGATCTAATCTTCCTCCACACGTCAGCGACTTTTTCCAGTAGATTTTCTCCGCCTAGCTCAGCCTTAACTCTGTCGTGGACGAGTTTGTCGAAATCCGTGTAGCATAGGCTAACTTTAAGGAATTTATCGTATTCTTCAAGCAAATCCTTAGTTTTGGGAGAGCGGTAAAGCAAATCCCCTACATGCGACTCGACTATGTCTAAGTTCTCCACTTGCCAGAACAGAGTATTAGAGGTAGAGTGGAGATGTATAACGGTTTGAGCCCCCCTTGATTTAGCCTCATAATATATCCGATCCAAGGCTTTAATTAAGCACTCCCTGCCTTCACTCCCGAAATCTATCAGAGTGTCGTCTACAGTGCCTATCAGCGGCTCGTCCAGAGACACTACGGTAACTTCCAAATTTTTTTCTCTAAAGGTGTTGCTGGCGGTTATCTTAGCTAGGACGCGGGCTAAATCCTCGAATACTTTACAATTTCTAAAGCCGAAGAAATAGGATAGAGTGTGGGGCCCTGTTATACATATTTTCAGTTTAATTCTTCCATACTTCTCGCTTAGAATTTTAGAATTCCTGCGCAGGGCTTCTACCTCGGGTATTAACCCCTCTTTCAATACGCCGGCGGGCTCTACGAAGAAGTATCTACCTTCAATCTTCTCTAACCCCGTTATTATAGTGAAGAACATTTCATTCATATCCCTAAATTGAGGATAATTAGACACCGAAAGCCCTGTATCCAACTTATCCATAAAGCTCTTAATTACCACCTTCTCGAAGTAAGCCGAATCATCTCCCGGATCAGGATAGCTCCTAGCTCCTCTAATGAACTTCTCGAAATCCCCGACAAATGGAAGACTTCCTACGTCGTAAGATTCGACCATGGATTATAAGATTGGAGAGTAGGCAAATATAACTTTTTCTTCAATAAAATGGGAAAGAAATATTACTTATAGTAATATAAGTAGAAGCTATACTATTAAATTAGGACTACTAGAAACTTCGTGAAGAAGCAAAGGAATAAAAAGGATTTTATGGCGTTAGCCCTAGCTCGGAGAGTATATCCTTTATTTTTTCTTCTACTTCGGGCTTCTCGGGGGTAAGCGGCGGCCTTACGTAGGGCTTAACTGGGGTTTTCATGATTTTAAGCGAAGTTTTCACCGCTGTGGGGAAGGAGGTAGCCACGTCGTATATCCTGACGAGTTTAAGCAGTTTCTTAAAAGCTTCATATGCTTTTGCCAAATCCTCGTTCCTCCAAGCATTGTAAACTTCTACGTGTATCTGGGGGGCTACATTAGCCAAAGCCATTATGCCCCCATCTCCTCCCATCATTAACGTGAAGAGGAAGTGATCGTCCATGCCCGTTAGAATGGAGAAGTCTTTCCTAACAGCTTTAACTTCCCGTATCAACTTTCTCATATAGGCTACGCTGTCGTAGGTGACTTTAGCCCCTGCTATGTTGCTGTACTCCTCCGCCAGTTCCACGTAGAGTTCGACTGGAATTACTATACCCGTGGTAGCCGGTATGTTATAAACAATTATAGGGAGGTCTACCTTCTCCGCCACCTTGGCGAAGTGTAGTTTAAGCCTTTCTTCTTTTACTTTAAAGAAAAACGGCGGAGTTATTATAGCTCCATCTACCCCTAGGTCCTTAAGCTTTAGCCCCATTTCTATCGCGTGTTCAGTACAGTTGGCGCTCGTCCCCGGTATTATCTTAACTTTACTAGATACCTCCTCCATTACAACTTTTACTAGTTCAATGCCCTCCTCCGGCTTCAAGTGGACGAATTCACCTGTAGTTGAATAGGGGAATATCCCGTGAATGCCTCTCTCCACTTGATACTTAGCTAACCACCTAGCTGCCTCAAAGTCTATGGTGTAGTCCTCTTTAAAGGGTGTTATGAAGGGGACTATAACACCATAAAACTTTGGCTGAGACACCCCCTCCCCCTCCTCGACGTAAAAAAGATTAGCATTTCAAAATGAAGAGGTCAGTACTTATTCGTTTATCTACTTACTCTCCGCCCACTCCCTAACTCTGCGTAGGCCTTCGCGGATAACTTCAACAGGTAATACGTAGGAGAGTCTCATGAATCCCTCTCCGCCGTAGAGGGGGAACGCAGTGCCCGGGAGGAGCACAACTCCGGCTTCGAACAGGATAGCCTTGGCGAGTTCTTCCGTGTTCTTATAATTAAGCTTAGACACAAGCCCCTTTACGTTAGGGAATAGATAGAAGGTCCCCGGCATTCTTAAAGCTTTAACTCCGGGTATCTTGTTTAATTCCTCGTACGCGGCGTCCCTTCTCCTCCTAAACTCTTCTCTTATATCCTTAAACCAGTCGAGCCCCATCTCTAAGGCTTTCAGAGCTCCATATTGGAAGGGGGCGGGCGGGCAGCTGTAAACGTTGGTCGCGAAAAGCGCGGTTCTCTCGATAACCTCCTTCCTAGCGACCATTATGCCTATTCTAAGTCCTGTAAGAGCCCAAGTTTTAGAAAAGCCGCTTATATACACTATATAGTCTCTCCAATCTGGCTCTTTGAGGAAGCTATAGTGCTCTCCTTCGTAGACGAAATCTTCGTATATCTCATCCGAAATTATGGCTAGGTTCTTTCTCCTAGCTATCTCCATTATACCCTCAACGTCTTCTTTCTTGAGCATAGAACCGGTCGGGTTATGAGGCGTGTTAACTACTATACACTTAGTGTTCTTGGTCAGACATTGCTCTATTCTTTCAGGGGTCATCCTAAAGCTATCCTCCTCCTTAAGCACGAGGAAAACAGGTCTCCCCCCTGCATACCTTACGATGCACTCATAAGCTGGAAAACCGGGGTCGGGCACTATAACCTCGTCCCCCGGCCTAGTTAGCATGCTTATAGCCATAAAGATTGCCGATTTAGCCCCTACAGTTATCGCTACCTCCTCCGGCTTTACATCAGAGTCGTACTTCTCGTTTAAGTACTCAGCTACTTTAGCCCTCAGCTCGGGCAAACCCAGGGAGGAGATATAGCCTATGCATCCACGGTCAATAGCCTCCTTTATCGCGGTTAAAACCTCCTCGGGCGGTTTAAAATCTGGTTGTCCAATACCGAAGCTTATAACGTCTATTCCCTTTTTCCTAGCTTCCGCGGCTAAGTCCAGATAAACAAACGCACCTTCCGGCTCAAGTTGCTTAGCTAAGGTAGAATGAATTAAAGTTGGCGGGATGGATGCCATAGTGATCCCATTTCTCTTTACCGCTTTATTCTATTTAAAGCTATATTTCGTATCCGCGGTAGGGGCTCACCTATGACTTTTAGGTAAGAGTACAGAGTCATAGATGGCTATTGAGGCTAATGACACGGCGTCTTATTCAGATTTACCCATTCAGGCTCCGATGCATCTTAATAAGTGAATGATAGCCGCAAAATCTAGGTTTTCTGCTCTACTCCTCGAGTACGGCCACAGCTCTAACAGGGCTAGCCGAGCCGTTTTCTATTTTTAAAGATAAGCCTATGAACTGGAACCCAACTTTGCCTAATAGCTCTTTTAAATTAGTTAAGTTCTCGTAGATAACTATACCTTTGGGCAGGAGAATATTATGAGCCGGGAATGGCTCGTAGTCGATGCTCGGAGCGTCTATCCCCACGGCGTTCACGCTTTTCTCAGCCAGATACTTACTCCAAAGTTATATTTATTACCGATGTTTTAGTTCCACGTAAGCTTTATTATCTAAAGCTTAGCTCAGTGCGGTGCGGATTGCCCTCGGCTGGAAATAAAACCTTCCAAGTGTAAAAGTGAAATAATTATTAGTGTGTGTTCTGTAATATTTTCCGATGATGACTTCGGTTTATGTATTGATACAGGTTAGAGCCGGCTTTACTCTTGAAGTAGCTAAAAAAGTTAGAAATATTTCCAAAGTGAAGATGGCCCACGCTGTTACGGGTCCTGTAGATGTGATAGCATACCTCGAAATCGAGAGTCTAGATGAATTAGGGGAAATTATTTCGGCTATACATAGGGTAGAAGGTGTAGAACGTACACAAACTTGTATAGAAATAGGTTGACTTTTCTTTTACTTCAACTTAAGCCTATAGGTAGCCGAGGGCTTTTTCCAAGTTTTTAGCGGCTTCCTCCATAGCTTTAGCGGCCTGTAACAAGCAGAGGCTGACATCTTTCAAATTAATTTCTTCCGCTTTTTTAGCCCACTCTAAGAAATGCTCTCTATGCTCTAGGCTATGTTCAGACCAGTGTTTAAGAAGAGCTCTAAGCCTCTCTTTTTCACTCATACTCTCACCATACTTACTTACTCAATTTTATATCTAAAAACTTGTCTTTTAAGCAAAGAGTGTCAGAAAATCCTTAAATAAAAAATTGTTCTATACCGTTTTAGGAACCGAGGAGAGAGAGTAGAGATGCAAGAAGTGACGGTAATATTCCAACCATATGGCAGAAGGGTTAAAGTCCCCGCTGGCACAAGTATTCTCGAAGCCGCGAGAATAGCCGGGATTAACATAAGGAGTATATGTGGAGGTAAGGGAAACTGCGGTAAATGTAAAGTGGTAATTAAGAAGGGAAATGTAGACTTCAAGTATAACCCCGAGGAAGCTTTGCTAACCAAAGAAGAACTAGACGAGGGCTACGTCCTAGCTTGTCAAAGCTTCCTCCTCTCCGATTGTGAAGTTTTCATACCGCCTGAAACTAGAATTGAAGGGCAGAGAATACAGACAGATGCTCGCATACCTAAAGTAGAGCCACAACCTATAATAGAGAAGATCTACGTGTCGCCGCGAATTTTCGAGCTCGGCGTAGATGAGGTCTTTAGGAGGAGTCTAGGGTCAGCTAGCGTCCCGGCGCTGGAGCACATCTACACTAAGATATCTTCCTATCCGGACTGTTGTGAAAACGGGGGAACGCTCATTGTCTCTAAATACAAGAGGCAGTTAAAGGTTCTAGACGTAGAGGATGGAGATACTAGAGATAGAATGTTCGGGTTAGCAGTCGATATAGGAACTACTAAGATAGTAGCCTACTTGGTAGATCTGAACACCGGGAGAATTCTCGGATCAGAATCAGAATATAACGGCCAGTTAGTCTACGGAGAGGATGTAGTCTCTAGGATTTCCTACGCTATGGAGAGAGAAGGCGGCTTAGCTATGCTACAGAAGGCAGCTGTAGGCACTATAAACAATTTGATTAAGGGGCTGAGCTCCAAGTACAAGGTAAAGCCTAGCGAGATATACGATGTCTGCGTAGCCGGGAATACCGTAATGACCTACTTATTTGTCGGCAAAGATCCCTCGCCTCTACTCAAGACTGATGCTGAAGTACCGAGGGATCCGTTTGTTTTAGAAGCGAGAAAATTAGAGCTTGACGTTAACCCCTACGCACAGGTATACTGCCTCCCCTGTGTCAGCAGATTCCTGGGAGGAGACGCGATAGGAGACGTTCTACTATCTGGGATGTACGATTCCCCTGAAATCTCGCTTCTAGTCGATATAGGCACTAACGTCGAGGTAGTACTGGGTAGTCAGGGTTGGTTCCTCTCGACCACGGCGGCAGCTGGCCCCGCCTTCGAAGGTTGGGGTATAAGGTTCGGCATAAGATCCGTAGAGGGAGCTATAGATAGAGTAAGGATAGATCCTAAGACTTTAAAGGCGAAGTATACGGTTATCGGAGGGGTAAAGCCGAAAGGCATATGTGGCTCCGGACTGATAGACCTACTAAGCGAGCTCTTCAGGCACGGGATTATAGATAGCCTCGGGAAAATAAACAGGAAGATTCAATCTCCTTATATAAGGAAGGGCTACGACGGCTACGAATACGTGGTAGTGCCCAAGGAGGAGACAGAGATAGGCAGGGATATAGTGATAACGGAGAAGGATATAGCCAACTTAATAGATTCTAAATCGGCCGCCTGTGCCGCCATAGCGGTGCTCTTAAAGAAAATGAGGCTTTCCGTAGAAGATATAACTAAAGTCTACATATGCGGTGCTTTCGGCAGCTATATGGATCCTAACAGCGCTACAGCTATAGGGCTATTACCCGAATTCCCCCACGCCAAGATAATATACTTGGGCAACGGCTCGGTGGCGGGCGCCTACCTAACTTTAGTTTCAGAAAAGTATAGGAGTAAGGCCGATGAGATAGCTAAGCTAATGGCCTACTTCGATCTCTTAAAAGACGCCGATTTCATGGACGAATATCTAGCCGGCTTTGTCCTGCCCGGTAAGAAAGAGCTATTTCCAACTTGGTGGAAGGCTAGTAGAAGAATAAGACTTGCGCAGTAAAGCAAAGTTATTCGCATATTCCATAGTGCTCGACTACTAGCTCGCAGCAGGGATCTCCCTTAGCCATACGCTTAACTTCCTTGCTGATTACCCTGGTATTTCCCATACCACTAGAGTTGGCGACGTATTGAATAATTCCAGTTAAACATGACATAAGTCTTTCTCATATCCCCCTACTCCTCGGTTATAGAAGAGTATATCCTAACCCTAGTCTTAAGAGACTTCTCCTCGAACTCGAGAATTTCAAACCTGAAGTTATTACATTTTTACAAAGCGTAGCTATTTCAGAGATGAAAGAGTGGGCTCGAGCGAAAAACTTTACGACGTATATGTAGAATTAAAAGTGATGGAGTTTTGGAAAAAGCTCCTATTGACAATCCTCATAGCCGCTGTTGTAGCTGCTTACTTCCTCTGGCCTAGACCCACGCCTAAACCTTCTTTGATAGTGTTGCAGATAGATGTTGAAGGTAGAGGTAGTGTTGGATATAACGGCAAGCTAAAAGACTTGGAACCCTTTGGAATGTCACAATGCTACCCAACACAGGACACTTCGCGGTAAATCTTAGCTGGAGCATGCCGGTCGTAGATCCGGGCTACGAGGTTTATGTAATGGTTATTGGGGTGGAACCGTGAAGAAGTTCATGATACTGTTATGATTCTATCGCTGTTGCTGCTCTTAGTGCCGCTACCTAAAGTAAAAAGCAGAGATCGGCACGATTTCGGTGCCGCTTGGTTGGAGCCAGATAGATCCTAGCGGCGGAAAAGATGTAAAGATAGAAAGATTGCATGGCCCGGTTGGTATAGTTATGCTCTTTATAGTAGTGATTATGATACTGGTGTTACTGTTAAGAGTGACGGGTATTTTGAGGCGGGGTTTACGGCGGATTTAAATATTTCGACTTGGCCTCATCGGTTTTTGTGGAAGTATTTTACAGTCTAGTATTTCGTTCCGGCGGAGAATAATCCAATTTATGGAGATAAAGTAAGGTTTGAGTACAAGTTTGTGCAGTTTCCGAAGAAGGCTAAACTAGTGGTCTATCGCGACGGAGAAGAAATCTATAATAGCGGAGAGATAGAAATTGGAGAAAAATAAAAGTTAAAAATTCTAGAACTGCTAGCGCCGTAATAGACTCAATCTACTCAATCGGCGGTCAAGGCGAATCCGCTCCTTTAGCTAAGTTTACTATGACAAGCGGCCCAGATGAGCTGGTATTTGAGACAGATACAGAGGCAACATACAGGGCTTATTTCTGGTACTACTCAAGCATAAACGGGAACAGCTGGATTTCGATAAGAGCGCTTAGCGCTGATAAAAACTGAGGAGTGCTTCGGGGGCAGCGATGAAATCTTTAGAAAGTTTCACTTAAAAACTAGCTTGATTATAGTTAAGCACCTTAAGTAGGTCGGCGAGTTTAGGTACAAAAACATCGGCTATTTCTTTATCTCTAACTGGACATTTTACGCCTATAGTTTTCAAACCTGTTTTCTTGGCTCCTACTAGGTCTTTTACAGAGTGCCCAACGAAAAATGATTCGCCGGGACTTGAGCCGAGCCTATCTAATACCGTTAGATAGGCTCTTATCTCAGGTTTACAGTAGCCTATATCGCAGGAACAAACTACTGCCTCGAATACGCCTTTAAGCCCTGCTCTGGCAAACCACTCCAGTTTCTCCCGCGAAGTGTAAGAAGAGTTAGAGAGAACGGCCAATTTATACCCTGCCTTCTTTAAAGCTTTAAGAGTTTCTGGGACATCTCGATAAAAGACTATATTATTAGCCATCTCCTTATTGTAGACGCTGTAAACCTTGTCTGCGATGTCATCTCCTTCAACTCCTAGATATTTTAGGAAAAGATGCACTTCATCTCTCCTAGAGATAAAACCTCTAAAAGAGAGCTCGCGTAACTCATGAATAAAAAGTAGATGTTCCTTATCAAGCTCGAATCCCACTCCAGTAATTCTCCGGATTACGTCTCTCAAAACGCTCAGCGAGTCTTTACGCCTGTAATAGAGTAAGCCCCCTGCATCCAAGATCACGCTTTCCACCGAACCACCGTGTGGAAAAGCGTTTTCTCTTATATGGTTTTAGTGTTTAAACCAGTAGCTCTAAATAAGTTTAATTGAATTCTGAAAGTCTAATGTTCTAACAATGGAGTTGGTAAACTGAACTTTAACCGTATTTTATTTACGGCTACATTTTATATACTAAACACTTAAAGAGGCATAAAGCTTAAAATCGCTTCTATATAAATATAATTATTGGGGTGAGATAGAATGGTC
This sequence comes from uncultured Thermofilaceae archaeon, assembly GCA_964501905.1. Lineage (GTDB taxonomy): Archaea > Thermoproteota > Thermoprotei > Thermofilales > B69-G16 > B69-G16. The sequence continues at coordinate 126,310 of CAZCTW010000001.1, read as the reverse complement.
GACGTAGCGGCACAGATAATGAGCTCTATAACGGAGATAATAACCCAGATAATCGAAGCCATACCCTCGATATTCGCCGCCTTAGTAATCATCGGAATAGGCTACGCCGTTGGAGGTATAGTAGGCAAAGCCGTAAACAAGCTCATCGAAATCACAGGTATAGAGAAAGCCTTCGATCAGACCGACGCGGGCAAAGCGTTTAGGAAAGCCGGGATAGACCTATCTGCCTTCGTAGGTTCCCTAGTTAAAGCCTTCGTGATAGTAATCTCAGTTTCCATAGCCCTACAGCTTCTACAAGTAGGCGAGCCCACTAGGAGCTACATCATAGCCATAGCCGACTATCTGCCCAAACTCGTAGGAGGTATAATACTGCTAAGCCTAGGCATCGTGCTAGTCGAGTTCTTGGCATCCTACGTGAGGCACATACTGCTCCCAGTATTCCCCGAGAAGCATAGAGAGCTAGTAGATATGCTCCGCAACTTGCTGCTAATAGGTTTAGTCGCCGTTGTGTTAAGCATAGCTCTACAGATGATGCTATTCACCGGAGAGTTCATATTCTCACTAATAATAGGCTTCGTTATTATCGGCGTCGGGATATCCCTAGGCGACACCCTAGTAACCAGCATAGTCGAAGATCACGAAGAATTCAAACCCGTAGCTGGCTACGCCAAGTTCATACTCTACAGCATATTCCTCCTAGTCGGTGTAGCTGGCATCTTCAGCAACTTCCCCGGTACAGAGCAGGTTATAGCAAATCTAGCTTGGGGCTTAGCCATAGCCATGGGTATAATGTTAGTGCCTATAGTTTACGGGCTTACCAAGAAAATAACTTCGGAGGCTAAATAAAAATCCTAAATTTTTTAATTAACTTTCCATCAGCTGTTTAATAGTTTCGGGCTTCCACTTCTCCTCTATGAATTTAGATATATCCTTCGAGTCTAACGGTCCTACCAGGACGCGCCAACCCGTAGCGTCTTCTATATCGCCGGCTAGCCTGGCTGCTTTACCCGGTATTATTAATATTCTATGCTTAACCATTTTCTCGACTCCCGAGGATTTGATTATCTCCGCTATATTATCCGGTAAAAGCTTCCTACCCGGCACGGCGCATTCAACGGCTATACCCTCGGTATCTGCCAACAATAGGTAGCAGTCTATCTTACCCGCTTCTATATCGCCCGAAACTATGTAATAGGTTAAGGCGAAGTTCCCAGTAAGCATCACCGGGGACATCTCGTTCGGATTACCTATAATTCTCAACCCTGGATCTACTGCCACGGGTTTCCTCGGATCCGTGTAAATGTTAAACCTTAACATCACTAAGGGTAGGTAAACCCATCCTTCCAGCGAATGCATGATAAGTAAGTCGGCATATCTCAAGATTAGCATAGAGGCCGTTATCATCTCCCACCAAGCTTTAGTCTGGGCGTCTCCGTCCACCATCTTCCAGGCCGTTATAGGCGTGCCTATTAACGGGTAGCCTGCCAGTTGATAGTCATCGTTACAGGCTTTCCACCTTAACATGGTGAAGGCGTCTATCGTAGACCTTAAACCTTTAAAACCGACGAAAGTGCCGGGGTCTAAGGCTATCTCTGAAACTCCTATATTAAGGAGTGTCTTAGCCAGCGAGACTAAAGTGTCGAGGTCGTTGGGGCTGAATATCGCCAGAGGGAGTTTATGCTTTAAAGCTATATCTGCCATTTCAGACCAGTTATCCCTAGTCGCCGCGTATAAGAGGGGCTTGCCGTTGGGCAGCGCCGAGACTCCGGCTTCCATAACTTTCGGGTTTAGGGTGCAGAGAATTAAAGGCAAGCTGGTGTTCGTAGCTACGAAGTTCACGGTTTTCTTGAAAGTTTCAGGGTCGTTAGACACCGACCTGACGGCTATCAGGTCTAGGGTTAGCTCTCTGCCTATATAGGTGTATTTGAAGTTCTCGGCGAAGTTTATCCTCTTTATCAGCTCATCCTTAGACATTGTATCGTCTACGTCTATGGCTATGGGCGGCGGGTTGATGTAAGTTAATTCGTGTCTGTGGAGGACGTACTCCCCGCCTATTTTCACTACCTTCTTATCGCTTCTAAGCTCTATCTCTCTAACAGGCGGAGTGAGAATCTCCTTAAGCTTCTCGTAGTTCTTCCTGTATTTAGGCTCCTCTAGTAGCGGGGTGCAGAGCTCCAGCCTAGTCTCCATGTTAACCAGTTTTACGGCGAAGGCCATGCAGTTTTCTTCTCCGCATTTCTTGCAGTTTGTCTTCGGCAGCAGTTTATAGATATCTATTGGGCTTACAGCCTTCCAGGGCATTCTCTCACCCCAACTTCGCGCTCACCCAGTCGTGTATGTCCCGGCTTTCGCCGGGGCTGCCCTCCAGTAGGCTTTTAATTATCTCTTTCATAGTCTTTATAGAGTATGGGTGCATCATCATGAAGTAGTCGGCACCAGCCAGTAAGGCGGTTAAGCCGGTAATCGTCTCCCAAGCCGGGCCTCTAATCTCCTTCGGCCCCCAGAAGGGATCCATTTTTATCCAAGCTTCTCTAGCCGCCCAAGCGTTCGTGACGCCGGCGACTATCGGGTGTTGGAGATCAGTGTCGCCTTTCAACGCGGCTAGCCTAGCTCTCTCCATTACCGTGAAGCCGTATTCTAAGCCGTAGCCTATTCCGGCCATGTTAGTATCCATCATGATTCTCTCTTTGGGGATGTAGTCGTATAGCTTCCTGTTAAGTTCTCTAGCTTTATCCAAATCCATCGGCGTGAAGGCTATCACCACTGCGTCCTTATTCTTTAAGTACTCGGCGATATCTTCGAGCTTCATATCCAGGTTTAGGGAGTTTATGACTATTCTCTCGCCTTCAGCAACGTCTACGACTTTCTTGAAGACTTTTACATCTTTAACAGGGTCTCCTGAGCCGCCTACGCAGAGGGGCACCTTTACTGTTTGAAGGACTTCTTCTACAACCCTAGCGGCCTCTGAGGGCGGGGTATCCTTTATGTAGGGGTCGGTGCTCACCAAGTGGAGGTTAATCATATCGGCTCCATACTTTTCGACGCATCTTTTAGCCCATTCCGCGGGATCGTCCATTACGTCCTCAAAGTGCATCCTGATACACTTCGGCAGTTTGATTTTCATATCGAAAACGTCCATAGCTATAACGGGCGGATGAGGCATTATACCTTTGAACATGTAGAAAGCGGGTAGAGTCTCGCCGCCCAGGATGAAGGTCCTATCCCTAGTCCCTCCCTCGCTCTTCGTAGCTCCTATCTTAACCTCGACTACCTTCCCGACCCACTCCATTTTAGGCTCTTCGAACTTCTCCTCGACGAGTTTCTTGACGACTTCTACAGCTTTAGCAACAGGCTTGGCAACGGCGAGGGGGACGCCGGGCTGTATTATAAGCTCCAATTCGTCGACTTCTATCTCCACGTCTTCTAGGACAATCTCTCCGTACTTCTTTAAAAGCTCTAGGAGCTTAGACCCTAGAAGCTCTATTTCTTCATTTTTTTCCTGCTCCGCCACTTTTCTCACCTCTCCTAATTATCGCTCTCTTAGCCCTAATCTTAACGTTTTTCAATATTATCTTAAAGCCTCCGCCGACTAGGGGTATGCCGGCCACAGGCGCCCCTTCTATGGTCACCGGAGCGGTAACTTCGGGAACTTCAACTTTCTCCTCAACGACCTCTTCTTCCGGAGGGGCTTTTTTCCATCTTTCGACTATCGGATGTCCCTTCTCGATGAGGAATTTCTTCAACTCCTCGATGTTAGTGGCGTCCTTCTCCGTAGCTATCTTCCCTATCAACTCTTTAGGTATGAAATCCTTGACTCTCTCTAAAACCTCGGAAGGCACCCACACGACCCTATACCAACCGCCGTCGGCCTGCAGGAACTTAGGGGAGCGCATATATTCTATAGATATGCCGTGGAAACCGTCTATCTGCCTACCGCCGGCGGTCGAGTCGGCTAGAGTGGAGAACGGTAAGCCGTTGACGGTAACTCCTTTAAATCCTCTATGCACTATACCGAAACCGTCTACTTCGGGGATATAGAATGCTATAGCTTCGAAACATCCACACGAGGTGTGGGGGTAGCCGAAAGCCGAGTACAGCCAGACCCTAGTAACGGCGCCTAAGCTTTTCTCTTTAACAGCCTCATTTACCCCTGTGTACTCGCCCCTTAGAGGGTCTATGCATTCTCCTTTCTTAATGGCGAAAATTGGGCCCTTAGGGTCTACTCTAGCCGCGGCTCTGCCGTCGAACCAGCTAATAGCGCCGCAGTTAGAGTATCTCTGGGGCGTTATAACGCAGACATGTGTCGGAGCGAAAGACTGGCAGAGAGAGCAGCCGTAGAAGGTGTCTACTTCCTCGTCTTTTAATCCTCTGGCTCTAGCGTCTCTAGCTTCGTATATCTTCATGGCCTCCTCGTACATCTCCTTAACTTTCTCCGGGTCTGTGAAGAAGGTTATCTGTATCTTCTCTATTATCGGTAATTCGCTCTTAAAGAGCCTCTGAAGAACCTTGCCGATGTAGACGAAAGAGTTTAACCCCTTCTTAAACGACTTCTTGCTAAGCCTAAGCCATATATCGTACCTCTGGTTTAAGTGCATAAACCCTTCAATATAGTTGCAGTACTCGTGTATTCTCCTCTCGATAACCCCCTCTAAATCCTCCTCTAGCTGTTTCCCGGCTACCTCTATGTATATCCCAAATGGGTAAGACTTGCCCTCCTCTAAGTCTTTAAGATCCGGACCTACAATCGTTATCTTGCCATCTTCCACTTCCTCAGGTTTTTTAACCCTTACCAGCTCAAACTTATACTCAACCTTAGGACCTCCAAGCTCAACATACATATCGCGTCTTCTTATCCTCTCTCCCTCATAGACTACGCCTACATCAACCGGTATATCTTCAAACATTGACATATTCCCACCTACAGGTTATTTTTTAAAGAATCTAAATACTTTACCCATTCTTTGAAACTCATATTGGGCGGAGAAAACGTAGCGTTTGGTTGATAGTAGGGGTCTAGGCTTATAGTCCTCAAGTGTTTATAAGCGAAGTGTTTTAAACCGTTCAGCATAACCCACTCATAGTAGTATGGGAAACCTAGGAATATCGCCAAATCATAATTTCCGCCTCCATCGAAGCCATTCCAGCCGGGATCTCTGAGCCTATCCGTAACCTCCATTGCCGGCATAAGGTAGACGTGCTCGTAGCCTTTAGCGTCGAACTCTTTTATCAAGCTCCCGGTAACGACTATGTGAGCCTTAATTCTCTTCGCTAAATCGAGTATATAGTCTACCAAATTGAACTCGCCCCTACCCATCTTGGCGGTTTTATACCCGACTATTATCAAAGGCCGCTTAGCTCTTTTGATCAGGATCGCTAATCTCTTCGGGTCATCAATTAAGAAGGCTTTAATAGGACCTGGAATTTCGGCTTTCTGCCAGGATTCCCCCCTGATCATGGTCTCCTCCTCACCAACTCCTCTAAGAGAGTTGGATCGGGTATTTCCATTTCCTTCCACCCTTTCTCCTTTAACACTTTTAATATCTCATCTTTCATTGTTATCGGTATATCGGCTTCTCTCCTAACGAACAAGTGGATATCGTCGGGCATTCTGCCAAAGAACTTCCTGTGCAGGTCTATGTAGTGAGTGAGCTTTATCGCTCTACCCTTAGTAGTATCATTAGCTCTCATACAGAGCTTAGCCGCCATAACCATGGCTTCTTCCGCAGTTTCAGCCGCGTAGAACAAGTGCTCGGGGACGGGCCCCACGTATACTCTCTTCCCCGTCCTGGCGTCGTACACGTACCAATCTTCTTTTCTCTCCCTCCTGCCGAGGAGTACACGCCTATACTTCGAGCCGTGAGGCCCGACTATAACGGGCACGCCTAGGCGCCAGAAGCCGGATGCTATAGAAGCCGCTTTCTGGGACATGGCGCCCCAGGCTATGCCTACTGCGCCGACTCTGTTCAGTATATAGTCGGCTATCTCTTTGTAATTCGCTCTTAACCTACGCTTGGCGAATATGCTGGCTATCTTAATAGCGGCGCCTGAGATATGGGCGTTGGCTACACAAGAGCCCACGTTGACCAGGCATCCGGCGTCGAAATCCCCCGGATATAGCTCGTATAAGGTCTTACCTTCCTCGTTCTTGTACATGCCTATGGTCATCGCGGCGCATCCGGAGACGACGACTATATAGCGCCTCTTGAGGAACTCTTCGCACATCCAGACGAGCTCTCTCCCTCCCTCCGCGTAGTTGGCGCAGCCGACAAAAGCTATAACTCCGGGTATTTCGCCTAAGACTATGGGTCTGCCTACTTCTCTAATCTCCGTATCCTGTATAGGCCCTCTGCCAACTCTAATCCTGAACTTCTCTTCCTTCATCTTTCTCTCGGAAGCCTTCGCTATTAAACTGAAGATAGGTATTCCGGCGGGACAGGCTTTTTCGCACCTAGTGCAGGCGATGCAGTAGTCGTAGAGGCTCGCCAGTTTATCGAATCTACCTTTAGCCGCTTCTTCTAGAGCCTCAGAGATAGGCAGGTTATTGGGGCATGCTCGCTCACACTCCCTACACCTTCGGCATTTTTTAGCGTATTCAATTACTTCTTCCATGGATGGCAAAGCCTTATACTTGGTCCTCATAGGGGCTAGCTTTAAAGCGGCTTTAACAGCGACTTCACCCACTTTATCCGGGTCTCTTATGAAAGCCCCCGGAATCTTACCGCTTATAAGTTCCTCTACGACTTTATCCGGGTCTTCCCTGGTCTTATCGGGGAATCCCTGACAGTTTTTCTCGCTAGTAGCTATAACCACGGCCCCTATACGTCGAGCTTCCAGCGGTACGTCAGTTTTTATGCACTGCTCGTCGATAACTATGACATCTGGCACGCCAGTCCTTATGAAACGCAACTGCCAGGAGATAGGGCCAACTATCTTAGCGCTCCTAGAGTATCTCGTCAACTCATGGGCGGTGCAGCATAAACCGCATACCTCGATCAAGCCCGTAAGCCCGTTCTTCTCGATATAATCCACTATTCCAGTGCCGGGCGCGATGTTATGCCCTATACACAGTATAACAGGCTTCGAGATATCGATAACTCCAAGCCCTAACTCCGCAAGGGGAGCGTTCGGGTCAGCCTTGGGGAAGCCTAGGAGCGCGGTCTGGGCTATATCGGCTATCTCCATAGCTACGTGGTCTAACATGCCGACGTGGAAAACTTTGGATTCGAAATCTATACTGTTCCCTTCTTGCCCAGTGTGAGTTGCCGCTAGCATGTGGGTGATCTGAGTCTCTACATAATCTAAGGCATCTTCTAAATCGCCTAAAGTCCTAGGCTTTATTCCGCAGACTAGGCGCGTAACAGGAGCCTCTATGTGGACATCCATCCCTAAGTCTATGGGGGCATCCCTACCGAATTTCTCTATCAGAAACTCCACCAACTCCCTAGCGTGGCCGGTGTGCGTCGCGGCTCCTATACAACACGCTAAGAGGACTATACGCGACTGCTGGGCGGCCATGTCAAGACCACATGCCCCTCTCTTATCCCTCGATAAGTCGCACTTTCCAAAAGTGCATAGACAGCAGAGGTCGCAGAAGGGCATGTACACCGGCTTATACCTGCTTAAAAGCTTCAAATCCCAATCCCTGAGATCGGCCACGGAGGGGAAGGGAGTGGGGCCTTCGGGTTCCTCCCACTCCTCCACAACTTTCCCTATGCTAATTTCTAAATCCTTGATACGTCCAAGAGCGGACTCAAGCTCGCCAATTTTAATTTTCAATTTTTTAACCATAGCAACACACTCCTCTTAACAATAACATCGTTCACCATGCACCTTAAAGAGCTTAGAACGATAAAAATTTTTCTAAACGTTAATCCTCTTTTAAAAAATAGAGGCTCCGCCTTTTCCGAAGTTAAGAATTTTTGAGCTATAATTAAAGTAGTGGAAGGAAAAATGTCCAGGCCTTCTCCAGCTTAGAACTAGCCCATCTTGCCTTTAACGGTGTAGCCTTGCTCCGAGAGCTTTGTTAAAGCTCTTCTTAAAGCCTGTCTGAGCTCCTCTGCCTTGTTCTCGGGGATATCGTCGTAGGTGAAAACCCAAGCGCCCCATTCTATCCCTGCCGCGTATTTGAGCTTATCCTTCGACCTGTGGACGGGGTAGAACTCCACGTGAAAGTGGAAGTATTCGTGGTCTCCCTTGCAGGGCGCTTGGTGAAAGAACATTATATAGGGTAAGCTAAAGTCGAAAAGAGAGTTGTACATTGCAACGATCACTTTTAAAATATCAGCTAAATCCTCTACCTCTTCAAGGCTCATCTCAGTTAATTTAGGAAAATGTCTTTGGGGGTAGATGTGGGCTTCGTAAGGCCACGTCGCGAAAAAGGGCAAAAACCCTACGAATGATCGATTCTCATATAAGATGCGTTTTTTCTCCTTTTTCTCCAGTTCTATTATATGGCAAAATAGGCATTCTCCCTTTTCTTCATGGTATTTTCTAGAGTTTTTCATTTCAATCTTTAACTTCGGGGGTATGAAAGGCAAAGCGTATATCTGCGAGTGAGGGTGCGTGAGCGAGACTCCGATTACCTCACCTTTATTCCTGAATACGGCTACATATTCTATCTTCTCGTCTCCACAGAGTTTCCGTGTTTCCTCTACTAGGGTTTGAATATACTTTACCAAATTTAAATAAGGTATTGTATCTAAATCTCCTTCATGTTCCCTAGTTTCGACGACTACTTTACAGTATCCATAGCCTGGCCTAACTCTGTAAATATCATATCCAGTTCTCGAGGGTACGGCATCCCGCCTCAACGCTGGATACTTATTATCTAAAACTAGTACATCCCAACCGTATCCGGTTTCTTCAGTGCCCGGGCAGAAGGGACAGAATTTCTCCCGCCAAGGCCTAACTCTGCGTTTTGCAGAGACTATTATCCAACATCCGAGAAGGGGGTTCCACCTAAGCTCGTTGCTCACAGAGTTTTAGACGTCGATGAACTATTTAATCTAACGCCTTTGAAGAGCGGTATTTACGATGGGAGAGGCGTCGTTAATGTTGAATTTTTAAGGAGATTTAAATTTGTATACTGGGGGTGGGTTTCATCGAGATTATAAATGTTGAAAGTAGGGAAAGATGGAGAGTCGTCTTCAAGGAAAGTGATAAGTGGCAAGTTGGTTTATACGTCCCAGAGAACCGTTCTCTACAAGAAGTAAAAATACTTGAAAAACACGATGCTCCGGAATTATTCATGCTCATGCATGGCTCGATAGTCCTAGTTTTAGAGGAGAACGGAGAAATAAAGGAGGTTCCATTAGAATACGGTAAGCTGTATATAGTTGAGGAATGGCATAACGCCTACAGGCCCCAAGGAAAAGAAGGTATAGCATTAGTCGTAGAAAGACCTAGCATAAAGACTGAATTTAAAAACGTATCGCTGCCTTCGTGAAAACTGCCGGTGACGTAGTATAGAACTTTAAGATGAGTTTAAATAAATCGGATCACCTTATAGAATACTTTATAGCTTCTACTTTTCTTATTCCCCTAGTTTCATAATCTATTAGAATAACTTTACCTCCTCTAATTTTTTGAATATAACGGTAAAAAGGAACTATATTTAGAACACTATGTTAATTGCTCAATTCTAGCTCCTTTGTCGACCTTTAGAATCCAACCTTTTACAGCACCCGCAACTAAAGCTTTTTCTAAAACCTGCCTAGCGTCTTCACCCGCTTCAGCCAGAGCTATGAGACATCCCCCTAACCCAGCTCCACTTATCTTTACCCCTAGAGCCCCTGCCTCTATCATCGAGTTTCTAATACGCTCCAGCTCTGGAAGGCTTAAATCATATAGATCCCTCATAAGCTCGTGTTGTTTGTTCATAATCCCCCCGAGAATTGCTAAGTTCTCCTTAACTTCTCCACGTTTAATTAAATCTACTGCTTTCATCGTGGATTTATTCGCTTTAATAGTATAGATTATACGCTTAGCCGATTTCTCGTCTAAAAGCCCGAGATAGGGCTCTATCTCCTCGAGGGCTATCTCCTCCCATTTCGGCTCATCATACCTATAGCCCAACTTCCCTTTAAGCGATTTCGGGACTTCGGGGGATTCCATGAGGATTTTTAACCCCCTATTAATGTCCTCCTGTCTCTTAGGGTGGATATCGGCTACGCTGTGTCTAATGCCCGAATCTACAACGATAAACATCACATCTTCCAAAGACAGTTCTTCTACCTTTACGGGAGGCCTAGGGTAGAGGAGGATAGCTCTACCGAAAGCCGAGCCATACTGATCTAGCCTGCCACAGGGGATACCCATTATCCCATTCTCGGCTATATAGCATAGCTCGGCTAATTCCTCTCGCTTAAGATTTGTCCCGTAAAATTCGTCGAGTAGCTTGGCGAAGGAGACTTCCAGCGCCGCGCTGCTAGCTAATCCACTGGCCACGGGGACTTCGCTGTACACGAATACTTCTAGTCCACGTTTTATCTCTGTCACGTTTTTAAAGGCTAAAACCACGCTCCTAAAGTAATTGCCGAACCATTTTCCGGGCTTTAACTCTAACCTATCTATTTTAAAAGAATCTACAAAAGCCGCGCCTTCTCTTTTAAGGTTTAAGCTGACGACTTTAAATTCTTCGTCTAACTCTTTAACGGCGAACATATAAGTTCTTAAATTTAAAGCAACGGGTACGACTGGTAACCCCTTATAGTCTTGATGCGTATTTAGGAAATCGGCTCTACCGGGTGCAGAAGAAGCCAAAAAAGATTTTGATTTAACTTCTGCAACTTCCTCTTCGATCTGAGGCATAGCTTTCATATTGGGCTTTGATCATCCCGCCTACTCCCAACAAAACTCTATCACGGGGTAGTCACTACTGGGTCTCTTAAGATCTTCTCTCTTAACTAATTCTAGCATTTTCTTAGGCTTACCTATTACAAATCTACAAACTTCATCGCCGACGGCTCTACACATAATCTCCCTAGTTACGAGGTTTTTCCTCTCAGTAGCTACCTTATACCAACCGTTTAAATAACCAGCGAGCAAAGAGCATACAGACGAGGACATTTTCCTATCTTTAACTACATCTACGAAAACGCTATTCCTAGTCTCGCACAGCATTATAAATCCTTCTTTCATCTCGGCGTCAAAAAGAAGGATATCTATTTTAGCCAACCCTAAAGTCATAAGCGAGTATGGAGCGTGCAGACACCTTTCCCAACACTGCATAACAGGATCTTCAAGCTTAAAAGCTTTGAAAACAGCTTTAGCCTCGGAAACTCCTAATTTTTCACCCAATCTATAGAGGAAATCCTTCGCTATGGAAGAGCCGAAAAGATCTAAAGCCTCTTTATAAAACTCGATTACCGCCCTCACGTCGACCAATATATGTTCTCTACCGCCTACCATCAATCTAGCTTCTTTAAAATGTGTTTCAGGTTTAAAGAATACGGCAGCATTCTTCTTTGCTTTATCAGCTATTTCCTTGAGATTCTCTAAATGTTTTATCATATTCTCCATGGCGTTCATTGCATTTAAATAAGTAAAGAATAACTTTAAAAACATAGTGCAACTCTGAATTTAACTTTACTGTAACTGCTGTTAGTTTTAGCTTTTGAGTTATTCACCTTTGATTTTTACTTCTGTTAATAATTTAGGAAGATTAATTTGGGATTATAGCTGCTACGATAACATTATATACCATTATTTTAGAAATAGTTTACGAAGTGAAATTGAAAACCCATATAACCCTACGGTGTGGGAAATGGGTAAACTATCTATTCTATTACTAGTTCTAGGTATAGTTTTAATACTGGTGGCGGCGAACTTCGCCTCTCTAGCCTTGGGAGTGAGGGAAGTCAAAGTATACTTCGAGGGTAAAAACGGCCAAGAAATAGAATCTGCAGTTGTGGATGCTGGTGAGGAGACAGTAGCAACTGTGGAGATAACTTCGAGCCTTCCCGGGATTACGTTAGGATTTTGGCACGTAGATGAAAGTACGAGCACGCCTAATCTAGTGTTTTTAATTCCTGGAGTACCTTACAAAGCGAGTTACTCTTTCACTCCCTCAAAAGCTGGAGAGTATGAAATAACCTATAATATTCTATCTCTGGGCAAAAACAGCGATGAAGCCTTTTTAAAAGCTAGGCCGATCCATAAAAGAGACAAGAAGAAATTATTGGAGGAGCTTAGAAACAGGATAAAAGATGCTGTTCAGAGGCAGAAAGAAGCGTCTGAGGAGCTCGACGAAATCCTCAGAGATATATTGAGTAAACAGGGTTTAACTCCTAAGCAGCAAGAAGACGTGCTCAGCAAATTTAAACAATTACCCCTCGCGGATAAGCTAGTTATAGCCGGGGCGAGCCAAAACGATCTTTCCCAAATACTTAAACAGGGAATAACGGCTACAATGCGGAGTAAATTCCACCAAAACATGCAAAACGTCATTAAAATAACGCTCCCCAATATATTCGGCTCGACTCCAGGCACATCGCTTAAAATAACCATGATAAAGCCCTATTTCAAGAAGGGAGATCCTAAAAGCCTCCTAGACAAATCCAAAAAATGGGAGAAAGATACTCCGTACGGAGTAGCTGGCAATAAAATATACGTTATAGGGCAAGGCTTCACCAGAAACTGTAAAGTCTGGCTAGGCACTTCCCCTGGTCAAGGCCAGGCTTTAGAGACGGAGTTCGTAGTCGGAATCCTCATCGCCAAAATCCCCGAAAAAGTGCCTAATGGGAACTATTACGTCTGGGTCACCCGAGGAAGCTCCACTAGCAACGCCGTCCAGATCAAAATCTACGGAAACGCCTACATATTAAGGCTCACCGGGGGACTGTGTATAAAGGAGTCAAAGTGGGATCAAGGTAGCAATTCCGACGAAGTATACTTCGTCGTCGTAGTGATGACCGGCGAGTACTACTGGGGAATGCGAAGCCAAGTCATAGAAGATGTAGATAGCGGAGAGGAATACCCAATCCAGCTCCAATTCTTCGGCTTCGACGGCAAAGCCTTTGTACCCTACGACACAGTGTACATAGACATATACGCCTACGAATGCGACGAAATGTCGGAAGAAGCAGAAGAATTCATTGAAAGCTCTGTTAAAGCCGCCGCCCTAGCCACTTGTTTCATAGTAGCGGCCATATCAGGCGGCGTGGAAGCTCAAGCTTGCATATTAGACTCCAACGCTATACTAGGGGTCGCCGGAGTAACGGCGGACTTAATAAACAGCATCCTAAAAATCTCGGATAACGACGACTATATTAAACATAAGAGAATAGCCTTAACGCTCGAAGACCTCGCGCTAAAAGGCAGTAGCGCCAAGCCGTTTATAAGATTTGAACTCGACGGGGGCGACAGTGGGAAACATGCCCTAGAAATATCAATTACCGCATTTTCCCCATAATTTTTTATTTTTTAAGGACTCGGTTATTTCCTTGGATAAATAGAGAATTAGCAAGAGCGACAATCTATAAAATTTAATTACTGGTAAGATTAAATTTTACATTAATTAGCTTACTAATCTCGTTTTTAAAATAATAGCATGTTAACGGATAATAGAGAGTGCGTATCTACTTATTCGGTGTGAAAATTGTGCGAGTTTAAAGTTTTCGTCAACTCTATTGGAGAGAAAAAGAGAGTTGCGGAAGATGTAATAAAAGTACTATGCGAGGAAGGACGCTACACTCTCGTAGACATCTTGGGGTTAAGCGTTGAGCTCGAAGATGTATTAGTGGAACGTGTAGACGTCGCCGAGGAAAAAATAGAACTTATAAAACACCCGTTAATAGGCGATTTTCTAAAGCTAATACACGCCGACCTAGAGAGAGCTAAGGGGTTAAAATCTAGAGAAGAAGTAGCCAAAATATGGGAAGAATTGAAAACTAAAGGAGATAAAATACTGCTCGGTTAAATCTAGGTTAAAATCCTATCCTCGATTCCTGCTTCCAGTTAAAGTTTATTAATTCACTGTTTATTTTAAAATGGGGGGAATGTGAAATATAGAGCTAAAGCAGTATTTTGCTTGTTCCTCCTCGTAACGTTTATAACCTCTGTCGAAGCGGCGTCGAACCGCCTATACCCAAGCCAAGATTTCCTCCTGCAGTACCAAGAGTACGCGGAGTACGAGGGCATAATAGTGGCTTTAACGGAAAGCAAAACCTACCTCCACCTACTGGTAGGGCTCGAACCTGGAGAGAAGACGAAGGTAATTCCCGTTATGCTAGAGGAGGCGGCGGATGTTGAAGAAGGGGATTACGTCCGCGTGGGAGGATACTACATCTATACTTTCACGATCTGGAACGACCCTATAACCCATGTGAACATCGCGCTCGCCTCGGTTCTCAGAAATTCCTGGATAATAAAGCTGGGCAGGGGAATCGACATCGACGTCGACAAGGGATGTGGTAGCACATACTATATAGGCGAGCCTATAACCGTGGAGTATATGACTAGAGTTGACGCATATTTCGCCAAAGTATGGGCCGAAACCCCCAAGGGAGACGTAGTCCTCTACCAAGGCGCCCTAGCGGCCGGCGCTTACACGGCGAAAGGTGTTATAGGAGAGCCGCCGGGCTCTAGGACCTTTATCCTAGAAATCCATGTTAAGCTAGACGAGGATATACTAGGATATGGAGAGTCGGTGACGCTGCGCGACGAGTGCACTATAAACGCGGTCTACGGAGCCGATTTAGCCGTAGAATCCATATATGCAACGGGTCTCGTTGAGTGCGGAGAGGGAGTTGTTAAAGTCGTAGTAGTAAACTCGGGCATGGGAGAATCCAAGCCCACGACTGTGAGGGTGTACTTGGGCAACGAAGTTATAGGCTCCGCCGCCGTACCTTCTATTGAAGCGGGAGGCAAGGTCGAGGTAGAAGTCAGAGTCAAAATTCCATGCTGCATATCTGCGGGTGATTTGAGAGTCGAAGTGGATGCTGAGGGGTTAGTCCCTGAAATCGATGAGGGAAATAACGTGTTTACGGTAGCGGGAGCTATAGCGGTTAAAAAACCTGTGCTTAAAATCAACGTAGAGCCACCCAAGACAACGGAGGGTAGCTTCGCGGTCACGATATTCAACGCGGGCGAGGACGAGGCGAAAAACATCGATCTGAGCGTAGACGCTCCGCCTGGCTTCGAAATACTGGATATACCTGAAGTGGACAACCTAGCTCCTGGCGATGAGCAGACCTTGCTAATACGCTTCAGGAGTAAAATAGGCACTTACAAGCTAGTTTTTACAGCTACCTACAGTGATAGCTGCGGCAGGTCATGGGCGGATCAATCGATAGTAGAGATGATTTTGAGAAAAGAGTTGCCAATTACTCTAAGCTTATCCTCGGCTCAAATTGAAGCTCTACAACGAGTAGTTGTTACTGGGAAAGCTCCTTCGGAAGCCGCCGGTTTAACCCTCACGGCGGTGTACCGGTTTGAAGGGGGAGAATGGAGGGAAATAACGAGAATCGAAATCGGATCTGGAGGAGACTTCTACTTCACGTTTACGCCCGAAAAGCCTGGCTCGTACGAGGTGGGAGTCTACTACCCTGGAGGCGGAGAATGGGCAGAAACCCTAGTATTCGAGAAATTAATTGTGGTCAAGATCAAGCCGACTCTCTACATCGAGATCCCGGAGAAGGCTATCGTGGGCGAACGCTTGCTAATTCGGGGGCGCGTAGAGCCGCCCAGAGAAGCTAAGGGGATTTTGAAGTTTATCGGGGCTGGAAGGAGAGAGCTACAGTTTGACTTTAAGACTTTACCTAACGGCACTTTTCTCGTAAATGTAGTCCTGAACGCCACGGGCAAGTGGAGGGTAGAGGCTATACTGCTGGGAAATGAAATCTACGAGGACGTATCCGCGAGCGCAGAGTTATCCGCGTTCTCGCTGAGAACGTTGCCTTCTCCGGGGATGATAGTCGCCTCAGTGGCTACAGGGGTGGCGGTGGGAGTGGCTAGTACTTTCTCGACGGTGAGGAAGATCATATCGGCAATAGCCAAGAAGATCAAAGGCTTGCTGGGGAAAATCAAGATTAAGGTAGATTGGCTAGAAAACCTAGCCGAGGTATACTCGGAAGAAGTCTTTAAGAGTCTTACTGAAAAAGAGATACCCCCACCGTCAAAGTGGAAAATATTCACCAAGTCCGAGCTAAAAGCCTTGGCGGTGTCCACTCTAGTAGTGGCCTTCGTGCTTGCGTACATGGAGGCGAGAACTTTCCATTTCCTCATGAACGTTCTGATACCTGTAGCTATAGCCTCGTTAATTACAGTCATAGTAGACGAGCTATCCGAGGCTACTCTCTCGAAGATTAGAGGACACTGGGCCGAATACTCCCTATGGCCTCACGGAGCCTTATCGATGATAGTCACGGGTATACTATTAAACTCGCCTTTTGCCGCTCCCGGCAGGACGCTATATGCTAAGGGGTATCCGAGCCGGGAAAAAGCTAGGCTCGTAGTCTACAAATTCATGTTTTTCCTCTCGCTTGCAGGAGGCTTCGCCGCCGCCTATACGGCGGGTTTCGAAGTATTAGGCGATAGCGGGCTTTTAACGACTTTGACGGTGCTCTTCTACTCGCTCTTCCCGGTTAAGCCCCTGCCCGGCTATGAGCTAGCTGTCGAGAAAAAAGCTGTTTGGCTACTAACGTTTTCAATAGCGGGGGTGTTCTACTTTGGGTGGCTTGCACACTCGGTAGATTTCGGGGTTTACGCGGCTATAGGGGGTCTATCGCTAGCGTTCTTAGCCGCAGATATCTTAGCGACGAAAATTTTGAAGAAGGGGTTAGTAGAGCGTTTAGTCTAGTAAATCTATAAGTTTATTTTTTAAATCGGCGATGTTTTTCACGGCGAGGGAGGATGGATTATAATCTATTAAAGCGACTCCTAGCATATCCGCTTTAATTACTGAAACGTCGAATGGTATAAAGCCTATGATTTTTAGCTTTGAATTCTCCAAGTTTCTCTCTATAAATTTTCTATCCTCGCTTGACGTGATTTTATTCCCTACGGCGACTACATTTTTAACCTCTATCTCCTCCGCCAGCTTGTAGACTCTCTTGGCAGTCTCCACGGCTTTTAAGCTAGGCTCAACGACGCACAGCATCACGTCCACCCCTCTGGCAGTCCCCCTGCCTAAATGCTCTAAACCAGCGACCATATCCAAGACGACTACGTCCTCTCGGCCGAGGATTAGGTGAGATAGCAGTGCTCTCAGAAAGGCGTTTTCGGGGCAGAGGCAACCCGAGCCTCCTGCTCTAACCGTTCCCATAACCAGCAACTTTACCCCATCGGGGCCTACGACGCCGAATTTATCGACTATATCGTCTACCTTCGGCGTATAGCTTATAACTCCGCCAAAAAACGTCTGGGTTCGAGATCTAATAAGCTCCACGTTCTCCGATAGGGGGATTATCTTCTCCGCTACTTCCCGCGGAATACCCAGAGAAGACGCAAGGTTTAGATTCGGGTCGGCGTCAACGGCTAGCACATTATATCCATCCCTCGCCAAGAGGCGGGCGAGCGTGCCGGCTATAGTAGTCTTGCCGACGCCTCCTTTCCCCACAACAGCGATTTTCATGTTAAAACCCGATAAGATTTAGAGTAAGTAAAATAAAATGATGACTGTAGGAGCCCAACTTGGTTCTAGAGACCTGTTAAATTTCGCAGAATTTCTCGGCTTATTTGTTTGATACCTGTCCTTTGACCGGTCAGCCGGACTTTTCGGCATTTTTCTTTTTAAGGGATGATAGTTTAGCGATGAGTTTTTTGCTTTTCTCGGGTAGAGGTTTAATCTCTAAATAACCCATATCTACTACTTCGCTTAGTATCTCGCGCCCGATATCCGTGCGCACGAGGACTGTAGACCACCCGATTTCGCTACCTATACCGCCGACGGAGATATCAGCGTATTCAGCCGTTAAGTCAGGGCATATTCTACAGGAAGGCCTAACGAACTCTTTAAGGTCGCGGACAGGCACTTTTTTGACGTCTCTGCTCTTTAAGTAAACCGTAAATTTCCCGGCTTTGATATTGACTTTAGCTACGTCGAATGGGTTTAAACCTAGGAATTTTGAGAGCACTTCGTCTATGTATGTTTTATAGGTGTAGTTTTCCATGCAGAAAAGCCCTATCCTAAACTTTATCGGGTTAACGAGCTTCTTCAACTTCATATTCTCGATCAACCTTATAGCCCTAATCTGGCAGGGTACACCTACTACTCCCACCGAGTCGCTAAGTTTTAATTCTCTAAGAGCAGATAGGTTGGGAGAGGAGGAATACCTTGTTCCGGCGCTAGACAGGATATCCTCCCTACTTCTAGCCAGCAACGGTACAGGCTTTAAAGGTTCTCTATCTGAGAGAGAGGATACTACGGCGCCGTTAATATGGCCTTTCTCAAACATAGCTAAGAGCAGAGTAGTTACCACCCCGCCGTCCTGCCCCCGCTCTTTAACATCAGACAGCGTAGTCCTAGCCGTATAAGCTTCCAAAACAGGTAGCTCCCCGGAGAAGAAGCCCATATTTAAAACTGGACACGCTCTCGTGCATAGACTACATTCAGTACACTTCTCAGGTTGAAAAATCGGATAATCCTCGCCGACATCTATGCATTTCAAAGGGCATACGGAGATGCAAGCGCCGCAAAATGAGCATTTTTCCCCGGCTAGCAGCGGAGCTACCTTACTCAAATAAACCCCCAGAACATAACTAGCTTTAAAGAGATATATAGTTATTTCAACCTTCTAGCCACGGACAACGGATAGTGCGGGATTTTTTCCAGCATTTCCCAGGTAACTCCGATGAGAGAAACGCCGAACCTATTAGCCATTTCCCAGACGTTCCTTCCAGCCCCATGTCCCCTAACTCTATCGGCGGCGGCCGCTAGCTCCAATAATTCCTCTAGACTTAAATCTACCCCCGAGATGGCCACTGGGGTCGGATAACTCCTCAATTTTAGAAAATTTGAAAAAACATAGGTTACGAAGCCGCCGAAGGATTTTATTCCATCTACCGAAGTAGGTCGAGGAGAGGCATAGAATAACCTCCAATCATAGCACCTATCCGAGTCTAAAAGCACTACTCCAATTTCCACTTTCATTTCCCTCCCTATAATTCTCCTCAATCTCTCGGCTTCCTTCCCAGGATCCGGCAGAGGAAGGCAAACTAAGGCATAGGGCAGATTCGAGCCATCTATACCCCCCTCAGATCCAAAACATAAGGTGTTTAACAAACCAGCATACCTTAAAGCAACTTCTTTATGCCGGGCACCATAATCAAGAGGATACTCCCTTAAATAACGTATTGTTTCTCTCTTCAACCCTGAGATGGGTCCTAGCACGTACCCCCAAATCCCCCGCATCCAAAAGCGCGCAATTAGTTTAGCTAGAAATCCCGCTTCAACTTTTTCCTCGTCCACCAAATTACCTTTAGCCGTAGACACCGCTTTCTCGGAAACGAACACTATATCGCCACTCCTAATCTTAATCTTTCTCAAGGCCTTCACTATTTCCTTTACATAATTGCAGCCTGGCCTCCAGTAAGCTGTCCTCACGGCTTTTACCAAATATATTCTATTATCTACTCTTATCTTTCTCACTTTTTTAGCCATACCTTCCGCCTACATAGAAGGCTAATGATAACATTTACTTAAAAAGCATGTCTCTGGGCGAGTCTGATCCTCCCGGCTACCTCTCATATTAGAAAAGTCCTATTTTCTCGGCTATCTTCATCGTCGCTGATACGGCTCTGCTTTCGCTCGGTAGTTTGAGTAGAGGTATTCCCTCTAAGTTATACTCGTCTACTAGAGGATCATAAGGGATTATACCCGCAGCCTCTAAACCTATACGGGAAGCCCATTTCTCTAGTCTATCTTCCATGCCGTCGGGGAACCTATTACCCACCAAGTATATTTCTTTAATATTTATATGGACTTCTTTTGCGAGTTCTTTAATCCTTAAAGCAGTTTTAAAACCCATAGCTGAAGGATCTGTCACTATAATCATTATATCCACATCTTTATCTGTCCTCCTGCTCAAATGCTCCAGTCCAGCTTCCATATCCATCAAAATCAAATCGTAGTTAGAGAGTAGAGTATCTAGTATTTTAGTCAACACGCTATTAACATAGCAGTAACAGCCTTCCCCCTCGGTCCTCCCCATAACCAGCATATCGAAATCGTCAAGCTCTATTAAAGTACTGTAAACCCAAGCCTCCAACAAATCCCTCTTAGAAACGCCGAGCGGAAGTTCTCCCTTCTCTATCTTCTTTTTAAGCTCGTTAGCCACCATGCCGACAGTCTTCTCCACTTTGACACCTAAGACGTCGGGCAGATTCGCGGCGGGGTCAGCGTCTACGAGTAGTATATCTCTTCTATCATTTGAGTCTAGGAGAGTTTTTAAGAGCAAGGCTACTAGAGTTGTCTTCCCAACTCCCCCCTTACCGGCTACCGAGACGACTAAAGCTCTACCCATAACGTCTCGTTTTTAACACTAAACGGCGTTATAAACTTTTACCGCTGAAGCCGATTACTATCCTCTCCGGGTTAGAGTATATGTTAAACCTTCCTCCCCTCACGAAGCCAACCAGCGTTAAGCCTAAAATTCTCGCCAGTTTTACGCCGCCTAGAGTAGGAGCGGAAAACGAACAGACAATGGAGATCCCCAGTCTAGCCGCTTTTAAAACTATCTGAGTGGTCTCCCTGCCGGTCAAAAGGAGGGCGTGGCGACTCAAAATCTAACTTCTTTAAAATCGCGATGCCAGCGGCTTTATCAACAGCGTTATGCCTGCCCAAGTCTTCGGCTATACAGACTATTTCCCCCTTTTCATTTAAAAGCGGATACAGCCCGTAGCTAGGAAAATAGGCATTTTCCTATGTAGCGTTTGAAGAACTTCTACTATTGTCTCGGCGTCGAGTCTTGTATTCGAGCGTATTTTAAATCTGTCTATGATATCGGAGATCTGCTCAATCCCGTTGATAATGTACGAAAGTTCGATTAGTTTTTCCGAGTTTCTAAATATGAGGAGTTGAAGTTCGAGAGCTTTACGTAGGCGGTGTTCCGGCTAATCTCTATACTTTTTAAATTTTCGAAGGAATCCACTAAACCTTCCGAGAACAAGTGTCCGACAATGAATTCCTTTAACAAGCTGGGCGTTGATAGGAAAGTGCTATAGAGCTCTCCGTTAATATAGACTTTAAGTACAATTTCGACAGCTATTTTATCGAAGAACTCCCTAATCTCGCGCTGGATGGAGTATGCTTACCCGTATAGATTTAACGTTAACGTACATCTATTACCAAATAGAAATAGGGGTTATAGAAAAACTCTGCCAACTATAATAGATTTAAGCTTAGCGTCTACGAAGATCTCAACTCCTCTAATTTTGGGGAGTTTTAATATATAGTCTCGCTCCGTTATAATTCCTAAATCGCTTCCTCTGCTATTAACCACGACCAGACTTCCGATGTTAAACTTACGCATAACCTCTACGGCTTCTCCAATATCTCTCTCCGGGTTTATACATACAACTCCCTTAGTGGCTATAGCGG
This sequence comes from uncultured Thermofilaceae archaeon, assembly GCA_964501905.1. GTDB lineage: Archaea > Thermoproteota > Thermoprotei > Thermofilales > B69-G16 > B69-G16. The sequence goes on along the minus strand of CAZCTW010000001.1, from coordinate 104,772 downwards.
ATAGAGGGGTGTTATAAATGTTCTCTTTACCTAACCGTCTCAAATCATCCAGCACTTCATCCTGAGAGAAGAACTTTAAAACATCTTTTATCGTAACTATACCCTTAAGCCCTCCACTATCCTTTAAAACTATCCTCCTAATATGCTTCTCATGCATAGTCTTTAAACAATCTATAACTCTAGCTTGAGGCGGCAGGTAGATTAACGGCTTGCTCATAAGCTCTGCAACCTTGACTAGAGTATGGTAGCTCTCTATCAAGCTCATAATGTGTCTCTCCGATATTATCCCCACGAGCTTCTCCTCCTCATCGACTACGCAGAGAGCGCCTATATTACCTCCCATCATCAAATTCACGACTTCGTAGAGCGTAGAGTTCAGCGACACATAAGGCGGTATATACTTTATAGAGCAGACAGGCTCTTTTTCTAAAGCCTCGTACAAGTCCCCTCCATACTTTTCCTCCACAATTCTATGCTTAGGACCTCCGCCCAAGAAATCCACTATATCCCTAGCGGAAACCATTCCCAAAACTCTACGCGTTTTCTTATCCACGATAGGAGCGTGCCTAACCCACTTCTCAGCCATTCCCTTTAAAACTTCCAAAATCGTAGTATCCGGATAAGCCACAACAGCAGGGGGATATCTGCCTATCTTAAGCTCTGATAAGGTCTTCCCCATAAATTATATATTCACAAATTGAGGATAAATCCTTTTCGGGAAAAATATAAAAATAAGAGTTTAGGGGAGTATTTCATGCTTTTCAACAGTTAACATATTGTATATTTCTTTAGCGAGCCTAGCTACTTCGCGCGCGTTATCCTTGCCTCCTGGAATTGCACGAGTCAGGTATGCTCCTTTTTCGGCTAATTTAGCTGCTTCTTTCGGATCTAGGCCCATGATGGCGCCTACGGCGGCTGGCACGGTTATGTTTATTATCGTATGGCCTATATACTGGAGCTCCTGGGCTATTACCGCGCCGGCGAACAAGGCTAGCCCGTAGTTGGGGTCGTCGGCGCCCTTACCTTCTAGGACGAACTCGGGCACGGCTTTGGCCGATAGGTTCTCTATGTGATATTTCTTGCCGTCTATCGTTACGTCGAAGGATATGTAGGAGTCGAAGCCCCAGTACTTCTTGGTGAACTTGTCTTTCCTCCTAGCCTGCGGTCTTAGCTCGGTGAACGTCAACTCTATCTTTTTGCCAGTGAACATGCTCAGTATAGCTGAACCTCTCTTCTCAACGTAAGCTTTCCTCTCCTCGTCTAAAGCCCTAGCAGCTTCCTCTAAGCTCTTACCGGCTTTAAGCATCTCATATACTTTGACAGCTCTCCTGTATATCGCTCTGTCGCGTATAGCCTCGCTAGCCAGTAGCCAAGTCTTCGTAACAGGTCCTCGCCTAACTTCCTCGGCTTTCCTAGCTATAGTGTTTAAGGCGCATATAGCCATCTCCGGGTCTATAAACGAGTTCAGCTTGTACTTCTTAACCTCCTCCGCCGCCGCGTAGACATCTCCCTTAAACTTTATCAAAAGCCTTAGAGTGGGCACCACGTCTCCACATAGGTGTCCTAGAGGCGGATTAACAGGCCCGCCCGAGAATCCAGCTCCTATAATAGCCGACTCCTGGAAGCCGGCGAAAATCTCGTTTAAGGCCATAGAGCCTATAACAGATGGTCCCCCTATATCCTTCAAAATAAGCCCGAAGTCTCCGATAACTCTAGCCGTGTCAAACTCCTCTCCAGTGCCTCTTACGTGAATCTTAGGCGGTAGCTTAGCGGCTTCCACAGCGCCCAGACCAGCGGCGTAAGCCGAGTCTACAGTACCGAAGGGACCGTATTCCTCTCCTAGGAATGAGTCAGGGTGTACAATTTCCATCGTAACGGCGGCGCCTATCAAAGCAGGCCATAAGGGATAAGCTGTTATCCCAGCGCCCTCCATAGCCTTTATCATAGCCTCAGTCGCAACTTTAGCCGCGTTCTTAGCTAGCTCAGGCACATTTATATCCTCACCAAGTGCGCTGTGCCCGTAAATAGCTCCGCCAGCTATAAACGGCGGTAGTTTAGCTCCGTCAACTTTAGTGAGCTTTTTCTCTACCAGCATTTCGTAGACGGCTTTATAAGCGGGGAAGGCCGTTACTCTATGCGTAAACTTGTTCGTCGACAATGCTATGGCGCTCGTCCTGCAAGCCCCAGCATGTATTCTTGCCAGGGCGCCGAGTTTTCTGTTAGCCATGGGGACTCCAGCTCTGGCAGCGGCTCCCGAGAAGTAGGTTAGAGCCGCTACGATTAACGCGGCGTTTTCAGGGGAGGCACCGGCCTCTTTCGCCGCTTCAACGGCGTTTTTAACTATGATGTCTAGTGGTATGGTAGGGGCGGAGGCGTCTACTAGGCGTATATCTAAGCCTCTGAGCATGTCTTCAACTATCGAGTTTGCGGCGCAGATAGTGGGTATTACGAGAGTTCCATGTCCTTTAGTCGCCGCTTCTAGCTTATCATTAGTCATTAAATCAGGTTTAAAGGTTACAGCGAGATGAGCTGCCAAAAGTAATTTCTCCCGATCTACTTCACTCAAACAAAACACCCTCCATTTTTGTGCTATGTAACATATATCGGACTATGCAAATTTATACTTTTCGCTATAGTTAAGTATTACATTTCGCTAAAAATGTAATACTTATACTCATTCATTTTCATATACTATCATATAGTATTTTCTAAAATAAAAAATTAGATTAATACTTCAGACTTATAGCGTTATTTTGAATCGTTTTTTAGACTTTGCTAAAATTTTGTTTTTCCGAAATTTTTAATAAATTAACCTTTAAAATCTTTATGTATAAGAAGCTCCTAACTAATTAAACACGTAAGTCTTTAAAATCCTATACCTCTTGCCCATTAATTTACCTGGATCTGACTTTCAGTTCGCATAGTTAAGTTATTCTATGTACTATTGTTCATATGGTTTAGAGGAAAAGTTTATGGAGATATTGTTTATGATGGGAGGAAAGTCGTGAAGTACTGGGTTATAGCACGTAGGGGAATCCTAAACTGGAAGAAAAGGCAAAGAAGATGTAATAAGAGCGGCAAAAGCAATGTAATTGAAAAGCGGGTTGAATTCTCTGAGAGAGTTGAATAGGCGGCAGGTATGAGTAAGTTGTGGGCGTTTTTTCTCTGGACGGAAATTGTAGGAATTAATAGTAAAACGGAGACTAGGAAAATTAACACGGTTCTCGCGACAATCCAGAAAGAGGCGGGGAGATAGTCAACGTAAAGTTCTCTATGAGACCTAGCGTCGTCGCATACCTAACTCTCTACAAAGCCGAAAAACTGCTCTACCCTTAAATTTTTAAAATCTGCGGTAGCCCTCTAAATCTAAAGCTACTTTTTTAAAACCTAGATTTTTCAATTCTCTAACAATTCGATCTCTTTCGGCAAAAATTTTCCCTAAATAATTTCTTGAAACCTCTATCAGAGCAGTATCCATATAATCTCTAACACGTACGGCAGCGTAAGTGCCCCCTACAACCTCTACTATCAACTCCTCAGCCTTCTCTATTCTAGAAAGCCTCTCCAGAGTTATCTCTACGCCGAAGGGAAGCCTAGTCAGCAGACACGTCGTAGGCGGCGCGTTCCAATTTGGCAAATCTAACTGTCTAGCTAATAACCGGACTTTTTCTTTATTCAACTTTAAATCGGCTAGGGGCGTTCTAACCCCTTCCTCTTTCAGCGCCTTGAGGCCGGGCCTATCTTCTCCCAAATCGTCGAAGTTAGTCCCATCGACGATGACGTCTATCTCCTCCTCCGCCAAGTCTTTCAAAGCCCTATAGATGTATTTTTTACATATGTAACACCTATTTGCGGGATTGAACCTAAAATTCCCTACTTCCATTATTTTGGCTCCGTCTAGAAGATAGTGGCGTACTCCAATTAACTTGGCTAGTTTTCTCGCGTTTTCAACATGTCTAGAGGAGAGATAGGGGAATACGACCGTAGCGGCTACCACTCTATCTCCTAAAATTTTTTTGAAAAGAGCTAACAATAAAGTACTATCGACGCCGCCCGAAAACGCTACCAACGCGCCCCTACAGCGGCCATACTCCTCCTCTAGTTTCGCCAGTACCTCAGCTATCATCCGCTAGACCCTTAATCTGCTTGCTAACCTCTTCTGAAACTCTCCGCAAAGGCAAACCCGTATCCTCCGCTATCCTTTTAATATCCTCATACTCAGGCTTTAAATTCACTAACTTCCCGCTCTTCAGCTTCGATACCTTAACCTTAATCGTATACTCCCTATCCATAACTTTAACCTTAACTGTCTTCTTTACCCTCTCAGCTATTACCCGAGGCATTTCATAAACCCTAACACCTAAAGTTCCCGTTTCATCCACTAGTATTTCCAGCAATTCGCTATACCTAATCGGGTCGGCCAGAACCTTAACTATGTGCACGGGCCTATTCTTCTTACCTAGAGCCGGTATCACAGACGCATCCAAAGCCCCCCTATTAATCAACTTTTGAATTAAATAACCTATAACCTCGCCAGTTACATCGTCTAGATTCGTCTCTAACACAATCACTTTATCCCTAGTAGCTTTAAAAGACTTCCCCTCGACAATACGGAGCACATTGGGAACCCTACCTAAATCCTTCTTACCGGCTCCATAGCCAACCTTTTTCAACTCCATTGGAGGATAGAAATCGACAACCATACCAGCCAGTGAAACCAGTAGAGCCGCACCCGTAGGAGTCGTTAGCTCAACTTCAACCGGAGTATTAGAAGTCTTAAAACGATACCTTCTCAAAATCTCCAGAGTAGCCGGCGCCGGCACAGCTAGTAAGCCGTGCTCAATTTTAACAAAGCCGCCCCCCAGGGCTGGGGGAGTCGAGTATACCTCTACATCTCCGCGCAAATAACCTAATTCCTCTAAGAGAGCAGCTGAAGCAACTACGTCGAAGACAGTATCGGACGAGGCTATTTCGTGAAAATGCACGCTATCTGGGGGGACTCCGTGAACTTTAGACTCTGCTGTTATAAGTTCGTCGAAAACCCTAGCTACAAAGGATAATCCCTTCTCCGAAAGTCCAATTTTTCCACCTACTTTAAGTGCATAATTTCTAACTTTAACAGCGGAAATCTCGTGAACATGCTCTTCTATGCGGAGGTAGACGTCCCTGGCCTTAATTCCTCCCTTCTTTACATAGCTTACCTCCACGTCAAGTTTGTCGCAGTAATCCAAGATCTCCTCGATAGACTCAGCTACATCATAGACCTTATCGACGGAACCGCCTAAATCGAGGAGAGCTGCCACCATCATATCTCCGGATATCCCGGCTATCCTAGGGTCAACTACTACAGTTTTAATCCTAACCACCCCCCTCCCTAAACTTAGCAACTCTCAAAGCTATCGAAACTGCGGCGACGGCAGCGCCTACGCTATTATCGATGTTCACGACGACAAGCCCCGGCGTACATGACTGCAACATAGAGAGCAGAGCCGCCTGCCCCCCGCCGCCGAGCCCATAACCTTTAGAAGTCGGAAGCCCTATGACGGGGAGATCCGTAAGAGATTTAATAACCGAAGGCAAAGCCCCCTCCATTCCAGCTATAACGACGACAACATCTACGTCGTTTTCGTGGAAAAATTTTAGCGCTTCAACAGTCCTATGCAAACCAGCTATACCCGCATCGTAGATAGTGAAGGCTTTACACCCAAATTCTTCAACAATAACTTTAACTTCTTCTGCGATGGGAACGTCCGCCGTCCCCGCTGTAACTATGCCGATTCTCCCACCCCAAAACTCAACTTTATAATCCTTTTTCTTAACCACGGCTATCCTACCCGTGGAGCTCATGTATACGTTATAGCCATCCCTGAAACTCTCAATTACGGGCCTCTGATCTTCTCTAAGCCTGGTTACTATAGCCCTACCCCTCTTCTCCAACATTTTCAAAATAGCTTCCCTAAGGGCTTCACAATCCTTATATTCAGCTAGTATAATCTCGGGGATGCCAATCCTATACTCTCTGCCTATGTCTAGTCGAATTTTCTCGCCAATTTTCTCCAAGGCGAAAAGCCTAATCCTAGATTCAGCCTCATCTACGGAAATGCGACCACTAGCTAGAAGTTCCAAAATCGACCTTAGAGACATAAACCTCCCCGTAAGCTAATATGTTTTGGATTTCCGTAAAGAATGTAATAAATCTTGCTTCAACAAAATTTGCAATAGCTAAAAACTGATTGTTACTATTTAAAATATCAAAATTCACGCTATAAGCATTATTACTATTGATGGACTGATAGGGAAGGGGTAGAAATAGCGCTAGAATTGATAGAAAAACTAGTCAAAGCGGTAGCGGAGAAATACCCCTAGACAGTAACCTAACGGAAAATGAAAACTGCCAGGAAAAATTAGGGATTTTTAAATTTTTTAGGATTTACTTATACCAGGCAACTTATAACTCTTAACGGCGGCTACTAGGGGTGCTCCTACAGCGACGGCTATCAAAAGCATTAACATCCTCTCTATAAAGGATATAGGCATCGTGTAGATAAAGAGGGAGGGTACATCCGGCAATCCCAAGCTTTTAAGCCATCCTGATATAACTTTTAGAGGTATAAGCCACCCCAAAGAGAATACAAAAGCTAAGTTACCGACCATATGATCCGAAACTATGCCACAGTAGCTAGCCACCACCACGGCTACGCTGTTCTTAACCCTGCTAGAAGAGAGCAGATACTCGCTCACCTTAGACCGGAAAGCCAGCATAAGCGCGAGCCCGGCAAAGTGCATCACCGGATAATAGAAAGCCCGCACACCTATCCAAGTCAAATACCACAACGCTATAAGCCCGCCTAAGATAAGAGACGAAAGCTGCCACCCTTTCATCCTCCCCAAGACATTCCCAGAAGTAAATAACCCAGCGACTAAACTAGAGATCGTGGGAGCCAGTATCAATAAGCCCGAAAACGGATCTGGAGAACCTGGAGGTAACGCCCAAGATATAAACGCCCCTAGAAAAGCAGCCAAAGCCCCTCTCCAAGGACCTAAGAGGATTCCGAAAAGAGGTGCTATCGCGGCGGCTAACTCTATCTTCCCCTTACCCCCGATTATAGGTATACCCGGCAGAAGTGTCAAAAGGTAGAAGAGAGCGGCGAAAACGGAGATTAAGGCTATATCTATGCTCTTTAACTTCATTCAATCACCATGCATTATACATTTATAATATGTATTTTACTATTCTACAACGAGTATTTAAAATTTCCTACTTTATATTTTAGAAGCCTAAAAGCGGTAGAATTAATATTTAACATCATAAGGTAGGAATGTAAAAAATAAAATAGTAGAAGGAGTTTATTTATCTCAGAGTTTTAATCGCCTCGTATTTTAATCTAGTCCGCTTAACTTAGACGGTGAAAAACGTGGTTGAGTTCGTTGTAATAAAAGGCCCCGGCTACGAGGAAGTAATAAAAGAGCTCACAGAGCTAGGCACTAGGTATACATTAGTGAGCCTGCCCAAGGTCGATGAAGAGAAGATAATTGAAGAATTGAGAGCATTACCCCCGCAGGTTCGAGGGCGAATAAGGTACGGTAGAGGTAGACCATTGCCGCTAACTAGGAGTGGAAAACTCAACGTGAAAAACACGTGTATATTACTGGTGTACGAAAAGGAGAAGCTAGTAGACGTATACCCCAAAATGCTGGGGAGAAGGTATATCGACCCGGTTGAAGGCGTAAGAATCTCTTTCAGCAAAACGCCCCAATACTACCTGTACGAGGAGCCTCTGCTAACTCTGCTGTCGCAACACCCAGAGCTGCTGGGATGCGCGAGAGTAAAAGCAGTGAAAGAGAAAATACCGTTACCGGAGAGGGGACAAGCCGAAATAGACCTAGTCTTAGAGGAAGAGGACGGCGACCTCGTCTTGGTCGAGGTAGAGGAGATAGTATCATTGAACGCAATCGCACAAGTTCTTAACCTCACGCAAGTCTATCAAGAATCTACTAATAAAAAAGTAAAGAGAATAGCCGTGGTAGGGCTCTTGGCGGAGGAATCGGCGAAAAGAGCGGCGAGAAAATCGAGTATTGAAATTTGGTTACTTAAATTGGTACGAATTCAAGACTAGTTACTATAATTCAAGCTCGTTGAGAGCTTTAACGAGAAGAAGTTAACGCTTTTACATCTTTACGCCGTGGCGAAGGCGACTGGAGACTACAGAATCTTCGCCGCAATGTACATCTACGGCGTCAAGAACAAAATCGGTCTCAGCCCAGAAGAGCTCAAGGAGGGATTAAAGCATCTATAAGTTAAAGCGGACTATAAGAGAACCGACGAGTCGAGGTGAATGATTTGATCGAAAGTCTAGAATTCCTCCTCGAGAAGAGTTTAGAGAAGAGACTCAGAAAGGAGATAAAGGATCTACTTAAGAAACGGAATAAGGCAGGGACAAACACTTGACAGAGGTGAAGTGTTTGTCTGTTATAATAATCGTTTCTGACCTGCATTTAGACGATGATCCCAAACGAATTGATTGGCTCATGGAGATAATGGATCGGCACCAGCCCCGCGCCTTATTCTCGCTCGGAGATAACGGAGTCGAGTTTGACTGCGAGAAGTTTAGAGAAGAAATTCTCGGGAGGTGCAAATTCTACAGTATCTATGGCAACCACGAGAACATGGAATGGCTTAGCACTCTACAAAATTTCGATGGCGCTCCAGTTCTACTGCGAGACGCTGAAGTAGTTAAGGTCGGAGATCTGCGACTCGGCTTTATCAACGGGATTGTTTCATTACTCAGGAGAAGTAAGAAAGGAGTACCGAGGAAGAGACCTAAGGAATTTCTCAAGGTTGCGCGGAAATTATCCGGGAAAATCGACGTGTTGTGTATGCACGAATTCCCAGCGCCGGATGAGTTGTTAAATTATCTCACTCTTCATGCACCCGCCTACACCGCACGAGAGGCCGTTCAACTAGCTCATCCCAGAGTAGTTTTCTGCGGACATATACATTATAGAAAGATTGAACCACGAGTATACCACATCGGTTTCATGAAAATAATTGTGATTGATTCTACAGAAGGTTACTACGCGCTACTACATCCTAAAGAACTACTAGTAGAGATAAAAAGGAATGCCGAAGTAGTATTTTCTCTCAAAATTATTTAGGGAGAATACGTAGCATATAACTGGCGGAAACTTGTGTTGTAACTTTTGTAGGATTTCCTGGTTATTTTGTAAAGTTTTTATTGTAGTATTGGACGAATGGTTTTTAGGAGTATAGGTTAGAAATTTTTAGCACTTAGGCTAATACATAATGTATGGGTAGACTCTGGAGCTATATTCTACCTCTTCCCGTCGAATCTGTTGAACAACTTAAAGTTCTCCTCTCAGTCTTTAGCTCTAGGATTACTATTGAACTGTTGAAGAATATAAGGTTGGAGGGTAAAACCTACCAGAAGGAACTGCTTGAAAAACTGCCATACTCAAGTAAAACTATAATACAAAAGTTGAAGCAACTGGTCGCATCCGAGGTTTTAGAGGAGGGGCTCGAACAGAAGAAGACCAAGGGTAAAACTGTTTGGATAAAATGGTACACGCCGACTTTTATAGGTAAATGGATTATAATGCTGTTAACCCCCCTTGAGGAAATAGATCCGAAACAGCTCTCCACTATATCCAAGGAATTGTTTAAAATATATGCTGGAAGCCTGGCAGAGCTATGCTTAAACTTCGGGATGAGGCTAGAAGATTATCATGAAATACTCGATAGAGAGTACATAAGCAGAGTTCCTTTTTTCCTTAATAAGCGGGGCGAGCTGGACGTAGTAATATTCGATATTGTATCTCTGAACATCTACCTACGCTTCGACGATTTAAAAAACGTTAAAAGAGCAGAGTATCTTTCCCTAGATGCCGGAAGTTCGGGAGCTAGAGTAGCGACCGCCTTGAGCAAACTTGGAATTAAAACAGTTTTTGTAGGTAAATGTGGGATAGACTACGCCACTAGGAAGGTTTTAGACTTCTTGTTGACGAAAGGCGTGGGATTCGCCTGTTCCGGTATTGAAAAAACCCAAACTCCTTTCGTGTTAACAGTTACAGATAGAGAGGGTAGGGAGAAAATACTGGCTATTGGAGGCGAAGCTTTATCTCTTAAATCGCCAAGCGAAGTTCACTGGGATTTAGTAGACCAATGCAAAGTCGTGTACATGGGAGAGATACGCAAAGAAGCGGCTGAGCTCATATCCTCATACTCTAGGTCTAAAGGCAATATAGTCGTTTACAGACCCTCCCTACTATTTCTAAAATATAGACTCGAAGATTTAGCCGAATTCCTAAATAGAGTAGACGTCCTAATAGTGGATGACGTAAGCCTGAGAGAGTTAGGTATTAAAGAGGGCGAATACGGAAAACTGCTAGAATCTGGGGCAGACGCGGTTATTAGAGTAGGCGCGGACGGAGTATACCTCTACACAGAGAATAAGACTTTTCATAGAAAAATGGGCGTTAGGGATACGCGGTTTTTCGGCGATTTACTTTCGGCAGGTTTAATTAAGAGCTTGCTCAGCGGGAAAAGTGTAGAGGATGCTGTTAAAGAGGGAATTAAAATAGCTAAAGAAATTAAAATGGAGTTATGTGAGTAAGTCTTTGGCTTTTTCCACGGCTTCGCTCGTGTAGAGTTTATAGGGCCCGAGCTTGCCGCCGAAGTTAGTGGCCGTGATTTTAACTACTCCCTTAACTTTAGAGGTCGCTATTATGCCTACACCCATAGCCTTCAACACATCGTCGAATGTTAAGCCGTTGATAACGATCTCGTAGACGCACTTAACCCCCTCTGGTACGAGAGTGTCTTTGACTTTATCTCTTATAGTGGGGCAGAGTAAGTGGTTTGTCGTAGCGGTCAGCTTCGGGTATTTTAGAGAGCCTACTTTCGAGCCAGACCTAACTATGCCACCGGGGAACGGTAGAATAACATTTTTACAGTACTTCCTTATGCTGTAAACAGCCGTCTCGGCGGCTTCCAAACCCGAATCTCCATCTCTCGCCAGTATAATTATGTTACCGCCAGCCACGGCTTTTAAAACTCCTATGGCATCTTCGATGATAAACTCGCCTTCCATAACGGGTATATGCCAGAGCTTCATCCCATCTCTCTCTTCGAGGTATTCGAAGCCATCGCCGAACTTCGCTAAAGACTCGCCTATCTTCATTTTCCTCTTAACTTTTCTCAAACCGTCGAAAACAGCGGATGTTGGAGAAGTCAAAATGCACTGACCTATTCTAACTAAAGTCTGGAATTTAAGCTCGGGCACAGACCTATGGTATATATGGACTAGAACTCCCGGCCTCCCATCGGGGGTAGAGCTGGGAGCTACGAGCTTCTCAATCCCTGCCTCCGCCGGAGCCATTATTATGGAAGTGGCAAACCCAGTGGATACTCTCGCAGCGGTTAAAGCCCATTTCCTATTCTTAGCCGTTATCAAAAACCTCGTAGCGTACATAGGGAATGCTTCGGCAAAAGTTTCCTCAACCTCCACGCCATTTAAAAACATAAAACCCACCACGATTACCTTATGAAACTATAAATGTGAATAATAATACATTTTCAGGTAAATAATAAATAAGGATTATATTCCTAGTATTTTTCGAGCACATTTGTAGGCTTCCTCTAGCTCGAAGAATCCTTTCGGAGCTTCCAAAGCCATTTTTATCAATTCCATTTCTACCCGGTTCTTTAAATTGCCTATCGCTAAAGCTCCTATACCTAGAATATTGCCAAGTATCGGCTTACACTTTTTAGAAGGCTTAAGCCCCTCTATCCCGGTTGGCGGAACGGCATTAACATCAGCGACGACTCTACACTTTTCCAGTTTTTCAAGCACGGATTTCGGTACTAGCTGTACTCCAGGCGGGCCCGTAGTTATAACGACCTCTGCGTCTTTACAAGCCTCGAATATCTCCTCGGGCGCTTTAGCCGGGCCAAAGCCTTCAACTCTCTCCACACCCAACTTTTTATTTATCTCCTCGCTTCTTTTCAATGCCCGCTCGCGAGATCGGGAAACTATCCTAACTTTAGCTCCATCTTTTGCCAATAGATAAGCGGCACTTCTTCCAACTCTACCAGTACCGCCGATAATCGCGTACTTTACCTCTACAGGGTTAACTCCGCAAACTTTCTCTAGGCAGTGTTCCACCATAGCGACGAGAGCGGCGGCTGTCGTATACCCTCCTTGAGGATCAACGACTGTCGCTATTTCAAATGGGGGAAACATGGATTTTTTAGCAATTTCAGCAATCTCAACGCAGAGTTCAGGCTTGTTTCCCCCGATAAACATAGCGGTATGCTTTACGCCTTCAGGCCCCCTGGGGAACATAGCGTCTAGAATTAATTGCTTACAGTTTCCGGGTGTAACTTCCCCATAGTATATTACGTGGTCTGCGCCAGCATCGTACATCATTTGAACATCAAAGGGGCTTGGATGCTTATCCGTACTAAGAAATATCATAATTTTTTTGAAACTTATGGCTGATCACCGGGTTATAATAAGAGATGCTCACTAATTTAAGTTTTATGGAATAATGAACAAAACATATGGTAAAAACTTAATATTCTCCGCGACACATAGTTACAGAATTAATGGCTATATTTCAAAAATCTAAATTTAAAGAATAAGATAAACTTTATATCCACAGTTTGAGCATATTTTATTTCTTGAGAAAGCAAATAAATCCAAGGTAAACATGTAGGTGAACTTTAAATGTACGAAAAGTATCAAATTATAAAGAATTCTGAGCTTGCTCCTCGAATAAAAGAGATGGATATTTATACGCCGCTTATAGCTAAGGCTGCTAAACCGGGTCAGTTCGTTATAGTAATGCCTGATGAAAAGGGAGAAAGAGTACCGCTAACTTTAGTCGATTGGAATCGTAATGAAGGATGGATTCGTCTGGTATTTCTAGAGATAGGAGTTACTACTATGAAAATAGGTATGAAAAAGGCGAATGAAAAGCTATTTCACGTCGTCGGACCATTGGGAAATCCCTCTCACATTGAAAAGTATGGAACAGTCGTCATGGTCGGAGGCGGGGTTGGAGTCCCAGCGCTCTACCCTATAGCGCGTGCTTTGAAAAAAGCCGGCAATTACATAGTATCGATAATAGGCGCGAAAACCGCGAACCTGCTAGTTTACGAGGATAAGATGAGAGAGGTAAGCGACGAGCTTTACGTAACTACAGATGACGGCAGTAAAGGCTTTAAGGGTTTCACTACTGACGTACTTAGAAAGCTTCTAGAAGAAGATAGGAAAATAGACGTTGTCTGGTCTATAGGACCGGCCATAATGATGAAGGTATGCTCTGATATTACTAGAAACTATAAGGTTAAGACTATTGTGAGTCTTAACTCGCTTATGGTTTGTGGGATGGGTATGTGTGGTGCGTGTAGAATTACCGTGGGGGGAGAGACCAAGTTTACGTGTGTCGACGGGCCGGAATTTGATGGACATTTAGTAGATTGGAACGAGCTACTACTGCGGTTAAACATGTATCGTAAGGAGGAAGAATACGCTTTAAAAAGGCTACGTGGTGAGGAGGATGGGTAAGGTAAAGCCTAGAATTAAGATTCCTAAAAGACCTCCCGAAGAGCGTATAAAAGATTTCAACGAAGTAGCTCTAACCCTCACTGAGGAACAGGCGCTGCAAGAAGCCTCTCGATGTCTGCAATGTCCAAATCCGACATGCGTTAAGGGGTGTCCCGTCGGCATAAACATCCCCAAGTTCATTAAATACATAAGGGAAGGCGAGTTCGAGAAAGCGTATAAAGTTATAAAGGAGAAATGTCCAGTACCCGCTATCACCGGACGCGTATGTCCACAGGAGAAGCAGTGCGAGAAGGAATGCGTATTAGCTAAGCTAGGACAGCCAATAGCTATAGGTGCTCTTGAAAGATTTGTCGCTGATTGGGCTAGAGAGCACGGCGTAGAGGAGGAGTTGCCCGAGGCGAAGCCTACTGGTAAGAGGGTTGCCGTCGTCGGGTCGGGTCCGGCAGGCATAGTAGTTGCGGCCGATTTAGCTAGACTCGGCTATGAAGTTGATATTTTCGAAGCTTTGCATATTCCGGGCGGTGTGCTAGTTTACGGAATACCGGAGTATAGGCTTCCTAAGAGTATAGTGAGAAAAGAGATAGATTACCTACACAAGCTAGGCGTCAATTTTGAAGTTGGAGTTCTCGTTGGTAGAACGATAACCATTCCGGAATTGCTAAGAGAGTACGACGCTATATTCGTCGGAACGGGAGCGGGACACCCAAGATTGCTGCGCGTGCCGGGCGAGAACTATAACTACATCTACACCGCTAACGAATTCTTAGTACGTATAAACCTAATGAGAGCCTACATGTTCCCCGAATATGACACGCCGATACACGTGGGGGATAGGGTTGCAGTTATAGGCGCCGGCAACACCGCGATGGACGCCGCTAGAACGGCTTTAAGAATGGGCGCGGAGGAAGTATGCATTCTCTATCGAAGGACAGAAGCCGAAATGCCCGCTAGAAGAGAGGAGATAGAAAACGCTAAAGAAGAAGGTGTGAAATTCGTCTACCTCGTCCAACCCATAGAGTTCTTCGGAGACAAAGACGGCAGCGTCTCAGCTATTAAACTTATGAAGATGAAGCTAGGACCGCCCGATGCATCCGGCAGACCCAGACCGATTCCAACAGGCGAGACGTTAACATTTGAAGCCGACACCGTAATCAACGCTATAGGCTTCGTTCCCAACCCCATAGTGCCGAGGACAACTCCAGGGCTTAAAGTGGATAGGAAGGGAAGGATAATAGTAGATGAGGAGGGGAGAACTTCTCTAGAAAAAGTCTACGCTGGCGGGGATATAGTCATAGGAGAGGGCACAGTGATAGAGGCTATGGGATGGGGTAGAATAGCCTCAAAAGCTATTCACAAAGACCTAAGTAGACGTTAAGGGATAAAATGAAAGAATATTTTACCCCAAAACAATATTTAAAATATTTAGTGGTGAATTTTAATGAGTAGTTTAGAATTAATTCTAATTACCGGGCGTAGGATAAGCCAAGGCAGAAGCCTAGATATCGGCAAGCTCACTGATGACTACTTTAAAAGCGTTGCATTAGCGGAATTAGATAGTGATGATTTCGAAAAACTAGGTTTAAAAGACGGCGATAACGTCGAGGTAACATCCGAATACGGTAGCGTGGTTGTTAAGGCTGTAAAATCGAGGAAGAGGCATCCGGGAATAATATTCATCCCTATGGGGCCGTGGGCAAATCAACTTGTAAACCCCGACACTTACGGTTCCGGAATGCCCACGTTTAAAGGTATTCCGGTAAGGGTGGCGAAGACTGAGAAAAAAGTTCTCGATATATGGGAGCTTTTCGAGAAGAAATTTAACGTAAAGCTCTACGCAGTCAATCTTGACCTGGAAACTCCGGCTCCAGGCGACAGCGTAAAAGTAGTCAAAGATGTAGTATGTAGCTTCTGCGGTTGCCTATGTGATGACCTAGAAGTAGAGATTTCGGGAAGTAAAATAGTTAAGGTAAGAAAGGCCTGTGCGCTCGGTACTTCGAAAATCCTACACTACGATAAAAACAGGATATTACATCCCTACATCCGCGTCAACGGGAAGCTCGAAAAAACGAGTTTGGAGGCGGCGATTAAAAAAGCCGCGAAAATACTCGTGGATTCGAAATACCCGCTGCTCTACGGTTGGAGCAACACAACGGTGGAGGCTATTAGATTGGGCGCTGAGCTAGCCGAGTATCTCGGCGGAGTTTTCGATAATACGAGCGTTGTATGCCACGGGCCCACGGTGTTGGGGGTTCAAGAAGCCGGGTTTGTAACTGCAACTCTCGGACAGATTAGAAATCACGCTGATTTAATAATTTACTGGGGCTGTAATCCTCTGCATGCTCACCCAAGGCACGCAAACAGGTATAGCGCTTTAGCAAGGGGGATTTTCGTAAAATCGAGGAAGGAGAGGAAAATAGTAGTTATTGATGTTAAGGAAACAGATACCGTTAAACTAGCCGATTTATTTATCAAGGTAGAGCCGGGGAGAGACTATGAGTTAATCTCCGCTATAAGAGCTCTAATTAAAGGATACGACGTGGAATTCGATGAAGTAGCTGGGGTCGATATAGAAACTATCCGCAAGCTAGTTGACATGATGATATCTGCAAGATTCGGAGTAATATTCTACGGTCTAGGCTTAACGATGAGCATTGGAAAGGGTAGAAATATAGAGGAAGTGATAAGGCTAGCTCAAGACTTGAACGAGTGGACTAAGTTTGTAGCCTTGCCCATGAGGGGGCACTACAACGTAGTAGGCGCAAACCAGGTCTCGGCGTGGATTACCGGCTATGCCTTCGCGGTAGATTTTAGAAGGAAATATCCGAGGCATAATCCAGGAGTTACCTCTGCAACTGACCTTCTAGAAGAAGGAGACGTAGACGCGGCTCTCATAGTAGCTTCAGACCCCGTAGCCCACTTCCCCGCTAAAGCCGTAGAAAACCTGCTGAAAATACCGGTTATTACACTCGATCCTAAATGGAATTTAACAGCGGCCATATCCACCGTGATTATACCAGTTGCGATCGCCGGGGTAGAAGTTGAGGGAACCGCCTATAGAATGGATAAAGTACCTCTCAGACTTAAAAAGCTGGTAGAGCCTCCAAGCGGCGTTTTAAGCGACGAGGAAGTCCTTAAACTTCTTCTTGAAGAAGTTAAAAAACTCGCGTAGGTGGTTGTTGTGGAGTTGTTAATTAGGAATGGTTTCGTTTATGATCCTCTAAATGGGGTAAATGGAGAAGTCTTAGATATAGGAGTTAAAAACGGGAAAATAGTCGACCCGAGCGAGGTCGACCCCCTAAAAGCCAAAGTTATAGACGCCAAAGGCAAAGTCGTAATGCCCGGCGGCGTAGACATGCACACCCACATAGCCGGGCCTAAGGTAAACGCCGGCAGGGTAATGATGCCGGGAGACCACTACGACAGTTTCATAAAACTGGTTAAGGGGGTGCACAGGTCTGGCACCGGGAAGAGAACCCCCTCGACCTTCCTAGCCGGCTACAGGTACGCTAAAATGGGTTGGACTACGGTCGCGGAGCCCGCTTCGCCTCCCTTAAAAACTAGGCATACTCACGAAGAGCTTAACGACGTGCCCATGGTGGATAAGCTATGCTTCCTCCTGCTAGACTCTAACCGAATACTCCTCGATTACCTAAGCCAGGGAAACCTGTACAACTTTAAACACGCGTTGATGTGGCTTCTAGAAGCCACAAAGTGCTACGCCGTAAAGCTCGTAGATCCGGGAGTCGCGGTGCCCTGGACCTGGGGTAGAGGCTATGGAATGGATCTAGACGACCAAATAGAGCTCTTCGGGCTAACTCCGCGGGAGATAGTGGTCAACTTCGCCAAGGTAAACGAAGAGTTAAAGCTGCCCCATACGATCCACGTCCACTGCAATAAACTAGGAATACCCGGAAATTGCGAAACTACCCTCAAGACCATGGACGCTGTTTCCGGAGTGAAATCCGACGGGCTCAGCATACACATAACCCATGTCCAGTTCAACGGTTACCTAGGCGATTCCTGGTTCAACCTAAAGTCTGGCGGCGAGAAAATAGCCGATTACGTAAACAAACACCCCCACGTAAGCTTAGACGCGGGTCAGATAGACTTCGGCACCGCCATAACGATGACTGCCGACGCCCCCTTCGAGTTCGCCCTATACCACTTGGCTAAGTGGAAGTGGGCCGGCGCAGAAGTTGAAAACGAGTGCGCGGCGGGCATAGTGCCGTTCAAGTATAAGAAAAAGAACATGGTCAACACGGTTCAATGGTGTATAGGACTGGAGGTTATGCTCCTCGTCAAAGACCCGTGGAGGGTAATACTTAGCACTGACCACCCCAACGGGGCTCCCTTCACCCGCTACCCGAAGTTCATAGCCCTGCTCATGAGCAAAAAGTACAGGGAGGAGATAATGAAGAAGCTAAGCAAGAAGGGGTTGAAGAGCTCGGTTCTGCCCGCTGTGGAGAGGGAGTATACACTGTACGAGATAGCCATAGCGACGAGAGCCGCCCCCGCCAAGCTCCTAGGTATTCACGAGTTTAAAGGACACTTAGGAGTGGGTGCGGACGCCGATATAGCGATTTATGACCTCAACCCGGAGGAGGTAGACTTTTCCAGAGACTACCTAAAGGTTAAGCAAGCCTTCAGCAGGGCCTTGTACACTATTAAAGGCGGAGAGATAGTGGTTAAGGAGGGCGAAGTCGTGAAAGAGGTTTTCGGTGAGACTATAGCGGTTAGGTTTAGGGAGAGGCCGGACCCTGAAGTTCTAGAGGATATGGAGGCTAGGTTTAGAGAATACTACACGATAAGCTTCTCCAACTACGTGATTCGAGACGAGGAAATTAAAAAATTAAAATACACAACGTGTGGGTGATGGATATGGGCAGGCTTTTCATCTTAAAACCCGTAGAGAAATTCTCGGTGCCCGTGGAGGCCGAGAACTTAAAGCCCGACGTATTCGCTGAGAAAAGCCTAGACGAAATAAAAAGCCTAACCGTCTACGAGGGGAATAGGAGGCGTAAGCTAGGAGAACTCTTCGAAGTTAAAGAGGAGGAAGTCGAGGGTGAAACCATAAGGATAATTCTCGAAGGCGACTTAAGCAAAGTTTGGAGAATCGGAGAAGGCATGACTTTCGGCGAAATAGTAGTAAACGGAGACTGCGGCCACTTCCTAGGCTACAGAATGAAAGGAGGAAAGATAACAGTCAAGGGGAACGCTGGCTCCTGGCTCGGCGGGAAAATGGCGAGCGGAACTATAGAAGTTTTCGGAAACGCGGGCGACCACGTAGGCTCAGTCCTGAGGGGTTTGAAGAAGGGGAAGGGAATGAAGGGAGGAACAATAATAATCCACGGAAACGCTGGCGCCGAGCTAGGAGCTAAAATGTCCAAAGGTTTAATAGCCGTAGATAAAAACTGCGGGGTACTGCCCGGCCTCTATATGTCCGGAGGGACCATACTCATTAGAGGCAACTGCGCCGGTAAAGCCGGAGCTAGAATGAGCGGAGGTAAAATAGTGATATGCGGTAATGCGGGCGGGGTACTGCCGACCTTCTACATAGACTCTATAGTGCCCAAGGTTAAAGTGAAAAAGGAGAAGATTGAAGGTCCATTCTACCTATTCCTCGGAGACGTCCTCGGAGACGTTAAGTGCACGGGTAGACTCTACGTTAGCGTTAACGGTAATCCCGAACTTGCTAAATTTAAAGAATTGCTGGGTGGTGAGGTGGATTGATCAGCTTAAACAAGTTGGCCATGAAGGTAGTGGATGAAATCATAGAGAAAAAGGATGTTTTAAGAGTTGAAGTTTTAAAAGCGGAAAACGGGGCAACGATTATAGACTGTGGAGTTAAGGCAGAGGGAGGCTATGAAGCTGGCATATACCTAGCTCAGGTATGCCTGGCCGGATTGGCTAGAATAACTCTACACCATAGAGACTACGGCGAAGTGGTACTACCCGTCATAGACCAGTTTATAGAATACCCAGTACTAGCCTGCATTGCGTCCCAATACGCCGGGTGGAGAATTAGCCACGAAAAATACTTCGCTATGGGCTCCGGCCCGGCGAGAGCTCTAGCTAAAAAACCCAAAAAACTCTACAAGGAGATAGGCTATGAAGATGATTCCGATGAAGCAGTTTTAGTCCTCGAAACCTCCAAAATACCTGGCGTCGAAGTCCTAGATAAAATAGCTGAAGCCTGCGGAGTAAAGCCCAACAACCTCTACGTGTTGGTAGCCTCGACTAGTAGCTTAGCGGGCTCTATCCAGATAAGTTGTAGAATAGCGGAGACGGGAATCCACAGGCTCCACACGCTCCACTTCCCCCTAGACAAGATAATTAACGCGGCCGGAGTATGCCCAATAGCGCCAGTACACCCAGACCCCACCATTATGATGGGGAGGACTAACGACGTGCTCATATACGCCGGCGAGACTTTCTACGTAGTAGACTTCGACGATGAGGAAGAGCTGAAAAGCTTTATCGAAAAAGCTCCCTCTTCTAAATCGCCCAGCTACGGAAAACCGTTCTACGAGATATTTAAAGAAGCAGGCTATGACTTCTACAAGATAGACCCAGGGCTTTTCGCCCCAGCGAAAATAACAGTATACAATAGGAAGACTGGGAATACCCTAGCGAGCGGGTCGGTAAATATCGAGGTTTTAAAGAAATCCTGGAATTTCTAACCTATTTTTACCCTTACGCGAGCTCGTACCTACCCTGAATCCCCTTTACAGCTCTTGGAGGAGTTTTATAGAAGTACCTGCCGAAGGCGGAGGCGAGTTTTAAAGCCGCATCCTTCCGTTCATCTATTAGATTCCGAGTCTCTCTAGGATCTTCTTTCAAGTTGTACAGCTCGTCAGGCTGTCCTTCGGGCCTATGGATATAGCTCCACTCCTTAGTCCGTACACACCTATCCTCACCCTCGTGGTATCCTATAATAACGGCGTCTCTATGCTCTTCGCTCTCGCCAGTCAATACTTTAACGAAGCTCTTCCCCTGCATGCTCCTAGCGTTATTTCCTAAACCTAGAAGATCTAAAACCGTGGGCAGGACGTCGGGAAACTGCACTAGAGCGTCGACGACCTTATGCTCACAGCCGGGATAGTAGACCATAAACGGTATTTTAAGTAACTCGCTGTACATCCTATCAGGGCCTTTCAAGAACTTACCGTGATCGGCTAAAGGATGCCCATGGTCGGCTGTAAGTACTATTAGGGAATTCTCGAAATAGCCTAATTCTCTAAGCCGCTTAAAAAGTACTCCAAGCCAGTAATCGACGAAAGAAACCTCTCCCGCGTACAACCCCCTAATATACCTTATCTCCTCCTCGCTAGCCCAGCTAGACGCCATCCCCCCCATCGGGAGTATAAGCCTCGGACCTTTATAATTCGGATCTGTATACGTGTCAAATCTAGGCGGCGGATCCCAAGGCTCGTGAGGATCGAAGCTATCAATCCATAAGAAGACTCTATCGTGCACCCTATTCTTCTCCAACCAGTCTATGGCCTCCGTAACAACCCTAGCGGGAAAGTAATCCTCCTCTCGCTCAAAATCGTCCGTATTCGCTAAACACTTCGCGACGAGCCTCTTCCACTCCTCCGTGTAGTTCTCGTTTACGTAGTCCTCCACCCTCCTCCTAGGCGGCGACGATACGTAAGCGTCGTACTCCTGACCTCTAATCCACCTAAACGAGTGGAAACCCCTATGAAAGTTCATACCGGGCTTAAAAAGATGATAAGTATCGGTAACCAACCCATTTATAAAACCCTCCCTAGCCAAAATCTCCGCCACCGTCACATCCAAGGGGGAGGGTAGAAGGGGACGCCATGGCCTATGAGGGAGTGTGAACTGCCCCGTTACAAGTTCCGTTCTAACGGGTATCGTCGGCAGTCCGCAAGGATAAGCGTTAGTAAAAACCATGCTCTCTCGGGCAAACCTATCTATATTAGGGGTTTCACAAGCCCTCACACCTTCAAAAACAGGCCTACCCTTATTATAGAAGCTTACATGATCCTGGCGTAGACTATCAACCACTATAAGAATAAAATTCCTAATCTCCCTCATAACTTCACTCCCCCACAACTAAAGAAAACAACCCTAATTTCTTTTACGCCACTACCAATCCAGCAATTAAAAGAAAGGGCAGAGTTAAAAGATTATGAATATTTATACAAGCATACTTGGCCCTTCTCTCAAAATTGCAATTTTTTTATTCCACTCTTTTCCTCTCTTCTCAAACTCTTGAATCTCTTTTGTTCTTGTTTCTCGCCGAGCATTGGTAAGTATGTGGTGCTGTTGGTAAGGCTTATCTCCTCGGTAGTTGTATTTTATTGGGGATTGCTTTGGCTAGAATAGGGATTTTCTCTAGGAATCCAGAATCTTGGCCTAGCCAACAGCTTAGGAAGGCTATAATCCACTACGGGTGCGAGCCCGTATTTATGAGGTTGTCTAGGGTAGTTAACAGGATAGGCTACGGCTTAAAATCAGAGGTTGAGGGGGTAAACCTCTACGATTTGCTAGCTATTATAGTCAGGCCCATAGGTAGATGTTCGCTGGAGGAGGCGATATACAGGCTCGATTCTCTACACAGACTGGCTAGAGACGGTAAAGTAGTGATAAACCACCCATCGGCTATAGAAAAGTGCATAGACAAGTTCTACTCTCTCTTCCTATTAGAGGAGCATGGGCTCCCCGTGCCAAGAACGGTAGTAACGGAAAACGCCAACGACGCCTTAGAAGCCTTTTACGAGTTGGGGGGCGACGTGGTCGTAAAGCCGATTTTTGGCTCTCGTGGAATTGGAATAGCTAGAATTAGCGACCCCGACACTGCGATAAGGATCTTCCGCTCCCTCCAGTTCTACCACTCCGTGATTTACATTCAGGAATTCGTACAGCACGGGCAGAGGGATATTAGGATGTTTATTGTCGGAGATGAGGTGGTCGCCGCTATGTATAGGGAGAGCGAGAGCTGGAAGACTAATATAGCTCAGGGGGCTAGGCCTAAACCCTTCAAGCCCGGCGAGGAGCTACGCGAGCTGGCTCTAAAGGCTTGTAAAATTTTAAACTGTGAAGTAGCCGGCGTAGACGTGCTGGAGAGCCCGCAGGGCTATTTTATAACGGAGATTAATAGTCAACCGGGTTGGCGTGGTCTTCAGTCAGTAACAAAGGTTAATATTGCGAAAAAGATAATTGGATACGTAATTGAGAAAGCTAAAAGATAGTTGCTTACTGCTTTTCTAGGAAGTCGCGTATTTCTTTTATACAATCCTCTAGGCGCGCGATTAGGTTCTCGACTTCCTTAACGTTTACCTTTAGACCGTCTTCGTAGCGCTTAATAGTCTGTTCGGCTTGGTTTATCAAGCTGTTTATTTTATTTAGTAGTTTCTTAGCTTCACCCTTTTCCTTCCCGGTTAGATCATCCATTACCTCTTCTAGATCTGCTCTAGCTTTCTTAGCTTCAACGACTTTACTCTTCAATTTATTAATAACAGAAGCTATGTCCTCTTCTTCGGAGGATTTTTCTTCTTTAACTTCCTCCTTGGCTTCCTCTTCTTCTTCAACGGAACTTGAGACTTCCTCTAGGCGGTATTGCAATTTTACTAATCTTTTCAGGAGGCTTCGAAGCTTAGCTAGATTTCCGCTCTCGGCGGCTTCCTCGTATTCCCTCTTGAGCTTTTCGTATTCTTTAATTAGATTCGCCGGAATTTCTCCTCCATGAGCGGTAATTTCATTCACTAATTCCTCTATACGGCCTAACGCCTCCCCAACTTCTTCTATGATTTCCTCTTTAGTCTTAGGCAGGGTTTTATTAAATAATTCTTTTACGTGGTGGATAGAGCTTTTCTCGATTTTTCTCTCCTTGACCTCTTCCAGGTGGGCTATAACATATTCTAAGTGAGCAATAGCTGACTCTATAGCTTCTATAGCCGACTCGCTAGCGTTTACTTTTCTTAAGTGCTCTATAACCTCTTTTAGACGAGATATTGTAGCGTTTATTTTAGCGATAGCGTTTTCTATTCCTTTAGTATCGTTTTTAGCGACTTCCTCTCCAACCTCGATTAGCTTAGCATTCGCTGATTTTATCGCTTTCTTGCTTGTTTTTTCCGCGGCCGCTTTTTTAATTTCTTTCATTGCATCATTTATCAATTTTTCAGTTTTTTCATACTCCTCTTTTTCTACCGCTACTTCGGCCTCCTCCAGCAGAGTTAAAGCAGAGGTTATGTTCGAATTCTCAGAGATTTTCTTGAGCACACTTATCAAAGAGAGATATCCGGTTTTCCCCTCTACTGTTTCGGACACTTTTCTGTACTCTTTTTTAAGTACATTCCTCAACTCGGCCATTATACTTAATAGTTTTCGTCTTGCTTCTTCCTCATTCCTCGTCAAGTTTAGCGAATCTATATCTGCTCTAATTTCTTTAAGAAGTTTTACGGTTTGAGTTAGATTGTAGGCTACGGCTATTTCATAAGCTTTAGAGTACAGTTTTTCAACGATTTTAAGTAGTTCATCGTTTTGATCGGCTTGCGGGGTAGCGGGTAATGCTTGTACGAGGACCATCACGATTAAGGCTATAGCTATTAACGTTTTTTTCATATGCAACATAATAACCTTGAAACTTTTAATTAAGGTATTCTGTGGAACACATTGAAACGTTATTTTTCTTATTTTTTCAACGTAAATTTCAATTTTTTACTCGTAAGAATGGAGTGTATTTCTGAAGCCTCTATTTCTAATCCATAGTCATTTCTGAGAACGTCCTCCATTAAGTCTGCCAGCAAGTGTAGACAAGTGTCTCCGAAGATTTCTCTGTACGCTTCGAAGAATAAGTGGGGGTTTTCGTCTAAAACGTCTAAAGGGTTTTTGGCGAGACGGTATTTTACGTGGTATAGGACGACATGGACGTATTCTTTGCCTACTTTTTCAAGAGCTCTTAGTAAAACCTCCTTCAACGTAACACTCACTGGTAAATTATCTCTCTTTGAGATAATAAGGAACACTCCGGAATAAGTTTGGAACACTCTAGAATACTAAGCAAGAGTTATCACGAGCCTATAGCCTTTTCTTTCAATCTTTAAATAACCGGCCTCAGCTAACCTATTAACTCTTCTATAAACGGTCGTTTTCGGAAGCCCTGTCTCTCTAACCAGCTCTGACAGAGTCAAGGATTTTTTCTTCTTAACAGTTTTTAAAATCAATCTATCAGTCTCGCTTAACTCTTTAAACTCTCGCTTAGATTTTATCTTTAGAAAAACAGCTACGACGACAGCTAAAATAGCCAGGGGGAGAAGTAGATCCATAATTCCCTCTTGCGTTTTTTCCCTCTTCACACCCCCTTCTTCTCTCTCTACTCCTTTCTTGGGTATTTCGATTAAAAGTACGTACTCTATCACGTGTTCTCCACGGGGCAGGAGTATGAAATACCTACCCTTTCTCTCCCTTATAGATATGAAATCCTCCGGTATGAAAATGGGAACTGTATCTTTAGGTAGCATTACGAGCGTATCGGCGTCTGTTATGAAGTTTACTGTCCATACCCCGCCGCTGTAGTTAGTTAACCCTGTGACCAAGTAGGTTATGTTTAAAGAACCGGCGTCGGGGTAGTACACAATTATATCACAAGTGTCTCTGCTACAGTTTATTTCCGTCAAGTAGGGTTCTTTTTCGTAGGCTACGGCATCGGACGCGGGCTCGGATATAGCTCTAACTTTGACGATCTCAACTCCCTCCTCTACCTCTAGTACATGAGTTACGAGAATACTGCCATCTCTGGCTATGTCGAGTATAACAGTTGGTTTTTCTTCTCCGAAAAAAATAGCGGCAGTTAACACTAGGATTATTACAGCGAATAGCGTCGCTATATGCAGCGTGTTCATTAGTGAGAAATATCCATATTTCCACATAAATTGCTAACTGCTCTTTTTTTAAGAGTTTCGTATGGATTTAAATTTCAAAACTGTTAATTTGACATCGATATGATAGCGGACAACGTGGTAGTTATAGAGAAAGTAGAGAAAAAATTCGGGGATACATATGCCCTAAAAGGAGTATCGCATGTAGTAAAGAGAGAAGAAATCCACGTACTGCTAGGACCCAACGGCTCTGGCAAAAGCACACTATTAAAAATTTTAGCTGGTATTTTAAAACCGGATAAAGGCAGAGCGGTTGTTCTCGGCAAAGAGCCTTACCTAAACCCTGAAGTTAAGAAGTTCATCGGCTACTGCCCACAGGAAAACCTACTCTACGAGAGCTTAACGGGTTTTGAAAACTTAGTCTTCTACGCCGGTCTCTACGGGCTATCTCCCTCCCAAGCCAAGGAGAGAGCAAGAGAACTTTCTGAAATCTTAGGGCTAGATGAGTGGTTTTTCCGAAAAAAAGTAAAGGCCTATTCGGGGGGTATGGCTAAGAGGGCTAGCCTAGCGGTCTCTCTAGTCCACGATCCTCAGGTTTTGATAATGGACGAGCCTACAAGTGGCTTAGATCCTCAAGCCCGCAGGCTCCTATGGCGCCGTGGATAAACTTAGAAACGAGGGTAAAACGGTGATTTTAGCGACTCATATTTTCGAAGACGCTGAAGTTCTAGCGGATAAAGTAGTGGTAATGCATAAAGGTAGAGTAGTAGCCGTAGGCGGAGCTGGAGATCTGAAACGGAAGATAGGCTGTAGATACGCTTTAGAACTGGAGTTCTCCAGAGAGCCTGAGAAGGATGTTCTAGCTAAGCTTAAGAAAATTGCGGGGGAGAGTAGGCTATTAAAAGTCGGTAATACTATTCGCCTCTTAGTTGACGACGCTTCTCTGATTTCGAAGATCGAGGAGGCGTCTCCTGGAAAGCTACTCAACTTGTCGGTTAGGAGGATATCTCTAGGAGATGTGTATTTCGCCTTAACGGGGGTGGAACTTAAATGAGATCGAGAGCTGTTAAGGCGGTTTTGGTTAAAGAGCTTAAGATCGCTCTCCGAAGCAAGGTTTTCCTATTCTGGAATATAGTTTTTCCAATAGTACTGTTGACTTTTATGGTGTTGCTTTTTGCTCCTAAGCCGGGGGCTCAAAGGTCTTATGAAACGATAAACGTCGCTATAGTACCCGAAGTCCGGAGTGACGAGCTGCTGAAGCACTATGAAGAGTATAAGAAGTATATGAATAACTTCACGGTCGATGGTGGCAATTTAATAAAAGCGGTCCTCTTCAACGGCACGGTGGACGAGGCGTTATTAACCCTTAGAAACGGGAGTTATAACGCAGTGGTAGTAATTCCGGAAGATGCTCCTAAGGCTTTCGAGCAAAATATGACTATTAAAGCCAGAATATATGTTTTGACGGGGACTCCCGACCCGACGACCGAGCAGCTGGCAAAAACGTTACTGACGAGCTTCTTTAGAGAGGCGGGGGTGTACGTGTCTCTGGGCATGTTTTATGCAACTTCGGAGAAGATACTGGAGAAGGGGGAAGTTCTCGTAGCCGCCGATCCGGAAATGGGCGAAGTTTTAGCCATGCTAACCAAGCTCAAGGAGTCTGCCTGGAATAACACGGACATAGAAGTTTTAGAGGTAAAGCCAAGAATGATTGAAGAAACCGCGGAGATAAGACCTTACGTTATAGGTTGGATGACAATATCCATAATCTTCATAGAGTACATGTGGTGTGGAATACTGGGAGCTTCTAGGAGCATAGCGGATGAGTTCGAGAAAAAGCACGTAGAAAGAATACTGACCACAAACGCCTCCCCCTGGGAGCTGTATCTAGGCTATATGCTTGCTAACCTGATAAGCCTGACAATCCCCACCGCCGCCTGCCTGCTTTGGGGAGATTTCACTCTAGGAGCGAAATTCACGGTGGGCTTATTCGACGTAGAGCTACTTTACGTAATCATTCTGGTAGCCGCTGGAGCGATACTAACGCTATCCATCGGGGTTCTAGTAGGGCTCTTAGTTAGGTCGGCTGAAACCGCGAGCATAATAGCGAATATAATAATATGGCCTACGATGATGCTTGGCGGATTCTGGATCCCTAAGTTCATGCTACCGCCATACCTCAGGATTTTCGCCGAGCTAAATCCGTTGTCAGTGTTGATGTACGCGGTAGTTAATGTGATCAGCTACGGGCGCGGCATAGGAGAGTACATGACCTCCATCGCCGCCTCCTTAGCGATTTCGATAGCTCTGCTCGCCGCCTCATCGCTCATATACAAGAAATACATAACTAAACTGTTGTGATAGCCATGGAGAAGCTCAAAGAAGTTATGGCAGAGTACGAGAAGCTTGGAGAGCTGGCGATTAAACTAGTCAGATATAGGTATCTAGTAATGAACTCCGTTCTTTTCTTGATAGTAGGCCTAGCCGTTACGGCAATATGGCTTTTATGGAGTGTAATCGCCGTATTCCTTAGACCTGGGATTGGGGTAGAATTTTATATCTTGATATGGTTCTCATATTTTGTACCGATCTACTTTATAGTAATAATACTCCTAAAAATATTCCGGAAAAACATATGGTTTATAAGCAAGTATTCGGCGGCGAAAGGGCTTAAAAAGAGGTGGTACGGGTACATATTCAATGCCGCCTTCTCCATACCTTTCATACTAGCCTACATAATCCCGCCGCCCCTCCCCTTATGGCACGTGTACTCGTGGTACATCGCCCTTCTAACTGCCTACGCAACCATAGCGCTCACCTATGAGAGAGATTTAAAGAAGAACTTACCCGAGTTCTCAACCAAAGCCTACGCTCTAGCGTCAACGTTGATGGCCGGGGGTCTGCCTCTAATATTCTATACAGCCTACACGACCGGAGACCCGGCTATAACCGCTAAGGTAAGCTTAATTCTAGCCGTAGTAGTATTACTCTCCGTTGGCGTTGCAGAGCTGTCTAGGGCGGAGAAGTTGGAATGAGCGATGAAGAAGTAATCTCGCTTATAATGGATCTAGACCCTAATCTCAGACACCCAGTTAGATTTAGCATAATGACCGTGTTAATAACTACGGGTCCTAAAACTATGGGGGAAATAGCTAAAATAATAGGCGTCCCCTGGGGGCCTTTAAGTACTCACATAAATAGGCTGAAGAAAAGCGGCTATGTTAGAAACTTTAAAGTGATAACAATGGCAGGTCCTAGAACTCTAGTGGAGGTCACGGAGAAAGGTTTGAAAGCCTATTTTGAATATGTAGAAAAGCTAAAGAAAATACTCGAAACCTTAGAGTTAAAGGCTGATTAAACTGTAATATTTAATCTAGGCTTCTCCAAACTTTTCACTACACCGGTATATTGAAATAGTTCTTTCTCGTAATTCTTGAGGGTAAGCTCTATGAAGCTCCACCCAACCATAATAGCCTTGGCGATAATATTCCTAGTACTCTCTTATACTGCTCTAACCTTAAGCGAACCCATTAACGGAGATGCTCAAGCCATTTCTCTGAGAATTGTAGAGAAGACGGGGGATACGGAAAGAGAATACGTCTATATTATAAGCAGATACCCCTTGGAAAAAGTAACTTTAGAAGCCGAAAAAGAATTCTTAACGGTTAAACAGGAAGACGTCGTTATTCTCAGGATTCCTTTAAAATCAAGCTATTATACTCTAATCTACGGCGGAAACGTCTACAGAAAAGAAGACGATAAAATCACAGTCGAGATAGAACTTGAGGAAAGCCAAGAAATACTCGTTAAAGTAGTTTACGATATGGCTACCCTAACCGTCGACCCAGGATTTAAAAACGTAAAAGTACACATAAACGGACTCCCTAGAAGATCGCTTAAAGTTCTTAAAGGCAGGAAATCCTGCTGGAGTATAGATAGGGGATCTATGCTAGTTGGCTCCGGGTTATTCGCTACAGAGTTGGTAGCTGAAAAAACCTCAGATTGTCTCCTAGTTGAAGAAGATACTCTAGTCAAAATTGAGTGGAAGGAATCGACTTACGCTAGATCTCTAAAGTATGGATTATTAATACTATTTCTAGTCGCCCTGGGCGAGTTCGCCATAATACTGTACATCGGCAAGTTTCGGCGGAAAGCGTCTTATAAACGCGCCTAAAAGCCTTGTAAGAAGAGGTTTAATAATATAAGAGAATAACGACTGTGCTAAGCAGCATTGAGTTTCAATCTTATAACAGTTTCCCTCGCAAAGCCCTTCTCCTTCCTTATAGACGCGAAATTCTTAAGATTTTAACAAGCGATACATTTTCCTTTTGAGATTTAGCGCGAGAGGATTTCGTAGGCGTGTTTAAGCCTTATGGAAGTTAGCTCGCTTAGCAAAACCACCTGCTCTGTAGTTAAGTAATTCTTTACCGTAGAATCGAAGAGAACGTTTATGGAGGCGGGGAATTCCTCACCCCCCTCCCACAATACGTAAACTATTGGGACAAGAGGCAAAGCGTAGATTTTAACCGAGCAATCTCCGAAATTAAGCCTAGAACAATTGAAGAATTTAGCTGCTTCATATAGCCGCTCCGGGTCAGAGCCGAAGATAGATTCTAGAGGCCTAGCTACTCTTTCTAAGAAGACGCCACGGTAGAGATTCCCGCCCGGAAGCTTGCTAAAAGATATCAATTCTCCGCTCTCCGGAACCAGCTCTGCATCCGCGTAGCCGGTGAGCACGCAGTATATAGGCTCAACATTTTTGAAAGGTTTACGCCTAAGTTCATCGAATATACTGCCGTCTTCCAGAGATAGGCTAAGCTTAAGGAATTTAAGAGTAGAGGATTTAGGAAAACCCAAACGCCCGCTTAAAGACTTTATCTTATCTCCACAACGCTCCCAGGTCCATATCTCCTCGTTCATTTAGCTAACCTCTAGAATAGATGTGCGTTTTCGGAATAAAAATGTCACTACAACTCTAAAATCTAAAACGTTATACATGGATAATGCGTATATCATAGCGTCGTATCCCGCATCGAGTCAAGAAATTACCGCAATAAGATTTTCCATAACTAAAATAGCGTGGTTGTTAAAGACATAGTTTACCTAAACGAAAAATCAAATATCGCACTTGTGACTCTCTGGACGAAAAAGGACGCGGTTTTATCCAGAGTGAAATCCAGGGAGAAAATCCACGCTGTCGGCACTCTCTACACCGCTTATGGAGTCAACTACTTGATACACACGCTAGCTCAGAAGCCTCAAATAGATACCTTAATACTCTTCGGCGCCGACTTATCCGACTCAGGATCCGCTCTTTTAAAACTATTCAACGATGGAAAAGTTGAGGGTTTTAAATTAATGTGGAGCCTAGACGAGGTAAAGCCAATATTAAGCACAGTTAGGGTAGTCGACTTGAGAAGGGCTTACGAAGCGGGAGATTGGAGTAGTTTAGAAGAGGCTATAAATAAGCTCTACATGCCCGGCGTAGAAAAAAGACCCGTTTTGGATCTAGAGTTAAAAGAAGTCGAGTTGAGTAGTTGGCCGCTGCCCATTAGCGGCTTCATGATACAGGAGAAATCCCTGTTTAAGGCTTGGGTTAAAGCAGTATATGCAGTTATGAAGTACGGCGTGGTAAAAGAGAGCGAATATCGAGAAAGACAGAAACAAGTGTTAAACCTAGTCGTTAGCTTAAACCTCTACGGGGCATCGGTAAGCTTAGAGGAGTTCTCGAAATACTTCTCGAGGCAAGTATTCGAGGAGCACGCCGAGAGCCTTCTAAACCCTAAAAAACCGGAAGGCGTAGCGTATACCTACGGAGAGAGGCTAAACGCGCACCCCATAGCCGGAAACCAACTGGAAAAGCTCATAGATAAACTGAAGAGGAGCTCAGGGACTAGGAGAGCTGTAGCCGTCCTTTGGCATCACGTAGTCGATCTAGATAGCGAGGATCCGCCCTGTATAATAATAGTACAGGGGGATCTAAGCAGAGGCTACTACAACCATACGGTCTACATAAGATCTAACGACATCTACTCCGCCTGGCCTCTAAACATGTACGGGCAGGTTAAGCTAGCGGAGGAAATAGCTTCAAAAATAGGCTCAAAATTGGGCGTGGTTACGACTATAAGCTGTTCAGCACATATATACGAGCACGACTGGAGCAACGCGTGGAATCTCGTCCACGAAAACTATAACGTATTAAGCGAGTTCACCCCCGACCCTAGAGGGGATTGTCTCATCTACTTGGGAAGCGGCGAGGTAGTGGTTGAGCATAGAGCTCCTAACGGCTTAAAAGCTGGAGAGATTAAGCTTAAATCCCCTAGAGACTATAATTTTTTAAAAAATGAGGCTCTACACCTGTCCCCTGACCACGCTTTCTACCTTGGTTGGGAAACCAGGAGAGCGTTAGAGAGGCTTATGAAAGGGGAGAAATACGTTCAAGACGAGGACCTACCTTAATGGTCAGCATGATTTAAACGCTATAGGACCAATGCTACCCAGATCTCCTCGTTCTGTCGCATCGACTATAAGAGTAAGAGGCTAGCGTCCTGCGTTTAGAAATCCGTCGAAGTGAATTACGGGGACAAGTATTCACTAGATATTTCTTATAGGAAGGACTCAATTTTACTGTGATCTATATGTGTGATACGTTAGTGGTTTTAAGCAATGCGTCTAAGGAAGGCTCTGTTATATTCGCTAAGAACAGCGATAGGGAGCCCAATGAAGCCCAAGTTCTGGAATACTATCCCAGAATGAGACGCGATGAGGGTACTGTAAAATGCACCTATGTCGAAGTGCCCCAGGTTAAGGAGACATACGCGGTTTTAATCTCCCGCCCTTTCTGGATGTGGGGCGCAGAAATGGGAGTGAACGAGTACGGAGTCGCTATGGGAAACGAGGCTGTTTTTACTAAAGAGCCGTATGTAGAGAAGGGGCTTACTGGAATGGATATGCTGAGACTCGCGCTAGAAAGATCTAAAACGGCTAGAGAAGCCTTGGATATTATTGTAAAGCTTCTAGAGGAATACGGCCAAGGAGGAAACTGCGGCTATACTAAGAAGCTTTTCTACCACAATTCTTTCGTAATTGCAGACCCTGAAGAGGCATGGGTACTAGAAACAGCTGGTAAGTACTGGGTGGCTCAGAGAGTAAGAGACGTGAGGAGCATTTCAAACGTTTTAACTATTGAGAAGGATTGGGATATGGCTCATCCAGAGCTGATTGATCACGCCGTTGAGAAGGGATGGTGCAAAGACGACGAGGATTTCGGTTTTGCCAAGTGCTACACCAGCTGGTTCTACACCTACTTCAGCAAGGGTAGGGAAAGGCAGAGACATACCCAGAGAATGCTCGAAGAGAGGAAAGGCGAGATAGACCTAGGCTACGTAAAGAATATAATGAGAAGCCATTACACAGATCCGGATTACTACCCGCCTAAAGGCTCTATGAGAGATATATGCATGCACGCGGGAGGGTTAGCAAGGCCCTGTCAGACAGTCGCGTCTTACATAGGACAACTTTATCCAGATTTTCAAATTCACTGGTTCACGGCAACATCTTCTCCCTGTATAAGCCTTTACAAACCCGTTTTCATAAAATTAGGGCTACCGGATCTAGGGCCTAAACCGGAAGGTGTTTATAACTCTAAAGTGCTGTGGTGGGTCCACGAGAAATTACATAGAAAGATTTTAACCAGCTACAGGAGGTATGCGCCGAAAATACGGAGTGAAATAAGGGAAATAGAAAAGAGGTTGGAAGAGCGGGCGCACGCGTTGAGGAGGGGGTACCTGGAGGGGAGGGCTTCGGAGAGCCAATTGCTAGAGCTCACAAAGGAAGCTTTCCAAGCGGCTAGGAGCATAGACGAGAAGTGGCTCGCTCACGTCGAGACGGGATCTACGTGGAATGTGCCTTTCAGGATATACTGGTCTAAAGTAAATAGGCAAGCGGGGTTAAAGCCTTAAGGTATGGGCGTCTCCTTAGAGATGACTACGGTCTTTCTCCCTATTAATATCTTTGCCAGAGAGGGAGATAGCAACACGCTGAGTATAGCCAGTAAAACGAACATGGAGTATACATCTGGGCCTATAATGCCCGCAGCGAGGCCGAGCTCTGCCGCGGCGATTATCAAGCTCAATCTAGCGCTCATAGCCAACCCCATCGAAAGGCTTTCGTAATTATCGAATCCAGCGAACTTTGAGATTAGCGAAGTACCTAGAAACTTGCCGAAAAAGCCAGCGGCCAATAGTGACGCTAGAATTTCCAGATTCTCCAAATCCTCGAAAATTATCGTTAAATTCGTCCTAACGCCCACGGCTATAAAAAACACTGGAATGAAGAAGCCGTAGCCGAAGCTAAGCAGCTTTTCCACAAGCTTCTCCGCTCTCTCCTGAAACTCTGAGAGCAATAATCCGGCGAAGAAAGAGCCTAATATAGCGTGTATCCCCACGAATTCCGCTAAAACGGCAAGCCCGAAGATTAGAGTCAGGCTAAGCCTTATATCAGTATGATACGCTTCTATAAAGTCCTTTACTGCCTTTCTTATACTGTGACATCTCTTTATGAAGTAAACGCTAGCGAGCAGGGCGAGGAGCGAGCCCATAAGCAGTATGAGTTTATCGAATGTTAAGAACTCCTCCTCGATTACAAAGGCTAGGGCTAACATGCTTACCACGTCGACGAGTATCGCCGAGCCTAGCAGGACTTGTGAAAACTCCTTTCGCGCGGAGAACTCCTTTATAGTAGGGAGTATAACCCCCATAGAGGTAGTCGATAGAGCCACGCCTATAAATTCTGGCGGGAGACCGTAAAAGTGGGCGATTAGATAGCCTAGGAAGAAGGGAGCTAGGAGAGAGCCCGAAGCTATCGCGGCAACTTTAGCTATATTAGCTTTTAAAAGAGATAGCTCAACCTCCAAGCCTACTACGAACATCAAGTAGATAAAGCCCATAGTAGCTATAGTGTAGAGCCATTCAGTGCCTGCTAAAATTCCCAGCATACTTGGCCCTATTATAATCCCTAGGATTATCTCCGCTACTATTACTGGAATCTTCACGATTTTGGAAAGGATAGGAGCTATTAGTATTAAAATAAAGAGAGCAAAGATATCGAAGAGAATACTGTCAGCCATACAGATTTTGAGCAAATATAGGCTTATAAGGATTGTGTTTTACAATTAGAGAATAACTGAAAAATTCGGAAAAAGTCCATCGATTTTGGAAGTCTATCTGTTTGTGTCAGATAAAAACGGGCTCTCCCGGTACTCTACGGAATAGCTGTATATCCCCGATATGCTTAGCTCCAACGATAAACCTGACTAACCTCTCAACGCCTATGCCAGCTCCAGCGCTTGGAATGAGTAGGCCTCTTTTAGCTATGTAGAGGTACTCCCTATACCTGTTCGGATCTAGTCCATCTCTTTTAATTCTAGCAATTATTCTATCGTACTCCCATTCTCTCTCACCACCGGACAGCCCCTCCCCAAATCCCTCTGGATATATTAAGTCGTAGTTCCTGTAATGCCCGGGATTCTCGGGGTCCTCTCTGTCGTAAAACTCGCGTTTAAAACATACAGCCCAGAAGGGATATCTACTCTCTAGGGAAGCTATTATTTCCCAATCTTTACCGTACCTCTCCTCTAGCTCGTGAGTGGTATAGACTTTAAACGGTTTAGGAGGAACTTCAAGCTTCCTACCCAACAGCTCAAGTTCCTCTCTCCTATCCTTCAAAACCCTAGATATAACCTCGCACAACAAATCCTCGGTGAGCGACATTACATCTTTCATAGTGCCATAGGCAATTTCGAAATCCATTTGAGTAAACTCGAACAAGTGCCGGCCCGTTTTCCTCCTAGCCTTATCTTCCAACCTTACGTTAGGCGACATAATAAATATCTTATCTGCGCCAGTTAACAAGGACAACTGCTTATGGAGTATCATACTCTGAGTTAAGACTAGTTCCTTATCATAGTACTTTATCTTCGGTACTGCGACTATGGAACTGCCCGGATCGGGGCCTAAGGGGTCGGTGAACTTGGAAGTTATAACCGGCATTAACTGAATAAATCCTCTGGAAACCATGAAGTCTTCTAGAGCTTTTAGAACAGTTGTTTGAATTTTAAGTATGGGGAGTAGCTCTCTCCTTTTGAGGTATTCTACGACATCTTCTAGTTTAGCCAGCATGTTAACCTTTCTGCGACTTGATTACATAATTTTTCTCCTTTTAAGCTCGTATATATTTCAATTTATACTATGTTTTAGCGCTAGTAAAAGAAAATTTTTTATGAACAGGCCTAAATAAGCGTGAAATTTTCAAGTGTAAGGAAACGTAACGTTAATTAGTAACTTGAATAATTTACGATACAATGACCCTCGATGAGAAAGATTTGCAAATACTAAGCGAGTTACAGGAGAATTGTAAAATAACAGTAAAGAAGCTTGCGAAAAAAATACGTACACCCATAACCACGGTCTATACCAAGATAAAAAGAATGGAGAAACTGGGTTTTATAAAGGCTTACAGGGCAATTTTAGATCATAAAAGGCTGGGATTGAAAACTTCAGCTTTTATTTTCATATCCTTCTCCTACGAAACCAGAGGTCAGAGGAAGCTATCTCAAAGAGAAGTAGCCCGCAAAATAGCTTCATTCCCCGAAGTCCAGGAAGCCCATATAATTACCGGAGACTGGGATATCGTACTGAAAGTACGAGTATCCGACATAGAGGAGCTTGGAAAATTTATCATAGACAAGCTGAGGAAAGTAGAGGGAGTAGAGAAAACCTTGACCTGTGTCGTCCTAGACACAGTTAAAGAAACTACGAAAATCCCCCTACAATACTCATCTGAATAACGTTTATTAACGGCACCGGCTAAAGTTCGGCGGTGAACTCATGAATATCGAATTCCACGAGAAGATGATGAAGCGCGCTATTGAAGTAGCTAAAAAGGGGATAGAGAAGGGGCAATCTCCGTTTGGTTGCGTGATAGTAAAAGATGGAGAAATAGTAGCGGAGGCCCATAATACGGTCTTAATGGACTTAGACCCTACCGCCCACGCGGAGATAAACGCTATAAGAAAAGCCGCCAAAAAGCTCGGAACATACGTCTTAAAGGGGTGTATAGTCTATAGCACCTGTGAGCCATGTCCTATGTGCTTCTCAGCCATACACTGGGCCGACGCCGATATGATAGTCTACGGGGCTTCCATAGAAGACGCCGCAGCTCTAGGCTTTAGAGAACTCCATATCTCTAATCAAAAAATGAAGGAATTAGGCGGCAGTAGAGTGGAGATAATAGGCGGAGTTCTAAGAGACGAATGCGTTAAGATGATGATAGAATGGAGCAAACGAAAAGATGCTAAGACTTACTAGCATATAGGAACTAGCCTATTCTATAAGCGGGATAGTATCAAGTTTTAACCGTTATGAGAACTATTAAGATTCTAAGCGTGGCTCCGTCGATGTAAAAATTTTATTTAGAGAGTGTACTCACACATACTGGAGGTAAAGGGTATTAATGGGCGTGGATCTGAAAAATCTCGATTCCGTACTAGTCAAGCACGCAGAAAAAATAATGAGCGAAGCTACAAGCCTTCGAGAAGGGAGAATAAGCTACAGAGTTCTGACGAAAGAATATAAGCCCCGCTGGGAGAGGGAAGCTCAACAATTAATTTGTAAAACTCTCGATGAACCGGTCTCCCTATTAGGGAAAGATTCTGGCTACATACCAGCTAAAGGAGCGGAGTGGGTCTGTGTATGCGATCTTCTCGACGGTTCTCTGAACTTTATGTGTGGACTCAAGTACTACGCCTACAGCGTAGCTCTAGCTTACAAAGACGACTTCATCTACGGCTTAGTAGTCGATCTACACGACATGGTGGTGTACAGAGCTGAAAAAGGACAAGGAGCCTACATGAAAAAGACTAAAAACGGCGTTATTATAGACCTTTCAAAAATGAGGCGGGAGATACCGGACAGCTACGACGTCGAGACTATAAACGTGAAAACGAAATTCTTAAATTCTATAGATCTCCACTGCTCATCTCTCGAATTGTGCATTATTGCGGGAGGGAGCGCTGAAGTGGCAATAGGCAAAAGCTGGGTCCCTGACATAGCAGGAGGTTTTGTAATTGCGAGGGAAGCCGGTATAAGCTTCGTGGACTGGGAGTTTAAACCTATAAAGACTTTACCGATAGACTACCAGGAGATAAGGTTCATAGCTGGGACCCCTAAGGTTCTTACAGAGCTCCAAGCTAAAATTGGTAAAATAAGCGATTTATTAATTCTGGAATAAAATACACGACCATTATCATGCTAGTTTCTTTTTCTCGTTCATTGACTGTTTAAGTTTCCTGTGGAAAGTATTGTTTTAGATTTCATTTATTTTTAGATTATTATTCCCGGGGTAGCGGCGGCTCCTAGGTAGGCGTACCACCAACCGGCTATGAACACCGCCATCGAAACTATGAAGAATACCCAGTCTCGTAGAGACATCTTTCTCTCTATCAAATACGTTCTGTTAGGCTTAGCTCTAAAAGCCCTTAGATCCGCTGCTATAGCCATGTTGCTTCCCTTTCTGAGAGAGCTAACTATAAGAGGCACGACCATGTACATGAAGTACCTGGCGGTTCTCACAAAGGCCTTTAAGGCTTTCGCGGGGTTTCTGCCTCGGAAGGTGGCTATAGTTAATCCCCTAACTCTAGCGGCGTTTATCACTATATTCGCGTCTTCCAGCATAGTGGGTATGAGCCTAATGCCTATAACTATAGAGAAGGAGAGGACGTAGGGAACCCCTATCCTATACTTGCCTACTTTAACGAAGTTTGTTAAACCTAGCAGGAGAGCGTTAGGAGCCGTTGACACCGCTAGAAGCAGTCCACTCCCCGCCGCTATGAGAACTCTCAAGGATTGAAAAGCACCGTAGTACATGCCTTCAAGGGTGAGGACGTGTCCGCCCAATATGTAATCCATGAACGGATGCATCTCATACACCGGCGTAACTGTGAATATGAACTTTCTCTCCCACCAGTCGTACCCGTACCTTATCCCCTGATAGAATATGGCGTTTATCGGTATAGGGAGCAGGAGTATGATAGTCGTTATGAGCTTATCCCGTGTGGGCTTTGCGGTCAGCCACATCACTACCACCCATAGGAAAAGCGCCAGCATAACGTAGAGATCGTCGAGTATAGCGCCTAGAACGGTAACGGTCATAGCCCAGAAAATCTTAACTCTTGGGTCTAGCCTGTGGAAGAAGCTATCCTTCTTTTCGTAAAGGAAGAACCTCCTCAACCCTCCTCTTATCAACAGTCTGTAAATGAAGAGGAGGACTACGCCGGGGCCGAGCACGAAGAACACTATGAAGTCGAAAACGAACTTTAACAGGGAGAATATATCTCCTAGATACACCTCAACCACCTCCCTTAATCGCCTTCAACCCCTCTATGAATTCCTCAACTCTGAGAACGCCCGGTTTATTCTTGAAGAGTTTCATAGCTAGCTGCGTGATGTAGGGAGGCAGTATGTTGTGCTTAACGAGCTCTTCGTCAGTGAAGGCCCCTCTAGGACCAGTATCCATAATCACCCTACCATCCTCCAAGAGGACTACCCTAGAGGCATATTCAGCTACTAGACGCATATCGTGGGTTACGAATATGACGGTAACTCCCTTCTCTCTATTCAGTTTTTTGGCCAGCTCCATCAGCCTAACAGAGTGACCCCAATCTTGACCCGTAGTCGGCTCGTCTAAAACCAGAATCTTGGGGTGCATGGTCAGCACGCTAGCTACGGCTAGCCTCCTCCTCTGACCTCTGGAGAGGGACTGGGGATGCCTATCTTTAAATTCCGAGAGCTCGAGCATTTCCATGGCCTCTCTAACCCGCCTCTCCACTTCCTCTGGTGGTAAACCCAAATTTCTAGGGCCGAAGGCTAGCTCCTCTTCGACCGTGTTCGTGAATAACTGATGGTCGGGATTCTGGAATACGTATCCTACGTACTGTACTAATTCTCTGGTAGTGGCTTTTGAAACATCTATACCTAAGACTCTGACCTCCCCCTTCCACGGCTTTAACAGAGCTACGAGCAGTTTGGTCAGCGTAGATTTGCCGCTGCCATTTCTACCTATTATAGCGACCATTTCTCTATCGTAGATATCCAGAGTTACCCCCTTAATGGCCACTGTGCCGTCAGGGTACATAACCCATACATCTTTAAAGCTTATAATAGGCTCTCCGCTGGGCGCGGGGGAATCCTCTAGTTTTAAAGGAAACTCGGAGTATCCATTGAGCTTAGACTTGTAGTAGTCGACGGCTTCTTCCAGCGATATAGGTATTTTAGAAGGTAGAGGGTTCTCCGACTTATATACCAGCTCCGAGACTTGGGGAGGCCTAACCCCTATAGACAAAAACCTATCTAGCTCCCTATAGGCTACGTGAGGCTCTTCATCTACTATTATTCTTCCATCGTTCATCAACACTATCCTATCGGCATACTTAGAAACTTCGTCTAGCCTATGTTCTATGAGTATAACCGTTATATCCCTCAATTTCTGGATTTCGCTGATAATAGACAACACGCTGTAAGCGCCTTGAGGATCGAGATCCGATGTGGGCTCATCGAAGATGACGATTTCAGGCTCCATAGCCAATATACCGGCTATAGCTGTTCTCTGCTTCTGCCCCCCGCTCAAGGCGAATATCTCTTTATCTTTTATGTGGTAAACGCCGGCATCTTTCATAGCTTTATCGACTCTCCTTCTAACTTCTTCCTTAGGCAACGCTAAGTTCTCCGGGCCGAAAGCTACGTCTTCCTCGACAGTCAGAGCGAAGAGCTGATCCTCAGGGTTTTGTAGAACTACTCCTACTAGTTGAGTGAGCTCGTGCAGTTCTTTAGTCTTGGTGTTTATCCCCTTGACGTATACGTCTCCCTTCATTACTCCTTTCTCTATAACGTGGGGTATGTAGCCGCATATGGTTAAGGCTAGCGTTGACTTCCCGCAGCCGCTAGGCCCGGTTATAACCACGAATTCTCCCTTGCTAACGTTTAAGTTAATGTTCTTTAGAGCCCACTCTTCGCTGAAGGGATATCGGTACCAGAGATTCTCGACTCTCAGTATGTAGTCATTCATTAGCCTCGCACCAGCACAGTAGTGATACTAAAAATAGTAAATAAAATATTGTTGTTTGTTTTAAGGTACCAGTTTCTCCAGTATTCTGAACAGCGGGTATGCTAGCACAGCCCCGTAGATGGCGTTGAATACTGTTATCGTGGTAGTGTGCATAAAGACAACGTAAGTTGTGGTGTAGTAGTGGTTTAAGTAGGGGAAGAAGACGTAGTATAGTGAAATCCAGGCGAATAAAGCCCTTAAAGCGCCCGTAATCGCAGCGTCTATGTAGCCGAAGATACCAGTAGGCCTAATGGCGGTGACTTCGCCGCCCGCCTTTAGAGCCAGCATCCTGTTCACGAAGGCTAGGTAGAGGTCGACGGGCACGCCCTCTACTATCGAGTAGAGCATCCACCTAGCGTCTAAGCCGTACCAGAAGAGCTGGCTAACGAATTGATAGACTATATGCATCAAGGTGGCGACGCCGGGCTTTCTAATCAGCAAAACGCCGAGCACGAATATGGTGGCGTAGCCGACGTCGCCCAACGCGTAGTTTACGAAGGGTATCGGTATTTTATTGGTCATGGCGAAGAATCCTAAGCTCCTTCCGATGATTTGAACCCAGATGACCAGCAGTACGCCGAATATCGTGGTATAGATCAAGTCTTTAGTCTTAAAGGACTTGCCGTATAGCTTCCCCTTGCTTATCAAGTAGAAAGCTATCAGTATTACGACTATAGAGATTATGAATGTAGCCGCGTATATCATGAAGGGCGGCGGGACGAAGGGCCTCTTCTCTTCAGACTCATAGATTACGGTTCCATCAGCAGTTTTAACGACTACTTTGAAAGTCACGATTTTAGAAGTTAGAGTTTCGGGGACTGCGCACTTAAATGAGGCGTATATCCTCTTGCCTGGGTCTAGCTTTGAGATTGTATAGCTGAACATTTTACTGTCTTCGCCAACTTCGCCGCCTTTCGGCGGAGTTAATATCTTAAAGCCTTCTTCCTCGGGCGCGTAGACTTCTAGTACTAGATTCTCGACCGGTTCAGCGCCCGTATTCGTTATATAAACTGAGCCCCAGAAGTAGCCCCGTCCTCTATAGCCTTTAGATATTATCACTTGCTCGTTTGTCTGCGCCTTAAACGTCGGGTTGTAGTAGTGGGGGAAGTAGAACTCGACGCTTACCTGTGGTTGGGCGCTAACGTTGAATAAGGCAAGCGTCAAAATAAGCACGGAGAACAAGGCAAAAATCCTCGTTTTAGCCATACCTTTCACCTATTATGTATAGTTATTTTCATAGAGTGGATTTAAAATTTACTTTGAAATTTTAACTTAAAAAAATAGCCGTGCCGTAAACAAACCTGAAGGTTAGTAGTTAATCTAGATCTTATTTTTGTAAAATTTTTACGACTTTGCTTTCTCCCGGCTCTACCAAGGTTCTCACTATAATCCAAGTTTCTCCCTTATACTCTAAAACTCTATTTATCTCTCCGCCCTCTACGCCGTACTCCCCCTCTATAACCTTAAAAGTTAACCCCTCCATTGTCAAAGGTTGAGGCTCTGCATCCCAGCTATATCCGTTTCTGCTGAACTCTAGTTTCTGAGTGAAAGAGTAGCTTATTTCAACTCTGTCTTCGCCATATTTTACGTCGAGGTAGTCGAGTGGAACCATTTGGACGTTTACGTTAGAGCCGTTGACCGTTACGAGTAGAAAGTGATGGACGCCTCCATGCTCGAAGGAGGCGAATAAGGGTGCTCCGGCGCCTCCGGTAACGTAGAAATCTGTTTGCCCAACTTTTTCGTGGTAGTATATGTGATTGTGCCCTTGGAACACCGCCCTAACTCCTGCCTCAACCAGTAATTCAGCTATCTTCCCCGGGTTGATCAACATGTCAGAACTTGGGCTCGTCACGACAGGCTTATGCATAAAGACGAAGGTATGCTCGTACTTTTTCGATTCTCTAAGCATCTCTTTAAGCCATTCCAGCTGCTTGCCTTTAACTGTGCTAGCCTCCCCCACCAAATCGGTGTCTAACAGTATAAAGAAGGAATTTCCATAGCTGAAAGCATAGTACAGGCGTCCCAGGTTCATGATATAGAGTATCTGAGCATCCGGGTCTCCCGAATCCTCGTAGCCCTCCGTTTTCATCTCGTGATTCCCCGGGACCACGAAGATGGGTACTCTAGAGGAGTAGTAGACGGAGAGGAAGTCGTTCCACTGCATTCTAAGTCTTATGGGATCGCTTCTATACCCGTATATTATATCGCCTACCAGTATCGCGAAATCCGGCTTCACCAAATTTAGAATTTTTATCAGTTTTTTAAAAACTTCAGGCTGTGGAGAGTTCCCATCTTTAGGCCTATTATCGCCAAAAACGGCGAATCTAAAATACGAAGTCTCGTTCGCGGCTGGCTTAACGTAGATAAGTTGTTTAATATAGGATTTCCCGTTGAAATCGAAGGTCAATCTGTAGAACCCGCTAGAATTTAGTGTTAAAACGACGTCTACCCATGTCTCAGCACCGGGATCTACGCCGAAAGAGCCTTTATAAACTATTACCGGTTTTTCTTCAAACCCCAACTCGTTTAGCTTAGAGGCGTAGACGTATAAGAGACCGCTCTCAGGCAGGAACCCTTTATTCTCCAACTTTATCTTGAAGTTTATGCTTTCCCCCTCTACAATTACTTCAGGGCTCCACTCTACCCATAACGGTCTAAGCGGTGGAGGTAGAGACTGTAGGTACAAATAGGCTATAGACCCTACCAGTAGGAGCGATATTATCAAGACTAGTAGTCTTCTCCTACTCATGGGATTCCGCTCCTACACGACTTGTTCGGCGTGATAATCTTATAACATTAGTTGGTAAAATAAATATCCTAAAGAGTTAAGCATTACAGTTTAAGGCGATGACCATGAACGGAAAGCTAAAAGTATCAATAGAAGCTTCGTCTACGCTTTTTATTGAAGGACAATCTTCGGTCGAGATCTTAAAGGGACGATATGAAATTTTTGGAGCCGAGTACGAGGGAGATCTGGTTTTCACTGTAGACCCGTACAAAGTTGTGCCAGTTTACGCCCTAACTTTCCTCGAGGCCGTAGTAGAGGGAGGCAGAGTGTGGAGCACGCCAAAACGCACGATACCGGAATCTTGGGCGGAAGTGGCTGAGTACGTAGCGGAGCGCGAAGCGAGGAAGGTATTAGTGATGGGTGGCGTCGATACGGGAAAAACCGGCTTGGTAACGTTTATGGTTAACAGATTAGTCAAGCGGGGTTTCCGAGTAGGAGTTATTGACGCGGATACAGGGCAGAGTGACATAGGTCCGCCGACTACTGTAGGACTCGGAGTTGTAGAGAGGCCAATAGTGCTTTTAAGCCAAGTTCAGTTTGTCGACGCTGTTTTTATAGGGCTGACTTCCCCAGCTGAGCTTTTCCACAGGTCCATAGCCGCTGTGAGAGCCTTAGCCGATAAAGCCTTAGGAGGGTTAAAGTGTGACTTCTTGCTGGTAGACACTACGGGTTGGGTGACGGGAGAGGGAGGTAGAGATTTAAAACTTTACAAAATCATGGCTTTAAACCCCGATCTCATAATCGCTTTAGAGGAGAGCGGTGAGCTAAGCCATATATTAAAATACGTGGAGAAGTTCTACGAAGTATATAGAGTAGAGCCGGCTATAGAGCTGAGACCGAGGAGTAGGGAAGAGAGGAGAGTTATTAGAAACTGGATGTATTCTAGATTTTTCGAGAACGCACAAGTAGTCGAGTTGAGATTCGATGACGTAGTCGCGTCAGGAGGATTTACCTTCACGGGGAGAAAACTATCTGGGAGCGGGAAAAGAGAGCTTTCAAACCTGCTAGGAGTTGACGTGTTATATGGAGAGCTTTTAGAAGATAGATTGTTATTAGTGGTTGATGGGGAATACGCAGTACCTGAAGGCTCGGTTGACGCGATATTGAAGGAGTTCGGTGTAGA
The DNA here is from genome assembly GCA_964501905.1 of uncultured Thermofilaceae archaeon. Lineage (GTDB taxonomy): Archaea > Thermoproteota > Thermoprotei > Thermofilales > B69-G16 > B69-G16. The sequence goes on along the minus strand of CAZCTW010000001.1, from coordinate 60,267 downwards.
GAAAATACACGTGTTAAAGCCGGAGGATTATAGGCACGTGTTAATTGCCTTTTCTAGCAGGCAGAAACTACTTGAGGGGTTGGGGATAATAGCAGACATAGACTGGTCGGGAGGAATCATTAAAATAGTAGCTTCGCACCCTATAAGGGAGAAGCCTATACTTATGCAGTGGGGCTATATACGCATCAACCCCGATACGTTTGAAGAGGAAGAGTGGGTAGAAAAGTGGAGGTTGTAAGAGTTTTATGAGTTTTAAACCGCCGGATTCTATAATATGGATTATCACGGGTCGTTGTAACTTAAACTGTAAGCACTGCTATACAACCCCCTATAGGCTTGAAAAGGAAATGCCTAAAGAGGAGATATTCAAGCTAGTTGAAGAAGCCGCTGAGATAGGCGTAGAGTATATACAGTACACGGGGGGAGAGCCTCTACTACTTAAAGATATTTTCGATATTTTATCCCATACTAAAGATCAAGGCATAGAAGCGAGCATTTTCACAAATTTAACCTTGGTAAATGAGAAAGTGGCGGAGAGGCTCCACAGGCTCGAAGTAGGAGTCTACACTAGCATAGACGGACATAGGAAGGAGGTATATGAGGAGATAAGAGGGCGGGGAACTTGGGATAAAATGTTAAGGGGGATGCGGTCGCTGGTCAAGGCAGGCATACTCCCCCACGTGAATATAGCTGTGACGGAGCTAAACTGGAGATATATCAGAGAGACGATAATCTACGCCTTGGCGCTGGGAGCCTACAGCGTATCGATAATACCCTCAATGCCCGCGGGCGCGGCTCTTAAAAATAAAGCGTATGTATCTCCAAGCCACTACAGGGAGGCCGTGCTACAAGCCGCGGAGGTAGCCGAAGAGCTTGGGACTCCTATATCAGTCTGGTGTACGCCGTTTCTAAAGGCGGTTACGAATTCTCCATATCTATTCTATGGGGACTGTAGAAATTGGGACGTAATGGATATAACTCCAAGCGGCAGAGTCGTGCTGTGCGACGTACTAAATGTAGAAGTAGCTAGAGTAGATTCAGGGCTGAAAAACGCCTACTTAAAGATGGTGAATAATCCCCTCTACGAGAAAGCCGTCTACCCCCGGCTAAAACCTCCATGTACATCGTGTCCATTAAGCTCAAAGTGCAGAGGAGGATGCTATGCTAGAGCTTACGCGCTAAGCGGACAAGTCGATAATCCAGATCCTCTATGCCCCGTAGTAGCCGGCTTATCTCCTGGAGGCGGCGGTGCCGAAACCTAAGCCATTCTTCCGAAAGCTAGCCCTTAACGGTTCCGCCTATCACGCCACGCAGATAGTACTTGTGTAATAGTGCGAAAATGAGGAGGGGCATCGACATAGCTAAGATAGATGCGGCGGCCATATGGTCCCACCTGATGTAATACCTGCCTTTCAACACTGGTATAGTCTGGGTGACGACGAAATTCTCCGGAGATACGAGCAGAATTAAGGCAAAGAAGAAATCGTTCCAAACCCAGTTAAACTGTAACACAGATATCGATATTAATGCCGGGAGCGACATTGGCAATACTATTTTAAAGAATATCTGAAAATCTGATGCTCCATCTATTTTAGCGGCTTCCTCCACCTCTACTGGTAGCGTGGTGAAGAAATTCCTCAAAAAGAGGATTATCCACGGCAATCCAAAAGCCGAGTGCAGCAGTATTAAGCCTATATGAGTATTCCAAAGCCCTAACCTGGTCTCTAACAGGAAGACTGGGAGTATAACCATCTGTTGAGGCAAGCTCATTAACACCACTATGGTTAGGAATAGCATATCTCTTAGCGGGAAACTGAATCTGACAAAGCCATAGGCGGCTAGAGCGGCTACAAATATAGGAATTATAGTCGACGGTATAGCTATTATAAAAGAGTTAAGAAACGCCCTGCTCATAGGCGCTGTCGGGTGCGTCCAAACAGCCCAATAATTCTCCAAAGTAACCGTAAACTTTTCAATATTCCACCAGCCGCCGACTATCTCTTCGTAAGGCCTTATTGAAGCCATGAAAACCCCGATGAATGGTATAGTCCAGGCTAGGGCTATAGCCCATGCAATCGCGTGAATTATCAGAGTTCTTACCTTCATCGCATCACCTCACCATAAGCCTTATAACGTACACGGCGAATCCGAGCGTTATCAATGTTAAGAGAGAGGCTATAGCCGCCGCGGTTCCATAGTTTGCCGGGATTCTAAAGAAAGCGTCCATGTACATCTCGAACGCCAACACCGTGGATGCTCCTCCAGGACCTCCTAGAGTCGTTACGTAGACTATATCGAAGACTTTTAGCACCCAGAGAACGCTCATCGTAACCACCACTATGGTAGCTGGCTTTAAGAGAGGTATTATTATATGCCTGAATATCTGGAAGCTGGTAGCCCCGTCTACCTTAGCTGCCTCTATAAGCTCGTCAGGTATAGTCTCTAAACCGGCTGAGTACACAACCATGCAAAAGCCAGTCCATATCCAAACAGATCCTAAAATTAGGGAGAGGAGCGCGGTGTCCGGATACGCAGTCCAAGTTCTAGCCATCCACCCCAGTCCCATCGTTCTCAGTATAGCATTTACTATTCCGGCGTGTTCATCGTAGATAAAGCGTAAAATTATACCGCCCACCACCATAGGGGTTACCATACCTATGAAAATTATCGATTTGGCTATAGTGCTGCCCTTAACGTTTCTCAATAAAACTGCTAAAACTAAGCCTAGCACTGTTGATAAGGGTACGTGGATTAAAATCCAAAGGGCGTTATGGATTAGAGCGCCTCTCGGAGGCGGGGATAGAGGCGGTTTTTCCAAGTTTATAATACTCTTCCTGCTGAATATTTCAATATAGTTTTTTAAACCAACGAAGCCCCTGACTCTCCCAGTCCAGTCGATAAAGCTCATATAAAGGGTGAAGAGCGTGGGTCCGATGACGAAAAGTATTAAGAGAATAAGAGCTGGGAGTAAGAAAAGAAAGGGGGTTTTACGCATATCTTTCTACCCGTTTTTACCCTTTACCTAAAGTTTTCAAATGACTATCTTTAAGTGTTTCTAATACGCTGTCTAATGCTCCTGGATCCACCCAAAGCAGCTTGAGTTGATCCCAGAAGGTCAACTGGAAGTCGCCGCCGATAGCGTCGTCTAGGTCCGCCACCACTTTGACGGTTTTGATGAAGTCTACTACAGCCTTATCGGCTGGTTTATAAGCCTCAGCTGGTACATCAGCGTGAGTGCCTAAGAATCCTCCCTGTTTAACCATTATCTCCTGTCCTTTAGGACCAGCTAGGAACTGTAAGAGCTTCTTAGCCTCTTCTGGGTGCTCGGTGTACTTCGGTATTATAACCCAGTCTCCTCCAGCTACAACTCCCTTAGCTCCTGGAAACGGGAAGAAGCCTAGGTCATTTACGTCCTTGACTTGGGGCATGACGGTCATCCAGTTGCCCATAAAATATATTCCGTACTTCTCGTTCCATAGTTTGTCGATTTGAGCGGTCCACTCATCGGGAGTGCTAAAGTATCCTTTCTTTATAAGATCTGTGAGTTCTTCGAATACTTTCCTAACTTCTGGATCCGTGAAGGTGATTTCACCGTTTATGAGTTTAACCTGTAGGTCCGGGCTTCCCCTGTTTATTATAAACGCCTCAGTTATATCGGATAGAGGCCATCCTACTCCGTCTCCGCTAGCTATTGGAGCCTCTATTCCGGGTATGTTTTTGAGCTTCTCCAATAAGTCTAAGAATTCATCCCAAGTTTTAGGCGGTTTCAATCCGTGTTTCTCGAAGAAAGATTTCTTATACCAAAAGCCGGGTTTAGCCCAGGCTTTAAACGGCGCAGCATATATTTTACCATCTACAGTTACGAGATCTACATAATCTTTGGGATATTTAGTAGGATCTATGAGATCCGTAATTTCCATTAAATGCCCTTCTTTAGCCAAACTCCTTATCCATGCAGGCCAGGGAGCTATAATAACGTCCGCCACTGATTTACCAGCTGCAAATTGGGAGGGCACGCCAACCATTAAACCTTCAGTTGTCTGGTGTACGTGTTTAACCTTAATACCTGTCTCTTCTTCAAAGGCTTTAAGACATTTAAGAAAGTTTTCTTCTTCAGCTCCTCCCCATAAGCTAAAAACTGTTAGCTCTACGGGCGCGGCTGGGGGCGGGGGAGCTAGGAGCGGTGCTATTAAATATACTCCTAGAGCGGCTCCGACTAACAACCCGATTATGAATGAGACAATTAGGTTTGTCAAAATCTTCTTCTCGGCAGACATTTTACCACCGATTAGTGATAAAAAAATTTATCAAGGACTCGTATTTAAATCTTATTCATGTTCATTTATAAGGACAAAGAGTTGGCAAATGAGCTGAAAGAGAGGCTTTCAAGTCTCGGTCTCAGCCTCTATGAGATTAACGCGTACTTAACACTTCTTAGGGGAGGCATCCTCACGGCTAGCGAATTGGTGAAGAGAAGCGGTATACCCCACAGTAGGATATATGATATAGCTAGAAAATTGAGCGAGAAGGGATTAATAGAGATAATTGAAGGTAGACCTAGAAAATTCAAGCTCGTAGACCCAAACATAGCCCTCAGAGTTCTCGTGGAAAAGAAGAAGAGGAAATTAGATAAGCTATGCGGCGACACTCTAAACATAATAAATATTTTCGCTTTAAAGGGTAGGCTAGAGGATAAAACTACGTGGATAGTGGAGATCGAACTGGCAGATTTAACGTTACCTTTGCTTAAAAGGGCTAAATACCAGCTACTGCTCGCGGCAACTCCTCATTTGATAGCCGAGCTCAAAGACGAATTGAAGAGGGCTCTGCGAAGAGGGGTTAATGTAACGATTACCAGCTATGGAAATCTCAAGATCGATGACCCGTTTATTAAAGAAAACGCGGAGCTTTACGTTAGGAAGGCTCCCTCTTTGACGATAGTGCTCGTAGATGCAAACGCAGGGGTTATTAGTGATCCTCGCATAAACTATTCTATATTGACGACAGAGCCTATATTGGTGAGAGCGCTCACAGATCTCTTCTACAGCTCTCTAATTCAAACATCGAAATGCGTGAATTCTCCCTCACTCAAGGGCAGGTTCATCTCTATATGGGCCATAATTCACAGACTTCAAGGAGGAGAGAGAATAAGAGTTAAAGGAGTTGAAGTCAAAACTGGCAGAGAAGTCCTAGTAGAAGGGACTGTGGAGGGCAAGATCCTAGACGATGGCATTGCCTCAATCCTCCTAAGAACCGACTATGGAGTGGTTAAGGTTGGAGGTATTGGGGCTATGCTTGAAGATATTGGAGGAGTTATTTTTGAAATAATTTCTTGAGGTGTCGTTTTTGAAAGTTAAAATCGGGAGAGTTAGAAAACTCGAGAATTATAGAGGTATAGCTCCAAAAGAGGATATCAGTAAAATCCTTTTCCTCGCCGAAAAACTTAAAGGAGTCTCGGTTGTCCACGTGAACTCTACCTCTTTCGGAGGTGGGGTCGCGGAAATATTACATAGCATGGTCCCCTTAATGAGGTCAATAGGACTTGATGTAGAGTGGGAGGTCATTGAAGCTCCTCCTGAATTTTTTAAAGTAACCAAACTACTCCACCACGGTGTGCAGGGAATGAGCGTTGAGCTGACTGAGGATATGAAAAAGCTATACTTGAGGGTTAATGAAGAAAACGCGGAAAAGCTAGATCTAGATAAAAATGTTATAGTAATTCATGATCCACAGCCCTTAGCCATTAGGAAGTATAGAGTGGACCATAGTAAGTGGATATGGAGATGTCATATAGATGCCTCTACTCCCTATAAACCAATATGGGGTTTTATCGAAGATTTCGTAAAAATGTACGACGCCTATATTTTCCACATGCATGAATACTTGCAACCGGGACTTGATAAATCCAAGGCTTATATCATAAGGCCGTCTATAGATCCTTTATCGGAGAAGAATAGGGAAATGAGCGAAGACGAGGTGAAAAGCGTTCTCGACAGGTATGACGTCGACCCCGAGAGGCCCATAATTATACAAGTCGCGAGGTTCGACCCTTGGAAAGACCCCTTAGGGGCTATTAACGTGTATAAGCTAGTTAAGGAGCAAATACCGGGGGTTCAACTACTCCTAATAGCTAGCATGGCCCACGACGACCCTGAAGGTTGGGTTTATTACGAGAAATCCGCCAGACGTGCGGGCGAGGACTACGACATCCACTTCCTTACGAACATGGTGGGGGTTGGGGATAGGGAAGTGAACGCTTTCCAGAGAGCGGCGGATGTAGCCTTACAGATGAGCATTAGAGAAGGCTTCGGCTTATCCGTCACCGAGGCCTTGTGGAAGGGGACTCCTGTGGTGGCTAGAGGGGTTGGGGGTATAAAGGTTCAGGTAATAAACGGGAAGACGGGGTTTATAGTGAGAGATGTCAGAGAAGCGGCCGACCGAGCCTTATTTCTAATTAAGAACAGAGAGATTCGCGGAAAAATGAGCGTGGAATGTAGAGAGCATGTGAGAAAGAATTTCCTCATAACTAGACACCTTTACGATTACCTTAACCTATTCTCTCGGCTTTTTAGAAGTGGTAGGGCTTAAACTGAAACTATCGTTGGCAGTGGATGGCTTTAGTAATACCAGGTATTTGTGTAGTTATGCTCTAGCCAAGTTCTCCTTTCCTCGCGTTCATAAGCGGCGCAGACGGATCTAAACGGGCATTTCCTAATTCCCAAGACTTCTACTCCTTCGTCACAGAGAGGTCTAGGCCTTAAGCAAATCTTCCTGCCCAGGCTCCATAACAGGTCATCAAGCAGGCCAGGGTCCATGTTTGAGAGCTTAGATACGAGCTTGAAGGCACGTCTAACCTGCAACCTTATAATAACGTCTTCTTCCCAGGAAACTTCCCGCTGGGAGGCGAAGGGGTTTTCGCCCAGTGGCTCTACAATGCCAAGCCTTACGGCTACGCGAGTGACGTGATTATCCACTGGAACCTCCATATTTTCTAAATCGATTACTTTGAGGAGGCCGCGCCTCAATAGGAATTTAGCCAGCAAGAAGGATTTCTTGGAGACAGGGTCCTCGTAGGCTCGAAAAACTTTAAGAATATCGATGAAACCTCCGGGCACGCCGCAGAGCCTCCCCGAGGCTTCCTCCACCATATTCGATACTCTCCCATCGTAAAGCTTGAGCAATTTCCCTCCAGCATCTCGTAGCAGGAAAGCTCTAACCTCCGGATCCCAAACGGTGGCGGGTTTAGGCTCCGAGACGCTAAGCCAAGCCTTTACCTCTTCCACCGCGATCTCGGACATGTGTCTGGGAGAGAAGAAGTCCGGGTTTTCGTAGAACTTTAATAGGGAGAGTTTGTGGAGTAGATCGGAGCCGTGGAGGTATTTGCCGTTAACTAACCCCTCGAACTTACCGCTTTTAGCTGTCCTATGGTCTAGAGCGGTTACGAAGAAGAAGTAGCGTAGAACCTGCTCCTCTTCTACGTGGGCAGGAGGGAATATCTCGCCATCCGAGAAGTTGGAAACCACAAAATTTAAGTTTTTTACTACCTCAGCTACTCGTTCAATTCTATACTCCACCACCCTTATCATATAAGGAATATGGACACTGATTGCTATAAATCTGTAAAGTTTAGCTAAATTTATTAATGCCCGAAGCTGACCAAATACCATGCCCGATTATTCCCTACTGGAGAAACTCTGTAAAACTCCAGGGCCTCCGGGTTTTGAAAGCAAAATAGCCGAGATAATAGCGGGCGAGCTAGATAGAATGGGCTTCGGCTACGAGAGAGACGCCCTGGGGAACGTGTTCGTAGAGCTCGGAGAGGGGAGACCTGTCGCTCTGCTTTCAGCTCACATGGACGAAGTAGGTTTCATGGTTACCCACGTGACCGAGGATGGCTTTTTGAAAATAACGAGTCTCGGCGGCTTAAACCCGGGAGCTGTGGCCGGCAGTTTCGTCAACGTCTTATCTAAGAAGGGCGAGATACCTGGCATACTCGGGGTTACGCCGCCCCACATACTCCGACACGAGAAGAAAGAGTTGACAATGGACGACTTATTTATAGATATTGGAGCTTCGTCGCGGTCAGAGGCTCTGTCTCTGGGAGTAGATAGGGGGGCTCCAGCTGTTTTTCATAGCTTCTTTGCTTCAGGAGAGGAATGTGTTATGGGTAAAGCTCTAGACGATAGAGTTGGCTGTTTCGTTCTCTTAAAAGCTTTAGAGAAGGCAGGGGATACGGGCTACGGTAAAGTCGTAGTAGCTTTCACAGTTCAAGAAGAGGTCGGAGGACGGGGGGCTTCGACTCTAGCTCACAGGTTAAAGCCCGACGTCGGTATATCGGTTGAAGGCACTATAGCTAACGACACACCGGGCACTCCTCCCGAGAAAATAGTGACGAAAGCCGGTGAAGGAGCGGCTCTTAGACTTATGGATGCCACTATAATCGCCCAGAGGGAGTTAGTTGACTACATAATAGGTCTAGCGGAGGAGAAAGGAGTAAAGTTTCAATTCCAGATATCTCCCCACAGCGGAACAGACGCCAAGTGGTATATTCAGCTAGGGGCGAGGACGACGGGCGTATCCGTGCCAGTTAGGTATATTCACTCCCCCTATGGCTTAGCCTTTAAGAAGGATATCGAAGCGGTTGTCGAGCTCTTAGCCGCTTTAATCAGAGACAACTTCAAGGGCTTACTGTAGAATGCATAGAATATCGAAGAGAAGCTTATCGAAGCCTCTACCCTTAGAATCTCGAGAGGATCCCCCATCCCTATACTAGTAGTCGCGTGGCCTCTATTTCACCTCGAAAAGCTCTGGCCTCCGATGGAGTATTGAGAAATTTCTCTAAATACGGCTTATTATTTTTGTAAAATATTGAAATTAGAAACAGTTAATAATTTAATTGAAAAAATATTAATGTGTCGAAAGCTTTCCATAAGATATCAGTTGTATTGGCAATAGCGTTATTGTCAACGCTGACCGTACCCTACCTACCGCTAGGAGAGGGGGATAGCCCGGCGGGCAGTAAATTCGTTAAAATAAGAGTCTTAAACTGGGAGGATTTTGATAGAGTCGACGCGCCTGTAACTCTAGGAGTACCTTTTCCCATAGGGGATTTGCCTTCCGTCGATAACGTTAAGCTATTGGATGAAGATTTTAGGGAGGTCCCCGCCCAATTTAAGCCTCTAGCCTTCTGGCCCGACGGAAGCATTATGTGGCTACTTGTAGATTTCACATGCTTCGTCAAGGGGGGAGGAGAGGCAATTTTCTACCTAGAGTATGGAGAGGAGGTCGAGAGAACGGATTTTGGGTCTAGCTTGTCCATTGTAGATGTTGGCGACGCCATTTACGTCTATACGGGCAGTATGAACTTAACCATAGATAAAACCGCTGGAGTTTTTAGAAACATCTACATAGACTCAGACGAAGACGGAAGGCTAGACTTGCTAGCGGCTAGAGAATTATATTTTAACGTTCAAGATGTGAATGGAATTCTATATTCTTCGAAACTCGCAAAGCCTAGCGTAGAAGTAGAGTCGAGAGGTCCTCTAAGAGCAGTTGTGAAAATAAGGGGGGCTCACGTGAGCTCCACTGAGGACTACCTGCTGAACTATACTCTGCGAGCCTACTTCTACGCCGGGAAAAGCTACTTTAAGATATTCTACACGGAGGAGAACGACCTTCCCTGCCTAAACGACGGCTCGGGTCAACCGAACTGTCTACGCCTAGGCTCGCCCAACTCCGTCTACTTCGAAGACTTATCGCTAATTATCCTGCTCTCCGAGCCCCTTAACCGCTACTTAGGAGACGGGCTAGCAGGAAACTTCGAAAATAGCGTTTTGGTATATCAGGATTCCAGCGGCGGAGAAGACTGGAATAGGTGGCCCGGGGTCACCTTTAGAGGGTACAAGTTCTACGTCGATGGTATCGAGGAAAGGAATGGCAACAGGTTTAGAGGGTGGATGGATATTCAAGGCTCGAAACTCGGGGTAGGAGTCGGTGTGAGGTATTTCTGGCAGAACTACCCTAAAGCTATCGAAGCCACGGGAAACGGCGAAGTCTACGTAAGGTTAATGCCTAAATACTTCTCTCAGCCCTTCGAGCATAGGGCTGGGGAACATAAAACCCACGAGGTAATCGTATACTTCCACGGGGCTCAAGAATCGAGCGACAAAACCCGCCAGACACTTGAATCACTGCTAAATCCCCTATATGCTAGAGCGCCAGCCGAATGGTACATGTACTCCGGAGTTTTCGACTACTTCGAACCCTACAACCCGGAAGGTTTCGAGTACTACGAGGTAAATAACTTGGCCGCCGTCAAGAACGGCACCGGGGGATACTACGGCGATAACCTCTTCGATATAAGAGAAAACGTCGATTTCTACGGCTGGATGCACTTCGGAGATGTAAGAGTCGTCGACGAAGACGGCGGAACCGGCCAAATGAATCTACAGTACGACTTCGGCTATGGGATGCTAGTTCAAAGCCTCAGACTCTTCGGCGGCGACGACCTCCACAGCTATCTCTGGTGGCAACTGGCGGAGCAGGCTATAAGGCACGAAGCCGACATCGATATTCTACACGTACACGATGGAGACCCTAGCCAACCCTCTTCCTATTGGATAAAGTGGTGCTGGGGCGGCATGTTCCCCCACACCCCCCACGAGTACGACGGCAGAGAAAACCCTCACAGAGGCTCTAGCCCCCACTTAGAGTTTCAGTGGAATAGGGGGTTAATCTACTACTATTACATGACTGGATACGAGAAAGCCCTAGACTCGGCATTAGAAGTGTCAGAGAATACCTATTGGCGAGTGGTAAACGGCCCCGGAGAGCCAGGATACAGCGGGACTACGAGCGATGAAGCAAGGGCTCCGGCCAACGCGCTCGACATCCTGATCAATGCCTACTACTTAACGGGAGACCCCAAATACCTAGAAGCGGCCGCCAAGGTCGTAGAGGAATCCCACTTCAATAATAAATGGTACAAAGATGGACCTAACCCTGAATACTCCGATAGAACCGTAGCTCCCTGGCAGATAGCGCTTTTAATGATTTCCCTCGGCAGGTACCTAGACACGATAAGGCTAGTCGAAGGACGCATAGACTCGAACGCCCTATCCTCCTTAATAGGCTACGCGGATTGGATGCTCAAATACTGCTACCACCCTGAGGGAGACGAAGCCTCCAGCTATCCACACTTCATATACAGGTGGAGGGGCGATGGAACTCAGATAGACTGGTCTCCCGGAGGCGGAGCGAACTCTTGGCAGGTTAAGATAGCGGACGCCTATGCTTACGCCTGGATATACACGGGCAACGAAACCTACTTGAAAATAGCGGAGGAGCAGTTTAGAATTGGAAGCGAGAACTTCTGGTATGAGGGCAACCCTGTTGGATCCTTCGCCACCGGAAAAGTACACTCGATACTCTCCACCGGAGGCAGCGTATTCACTGGCGTGTACGTTGGGGATGCACCCCGCTTATTCTGTAGCCTAATTTCCTTCAAAGCCGTAGTCGAGGATGTCTCGGTAGTAAGGGGGATAGTACGCCTAAACATAACCCTATCCATGAACGGCAGCGGATATATTAGCGCCGTCGAGTATGGGATAGGGAATTCCAACTACTCGGCTAAACCAGTAGATGGAGTCTACAATTCAACGGTTGAAACCGTACATATAGAATTGAACGGAACCAGTTACGAAGATGGAGAGTATACACTATGGGTTAAAGCCCGCACTTCAAACGGTTGCGAATCCCCCGAATTCAACTACACCCTTAAAGTTAGAACTTTAAAACCAAGGTACAATCTAATAGCGTTAACACTTCAACCCTTAAAACCCATCAATGCCTCAGATTTAGCGACCGCGGTGGGTCAAGCTCTTCTCGGAATCTGGAAGTGGAATCCCGAGCTCCAAGAATACGAGGGTTACACACCCGGCGTAAGCGAGCCCAGCGATGATTTTCCGCTAGAAGTAGGCTATGGATACTTCGTATACCTGGCAGAGCCGGCGAAACTAGTCGAAATAGGAAAAGCGGATAGTTAGCAACGAAAGATAATTATACTGTGGCGCATTCTAGCCACACATATGGAGGATATTCTGCTCCCATTTTCGGCAGTATTCCTGGCGGAGATGGGAGATAAAACCCAGCTAGCCGTATTCTCTCTATCTCTAAAATCCCGTAAACGCCTACAGTTGCTGTTAAGAGTAGTACTGGCTTTCGTTATCGCCGACGGAATAGCGGTGCTCCTCGGGGATTTTATAGCTAAAATAGCCCCCAAGTCATTAAGAGTCTATCGGGTTTAATCTTCATTCTGTGCGGTTTAATCACCTTGGTGAGGAGGGAGGAGAGAGAAACTGGGAAAATTGGATGTTCCTTCATCTCCAACTTCGGAATCGTATTGGTCTCCGAAATGGGCGATAAAACCCAAATAGCCTCTGGGCTTTTCGCCGCGAAATACAACCCATTGCTAGTCTTCACGGGAGCTGTTCTAGCCTTAGCTTCGATTTCAACCCTGACTATCTACCTGGGGAAATACTTCGTTAAAATATTAGATGAGAAAATGGTTTCGAAAATGGCGTCCATCTTCTTCATAGCGCTAGGCGTTCTCACCCTTTTAAACGTAATCTAACTTGACTCGGCTTTCCTAAGTAGGCGTTTATACCATACAAACCACGGGTTGTCTATGAAGCCTATTATATTCTTGCTCACTATCTGCCCTATTATCAAGGGTACTACTGGCATTACTCCGTAAAAGGCCAGAGTGACGAAGATCACTGAGTCCAGGGTTAGGTCCAAGATATCGCTTACACTGGACCTGAGCCATACATAAGGGTTAAGCGATGTATCAAGCTTGAAACTAAGCTCTTTCTCTAGGAATTTCTGCTTAAGCTTATCGAACACGTAGGCGTCTAAGTTTGAACATATGAGGAAGGATATCCAGCTAGCCGCTGTTATCCTTATACTTAATCTGAATAAGCTCTGCCAAGCTTCCTCGAACTGGAAGAAAGGCGCTGGGCTTAGCGAGTTAACCATTGCTATAAAAGTCACGAGTAAGACCTGAGTGATAAACGCTATTACTATTGCCAAGTGGGCGCTCTTCCTCCCGTAGACCTCGTTTATCATATCTATAGCTTGAGCTATAAACGGGTAAATGAAAACAGCGGCGGGAGCATAGAACTTGTAGAAGCCTAAGTCAAACTCTATAATTCTGCTAGCCAGTATCTGGGAAGCCCCAAGGTATATGGTGTAGAAAGCCGTTAAGGCCGCGAAGCCGTACTCTCTAAACTTTTTAACAATATAGGCGCTGGCGTAGGTCACTACGGTTAAACTAGTAAGCCAGTAAATCCAGACGAGCACTTTTCCCGCCCCTATTTAAGCCTTCCCGCAAGCAAATCCTCGTAAACCTTTCTCATGTAAAAGATAGACGCCGCCGTGTTTTCGTCTAAGCTACACCTACACGCTTTACATTTAGGGCATATAAGCCATCCGCACTTAGGGCAAACTTCCGAGTCCTTGACGTAGAATTTCTCCCCGCAGCTAAAGCAGTAGACGTAAGGGTCTGCGAAAAAGGAGAGGAAGTTCTCAATTAGCCTGGAGAGAGGGATGTTCTTACTCTCTGCAACCTTCTTAGCCTTCTCTAAGACTTCAGCGTCTATAGTTACGGTTAACTTCTTCCTAGGGTCGCCTCTACACGTATTCATACGTATTAACACTAAAAATAAAGTATTTATATGTATCATTGAGCTAGCCCAAATTCAACTTCGCAATCTAGAGTTATAACTCATAATAGTACGCAATCTTTGAGAGTGGTCATTACTCTTTTAACTCGTGGATTCGAGCTAACATTTATGAGGGTGGCTATAGGTTCTGACGATGTATACAGTATAGCTAGGTTCATCTATGAGTATTTAAAAAAGAAGGGTTTTGAACTTATACCCGTAGGCGCTCTTAAAACGGGAAAACTCGAGCCGTGGCCGGACGTAGGCTACGGAGTTGCAAAAATAGTAGCCGAGAAGAAAGCGGACATGGGCATAGTCATATGCTACACAGGGACGGGAGTTTCCATAGCGGCTAACAAAGTCAAGGGGGTAAGAGTTGCCTTAGTGACAGACGCCGAGAACGCTAGAGGCGCTAGATTGTGGAACGACGCAAACATTTTGGCTTTAAGCGCTAGACTAGCCTCTGAGGAGGTAGCCAAGGAAATATTGGAGGCTTGGTTTAGCGTAAAAGAGCCGGATCCTACAGAAATTAAAAATATAGAAAAACTCAAAGATAGATGAGGAGAGGAGTTAACCTACGGATAAACCGTAGTTCACGCCGTATTTCTCGCATAGCTTTTTAGCCACTTTTTCCAACTTCTTCTGATACCCCCTATTGAGCTCATAGGAAGATCTAAATAAGCCGCGGTACTTGGGCAAGAGCTCAGGGAATTTTTCTTCAAGAACTTTATAAAAGAGTTTTTTCCCGGCTCCGCAGAGCGTCAACGCGCCTATGAATACGTAGTCGGCGTTGCAGTCTTTCGCCGTTTTAACCATATCTTCTAAGCTATCCTCCGAGTCTGATATATACGGTAACACTGGAATAAACGCGATTCCCGCCCGGAGTCCCTCCTCTTTTACTCTTTGCAGAGTTTTAAGCCTCTCCTCAGGCGGAGGAGCTCCGGGTTCGAATACTTCAGCTATTTTCTTTTCGAGGGTCGATAGGGAGAAGGTAATCAAAACTCCCCGCTCTAGTTTCCTTAAATCGGAGGGCAACACTGCTTTCTTGTCGATCTCCGTGAGTAAATCTAAATCTCTTAAAATTAGCTTGGACTTCGTCAAACAGTGAACGGGAAACTTATACCTAGATATTACCTCTAGGCACTTCCTAGTAACCATGTACTTTTCCTCTAACACCTGCCAAGGCTCGGTGGCAGAGGATAAAGCTATAAAGCCGTACTCTTTCCTCTCAGCTCTACGCCGCAGCTCTCTGGACAATACTATTGGAGCGTTAACTTTAACGCTTAATTCTTCTCCCATGTTAAGCCCGTATTTACTTCCTCTTATGTAGCAGTAGATGCAGTTAAACGAGCATAGCTTATAGGGATTTAGAGAGTAATCATCTAAGAACCATGGATCTCGCCGCCTATGCTTATTCAGGACCGATTGAACGAAAACCTCTCTGACCACGCCGGATTTCCTCCTCTATCTTCCTAATCTTCTCGATTCTCCTCAAGTGCCTCCCGCCTTCAAACTCCGTGCTGAGCCAAACTTTCAATATTCTAACTGCTTCCTCCGGCTTGAGAACCCGGCCGCCCAGGCATAAAACGTTAGCGTTATTATGCCTCCTCGAAAGAGCAGCGGTCTCCTCGCTCCAGCAGAGAGCTGCTCTAACGCCGGGGAACTTATTAGCCACTATGCTCATCCCAATCCCTGTACCACAGATTAAAATCCCCCTATCCACCCTACTCTTAGATACAAGCTCGGCTAGTTTAGCCGCGTAATCTGGATAATCGACGGATTCCGGAGAATTAGTGCCCAGGTCCAGCACCTGATAGCCTTCTCTCTTCAAGAATTCCTTGATGTACTCCTTAAGCCTGTAGCCTGCGTGATCCGAGGCTACGGCTATTTTCACGCTATCACTCTAGGTTTGAATGTCTCTCCAGCATCTCCCTCTCGCTTATCCCCAGCATGGATATAATTCTGTATATCACCGCGTCCAGGAGTATCGAAGTTGAGAGCTCGAAGAGCGTGCCTAAAGGCGTTAGGGGAGGGTGTTCTCCAGCCAGCTGTCTCGATATATAGTCTTTAACAGCGTTGCTTCTGGATCTGCCCTTAACCAGCAACACGTAGTCGCTGCACCGGGCCAGTGGGGACTCCTTATCAGAGGTTATCGCAAATACTTTAGCTCCTAAGTGTTTAGAAGTCTGCGCCGCTATGAGGGGGAATGAAGTCCTACCGGAGCCTGAGATCGCTATTAAGAGGTCGCCCTTCTTTATAGACGGCGTTATAGTCTCGCCGACTACGTAGACCTCCATGCCTAAGTGCATAAGTCTCATAGCGAAAGCCTTGCCGACCAAACCGGACCTGCCGGCGCCAACTATGAATATCCTCTTAGCGTTGAACAGCGCTTTTATAAATTCCTCAACCTCTTTCTCGTCAATCTCTAAAAGCACTCTCTCTAAGTCTTTTAGTATTTCAGATATTATTTTGTTAAACAAGCTATCGCCTCTCTAACAGCTTCTGCGGCAGAACGCGGCTTTTCAGATTTAGTTATATAACCTCCCACTATCACCACATCCACTTTATACGCTCCTAAACTTCTTATTTTTTCCGGATTTAAACCGCCGGCCACGGCAATTTTCGTTTTTACGGACTGGGAGATAGCTTTGAGATCCTCAAGGGGGTCTAATCCTAACCTCTGCTCGTCAAGCCCGACGTGTACGAGGATGTAGTCGACGCCGAGCTTTTCCAGCTCCTTTGCTCTGCCGAGCTTATCCTTAACCCCGATTAAATCCGCCATAACCTCTACGCCGAGTTCTCTAGCAGCTTCTAAAGCCGCCTCTAGCGTAGCGTCGGACGCAGCGGCTAAAACTGAGACTATATCCGCTCCGTTTTCAGCTGCTAACAGGACTTCTAAGCGGCCGGCGTCCATGGTTTTCATGTCGGCTAAAATCGCTTTATCGGGGAAGAGTTCCTTAAGCTTCTTGACCGACCTTACACCCTCCGATTTTATCAGAGGAGTTCCTGCCTCTAAGATATCTACCAGATCCCAAACCTCCTCCGCAACTTTAATGGCATCTTTCAATTTAGTAAAATCTAAGGCTATCTGAAGCCTAATCAGCTTCAAGGAGTTCCCTCTTTAAATAAGACACCAGAGTTAAAATACTTAACTGAACGCATATCTGCTAACTAGACGCCTACCTTAAATCACAACCCTAATAACTTCATTACAAAATTAAAATTATAGAAACTCGAAATACTTTTATTACACACGCCCGCTTTCTATCTCAAGGTGATATAGAGCGTGTCTCCACTCTGGAAGTTAAGGCTAGCTATGCTCGGAACGCTAGCGGTAGTCATAGGTGTTACCACGCTGATAGTTGGAGGACTAGCTATTTACTTCGGCGCAGACCTAATGGCCGCAGCCGCTCTAATAGTCCTAGTTAACTTAGCTCAGTGGATGTTCGCTCCCTATCTAATCGATGCCTTCTACGGGATATCTGAAGCCAATCCTCACGAACACGGGAAGCTCTACGAAATTCTCAGGGAACTCTCGGCTAAGAGCGGGATAAAAATTCCTAAGCTAATGATATCCAGACTCCCCATACCCAACGCCTTCGCCTACGGCTCACCCTTAGCAGGCAATAGAATAGCCGTGACGCAGGGGTTGCTGAAAATCCTAGACGAGGATGAGATATCGGCGGTTATAGGACACGAGATCGGGCATTTAAAGCATAGAGATGTTCAATTAATGATGTTCGCTTCCCTACTTCCCGCCCTTCTACTCTACCTAGGCTACATCTTCTCGTACTCTAGAAGCGACAGAGGCAATAGAGGGTTGCTGGGGTTAGG
Organism: uncultured Thermofilaceae archaeon; assembly: GCA_964501905.1. Taxonomy (GTDB): domain Archaea; phylum Thermoproteota; class Thermoprotei; order Thermofilales; family B69-G16; genus B69-G16. The sequence continues at coordinate 42,712 of CAZCTW010000001.1, read as the reverse complement.
GTTGATAGTCCTAGGCTATCTCCTCCAGTTCTTCGTGCTTGGATTAAGCAGGCTTAGAGAATACTACGCGGACGCCCACAGCGCGCTGATACAGGAAGATGGAGCTAAAAAACTCCAGAAAGCACTGGCTAAAATAGCCGTGGCTACGGGAAGCCTAGCTCTAAAAGGGTTAAACGTCAATAGGTATTCCCAGTTCAGAACACTATTCATATACGATCCTAACTCCTCTATTAGGGACTTAGAGCTGTTATCCAAGGCTGAGCATCTAGTCGAAGAGCTTAAATCCAGCGAGGTAGGCCTTTTCGAGAGTATAGTCGAATTCTTCTCCACGCACCCCAACATAGTGAAGAGAATTAAAGCCCTAGAAGCCTACGCTAGATAGCTCGTCGAGAAGCTTATATCTAAACAGCCCATAATGCTATATCATGCCCGAATTTAAAACAGACGAAATAGTCTCCTTCCTCTCCCAATTATTGCAGATCGACACCACGAATCCGCCGGGGAACGAAACCGAAGCCGCTAAGCTCGTGGCGGAGAAATTATCTGAGCTAGGCTTTAGCGGGCAGGTACTAGAGAGTGAGCCCGGGAGAGGAAATGTCATAGCTAAAGTTGAGGGAAGCGAGCCGGGTCCCACGCTACTCCTCCTCTCTCATCTAGACGTAGTGCCCGCTAAGCCTTCAAAGTGGAAACACCACCCCTTCTCCGGTTTAATAAAGAACGGCTATATATGGGGCAGAGGCGCTATCGACTGTAAAGGATTGGTAGCGGTTGAGCTTTTCGCTTTTGCAGATTTGGCCTCGAGGGAGGGAATCAAGGGGACCCTTATCTTCGCCGCAACCGCAGACGAGGAGAAAGGCGGCGCGAAGGGAGTCGGTTGGTTAATCAAGAATAAGCCCGACTTAATTAAAGCGGATTACGTGATAAACGAAGGCGGAGGCTTTGAGATACCGACTCCTAAAGGCCCCCTATTCACCGTACAGACGGCCGAGAAGGGAGTTTACTGGTTTAAGCTTAAATTAAGGGGAAAGCCGGGCCACGCGTCTATGCCTGGAGCGGGCGATAACGCTGTGGTAAAAGCCGCGAGGAGTGTCGAGAGGATAGTGTCTACGAAACCACCTATTAAGGTGACTCCTCACGCTAGGATATTTATAGAAAACTTGCTCGACATGGTTGGGAAAAAGTGGGTTTCCAAGCTTCTCTTAAACCCGTACATCGCCGACCATGCTTTAAAAAGGATACCCGATAAAAGCCATGCAGTATTCATAGAAGCTATGCTGAGGAATACCCTCACGCCGACAGTTATAAGAGGTGGAGAAAAAGAGAATATCGTGCCGTCCGAATGCGAGCTCACGGTCGACTGTAGGCTCCTGCCCGGCTATGATGAAGAATGGATAAAAAAATACTTAAGGCAGCTACTCAAAGACCTAGACTACGAGCTTGAATTCCTACAGAGAGAGCCTCCCAGCGAATCCCCCGCCGACACCCCCCTCTACACGGCTATAGAGAAAGCTCTATACGAGCTACTCCCCGGCTCTAAAGCGACGCCTTTCATGGTGATGGGAGGCACGGATTCTAGGTATTTCAGGTGGAAATTCGAGAGCGTAGCCTACGGCTTCTTCCCCATCAGAGGCGACCTGCCTCTAAAAGAATTCCTAGCTATGATACATGGGGTAAACGAGAGAATATCAATAAGAAACATAGAATTCAGCTATAGGACCTTGGTTAAGACTATAGAAGAGTTCTACAAACTGGTAAAGCCGAAGTAGACCATGTACTGCAAGTGTTAGGTTACGATTGCTAGCAGCATCCCATTCGCATGTCAAATACGCCACGAATAGCTCGGCCGACCTGCCGAAACATTCACAGCAGATACCCGGCATCCTCTCTATATGGACAGAAGGGAAGAATTTCCCAGCACTTTCCTCGATAAACGATGGATTAAAGCCCAGGTGTACATCCTCCATTTCCTCCGAAATTCTTCAAAACTCTACGTCTATACAATGATGCAATGTTAAGATGGAGAATAAAGCATCAAACTTCTCGGGAATCTCCATATACCTTCTAGCATACTTAATACCTCCGGCGATATCCTCGGCTACCCCTAGAAAAGGAATAACCTTACCCGTTTTCCTCTTCAATACTCGCAACATAGAAGGCGTAATATCCATAGCGTAAAAAGATGCATTAGGCATATAGCGGCGTAACTTATCGGCTATTTTCACCGTAAAGAATTCCGATCCCGCACCCACATCCAGTATCCTAGCTTCGCTTCTAAGCTTAGGCGGCGACGATAGATATCTAACTACCGACTCCACAATACGCTCTATGCTTCTTTCACCAAAGTAACTTAGCACTATCTGATCTCTTCTCTCCGCCTCCCTCTCGGTAAAATATTTAATTTGTTCTATAATAGCCTCGATATACGACGCGTCGAAACCACATAAAAGTTCTCGAAAATCGATATTCCTAATGTAATCCTCAAAGACGGACATATAGTAAACTATACAGTACCGGTTTAATAATATTTGAAAGAGTCCCAATATGGAAAGCATTAGCCTTCAAGAATCAAGCTCCGCATATTAGAATTTTAAGAAAAACTACAGGGTCCGGGCCGGGATTCGAACCCGGGATCTTCGGCTCCACAGGCCGATGTGTTAACCGCTACACCACCCGGACCTCCAGAATTCTAGAATCAATGGTTAATAATAAATTTTCTGAAGCTTACCTGGTCATTTCACACCTTATATAACTTTCCTTTTTGCTATTAGCTTTGTAATCGTCAGGACAGGCTGTAAAAACCACCAGCAGGTCTTCTAGCGCTTTAAACTCTACGTAGTCGCCTTCTCTCGCAGTACTGGGCTCTATCTCTATTCTGTAAAAGCCGTCGAGATAGCGGACTAGTCTTCATGAAAAGGTTGAATGGCTTAGGTATAGCGTGCCGAGGTATTTTGAGTACATGAGAGAAGCCGTCTCTACAGCCGAGTCTATTGATCCCGTAGACGTTCCTATACATTTCTCTGCGGCAGCCCGGCAGCAGCAAATCGTGGTATTCGTATGTGTAGTCTATTATTTCCGCCAGAGGCCGCCCGTAGTTGCTGATTAACGTGAAATTCAGCCAGCTGTTTTGCCGCGTTTCAACCAGCTGGTCTCTAGTCAATCCCTGATCGAAGTATTCGCTTAGATTTTCCAGGGTGAAGAGTAGGAGGTCTGAAACCTGTCCTCCGCCAGTGACTACCTTGAAAAGTTCTCCCTTTCTAACTTTAATCGAAGCGGCGTTATATCTATTTTTAACTCCGTTGATATAGTATACTAACTTCTCGCCCTCGTACATCTTTACTATTTCGGCATAGGCCACTCCGAACCACCACCTTTAAAATTGATCTAGTACTCAAATAGTTTCGGTCTCCTTAATGTAAACTTTATAAAGAAGCTATATCCTCCCCTTAAAGGGCACTTGCCTACAGGTCTAGGTCAAAAGGGAAGCGAATTCTCAACCTACGACATTGCCCTCGTAGGAGTTATGGCTGCTCTCTCAAATGTTCTCGGCTACCTAGCTATTCCCGGCCCCTGGAACATCAAGTTCAGTATGACCGGCGTACCGATTCTCCTCGTAGCCTTCCTCAAAGGTCCTCTACTGGGGGCGGTGACGGGTTTAATCGGCGGGATCGTGCAGGCTCTCCAATATGGACACTTAGCCTACGTCGTCTACACGGCTATTCAAGGCGGAGTTGCCGGCTATATGGCTAAAAAGCTAGACGTAGCTAAGAGAGCCGCGCCGCTTTTCTTCTTCGCTGGAGGCTTTTTCCTAGCCTGGTGGGTAGACCTCATACTATCCAGCGGGGATTTCAACGAGCTACTATCTCAGCTACTCGCCCAATCCGGCAGAGTCTACGAAATCTCTCCTCAGGAAACCCTTGGGCTGCCGTTGGCCGCGCTAGCATCGGGCCTAATCTTAGCCGTCGTCATGCTGGCGATCGCCAGGAAGAACTTAAACGAGACAACATTTTTCACACTAGCCGGATGCATGGGGGCTATCGCTTACGTGCCCTACGATGCTTTTGTTCTATACTTGCTCCAAGGCTACCCTTGGATACCCACATGGTTCGTACTGGCAAAGGATCTAGTGCAGGACTTCGTGGCTGCTTGGATAGCGGCGAGCATAGCGACTAGTAGGAGGGTAAAAAAACTAGTCGCGGAGGTAGAGTATGCCTCTCATAAAAATCTCTAATTTTTCTTTCAGATATTCAGGTTCTAACTCCTGGGCTTTAAAAAACGTGAATTTAGAAGTAGAGAAGGGGGACTATGTCCTAGTAGCGGGTCCTTCCTCGAGCGGCAAGAGCACGTTAGCTTACTCTATAGTTGGAGTAATCCCCCATCTCTACACGGGTGAGTGCGAGGGGAGCGTGAAGGTGGGAGGCAGGGAAGTCGCCGAGTCTTCGATAAGCGAGATAGCCGGGATCGCCGGCTTCGTAATGCAAGACCCTGATTCCCAACTGATAGAGTTCAAGGTTAAGTATGAAGTAGGCTTGCCCTTGGAGAACGCAGGTCTGCCCAGGGAGCATATAGTCGAGAGAGTAGAGGAGGTTTTAGAGCTCATGGGCTTAAGCGGTTTAGCCGAGAAATCTCCGCTAGAGCTTTCGGGAGGCGAGAAACAGAAGGTAGTGATAGCGGCCGCTCTCGCGCTCAAGCCGGAGATACTAGTCTTAGACGACCCGACGAGCAATTTAGACCCGGAGTCAAGCAGAATGGTTTACAAAATCCTCTACGAGCTTAACAGAGAGCATGAAGTGACTATAGTATTAATCGACCATAAACTATGGGAAGTTTGGGAGCACGTTAACACGGTAGTACTCATGGACCGCGGCCGCGTAGCCTACTTTGGGCCGCCTGACCACTTAGAGGAAAGCCCAGGAATATTCGAGAAGCTTAGAATAGACCCGCCTTGGAACTCGGAAGCCGCGCCGCCTAGACCTCGCTTCAGAGCCAGGAGATCTGCGGAGAAAGTGGTTAAATTCGAGAACGTAAGCTACACCTACCCGGACGGCACTCAAGCTCTAAGGAACGTCAACTTGGAGATCAGGAAGGGGGAATTCGTCTCTATAATGGGGCCAAACGGGAGCGGTAAAACGACTCTAGCCAAGCACATGAACGGCTTGCTCAAGCCTTCCAGCGGCGTAGTAAAAGTTTTCGGAGTAGATACTAGGAAGTTAAAGCCGTCTAGACTTGCCTGGGCCGTCGGCTACGTCTTCCAGTTTCCCAACCACCAGATCTTTAACGATAGTGTGTTCGACGAAATAGCCTACTCTCTCAGAGCCATGGGCAAATCCGAGCGCGAAGCTGAAGAAAAAGTTATGCGCTACGCTCGGATGTTTAAGCTCGCGGATAAGCTTTCGAACATACCCGAGGAACTAAGCATGGGTGAATTAAAGAGGCTTATGATAGTCTCGGTTCTAGCTACGGGGTGCGAGGTAATAATACTCGATGAGCCGTTGACCGGGATGACCCGCGTCGAAGCCTCCGAAGTTCTCGACGTGCTCAAATCCCTTACTGCGGAGGAGCGCACGGTCGTGATGATTACCCACGATCCTTACCTAGCAGCTAATTATTCCGATAGGATACTCCTGATGAAAGAAGGCTCGATAGTCGCAGAGGTCGACGCATCCAAGGCGGAAATTGGAAAAATCCTCCAGAGACGTCTCGAGTACGTGTGAGGGGGCGGGAGGCTTGAGGTTCGACTACTACCGGAATACCCTCGTCCACAAGCTAGATCCTAGAGTTAAACTCCTCTGGCTAGCGTCCGTAACTTTAGCGTCTATGCTGACCTTAAAGCCGGAAGCTTTGCTGATACCTTTCGCCTACGTAGCGGCGATGTTCCTACTGGCAAAACCCCATAAATCGCCGATTCTTAAGGATAAAGTCGTGATGACTTCTCTAGTGATGGGCATCGTAATGCTTATAGTGTTCAACGGACTCTTCGCCGATATAGAAAAAGTGAGGAACCCAGAGACTCTATCAATCTTCGGCTTTGAAACTCCATTTATCAAGGAGAGGGTGTACAGGGGGATAGGCGCGGCTTTAAGGTTAGCGATTACCATGCTCAGTTTCATGCTGATAATATTTACGACTCCGGCTAGGGACCTATCTTACGCCTTTGACTTTCTCAAAGTTCCACCGCAGTTCTCTCTAATGGCTTCTCTAGCCTTTCGATTTATACCAACATTGTACTCTGAGTTTTACAGGTTGCTGGCGGCTATGAAGGCGCGTGGACAGGTAAAGCTGGAAGAAGGGGGGGTTCTAGATAGGATAAAGGCTTACAAAGAACTCCTCTTTGCCCTCGTAGTTAACAGCCTAGCCGTGGTTAAGAGGCTCACAATAGTCCTAGAAGCTAGGGGCTTTAAAAAGAGGACGGGCAGGACGTACATGGACGAGTATAGGGTATCGGCGGCCGACGCGCTGGTATCGGCGTTTTCGCTAGCCACCCTAGCCTTAACAGCGCTAATAGCGTAGCTACTCAAACTCTATGGTCGCTGGCGGTTTGTTTGTAATGTCGTAGAGCACCCTGTTGATTTCCCTAACCTCGTTAACTATTCTTGAGCTTATTCTCTCCAATAAATCCCAGGGAAGTTTAGCGAACTCTGCAGTCATAGCGTCTTCGCTCACTACGGCTCTTATAGCCACCGCGTACCTATAAGTCCTCTCGTCGCCCATTACCCCCACAGTCCTCACCGGCAGCAAGACGGGAAAAGCCTGCCAGAGTTTCTCATATATGCCCGCCTTCCGGAGCTCCTCCTCGACTATTCTATCTGCTCTCCGCAGAATCTCTAATTTCTCCTCCGTTACTTCTCCCAAAACTCTAATCGCCAACCCAGGACCAGGAAACGGGTGCCGAGATACTACCTCCTCGGGCGCCCCCACTAACCTAGCTATCTTCCTAACCTCGTCCTTGTACAGATTTTTGAGAGGCTCGAGCTTCGTCAGCTTTGACAAGTGAGCGTAGACTACGTTGTGGTGGCTTTTAATCCTAGCCGTTTTACTACTAGTAGCTCCGCTCTCAACTCTATCCGGGTATATAGTGCCCTGGCCTAAATACCTAAACTCGCCGTACTTCTCGGCGAGCTCCCGGGCTTTCTCCTCTAAAACCTCGAAGTACAACTGTGAGATGATTCTTCTCTTCTCCTCAGGATCTGTTACCCCCCTTAACGCCGATAGAAACTTCTCCCTAGCATCGACGAGGTGTACGTACTTAAACCCGAGCTTCTTATAGAGCTCAACCGCTTTCTCAGCTTCTCCTTCTCTTAAAAACCCCGTGTCGATAACTACTAGGTGAACCCTATCGGCTCCTAGAGCCTCCTTAATGAGGCAGGCTGAAGTCGTGGAGTCAACGCCTCCACTCACAGCCATCAGCACGTTGCCTTCTGGCGCCTTTCTCCTAATCTCCTCGACTATCCCCCCTACTAAATCCTCGACTTCCCACGAGCCGCTGCAACGGCAAATTTCGAACAGGAAATTCCCCAAAATAGCCTTTCCATGCTCGGTATGCTTTACCTCTGGGTGAAACTGGACACCGTAGAGCCTACCCAGTTTAAAAGCGGCTACAAGCATATCCTCGGATCTAGCCAGCACTTCGGCTCCGGGAGGAATCTCCGACACCGAGTCTCCGTGAGACATCCATACTATCTGCCTGCGGGGAAGACCTCTAAACAGTTCGTCCTCATCGAGAACTTCTATCTCCGCGCGCCCGTATTCTCCTCTCTCCCCGCGCTCCACTCTGCCGCCTAGCATATAGGCTAGTAGCTGGTGGCCGTAGCATATCCCAAGCACTGGAATTTCTCCTTTAAGAATCCATTCTTTCACTTCTTTCCTGAGCTTGGGGGCTGAGGGATAGTACACGCTGTCGGGGCCTCCTGAGAGGATTATTCCCTTGACGTCGCCGGATTTAACTTCTTCGAGAGAAGCGTTAAAAGGCAGTATCTCGCTGTAGACTTTCAACTCTCTAATCCTTCTAGCTATAAGGTGGGTGTACTGGGATCCAAAATCGAGCACTACTATCTTTTCCACGTTCTCAACCCTCAGGCGGATACTTTTCAAAGAGTACCTCTCTATACTCCTCAATAATCCTCCAGACGTCGCCGTAGCTTAAGCCGTCTAGCTTGCCCTCGGCCACGGCAACTTTCCCCTGAACGAAGACATAGGACGGCTTAATCTCTAGCCGTAGGGCTTTTTCTAGTCCAACGTCGAAAAAGGCGTAGTCGCCTCGGCGGCTAACGCCGTAGATGCTATACCCGTTTACGCTGGCTTTTCTCAAAACCTCCTCAAACCTATTCTCGCCATAGACCAGTAAGGCTTTCTTGATCTCGCCAAGTAACCCGCCGAATATCAGCGGCCAATCGCTCCCCAAACAATCTACCAGATCTAGCCTCTTTTGAGTTCTGCCATAAAGCGCGAGGTTCGACGATATGCACTGAATGACGTTTACTCCCGCTGACTTGTAGTCTTCATCTTCAATGCAGTGGACTCCCACTACTCTAGCCCTTCCCGGAAGCTTCAGTAATTTAGCTAGCTCACCTAATTCCTTAACTCCCTCGCTTAAGTGTAGAGCGAAGACGAGCCCGTTATTCTCGGCTAGTCTATAGCACTTGACAACTTCTCCTCTACGGGTAAATTTTAGAGAATGGCAGAAAAGCCCTAGCTTAAAAGTCTCGCCCGAGTCTAGCGCCTCCACGTAGCTGAGTAGAGGCAGTACCCGCTCTAAGGGGTCCCAACCCCTCTTATCGATTATCGTAGGAGTCGCTACTACTCTAGGCTTTTTCCCGAGCTCGGCGACGGCCCGGAGATTAGCCTTAAAGTTGCCGGTGAGGGCGACGAGCGTAGCTCCTTGAAGGAGGGAGAGCATTAAGGTTAGCTTGGAGAGCTTAGTGCAGGCGTTTAAATCCTCCCTTAAAGCTCTCTCATTCACTTTAAGCCTCCTCTCGAACATCCACTCCACATAGTTCCTCCAAGGCCCGCCACTTAGCCCTGCGTCTACAACATGAGGATGAGCGTGGCAGTCAGAAAAACCCGGGTATACCCCGCTCTTAAAATAGAGATCCTCCTCTAAGCCGGGCAGGGTAAGCCTGGCATTCTCGACTAAACCCGAGGGAGTATACAGCTCGTCTACCTCTACTACAGCCATGGCTCCTCAGCCAGAAGAATTCCTCTAGGCTTACTCTCGCCAGCGCCACTCGGGGTAACTCTCACAAACCTAGCCTTAGCCCGGAGCTCCTCGATACTCCTCGCGCCTAAATAACCCATTCCCTGCTTCAAACCACCTACTAGATATTCCAAGACCTCGCGTAGAGCCCCCCTATACTTCACGTACCCCTCTACGCCTTCAGGAACTTTCTTAAACTCCCCATACCTTACGGAACCGGAAGCCAAAGCCCCCCTAGACCCCATTCCGCGGTATTTTTTGTACACCCTACCCGAAATCGTTAAAACCTCTCCAGGAGACTCGTCGGTCCCGGCCAAGAGGTATCCCAGCATAACGGCGTCGGCGCCCACTGCTAAAGCCTTAACTATATCCGCCGGTTTTTCAATTCCCCCGTCGGCGATCACGCTAACTCCATATTCGGACGCTACATCTGCAACCCAGGCTATAGCCGTCAACTGAGGTACTCCAACTCCAGCTACTTCCCTAGTCGTACAGGCATGGCCAGGGCCTATTCCAACTCTTAAAGAATCGGCGCCCGCTTCTATCAGAGCTTCAGCCCCCTCCGGGGTAGCCACGTTGCCAGCCATTAAATCGGCCCCGTGCTCCCTCTTCAACCTTTTTACAGCTTCTACTACGTTCCGGCTATGTCCGTGAGCTGTATCGAGTACAATCATATCCGCCCCTTCTTCCACGGCTCGAGAAGCTCTCTCGTCATCAAAAGGTCCAACGGCTACGGCTACTGGTAGTTTCTCTTCACGCGCGGCGCGGATAGTCCTCAACACTTCCTCCATATCCATGTTCCTCGGCAATACGCCGAGGCCACCTAGCCTGCCTAAGGCCAAGACCATATCGAAGCTGGTTACTGTATCCATGGGAGAGCTTATTATCGGTATTTTAAGCTTTAACCTGCGCGTGATACGCGTCGATACGTCTATCTCCTCCAATCGGACATCGGAGTATTGAGGTATTAGTAAAACGTCGTCGAACGATAATCCCAAGGGAGCATCTACTAGTTTGCTATGATATTTTTCTCGACTGCCCATGTAGAGTATATTCTACCTAGGACGATAATTTTTTCTGTAAAAACGGTATATAGATTGATATAATATTGTATATAGAAAATATACCAATAGATTAGTAAGCCGCTACGCTATGGGGTATAGCTCCCCTGTAGTAAATAACTAGGTTAATTTTGTTCAAAAGCGGCTAGCTACAATTTATATATTTTTACGTAGAATAAAACTGGCGTGAACGGCAGAAACTACATCAAAGGAGTTTTCGAAATGATGTTAACCACTCTAATATGGGGCTCGGTTCCTCTCTTCGCTATATGGAGCAAACTGCCCTCGCCCGTATTCGTATTCTACAGAGTGCTCGTAGCGGCGTCCTTCATGGCATTAACCATTGTATTCGAAAGGGGCCTGCATTCACTGAAAATTGAGGAGAATATCGGGACAGTATTCGTGTCCGGAGTATTCTTAACGTTAAACTGGATATTCTTCTTCTACGCCGTTGCGCTAACCACGGTTGCCAACGCGTCGCTATTATATTACACTGGTCCAGTCATAGCGATATTACTGGCGCCGTTTATAGTAAAAGAGAAACAACCAAAGTGGATAGCCATACCGGTAGCGATGACCATGACAGGAATTTTTCTCATTCTTTCAGAAGGCCTTTCAACTGGAAACCCTATAGGATTGCTTTTCGGTCTGCTAGCCGGTTTTTCATATGGAATTCTAGCGGCGGTGAGCAAACTGGCGACAAACCGCACACAACCGGAAATTATGGTTCTCTACCAGTGTACTATATCGCTGTTTATCCTCGCCCCCTTCGCCTTTCTCGCCGGTTACTCCATAGATATGACTAAGCTCGTCATCCTGTTCACGGTCGGCGTAGTCCATACAGCGCTGGCGTTGAAGCTATGGTACGACGCCCTCAAGAACATACCCATGTCCGTAGCTTCTATACTATCATACCTAGATCCGGTATTCGCCGTACTTCTAGCGCGGATATTCCTAAATCAAATACCGACATCAAACACCGCGATAGGAGGAGCTTTAATCATAATAGCTGGCATACTAACGACGCTAACCTATAAACGCCCTGAGGAGTAAAGGTTCGCTGGATTTGTCGGATTCTAGTTAAATGCTGGAGTGTTCGATAAATAGAAAATATACAAATAATATTGTATATATCGAGATTTAAGGGAGAATATGAGTGGGAATATTTACGTAAGGTCTATTCAGAAAACGGGGAAATCCACTTTTATAATCTCCCTACCGCACAGATGGGTTGTTAAAAATAAGCTAGGAAAGGGTAGCAAAGTTTTCTTAAAACTTCTCGACGACGGCTCTATTAAAGTATCGCCGTTCTCTCTGGAGGAGAAACCTGTTTCTAGAGAGAGCCTTGCAACTCTCGAAGTAAAACTGGAAGAAGTCGGGAGCATCGAGAGGCTTTTAATAGCCTACTACGAAGCCGGCTACGATACTATAAGAATTCGTCAAGAACCTTATCTAAGCGAGAAGTTGAGGAGTGAAGTTAGGAGGGTGTTGCTGAGGCTCAGCGGACTCGAAATAGTCGAGGAAACAGCAAGCGAAATGATACTACAGGTCATAATAGACGAATCCCAAATACCCATTAAGCGGACATTAGAGAGAATGGAGAACATCGTCCGCTCTATGCTCCACGACCTAAAGAAGGGAGTCCTCGAGAGAAACGCTAAGATTTTAGAAAGCATTATAGAACGCGATAACGAACTAGACAAATTCTACTTCTTCCTAGGTAGACAAGCCGTAGTAGCCATTAAGGGGAAGAGAATCTCTTTAAGCATGGGGCTCGAAGAACCAGTCCTAGTTCTACCCTACAAAACCTACGGCAAATGCCTGGAAGAAATGGGAGATACTTTGGTCTCTGCTACTCGCTACCTCCTATCTAAAAGCAACACGCTCGACGGAAACAAAATACTGGAAATTCTAAACCACCTAGAGAAAAGCTTCGAGTGGGCCGTAAAAGTCTTCAAGGAAAATAGCGGGGAAGCAGTAAAAGCCGTGAGCAACCTATACACGAGCTTTTTCCTAAGCTTTGAACAACAACTCTACGAGCCCGACGCGATGATACTTTCAGCTAGCCGTTTCTTAAGCCTATGCATAGACGTCTTAGAAGCTCACGTAGAGAAGCAAGCTCTAACGAGGAGTTAAGAACAAGTACAACTCGAATAGTGTTGTAAACGACGAGATTCTAGCGCCGCTTCTTCTTTTTCCTCCTCTTCGCCGTCTTAGCCGCCTTTTGCCTCTCAAAGAGGAAAAGCACGATAACCGCTACCACCAAAATTAGCAATATAGTAGTCGTAACGTCAACCCGTGAAGGCCCCTCTTTCTTCTCCCACACGGCTATAAACCTCGCTGGTCTCTCTACGCGGTAAATAAAACTCGGAGAACTAGACACAATTCTTCCTACTTCATCTCTCCATTCCTTAAAAACATACTCAACCCCATCTTTTTCCACTCTAGTAGGGCTAACTTCTATAAGTGTCTCAGCGCCGGCCTTATACCAACCCGCGCCCTTTACTTCTCCATACCCACTGTACACCTCGACCCTATACTCCGGAATCCACCCGGCGAAGAGCTTTACATCGCTATTTACCCGAATTCTAAAAGAGGGTTTCTCAGAAGCGAGAGTTCCGTTTTCGTAAAACCACCCAGCGAATACGTAGCGTATTTTTTCACTTTCTTTATATATTGTAGGATGGACAGATATTACTGCTACAGCGCCTTTAGGATATATTCCATCCCCCGAGATAAAGCCGTACTCGCTCACCAGCACAACTCTACACTTGGCTTTCCCCCTAGAAAGCCACTTCGCGGTAAGATTTGCCGGTTTTTCTACTATAAAACCGTACGTAGGTTGGCTAGATACGAGCCTTTCTCCCAAATACCATCCCTCAAACGCTAACAATTCCCCATTTACTTCTACCTCGGATGGACTAACCGATACTACGGCTCTACTTCCCTTATTATACCATCCTCCTCCCTCCACTTTTCCATAAACGCTGTAAACTTCTACTAAATACTGAATCTCCCACAGAGCTTCCAAGCTTACATCCTCTAATACTTCAAAAGAATATCTCGAATCGCGTGATACCAACTCCCCATCTCTAAGCCATCCTTTAAAAACACGCCTAGTCCCGTTACCATAATCGATTATCGTCGGGAAGACCTCCATCTCAGCTATACTTCCTTCTCCGTATACCCCCGCTCCCGAGACGACGCCGTAGGGAGAAGATATGGAGACCGTATACGTCTTGCCGAGTACCTTTTCTACCTCCCAGATAGCCGTATACGTTGCAGAATCATTCACCTCTACGACTAGAATGGGTTTAGCCGATATGAATTCGTTTTCTCTCTTCCATCCTTTAAACACTGCTATCCTATTATCTTCGAGCATCACGTGAGTAGACGGGACGTAGATAACCGCCAAGCTCCCCACTTCATACCAGTCTGAGCCTATAGCTGTTCCATACCTGCTAACAACCTCTATCCTATACATCTTCCTATATAACGCGGTTAAAGCTACGTTGTCGAAGAGCTGCACTTCTCTAGAGTTGCCTTCTACTCCATCACTCCACCTGTAGAAAACCCACTTCTCTCCATCTTTTTCAACCTCCTTATCCACGACAACTGTATACACGGACTCTGAGAGGTTAATGCTGCCAGAGCCTCTCCCCCCGCCAAGAATAGATTCTCCACGGAAAACGACCCAGCTCAGCTCGTCTGAGGGAAGATTAACCGTAAGAGCGTGCTCCGTGCTCCAACACCAAACTACGCCGCAGAACTGGTCGGTATAGGAATCTGATATTCCGGCTACGTACAACTTTCCTCTGTAGGATACCACATCGTAGATAGTATCCACGCCGTCGCCGCCCCATTCAAGCCTGTACACCAGTTCACCTTCGGGGCTCACTTTAGCTAATACGAAATTCTCCTTTTCCTCTTCATCGTATTCGTAGCCGGTGACGGCGAGAAAACCGTTATCCGATATAAGTTCGGTAGGGTAGCAATTCTCGATTTTAAGAACCCATAATATCTTAAAGGATGAATCTAGCTTTACCAGATAAGCATTGAAAGGCTTCCCGAAATCTCCCCCCAGCATGTAAATGTAGTCTTCGCCGTTTTTCTCCACGATTACAATTCCATCGAATCTTGCAATAGGGTAGCCTATATCAGTGAAAACTTTTACCGCCTCTAAGTTTAAGTCTAAATCGTAAATCATCAGCATAGGACCTTCATTGTTTAAACCAACCAGATACACTTTATCTCTATAGGTATGTAGGTCGAAGACTAGGTCGCCTTCACCAGCACCGCTCGAGAACTTGACCATTTTACCGTTTAAATCGTACTTAAGCACCCATACTTCAATTTCGCCGCTAAGCGTTAATGTTTGAACAGCTACGTAGACGTATCCTCCGTAAACCGCTATAGCACGTCCTTGATCATCGCCCTTACCGGAGTCCCAGAACTCCGACCATATCTCATTACCGTTTTCATCCAAACATAGTATTAGGGCGTTCCTATCGCCATTCCCGCCTTCCCCCCACCCGACAATAAACAACCTACCTGCATAGTAGATGGCGTCCACGCCTTTGTCATAAGTAGAGAAGTTGTAAGTCTTAGACCATTCTATTTCTCCGTTTAAGTCATACTTCCTAACCATTACGTCGCTGCTGGCAGATCCATAAGATACAATCCCAACAGCGTATAAGCTTTCACCCCCGTACGTCACTCCGTAAACTGCTGTAGTGGCATTTGTAGCCCTCCAAACGTCGGACCAAGTCTTTACTGGTAGGGAAAACGCTGAGTACCCCCAGAGTATAATTAAGGAAAGTAGAGCTAATACACAAATTATCCAAGGCGTTTTCCTAGCTAGTACCATACCAAAATTATGGATTAAAATGAAGAAATTTTAAATTTTAGCTCTTGACAACCGCTTGTACTTCAAAGCTTCTTCAGTATAGCTATAGCGGCTATCACTAAGAAAGCCACGCCGGTCAACAGTAAGTTCTTTGTTATAAAGTAGACTATGGCGGCGACGATAAAAGCCGGCAATAGCACAATCAACAGTTTAACCACGAATATTATCAAAACTAAGCCGATAGCCACCAATATCAGAAACGCTAATAGCTCAAATAGAGGAATATTCAAAGGAATATTCAATCTCCCGCCCTAATATTGAACGGCAATCTCCAAAATAAATAATTCCCCTCACATATCCCCACTCTACTTTGACATTGCAAACTTTACCCTTAGTCCCCTCCATTTAATTCATTAAACGATGTGTCAGCGGCTCTCGACAAGTTTTTCAACGGGTACATAGTCGTAGTTAAATCCAAAATGCTTAGGTCCGAAAAGCTCTAAGCCTCTACGTGTCCTCCATACCTCGGGAGCTCTGGCTACGACTACGTGAACCTTTACGCCTTCCTTTAACTGACTATTCGTTACGGGTTCGCCGTTTTCTAACAGGAACACTATCAAATCAGGCGGCATAGCTATCGGTCTACCATCCCTCTAAGCCATTATATACTCATTTTTTATCCAAGTCTTAAACCTGCAGCCTCTCCACTCGCCTACGCCTTCCAGAAAAGCTTCTCCGACGAGAAAACCACCTTCATTTCTCCAAACGTACCTTTCAACTACGCCTTCAAATATTTTCCACCCGTTTAACGCCTCTACTACAGCCTCTACGGGGCTTCTCCCTCCCCGCCTAGCTTCCTAGCCCTAGCTGTCAGCGCGATAGTTCCAACGTAGTATGAAGCTACTATTATAGAATCCTCGGCCAGCTCCCCGACTCCGACTCCGTCTATCCTACCGCGAAAACTTTAAAGCTTCTACTAAAAGACTCAAACCGCTTTTAGGATCGCCGCTACCGCCCGTGCCTAAAACTGTTGCCCGAGAACGAGATCCTCCATGCTAGCTCTATCGCTTAGGGAGAACATGGACATCGCCAATTAATACTCTTGAAAGGTTAAATAAATCTGCAAGAGTTGTTAAACCGTTAGTCTAAAATCTCAATTTCCTATCAAGAGTTGGAAGTTAAGACTCAACTTAGTCTTTACATGTGACCCAGGCGTTAAGCCATTAGTGAGTTAAGCGAAGTTCCAGAGGTATTCCTTATAGTTTTCTACTTTATACTTCTTGCCTTGTTTAACGACGTTGAACCCCTCACTCTTTAAACGCTCGGCTTGTAGCTCAACTCCGCCGGGGAATTTCTCGTTTAAACTGCCGTCCGGCTTCAATATCCTCCAGTAAGGGGCCACGCTATCCAAGCTTTTCCCCTCCTTCAATTCCTCTTCGGCGCACTCAGCTACTATACGTATAAACCATCCAGTCGCGAGGGGACAGGCTAGGTCGACGCCGAAATCCCTCGCCAGTTTCTCTCTCAACGTTTTAGTCGTGATAAGCTTCCCCCTCGGAATCTTCCTAACTAGAGAATTTACGAGTAGCGGAGTGGGAACCAGTATTTTTCCTCTCCCTCCGGGATCATCTACGATCTTCGGCTCCATCCTCTTTTCCAATTTTTCCCGCCAGGTCTTCCTCCTATACGGCATAAGCCTAAAACTGCCGTAGAGGTAATAAGCGTTGTCATGAATTAAGGTTATACTCGGCATTAGCTACAACGTTTCTCAGGGCGAAGGAATGTCAGCGTCTTATTTCCACCATTTTTAGTATTTCCTTAAACGATAAATGATGGTGGTCGTGGTGATGTTCCTTAATATGCTTCAAAACCCACGGCGGCAGGACTACCTTCCCCTTCGGCTCGTCGAACAACGGTATGTAAGGCTTTAAATCTAAAACGGGGGTTCCATCTTCCGCATCTATATCCTCTATCAATAATACGCGCCCCCTCCTAGATAGCAGCCTAGTCGTCGTGATCCCTACAGGGTTTGGCCTAGCTGGAAACCTGGTAGCGAAAATTCCAAGCTCGGGCGTCCACTCAAACCTCGGCTTTATACGCAAGGTTTTCCTCAACTCGTCAGACACTTTATTTAACCAGTACAGGACGACGATGTGGGAGAAGTATTCGATCTTCTCGAGAGCCTTCTCGTACTCCTCTAATATCTCTATACACTTTTCTCCAGTTTCTAGCTTTTTTACAAAACCTACAGGCTTAACCTTAAAAAACATGTGCGAGCACCATTAAGCGATTACTGGAATTATCTTCTTGACCGCTAGGTAAGCGCCTAGTATGGATAGGGAGGAGCCGACAAGTACTAGGGGGATGAAAAGCGTGCCTGTAAGCGTTGCCCATACCTTTGCAGGCATAAACAGTAAGAGGTAGAGAATTTTACCTACGAAAGTCTGCGAGAGAAAAGCGAGGAAAGCCGCTAAACCATAACACGGGAGCTCGCACTTATTTCTGCAAAGGCCAAACACTACAATATCTAAAACCAGTCCTCTTAAAAGCCAGGCTATTGGCGCAGGTCCTTTAGCGCCGAAAAACATCATGAGCAAACCTGTTATAAATCCGACGAGAGTTGCTATTCCAGGTTTATCCGACACTTTCATTACAGTTATAAGCAAGGCGGTGCAAAATATAGCGTCCACAGTTACGTGTGCTATGCTTATTCCAATAAGGTGGGAGCTCCCCAGGAAGAACCTGTTGAGTAGGGCGATAGCGAAATTAAGGGCTGCAAACACGGAAATCAGCGAAATGGTGCGGGTATCCATTCCGCCCCCCTCTAGTCCCGCTACACTAAATATAAATCAGTAATATTATTTAAAATTTTAGTATTACTGATGTGCAATATTTAATATCTTCTTTAAGTTTTTTACCTACAAAATTTCGGTATATTCATTAGAGTTAGTACTTTATGAATCTGAAATTAAACTACACTATGGCAATATAAGTCATTTTTCATATTATATGGAACTGTAGGCTATTTATTCCAAAGCATAGACGTGGACTTTTACATATCTATTATTTTGTTTTCATTTAAAAATTAGAAATCACAATTTGTGGAGTAAAATTTTAATACTTAGTTTTGTCGAAAAATAAGAAGGGGGCGGTTGATAGAGAAACGTTTTTTCCCAAAGAAGTAACAGGCGTACTGCCACCGGGGAGGATTCTAGCCCAAGTATCGGTTGAAGCCCAGATTATGCCCGAGCCGGGCGTATTGGCTCGAACCGCCTCCATAATAGCGGATATGAACATTAGAATTTTAAGCTTATCCTTTACGAGCAGGGGAGATAAGAGGTACATCACAGCCCTTATAGATCTTACAGAGTCTAATGTTACAGTGAAGGATCTCGTAGAGAAGCTTAAACAACAGGAATACGCGATCCAGGTAAAATATTCAGTCGCCGAGCCTCCCGGCCTACTAGTCGATAAACACTGTTTCCCGCTTGAAACTGTAGGGGGAGAGATAAGAGCACTACTAATACCGGTTAAAACCTTAAGCGGTATTTTCGCCAATCTCAGAGAAAAACATGGCACGGGGATTTGGGCTCTGGCTTACCATCAAGGTAGAATACTAGGGGGTGGGTAGCTAAACAGCTAGAAAATTGTTTTTCAGAAAAGCCAGAGAAAGTGATTCGCGCTCTCGCTTGGATATACTCAGCCTACGGGTGGGGCAAGATGGAAGTAAAATCATTCGATCCTATTCTCGATGAAGTCAGAGTTATAATAGAAGATAACTTTGAAGTCGAGGGTTACGGGAGGTGTAGTGAGCCGGTCTGCCACTTCACGCGTGGAGTTCTATGCGGTGCTGCATCGGTGATATTCGGAGGAGATTTCGAAGTGAAAGAGGTGGCTTGTAAAGCTCAAGGCGATAGCGTTTGCGAATTTTTAATTAAAAGGAAAAAATAATTCCTTTATACAAGTAGAATTTCTAAAGGCCGTGGCTTTAGTTTTCTAATTCTATCGCCTACCTGTAAGGCAACGCTTATCAATGACGATCGGAAATCCCCGGCTAAAGTGCATATTCTCCCTCTTCTTCTGTATATCTCTATCTCCCTGGTTTAACTGGCACGAAAACGCGATAAGTGATCTCGGCAACTGCATTTATAGCCCCGTAGCGCCAGATAATCTAACCATTCTAATAGCCGGTTTTATACTAGCGTTTCTCTCTCTTTGTGTATTATACGAGCAAGATAAGCTCAGCGGATATTCGCTAGCAACCTCAGACTTTCTCCTTCAAGTAGTAGGCGCGTTCGATGAAGTTTACGGCGCGCTACACTACGCCGCGGCGGTTCTATTCTTCGTATCTCTACAAGTCTCTCTACTCATCTACTCTACCAGGAGGAAGTCTATATCCGCGTTAGCGGCCTTTATAGTTGGTCTTTCAACCTGGATCCTGTATTGGGCCGGCGTTTTCAGCATAGCGGTCTCGGAGATGGGGCCAGTCGCCGTTGTTTCGGCGTGGATTTTTAGGAAAGCCTTCTTCGCGGTTAAAAAATCTTCCTAGCTATAGTTGGGTTAAGTTAGGATTTCACAGGCTAGCCCTAAACTTCGAGTTGAGTTTATGAATCGCATAGCATGAACGGCTTGTTTAACGTTGAGTGAAGTATAGTTAGTTGCGGCTATGTGGAACGGCTAAGGCCAATACGATATTTAGTAGCATCAGCTCCGGCGGGGTAAACGAGCTTCTAACAGAGGCTTCTTCGATAAACACCGGTTCCTCCGTAAGCGATACCCGGCTCGGATCCTGTTCAGTTTTTCCCCCTATAGGCGTTATTACGTAAACTGTCCCGCTGAAGATGCTGGAAACATCTACTGTTTTCACGCCCTTTCCATTGCACCAGGCGAGGAGGAAGATTTTTCCGTCCTTCGACCTAAACTTGAAAGCTACTACATCAGCTCCTAGGTTAACTTCGCCTATATACTCAGAGTTTAAGAGCTTGTTCTTGGAATACTCGCAGATGTAAGGGTAGGGGTCTCCCTCAACGTAACTGAAAGAGCTAGAGCCGGGGTGCTTTTTCTCCCACTCATAGTACTGATCGGCGACTTCAGACGCCGTCGAATAGACGGCGATGATATTGCCGCTCGGAGTCCTCTTATTTATAAAGTATTTGTTGAGCCAACCAAAGAAATCCTCTATGTGATCATTATACCTATCGCCGTAGTTCGGGTGGTGTACAACCCCCCAAGTCCAGACTTTATCTTCGTAATCCCTCAACTCTCTATACTTCCACTCGACGTAAAGCATTAAAAACTGCCGCTTCAATGTATCTGATCTAGAATCTACGCCTCCGTGCGAAGTTGTAGAGCCTATCTGCGCTCTATGGTCTATGCTGACGAAGCTTACGCTCTTATCCTCCTCTAAAGCGTGCCCCTCAAGGTCGGTGCATTTAGCCCTCCAGGGGTTCCAGACTATATGACCGAAGTAGTTTAAGGCTATCTCCGGCCTATTCCCCACCCCTATATCGTAGCCATACTTTTTCATCAAGTCGTCCTCCTGCGAGTACTTGCCTTTCTCAAACATAGCGCACATAGCCCTATTCCCCTTGGCGCCTATCTCTCTCAGCACGACGTCGACGGCTACCTTAGTGTCTCTAAACCACTTATCGGGGTCTGGACACCTAAACCATCTATCGTTGGTCTTATCGTAACATATGCTGTGCGCATGGGTCCCAATCTCGTGTCCCTCAGCGGCCAATCTTTCGAGAGGCTCCAGCTCGTTCCTCCTCAAAGCCAGCTGTACGTAGTGGCCGTTAAAGAGAGCAGTCATCTTAACCCCGCTCTTCTCGGCGAAGTCTAAAAGCCACACAAGTTCATCCCTGCTCGTAATGTAATTATTTACACATTCCGTTCCTTCAACTCTAAAATCTCTCGCCGGAGGGTCGAAGTGTAGGATAAACAAGACGTTTATCGGAGGCTCTCCCGGCTCGCCTTGTCCGCTTGGAGCTTGGCCCTTCCCCTCAAAGAACCGCAAAGCTTCTTCGAAGTAAGCTTCCTTAGGCATTTTATGGCCTAAGTCGTGCCAGAAAAGTTTCCTCTCTTTAGCATTTACGCTCGCGTCGAAAGCCGCCTGGCATGAGGCGGGCGGCAACAGTTTGTCTTTAGTGCCGCAGTGGAAGTGAATTTCCCCTCTATAGTTGGGGAGGGTGTACAAGGGGTCTAGCTTCTTGGCGATATCCGAGTGAGTCCACGTGTCGAGTTCGCTCCTGGCCTTGGGGTCCTTAGCTAGCACGCTGTAATGGTATATGTAGGAGAAGTTCGCCGACGCGAGGAGAAGCTCCGCCTTTTCTATATCTGCTCCGTTGCCGAGCGCGACTGCTGAGACTATACTCCCTAAACTCCTAGCTATGAGGTAGACTTCACTGGCTCCGTGCTGTTTCAGGAAGGAAGCGGCGTCAATGATGTTTCTAGAGCCCTTCTCGATGACCAGCGGTAGCTCTTCTAGAGAAGTCATCTTACCTCTATCGCCGTGGAGGGGCAGGTCGAACAGGAAGCAGCAATACCCGTATTTCTGAAAATCATTAACTACGCTCTCCTGTAACCACTTCGACTTACTGCTACCGAGTCCGTGAACGAATATTATACATTTGCCGTTCCAATTTTGGGGGACATAGACGAGAGCTTTAACTTCCTCGCCGTCACTCGTGAAAGTAACCTCGCCAGTTGTCAACCCCTGATGGGGAGGAGGCGGCTTAGGGGGCGGCTTTGGGTGTTCTTCTCCCCCTCCTCCACCACTGCCATTTACTGGCGGGGGAGGTTTTTTCCATGGAGGCATTAAGCCGGTGAGAAATAGCGCGGCAACAGCTGAAATAGCTACGATTATAATCAAAATTAGGATAACTTTCGTGTTCATTGGGTAAGTAACACTATGGCACTATATATTTCTATTCTCCATTATGTAAGCTAAAATGATACTCTTGGTAAATCGAATTCTCGCTTTTCAAATTATTGAAAAGATATACTACATTATTAATGCTAAAGTTGCCTACAGAGGTAGCGTATTATTTTGCTATGAGAATACCTGCTCCGGCTTTAGCTAGAGTCGTCATTTAAAGTGTTCGAAATAGACGCGGAGCTGTATAGATCCTAAGGTAATAAAGCTGTTTCAAGAAATTCTAGTAAGTTAAAATTGTCTTTTGGAGTCATTGGATAATCGATTATCGAGTTTTGGTTGAAAATTTTAAGCTTTAAAGGTAAGTTTTATAAAATTTCTTAAAACTGTTAAGCTTAATACTTAAATAGTACTCCCGAATTATTCTAAAAGTCATTTACTAAATAGGCCATTTATCACGGCCTTGTCCTCTAGCCCAGTTACGCTTAGGTATTCGATATGAAGGTAGCTGTGTTAATACCGACTAAGGGCGGATACTATAGGGAGAAATCGCTTCGCTATACTCTGCGGTCGTATCTATCCTGGCCTAACCATGGCTACGACTTAGAAATCCTAGTTGTGATAGATGCTAAAAAATGTAAAAACGTAGAGCGGATAGAGGATATAATTAATGAGTTCAATATCCAGAGTAGTCTAAAAATTAGCTCGATTAAGTACCACGGGAGAAACCCCGTTTGGGGAGGCATAAAACACCTTTCACGCCGTACGGACTACGCGTTAATACAGGGCGACGACGAGCTGGCAGCTAAAGCAAAAATGAAGTATTTGGAAAAAATAATTGAAGAGTACGGCGACTCGGTACTTCAGCTACCGGTTTTCGAGAGGACGAGCGAGCCCACGTATAAACCCAAGGACTTGATAGGGCAAATTAACGAATACGGAATAACTTCGAACTTCGACGCTTTTCCAGAAAAGTGTTCAACGCCGTTCAGGATATACAATTTAGCGAGCAATAGAGTTATGCCCGTAGACGTCGCATCTAAGTACGATCTAGAGGAAATACGCCTATGGAACGACTATGGAGTAGAAACCTACCTGACTTTCCTCTTAAATAGGGACAATGTGGAGATGTACTACGTCCCGAAAAGAGAGGTAGCGAACTTCCACCTACAAGCTGAGAGAATTTTCTGGGTTGGGCGTTTAGAAGAAGGTAGCCGTTTCGCGTCTAAAGGGGACTTAGAGAGGATGATATTGGAGGTGTCTGTAGATCATAAATCCGAAAGCGATATATTAAGGAAATCTCTGTACAGATTGGTAAACTTTACTTACATAGCGTTAATATCCGATGAAACAGAGCTAGTTCATAAAATCCTAAAAAGCTTCGTAAAGTAGAGGTTAAGCGTAAAAGAGAGGTTAAAGATTATAGCGGAGGCTAGGGGAATCGTGGCTAGGGAGTATGAAGCTATCGAACTTGGGGAAATCTTCGAACACTATGAAACCGCGTCGGAATACTCTTAACCTCGAGTTTCGGTATATCGGCTTTTAAGGTCGGTTTGTTGTTTAGCGATCGTTTAGTTGTATTTATCAAATAAGAAATAAAATTTTATAAACTTTCCTGATGACATTCTGCTTCTATCATCTAGAAAAATGTATCGAAAAACTAGAATTAAGTAAAATATAAAACACCGCTAAAGTGAAGTAATTTAAAATTTAGTAGCTTAAGGTGTCCACTTGCGTACTCTAAGGCTAAAAGTATACTCAGAGTACGAGAAATTACGAGCCGCGCTAGTCCACAGGCCAGATTCTGAAATAGAGTGCTTAACGCCCTCTAATGTAAAAGACTTCTTGTTTGACGACATACCCTACTTAGATAAAATGCAAGAGGAACACGACTACTTCGTAAAAGTATTAAAAGAACAAGGAGTAGATGTTTATTATTTCCGGGACTTGCTAATCGACATACTGAAAATTGAACATGTTAAAGAGCAAATTATCCGTAAAACTATAGAAATTCACGGTTGCACAGGTATAGACCCTAATCTATTAATGGATCTTGACGCGGAGGCCTTGGCAGAGATATTAATTAGTGGATTATCACAGCTTGAATGGAGGAGGTTAAGCGAGGGAGTTGAGGAGACTGGAAGATGCTATTCCTTTATAATTCCCCCAATCCCCAACTTATACTTCACCAGGGATATAGGCGCGGTCGTTCACGACGGAATCATCTGTACGAGAATGTTCTACGATGTTAGAGCTAGAGAAAGCCTCTTAATGCGATTTATCTTCCTCTATCATCCACTATTTAGATCGAATCGAATTCTTTTCGATAACAAAGAAGAGGATAGTCCCTCTACTATTGAAGGAGGAGATATAGTAGTGATCAACGAATCCGCCATCGCGATTGGATGCGGCGAGAGGACGAAACACCATACAGTTATGCGAATTGCTAAAAAACTCTTCGAACAAACTTCCATAGAGAGAATATACGAGGTAAAAATACCGCCTGTTAGAATGTGCATGCACCTAGACACAGTCCTCACTATTATAGATAAAGATGTAGTGGTAGCTTATCCCGAAGTCTTAAACCATAAAGTAAAAACTACAGTTTACAGAAGGAGAGAAGCATTCGGCACCACGGCCCCCACCCCCGAGAAAACCAACGAGAACCTTTTAAGGGCTTTAAAAGAGGAGCTGGGAAATTTAACTCTAGTCTTAACGGGGGGAGGCGACGGAATAGCTGCGGAAAGAGAGCAATGGGCTAATGGAACAAATACGCTAGCCGTACGCCCAGGCGTGGTCATCGCATACGACCGCAACAAAAAGACAAATAAAATCTTAAAAGAAATTCTAGGCGAAAACAACGTCATTGAAATTCCTAGCTCTGAACTTGTCAGAGGAGGGGGAGGACCTAGATGTATGACTATGCCGCTTGTAAGAGGATAATCTATATTTAATGGTATTTATGACGAAATTCCTACGTTTTATCGCTGCATCGGTATAATGTAGGGGCCTTCTGGTATAGCTGTTATCTCGGCCTTCTTGCCTACAATTCCATAGGCTATCTCTAGAGCTTCTTCGAGAGTTTTAGCGCGCATAAGCTGTAAATCTCCTAGAGTTTTCCTATCTAAGTTGCGAGTAACTACGATAATTTTAGCCTTTTCTAATACTCTAGCTAAAATTTGGGCTTGCCATTGATCATAGATAGGCTCTAACTCCTTAATTCGCGCAAGTATCTCCTCTGGACTACTAGTCCCCTTAATAATCTCTAAAAACTCTTTATGCCCTCCTAAACCATCACGGCACTCAGCGGCGACTATTATAACTCCTCCCCTTTTAACGACGAGAGCGGCGGTATCCATGCTTTTAACCACTTGATATATATCGCGGTCGAGCGGGTAGCCCCCATTAGTAGTTATCACTATATCGGCTGGCCTCGCGTAAGGTATTTTCACGTATTTTTCTAGCTCTCGAACGCCAGCTAGGTGGGCCTTTACAGGATCTCCGGCGAAGATTCCCGAGATGTTCTTCTCCTTGTCTAAAATTACGTTGAGTATAAAGTCCAGCTTAGTATTTTTCATAAACTCTACCATATCCTCGTGAATTGGATTCCCCTCGAGAATTCCATAACGAGAGTTAGGATGTTTTATCATTTCAAAACTATGATTGTTAAATACAGCGTCCGCGCCCGCAACCCCGGGCAGTAGTATTTTTCTCCCTCCGCTATAGCCGGCGAAGAAGTGAGGTTCGATAAGCCCTACTCCTATCACCAGGTCACTGTCTAAAACGAGCTTATTTACCACTATTGGAGTTCCGAACGAAGTTTTCCTATTTAACCTAGCTAGCTGTTTTTCATTGCGTGCGTCATGATTCAAAATTTCATAATTTTTCGCTATTTCCTCTCCAACCAACTCCCTTTTTTCCTCCTCCGTGACGGGCCTGTGAAGCCCCGTCGCTATTAACAGGCTGACTTCCGCGCCGGAGTTTTCTTCAATATACGGGATTAAAGACTTAAGTAGTATTTCCGTCGGACAAGCCCGCGTTATATCGGGAATTATAACTAGAATTCTCCTCGACTTGCTAACTAACTCCGCTAGAGGCGGAGTTTCGATGGGTTTTTCAAGCATTTCAATAATTTTTCCCCCAACACGGGCTACTTTGGGCATATCTTTAGAGTATAAAATCTCTGTCCTGTCTCCGGGCAACTCCATTCTTAGATATTCCTCGCCATAGGGAAATGAAACTGTGATATTCCCTGCTTTCACATTTTAACATATCAAACCTAGATAAATAAGTGTTAAAGAAGCGAGTTTTCTCTTTGAATAAGTGCTCTTATTTTAACTATTTTAGTATTTACCTGCCGATTTTAACCTAAGTAGTTTAAGCAAAACTGCGGAAATGAAATGAACAAATAAAGCTTTCCGATAAATTTTATATATAAGTTCAGTATATGAAATATTAACACAGAAATTTTTACAGGCGAATCCTTATGGGTGAAGCCGAGAAACCTAAAGAAGTTAAATTAGGCGTTGGGGTTCCTCTGCCCGTTAAATCTATCCCCAAAGCACCTAGAACCTTTGGGGAATACCTCGTAAAATTCGTCGGCCCAGGCGTGATATTAGGCTCTCTAGCCGTGGGCGGATTTGAGACCCAAGGTACTCCATATATGGCCTCGAGGGGGGTTTTAGGAGTTTTCTGGTTAGCCGTCCTTTCAGCTCTTATACAGGCTTTCTGGGCTTCTGAGCTCGGAAGATGGGCTGTCGTAACTGGTGAGGATTTCTTCCTGGGAGTAAGTAGGGTTAAGCCTAGGAATTTCTGGCCCTGGTTCTGGGTTATAGCTAGTACGAACCTGTACTGGCCAATCTACATGACGGCCGCTGGCTACATCATGATGAGGTTGACCGGGACTCTTCACACGTGGACTTGGTCGTGGATACTATTTGGTCTCTTAGTAATCTGCTTTATTCTAGCTCCGAAAGTATATAGCGTGCTCGAGAAGTTCTTCTACGTTACTTACGGCGTAACGATAATTTCGGCAATAGTGCTTCTATCCTTCTCTCTAACTCCAGAAGTAGCGTCGGCCGTACTCACCGGCTTCTTCCTGCCCACGACGAACCCCTTCGAATACTTCTGGAAGGGGATAATACCGCTATCGTTAATCGCTACGTGCTGCGTCCAATACGGTGGAGGAACTTGGAACCTGCTCCAGGGCAGCTGGTTCGTTGAGAAAGGTTATGGAATGTCTGCTCTAGTGCCTGGAGTAACGGGATTGGTCTGGAAAGCGGAGGAGGTTCCGGTACGAGGCGTTATCTTCGATACTAAAGATCCGGAGCAGTTAAAGGAGTATAAGAAGTGGATGAAGTGGTTGGACATAGAGAACTTTGGCTTCTTCTTCGCCATTGCCACTTTAATAACTATGGCGTTCGCCGCTATCTCCTACGCCATATTCTATCCAACTGGCAAAGTTGTGAAGGGAGTGGAGGCGCCTATATCAATAGCCTTAGCAGCTAAGGAAGTACACATAGCCTTCTACTACCTAATGGCTATCTGTATAGCTTTACAGATGTGGGATACGTCTTGGGGGCTGTTAGACGGTATTTCCAGGATGACAGCGGACGCCGTATGGAGAACTTTTCCGGAGAGGGCGAGGAAGAAGCCGTATAGGTGGTGGTACTTCCTATTCTTCTTCATTTACGTAGCTCTAGGAGTAATCTTAGTGCCTGTTGAAAGGCCATTCTGGTACTGGCTAATACAACACTATGCTATGGTTTTCCAGCAGATCTTCCTATCATTCCTGATAATATACATGACTGGATTCCTTCTGCCTAAAGAGGTTAGAGCTCCCAAGTGGAGATTGTTCATTATAGGCGCGTGGGGCGTTTTCCTCACGATATTCTTCATCTACTGGGTGTGGGTTAGTATAACCGTAGGAAAGATCCCGGTGTAGCAGCGAACTCCTCATATCCCCCTCTTTTTTACTTTATAGTTATCTACTCCCTCCTAACCGCGCTGTAGATTAATATGTATATGAATGTGAAGACGAAGCTAAATAATACTCCTACTATGCTTTGGAGTCCGATGAAGATGCAGAGAGTAGGTAGACTCTCATAGTATGTGGGGAGATAGTCGGTTCTTAAAAACTCAAGCATATCTACTAAAACTCTGTAAAAAGGAAACATTATCACCCAATAGGTAAATCTAAGATACTTTATCTTTAGATTTTGAAGGGCTTTCTCGAAGAGAAAGCCTAGGATTGACATGGGGATGCTAACCTCCAATACTATCAACGGTAATGAGTTGAGGGTATATCCGCCGGTAAAAGCTACTAGGGCGCTCATAGTTATTCCTATAGCTAGACCGGTTAACAACCCGATACTTATTTTCTCCAACACATAAGTAAATTATCAAGGGGATATAAATTAATTTAGAATCTCTAAAAAGATTTTAAAAGTATTATCGACCATAGCGGTACAACTCTAACGGCAGAAAGATTTGCTCAGCTATAGTAGAGTCGCAGCTCTCGCCCCTAATTCAGATGCGTACGTCTCGGCAAAGTTCCGCTAGGAGCTAGATCCGAATAAATATAAGATTGTTTCCCCCCTATTAGGTGGTGGAAGCGTTGCGCCTAGTCTTTCTAGGTCCTCCGGGCGTCGGGAAGGGCACCTACGCTTCAGCAATCTCTAAAAAGTACGGTATACCACACATCTCAACCGGCGATATCTTTAGAGAAGAAATTAAAAAGGGGAGCGAGCTAGGCAAAAAAGTCAAAAGCTACGTCGACGCGGGCAAGCTAGTCCCAGACGATATAGTTATCGAAGTTGTAAAGCGGAGGCTTTCAATGGACGATTGTAAGAAAGGCTTTATCCTCGACGGCTTTCCTAGAACATTGGCACAAGCCGAAGCTTTAGACAAGATAACGAAGATAGATTTAGCTTTAAACTTCGTAGCGCCAGACGAGGTCATTATAGAAAGAATTAGCGGTAGGCGTGTATGCCTTAAATGCGGCGCGATCTACCACGTAGTATACATGCCTCCAAAGGTTCGAGGAGTATGCGATAAATGCGGAGGGTCTCTAATACAGCGCGAAGACGACAAACCCGAAGTCGTAAAAGAAAGATTAGCCATTTACAGAGAGAGGTTCAGCCCAATTATAGACTACTACAAAAAGAAAGGCATATTAGTCGAGGTCTACGCCGGCGAGCCAGCGGAGAAAGTTATACCCAAAATTATAAAAGTACTAGAAGAACACGGTTTCCATCCAGAATAACCTAACAAAACTAGCAACGGTTTAAACCATTCAATCTTTTAACTTCCTTAAAATCTTCTAAGAAATCGCCGCTATACTATTCTCCTACCCATATTGCTTCTGGGTTTTTAAATGGCATTTATATACTAGTGCCTCTTCTTCGAAATTCTACGGCTTTCCTCAAGATCGCCTGAACTTTTTGAGGATTTTCGACACAGTACAGTATGATAGGTTTTACTCCTATAGCTTGTACGGTTAGGGTTCCTGTTTCGTAGATTTTATCCCAGAAGCCTACGTCTACGTTAACCTGTTGTACGTGATCTAAGTCTAACACGTCGTAGTCTATCCCTATTAGCCCCTTCCTTACTATAATGCGCTTGTTCGTGATAATGTAGAATATGTTTTTCCAGACGAAGAACGAGTAGATGGGATTTCCAAAGGATATAAGGCCCAGCATTCCCCACCACAAGGCGAAAAAGGCTAAGACCATCGGCTCCAACAGTAGCTTCGGAACATTCATGAAGATGAATACGGGGAATAGTATGAAAGGTATAGTGAATATGTTGACCACTAAGCCCTTAACCACAAACGGCGTTTTTACAGGCTTCCCGCTCCACAGAACTTCCTCGCCCGGCTCCAACATCTCTACAACATCTCTCGGCAATTCTACGCTAAACGCCGAGCTCATACCACCACCTTTCGAGCAATTTTAGCGCTAACCTCGGGCTATGCTATGTGTAATTATCCCTTTATATTTTCTTTGCTTAATAACTGTAGGAGGACTTACTTTTGGAGAAGATAAGGTTGTATCGAAGGCCGCTTATAATAACGTTAAGGCTATTTTTTAGCTATTAATATCCTTATTTCAAACTTGCCGGACGAGGATTTAATGTACACGCAGTATCTATCGTACTCTCTAATTTCTGTTAAACGTTCTCCTTCAAGACAGTGACAACACTTCCCAGGCCTGAAACTCTGCTCCCATCGAAGCCGCCTGGATCACGTCGAAGAGCATAGATTTTTTACTTGCCATCCTGCTCTCTAATTGATATCTATGAAGGCTTGGACTATAGCCTCGGCCTTTGTGTGGCTGCTCCGGATAGTATCGCTTGCTGCTCTTATAGCCGTCGCCTATACGGGACTGTCCCTCTACCAGGAAGCTACAGAGCTAGCAAGACTCGCGAAGAGTGGAGCCACGCGGTTAGAGCTAACGAATACGGGGGTTCTACCGTTGAAACTAGACATTACTGCAAATATTAAGGTGGGCGAGCACAGCGCGGTCATTAGAAGAACCCTGGAAATACCCCCGGGCAAGTCCGCCGCTATAGAGGTAGACTACTCGGAGGTTCTGTCGCAGCTGCCAGTAGAAGCTCTGTTGCCCGCGGCTGTAAAGCCGGTTAACGCTAAACTCGAAGTGCTGGTTAAGGCCGACCTCGGCGGGCTACTATCAATCGAGGTTGCTAGAGAAGAGGAGTTGAGCGTGGGGCCCTTACTCGAGCACGTAGAGGTCTCCTTAGAGCCCGTGGAACTAATCAATGCGACGCATTTCAAGTACGCGCTCCACGTAAGGCTTAACGCCCCCCTCCTAGCCGGCCGCGAAGCGAAGCTTAGGCTCAAGGGCGGACTGGAAACGCCGTGGCTTACACTCTCCTTCGACGAGACAGGGTCAGCCGACCTAGAGCATGTGGGAGTAGCTAGGATAGCTAGCGGTGCAGCCCCAGTCACCGTTGAGGTGTGCGTGGACGGTGCGTGCAGCGAGGTGCCGCTCACAGTAGGAGGGTGAGAGGTATGCTAGTGAGATTACTCAAGGGAGTAGCTAAAGCCCTGATAGAGTTCGCGGCGCTTTACCTAGTTCCCGCTTACATCGTGAGCGTTTTAGAGTCGCCCATAGGATTACCGTTATATCTAGCTCCCGTAGCCGCGCTCGCAGCGGTGTTTTCGGGGCTCGCATCGGCGCTTAGCAAGCCGAGAGCCCGCCTAGCGTCCTCAGCATCTTCACTCGTGCTGGCCCTATACGTGTATCTCCTGTTTGAGGGAGGAGTAATGAGTTTTTCCTACCAGTCCTACTCAGTGGTTGTCAACGCGAAGAACCTCCTGTTACTCATGCTGGCCCCCCCGATAGCCTCGGCCCTAGTAGATGCCGCTAAGTGGGCTACGGGCGAGAAAGAGGAAAAGGAGAGAGAGATAGAGGAATGGGAGTAAAGGAGCAAGGTTTAAAGGATGTATAAACTAGTTTTTATACTTTTGAAATATAACCGCTCTCTATCCCTTGACTAAGGAATGCCATAGCAGAGCTTCCCGCTTAACAAAGCACGTCTCAAAGCGCTGATCTCAAAACATAAGATTGATTTTTCCCGATGTTTAAGCTTTGTAGATAAACTATGGCTATTTCTCTTGCCTATCTACGAACTCCAGCCATTGTTTAGCTGAAATGCCTAGCCATCTCCTTATTCTCGGGCAGCGATAATAAAGCATCTATTACTTCCTCCACTTGCTTAATAGATCCAGTCCTAGGATCTACTATCAACCATTCAAAAAGCAAGTCTCTCCCTCCCTCTAGGAAGGCCTCAAGCGCCCACTCCATCCTCGTCATCCTCGGGTAAATAACATATTTCATTACTCTCTTAGGTAGGCTCTTCCCTGGTATCCTGTGAACTCCCTTGCCGTCTACTACAGCCGGAACTTCTACAGCCACGTCATCAGGTATACCGGTAATAGCCCCCCTATTAGGGATGTTTACCTGATAAATCCCTCTTTCGTCGTTCGCTATAGAGTTAATTATGGGCACAACCTCTTCGTCGCTCTTTCTAGGAGGATATAATCCCGTTAACGGCTTAGACTCGGCGAGAGCACTCCTTATCTCCTCAATCTCCCTCTTATGGCTTTCCAAGTATATACTCCACCCAACCTCCGAGTCGGGACCGCCTATAGGACCAAACCACTTCTTCTTTGTCTCTAAACCCCAGTGATACTTCCAAGTACCACCTCTAACAGTATCGCCTACGGGAAAGAGGCCGTACAATCTGTACATGTCGACAGCAGCCGGCGACATTTGGATATCGAAGGGGTCTCTCTGCTCCCTACGCCAGCGTTTCCAGTAATCCTCGGCACGTGCCTCAATCCACTCGTCGAGGAGCGGGTAGGCATCCTCTCCCTTATAGTAGAACTTAGTCAGCCATATTACATGGTTAAAACCTATCGCCTCAAACTCTACATTCTCAACGTCTAAGCCTAATACCCTGGCTATATCCTTATATCCTAAATGTCCGTGGCAGAGTCCGATAATTTTTATCTTACTCTCCCTGCTGATCAGCGTAGTTATCTCGAATACCGGATTCGCCAGCCCGATAAGCCAAGCGTCAGGGCATAGCTCCTCCATATCCCTCACAATATCCATGACGAGTTTAAACTGGTAGTAGCCCCAGATCGTGTGATAGTCGGAGACCATATTCCACTCAACGCTGTTAATACCCCTATAATAGCCGTACTTCTCCGAGATCATCCTCATTTTTTCATAGTAGCCGTGCCCCTTAGCCAAAGCCATATTCACTACAAAATCGGCGTCTATCAAAGCTTCTCTCCTATTCACGGTTTTCCTAAATTCCAGTTTCGCTCCGACTTCGGTCGCGTATCTCCGGGCGAAGCCGTACGCCAAATTCAGTCTTTCCTTGTCAATGTCCACGAGCACCACCTCGCTGCCATACAGCCCCGGGGTTAAGCACAAATCGCGAATTACCTTAGCAGACCAAGCAACGCTACCTGTGCCAATAATTACTACTTTAACCCCCGTCATTGCCCAGTCACAACACTTAACCGCTGTCTATTTTATAAATGCTTTTAAATCTAGCTATAGCGATTTTCAGCATAAAAATGTATAAGCTTCCAGCTAGCCGGTTTTCCAGCAGGCATAGTATTGACTATCTAATAAACGTCGCACCGAGACAAGGTATTATAATTCTTAAGGAGATCTTTTACCCATCCAAGATTACGGTTAGAAAAAATTAATAATAAGTATGGCCTTTTAGATTTAAATCTGGGATAGGTGCATAGATGGTTTCTTTAAAACCTCTCAGATGCCCCGTTTGCGGGGCTCCTCTAGCTCCTTCTCAAAGACAAGAATTTATCAAATGCAACTACTGTGGATCAATAATTGACGTTTCAACCGAGAAGAAGAGGGAGATATCTTGGTATTATCAACCTCTAGGCTCCGAAGAAGTACAAGATAGAGGTGTTATTTTGCTGCAGGAGGCTATGGCTTTACTGGAAAACCTGAGGATATCTCCACAAAATCCTCCAAACGGTATACCGGAAATAATCGGCTTCCAGGATGAAACTGGTACATTTCTAGAATTCACGAGGTATTCTCAATTCTTATACGATGTAAGATATGAAAACACCAAGAACAACGAGTTTTTAAAAGGCTACGATATCCCACTGTATAAAGCCAAGCAAATCCTAATAGACTTCTTCGAAGGACGCGAATTAAGATGGAAAAACACCCTAGAGCCGGAATAATAGCCAAAATTCCCCATTTTTAACGATTATTTAGCAGAGGGTGGAGGAGATAAAGGCAACTGCTAAGCGAAGGATCGAAATGTATTCCGAATCTCGATAACACCAACATTTAGTTCAAGAAAGTTCTAAACAGCATAACCAGGTATTTAGAAGCGACGAAAGTTCTTTTAATAATTCTTTTCTTTCTTTTAATATCGTAAATTCTTATGTTTTATTTCTAATAAGCTAATGCAGAGATGATGCGGTATAGCTTCAAATTTTTCTCTCATTCCATCGGCGTTATAATTCTAAGCCCGTAGACTAGATGGTTGATAGCGCTTGAGTTTGATTGTAAATCTTAGTGTATCCAAGAGCTTCTCCTCTCTACTTCTTTCTAGTATTTTATGAATGGAAGAATTGTTTAAAGCAGTGAGAAGGGATGCTTATATTTTAACTCTTTCACATTACCATATTTTCTATCAAAACTCACTAAGACATCGCCTTCTCTTACCGCCGCGGCAGCGTGCAAACTATCAAAAAACGTAAGACCATATTTTCTTCTTAAAATCCAGGCTTTTTCGAAATGCTCAGGATGAGGAGTCAGCGTTATAACTCCATAATAGGCGAGGGTAGTTTTTAATGTGTTGTAGAAATCGGGTAATTTAACCGTTAAGCTTTGAGAAGTTATCAAAAGATCCAGCTCGATAAGCGAGTAGGGAGATAACCTCACTGTTGTCAATTTTTCCAATAATCTTCTAACTTCACCATGATGTACATCGGTTTTAGATGCAAGCGCTATCAAAATATCCGTCTCTATCACAACCATCTATCTTTAACCCTCTTCATAGCCTCTTTTTCAGATATTCTCCTAAAACTAGCTATCTCCTCCTCTATATTTCTAGAACCCTTAATCACGGTTCGCGTCAAAGCTTCGACCGGATCCTCGACAGATTCTATTATCAATTTATTTTCCTCAACGCGCATCCTGACGATACGTTTTAAACCTAGTTTTCTCCTGATACGAGCTGGAATTAATATCCGTCCTTTAGCATCGATCTTTAACAATAACTCCAATATCCCACCTAATTAATAGTGGGAAATCCCACTATATAAAACATACTTCGATAAATGCTATTGAAACCCCGCAATTTCTTGTCTTTGAGGAGTTTCCATAAGCAAATTGCTGAAATTACAGCTATTACGAGCACGGCTAACAATGGATATATACCTAAATCTAGGTGTTTTAAGGGTTCATTCACCACTAAAATCCCCTTTAGTCCGGAAATCTCTATTTCGTACTCTCCAGCCTCCTTCTCGACGAGCTCGAAGGATACAGTAACGGTTTCTCCTCCAGCTAAAACGACAGTCTTAGAATCCACAGTTACGCCAGCCACCTTTAAGTAGACGGTATAAGCTCCCTCCTCCTCGCCTACATTTGTCACTTTAACGCTGACTATGACCAGCTCCCCCACCTCGGTTTTAGCAGGAGTTATGCTTAAATTCGATACTACGAATTCAGCTGGTCTAGGCAATACTGTAAAGAGGGCTTCGGGACTAGTAGCCCCCCTGTGATCCAGGTCTCCGCTCCAGCTCGCCCTAACACTCCAAGATCCTCTCATGTTAGGAGTGAATACATCCTCAAACTCGCCCAGGGGTGAGGATTTAACATTCCTACGTAGGATCGTTCCATTAGGCATTGTATAGGTTAGAGTAATGTTCGAGCTGGCGTGAGCCGGATATATGAATCCTTTAATCACGAGACTTTCTCCTCGTAAAACTTTGTCAGAAGAAGTAGAGATCACCACCGAGCTATTTTCGGATTCAATCCACCAGTCCACGATATCCACCTCCATATCACCCCATGGAGCCATCCCAGGGTACCACACTATCAGGTTAACCTTCTCCGGATTGCCTAGGAGCTCTAGCGGTATTCTCAGCTCTACGACATTGTTTACCTTAACCTCTATACTTCCAACTATTGTCGAGTTGGGATTTTGAGGATCAAAATGATCCTCATGTGCGATCATACCCTCATACGATACTCTCCAAAGATCCGATAATCCTCTATCTAAAGGTATGTGAAACTCCCTCCCACTCTCATGCCTCCACTCCCCGCTAGTGTCTATAGCAAGGAAGGGCAGGTGTTTAGGAGGTTTGCCGTAGAATTCGAGCATTAAGTAGAGGTTTTCTTTATCATTGACTGCGTAGACACACTTAAGGTTTCCCATATCCTTCACTTCCATCTTCCCAGTCCAAACTAGATTAAACCAAGGAAAATTCCTGTTTGGATTAAAATATACAGGATCAATATTTAGCCATTCATCGCCATTGCCATCGACTATTATATTCAAGGGATTTTCTATGTGAAATAGGAACTCCAAGATTTCCGATGCGAGTTTTTCGGCTTTTCTGTTATTATGATTTCTGAACGCCTTATAAGCGCTCTCAATCTTGCCTGAAACCCACTCCTTGACAAGCGGGCTCTCGGATTTTACAATTACGTTGATGGAGGCTAGTCTTGAATGTTCTAAGATCCTTAGGGTTCTCCTCTCCTCAGCATTCCATGGATTTACTAGGTATGCTGCTACGGTGTTAAGCGGTCTCTTAGATTGCCATGTGGCTAACTCGGCTGTTCCCTCCCAGATACCATGTGGGGCTATTGCACGTTCATAAAACCACTGGGTGTATACCTCTACTCCATCGACATCTCTTTTAGCAGCCTCTTCAAGAATCTCCCTTATCAGCCAGGTCTTAGCCTCTTCATAGCCCTTAAAGTTGCTGAAGAATATGCGGTAATCGGCTTCGTGTTCTTCGTATAGCTCAAGAGACGCTATCCAAGTCACTAGCACTTTAATTCCATATTTTCTTTTTACCTCTTGTACGTAGTCTAGTACATCAACGATAAGCCTCTTCAATTTAGACGGAGTATTGAACTCCGCGATAAGCCCAATATTAAACCTGGGCGTCAAGACATCAAATTTAGAGTAATTAATGTCCGGGAATTTTAAATTTCTTACAAATCGATGCCCTAAATCCCACCCGATGGCAAGCTCCCCGCTGTAAAATCTCCTTATCTCCGGTACAAGCGATTCGTATATCTTATAGCTGTCTTTCAGCTCGCACGCGACGTTGGCGTCTAGTATAGCTACATCTTGCTCCTCGGCAAATCTAGCTAGAATTAACGTCTCATTTATAGACTGTTTCAAATAGTTCAGCATTCTCTCACCCGTTAATTCTAGAGGAGGCGAAAATGTAGCGTTTTCTCCAAAGAGGGATTCAGGCAAGACCTCAGCTATTAAGTAAACCTCTAACCCCCAGTCTCTCGCTACTGAGATGGCCCAAGATAGGGATTCGTGTTGAACTTCGTGGGGGACGCGAATAAAGCCGCGTTCTCCCATGATTGCTGGATAAATATTACCATAATCATCCCTGAGATAGTAAGCTTTTATAGAGGCGAAGTTCGCCCCAGCCAGCCTATAAGAGAAAATAGTGGTACCCACCTGTTCCTCGTGAAGCCTAAAAGCTCTTATCTTAAACTTATCGTTCCCCTTAGGAAGGACGAGTACTAGTGCTACACTGTCTTCATAGCCTGATTTACTCGCTATCGCCTTAAAAACTCCTGTAAAATTTATTCGAAAACTTACTAGCCCTCCCTCATCTGTTATGTTTCTATAGCCGGCGAAAGAGACGGTTACGCCCTTAACGGGCAAATCCTCCGAAGTAACTGTAAATACGATGCTTTCTCCAACTTCCGCGAATAGGGGTCCCCTGATTTCTAGGGATTTTGGATAAGCCCTAACTATCGCTACGGGGTGGACAATCCCAGCAATAACTATCAAAAGAGAGATCACTAATAGAAATTTATTGGATTCAATTAACTTTTTCATTACACCACCTTCACTTGTACGATTTCTTTCTTATTATTTAATAGACGTCTTCGGTAGCATAGAGCTTATGGGGGAGTGTCTTCCTAGCACCTGTGGGTAACGGATCATGACCAATATAAAGCAGAAACCCCCCCACAAAATAATGCTTAGCGCCCTTATATTCCTTGAGCTCGTAACTTCCGAGGCTTACAGCCTTCTCCTGCTGAAATTTAACATGATTCATCCGGTCGCAAAATACCATTTATCTTTCTGCGAGAATTATCCTTCTCTTCACGCTATAATTAGAGCCCAGCTTAAAAGCTGCTAAAGTTTTACAGAAAGTTGGCTATAAAGTGAGGATACGCATTGATCCTATGATTTCAAGAGAAGGGTGGCTCTTTCTGAGAGCTTTTTAAAAGAGATTACCTACTTTACGATTTAAATCTCCACATGTTTAAAGTAGTTATTTTAAGATTCATAAATTATGGATGTAGTTCGCCAAGAAATTCTTTGTATTATTAAGGCTTTAGTCCGTCTAGGAGAAAACTAACCTGAGTTTCACTTAGGAAAACCGCTCCTTAAATCGTTGAGAAATATTCTCGTAGATTTTAAGAGTAAAATCGTAAAATATATATGTACTAATGTACTACGTAGTACATAGTGATTTCATGGAGATCGTTAAGGTTACGAGGAGATACCAAGTTACGCTTCCTAAAAATATCAGAGAAGAGCTCGGTATTCAAATCGGAGATTTTCTAAGAGTTAAAGTTGAAAACGGGAGAATAGTCCTAGAACCTTTAATCCCCCGCAAGAAAAAACCTATTGAAGATATGCTTAGTATAGTCAGCGAACCGGTCGATATCGATGCCGTTAAGCTCGTCGAGGAATCCTGGAGCGAAGATTAAAGCGTATATAGATACGAATATTTTCGTTTACGCCATACTACATCACCCCGGATATGGAGAACTATGTGCGGAAATCCTGAGAGATATTGAGAAGAAGATTTTTGAAGCTCATGGCTCGCATTTCGTAGCTTTAGAGCTTTTAGGGTCTCTTTCTAGGATAAGCCCTCACATCGCCAGGAGGGCTGTTGAAGATTATCTATCGGTGGATATGACACTGCTGGATATAGACATAGAAGCTATAAGGCTTGCATCGATGATAAACGAGGAAGTAAACGTTAAATACGACGCAGTACACGCGGCTCTAATGTTGCTAAATAATATACCCGTGGTAATTACGAACGATGTAGATGATTGGGAGAGAATAAGCAAAAACTTCGCCAAAATAGTAGACAAAGCGAAAAGAGAGGGATATTTAATTTCAATTGATAAAATTGAAGTAGTCACGCCATATAACTATAAAAAATGGAAAAATGCTATGGTATAACTCGCGTCGATTCAATGGGCAGATACAGGTACATAGGAATCATTGTAGGAGATGAAACTAGGCTTAAGAGTTTAAACTCTTTGTTTATTGAGAGAACTCGATAAATTAAAATAAAAACTTACTTAGTAATAGGTTTTAAACTTTGATTTTCTCTTTCCCGCATAAATATAGACTATGAATGGATTCTTAAAAAGCGGTATCTCCTAAATCTAAATCAGAGCTTTATGCGAATAGGAGTATCGAGGAGGTACTGAGAGGACATCAGGTGGAATTCCTCGCAGAACATTAAGGAAGAATACTCTCTTCAATCTTCTGCTTGATAAAACGAGAGTAGATTAAATAAGGGATTATTGCGTTAAATTTTTATGATTGAATTATGAATTCAAGAACGACAATCACCATACTTAGCGAGACTAAACGAGCTCTAGAAGCATTGAAAAAGGATGAGAGTTGGGACGAGTTTCTACTAAAGCTAATCGCCGAGGTTCAGAGATTAAAACGTGAGAAAAACAGGAAAAAACTATCTGAAATTCTGGAGGCCGAATTTGAAGAGGTGAAAATCAAAAAATGGGCGAGAGAGTACTAGTAGATACTGACATACTCGTAGACTACTACAGAGAGAGAATAGATCTACCGCCCGGAAACATATACTATATTTCAACCATAACGCTGTACGAGTATACAAGAGGGACTAGAAAGCCTAGAGAAGCTAAAAAACTCCTCGAAGAATCGTTCATAGTAGCACCGTTAAACAATCAGGTACTGCTAAAAAGTGCGGAGATCTGGCGAAATCTAAAACAAAGGGGAGCTCTAATAGACGACAGAGACTTAATT
Organism: uncultured Thermofilaceae archaeon; assembly: GCA_964501905.1. GTDB lineage: Archaea > Thermoproteota > Thermoprotei > Thermofilales > B69-G16 > B69-G16. The sequence goes on along the minus strand of CAZCTW010000001.1, from coordinate 2,915 downwards.
ATAGGCGCGACGGCAATAACCCTCAACCTAAAACTATACACCAAAAATACAAAACACTTCAAAAGACTCACAGAATACGGCCTACAGCTATTCAAACCTTAGAGGAGAAAGTGATCGCAGTCGAGGAGCCTGAGCCGGAAGATGTAGAAGCTTATAAGAGCCTTAAAGAGGCGGATCGATTTTTGTAGCTTTAGAACTTTTGGGATCTCTTTCTAGAATAAGCCCGTACATCGCTAGGAGAGCTGTAGAAGATTACCTATCAATAGACATTATACTGCTGAAGATAAACGAGGAGGTTGTAAGGCTTGCGTCGATAATAAACGAGGAAGTAAACATTAAATACGATGCGGTACACGCGGCATTAATGTTACTAAACGATATACCCACCATAATCATAAACGACACAGATGACTGGGAGAAAATTCGCAAAGAATTCGCTAAAGTAATAGAAAGAATAAAAGAGGAAGGATATACAACCTCAATTAACAAAATCGACATAGTTACACCAGACAACTACAAAAAAATGGAAAACAGCATAGGTAGGGGTTAAGCTAGGGGATTCTGCAGGAAATACCACCTATCTCCACAATCCTTTGAGTTTCAAAATGGCTGTAGCCGAAAAAGAAAATATTATAGATGATAAGCTTAAGTTATTATTCTAACATTCTCGATATTATAGCTAAACGTATAGTCTTCACGTTTAGCTTCGCTCATTCTTCTTGAGTTACTCCACAACATATATAACCGTAGTGGCTAAGAGGCTTTTCTCGATTCTATTCGGATATCCCAGCGATCGGTTACACCCCACAAGCGGACAAATATTTCAAATTGTTCATCTCGACCAACATCCATGTGAGATATGTAATCAGATCCGCATCCCACTAGGTTTCCGGCGGCATCGTATACGCTTATAACTATAACGACGTACTTAGCTTCGAACAAGCCGGCATTTTCAACTATTCCCTCTACCGCCATTATCATCTTCTGTTAAAACAGTTACATTCGATAGCTCGAAATCTCTATAGTAGTCCTCTAGTAGAGCTTCTGAAATCGAGAAAACCCAAGCTTCGCAGTAGATATTAGAGGGGTCTATTCCCAGATAGCCCACCTGGATTAGAGATTCAAATGGAGATTTCTCCCTAGGATATAGTACGCTGCCGAAGGGGTAGATAGAGCTCAACCATGTAACTGAACCGTTTTTGTCAAACAGAGCTATTCTAATTCTAATTCTTTCAATAGCTAAATCCCCCAAATTCTCTACTTCGCCGTAGACGAATGCGTTATCGCCTCTAAAGACTATGTTATAGTATACTCTGACTGGGAGATCGGGTCTCTCCTCCACATATCTGATAATCTCGCGGTACAATTCATAATCTTCAACTTTTAATCCCGAGTTTCTAAGAAGCCAGATGGCGTTACACACGTCGCTGTCCGAGGGTGGAGGGAATATCCTGATATCTCTCCTAGAGACATTTTCGAGAACAACCCATAGAGCGACCTGCATGGCTTTTAAAGTCTTCCTACCCCTCGGAGCTCTATCAACACACTTCATAAGCTTCTGGACATCTAAGCCGTAGGGCTTAAGGAGGGAGACTTCGTGAAGATAAAAGTAGAGCACTCTAGGATTATCCTAGAGCCGGTACAGGATCCTTTCGACCTAGCGCTAAAAGGACCTAAATTCGCCAAAACAACGTTTGAAGAATTTGAGAGAGTCGGAGGAGATGCAAGCTGAGCTCTTCGACTAAGCTCAAAATACTCTTAGATTCGATGTATTTCTTACACCTAGAGATATAAAACTCTGCTCCATCCGTACCGGAGCTTTTAACCTATCCTATAAGCCGTTCTCCGGTGACGTACATAGTATACTATAATCATTTTTTCTCTGACATCTACCTGGTATATTATACTGTATTCTCCCACTCTAATCCTGTAGAAATCCTCAACACCTTTAAGTTTCCTACATCCAGACGGAAAGAATTTTTCTCTGACGAATTGTTAGAGAAGAAAAAGTGCAGAATATTTAACACCGAAGACTGCAGGGGAATAAGGGAGCACCGAGGTACGGCTATAGAAGCAGAAGTGAGTTCGTAGAAAATGCAGTTAGGCGAAAACTGAGAGAGCTAGGTGTCCTGAGCGAAACACTCTTATAAAAGAGAGTGCTCTATGCTCATAAGCTTTCCTAAACTTACTTTCGGCTACATGATTAAGATATTACCCTTATCGTCTATTGGCTACATATATAAAATTGGGAGTGGGACTATAAGATTCTTCAGATATAATTACTAAATCCTTAAAGTGAATTTGAATTGCTGCCTTATTTTAAATAGTCTTTTTCATAATTTCAAAAGGCCCATTAATATCTTCGAATGTCTTTTCCTGTTAAAGAACTAACAATAATTTGCCAGTTTATTAAAGTTCTTTCACATTTTTATAGGGGAGCGTGGAAGATAGAAACCCTACAGACTACCTTCTCATAGTCATAAGCTTAGTCATTCTCTTCTCAATAAGATACTGGAGAGAAATATTAAAACTACTCGAAGAATTCGAGATAATTCTACTAAATGCTCCAGCACTCCATTGCTAGCTGTGCTAGCCTTAGCGGGCAAAGCTAGGAAATACGCTGTTAAACATTGCTGGAAAACCTATAGGATAGAATTCCTGAAAATACCAGTAACCGAAAAGAGAAACTAGCAGAAGTCTCCAATAGACTTCCTAGCGGCCATGGTTACGAGAAATTCAAATCCATTTACACATACCCACCGGGTTCACGTACTCACCTAAATATAGGTTGGGAAGAGAATTAAGAGCTAAGAAACTCGGAAATGTTGTTTCTTGTTCACCAGCCGCCGTGCCAACCTTTCCTCCTACCCCTCCTGCGCCTGAACCTACGTCTCCAAGCACTCCCCAACCCCCAC